>CAWHUK010000001.1:0-67730 GCA_963832535.1 uncultured Acidobacteriota bacterium
ACTGGCGCCAGCCTTTGCGCGCGCCGTTGAGTCCCTCTCCACCGCGCTCAGTCCTGCCACCGAACGCAACTACAACATCGCGGTACGCAGCTTCCTTGTCTATCTCGGCGCCGAATACCCCAGAGTTGCCGATCTCGAACAACTGCACCGCGAGCCGCACATCCTTGGATGGATGGCGCGCATGCGCGCACAGACCCCACCGCTGGCCACCGCAACCTGCATCGGACGCCTCATCGCTCTGCGCGCCGTCTTGAACGAGTTGGCTTGGGCCCACAAGCTTGCTGAACTCGCTCACCTGATACGGAGCGAGGATATTCCGCGTACCCCACAGACTCTGCCCCGTCCGCTCACCGCTGAGCAGGATCAGCTTTTGCAGCAGGAGTTGATGCGCCGCAACGATCTTGCCGCAAATGCCTTCCTGTTGCTGCGCCATACCGGCATGCGCATCGGCGAGTGCGTCGACCTCTCATATGACTGCCTGCACTCCATAAGCCAGAACCAGTGGGCGATCCACGTACCGTTGGGCAAGCTCAAAACGGAGCGCATGGTTCCTGTTGATGCCTTCGTCCGCGATCTCGTTCATCGATTGCGCTTCTTTCGCTCTCTGGATCCGCTGCCTGACAACGGGCGGCTCCTGGCATGGCATGGATCGAGAGTCTCTCTTCTCGCGCGTCTCCGAGACTACCTGCATCTGGCCTGTAACTCTGCCGGCATGCCCACCAGTATCGTCCCGCATCAGTTGCGCCACACCTACGGAACGGAAATGCTTCGCGCCGGCGTGGGCTTCGCCGCAGTCATGAAACTGCTCGGCCACACCGATCCGGGCATGACCATGCGATATGTGGATGTGACCCTGACCGATCTTCAGCGGGAGTTCCAACTGGCTCGCTCGCAACCGCGGCATCTGGCTCCGCAGCCCAAAACCTCATCCGTACCTCTGCGCACAGGTCGCGATGGGCTCATCGACTCCTTGCTCGTCGCACAGAATCTAATGCTGGTGTTGCGCCGATCTCTCCCAAACGGCAATGCCCACGCTCGACTCGACCGCCTCGCAAACCGACTCACCAAGATCCTCGCCGAAATACGCAAACTCCAAATCAACTGAATGAAAATGAGCACCGATTGGCCGGTTAACAGCCCAAACCGCGTTTCCAGATCCGACTTGGCCCAGTCTTGTGGGTTTCGGTCGTGTCGTCGCCCCGCTCCGGTCCCGCTTTGTCCGTCTTCGTTGCCGGCACCGGGCTCTTGCTCAGACTCTGCTCCATGGAGGTTGTATATTTGCTCTGCACTTATTCCGCGGAAGCGATGATCTGTAGGGGTTCACCCCAACGTGGACTGCACCCCCAAAGTGAGACAGATTGCATCTTGACAGTTTGCAGGGAATGGGAGGTACTGCAAATGAGTCAGGAGTCGAAGTATCGCAAGTTCAGCAAGGAGTTCCGCGAGTCGGCGCTGCGCCGTTTGGCTCTCGCGCCGAATGTGGCGCAGTTATGCCGTGAACTGGGCATCTCTCGCCAGTTGTTGTACTCGTGGCGGGAAACCCGGCAGCGGGAGCAACAGAAGCAATCCCAGGACGCCGCGCAGCGCCTGCGCCAGGAGAATGCGCAACTGAAGAAGGCGCTGCTGAAGAAGACGCTGGAAGTGGATTTTTTGAAGGCTGCCTGCGAAAAGGTCGCGGCTCCGCGCCCGAGCACTACCGGCTCTGGCGAAACGGCATCTGGGAAGTGATGCGGGAAAAGATGCCGACGCAAGGCAGCCTTGGGATAGAGCCCATGTGCCGGCTGGCCGCGGTCAGCCGCGCCGGATACTACCGTTTCCTTCAGCAACGCCACCCCGGCGAAGAAGATATGGAGGTGCGCAGCGCTATCCAGCAGATCGTCCTCGAGCACCGCCGCCGCTATGGTTACCGGCGCGTCACCGTCGAGCTGCATCGCCGCGGCATGCCGGTCAACCACAAGCGGGTTCTGCGGCTGATGCGCGAAGACAACCTGCTGGGCATCGAGCCGAAAGCCTTCATCGCGACCACCCGGTCAAAACCACGAGTGGGAGGTCTACCTGAACCTGGCCAGCCGCATGAAGCTGACCGCAATCAACCAGTTGTGGGTGGCCGACATCACCTACATCCGGCTCCGCCAGGAGTTCGTCTACCTAGCCCTGGTGCTGGATGCCTTCTCGCGCAAAGTGGTCGGCTGGGCGCTGGACCGCACCCTGACCACGCGCCTGCCGCTGTTGGCTCTGGAACGCGCCATCACCCTGCGCCAACCCGCTCCCGGCCTGGTGCATCACTCCGATCGCGGCATTCAGTACGCCTCCGAACAGTACACGCGTCTGCTCGGCATCCACGGCATTCTGCCCAGCATGAGCCGTCCCGCCAACCCTTACGACAACGCCTTCTGCGAGAGCTTCATCAAAACCCTCAAGCGGGAGGAGATCTACGCCAATCAGTATCAGTACATCGATGAGCTGAGCGCCCACCTGGAAGAGTTTATCGACCATTATTACAACCGGCTGCGGCTCCACTCGGCACTGGGATACAGGACCCCGGAGGAGTTCGAAGCCGCTTGCCCACCCCAGACTTCCGGGGGCGAGCCGAAGATGAGTTTTCCCAGGCATGGGGAAATCTATCGATCCTGGAAAAGGCGCCGTGGCCGGCCCCGCAAAGGAAGCGGGGAGCCGGTTTCACCCGGCTCCCCGGCCCATCGGATCGATGAGTCACCAGTTGGCTATTCCTTGACAGGTTGGTCTCCACCAGAGCCCGTCTCCGCTTCACCAACCGCAACCGAGTCTGCCGGAGAACCCACAAAATGAACAGCATTTTTCAACCAACGGCGAACTGTCAAATTACAAACTGTCTCACCCAAGGGGTTCACCCCAACGCCATGTCAACCCCTCCCCGCCTGCAATCCCCCGTTCTCCGTTTCTTTTCAATCGCTTCCCGCTCCACTTCCTTTGCAGGTTATTTCTCCTCGATTCGCTACTCTTGAGATGGGAGCAATCACACTCTGCGTGCGCATGCCATCGCATCTGGCATCGCGTCACGGTTTGCAAAGTCTCTGTTTTGAAGATTTCAGTATTGAAATTCCTCAAAACAGCAGACTTACTTGAGAACCAAGCCCCCTAACTCGCAGAAAACAGGGGAATTGTCCGTTCACCCCGGGGGAGGGGATGGGGAGGAGGGGTAATCAATGAGTAAATCGTTTGGCTCCGGGTACGCCTCGACAGGCGCTCCCGGTCGGCACTTCGGTCCCTGGTCTCTGGTGTCTGTTTCCTTTCCCTCAGTCCCTTAGTCCCTCAGTCCCTCAGTCCCTTAGTCCCTCAGTCGATCAGTCCCTTAGTCCCTCAGTCCATCAGTCCCTTAGTCCCTTAGTCCCTTAGTCCCTTAGTCCCTTAGTCCCTCAGTCCCTCAGTCCCTTAGTCCCTGTCCTTGCGTCCTCCAGGACTTCATCGAGCAGAAGCTGCAGGCTGGCGGCGCGGGCGTGGCCGAGCTGCACATCGGCCGACGTAGCTTGCGACAGCTCATCGGCCAGGTTCAACGCGGCCAGCACGGCCACGCGCAGGGAATCCGCTGTCTTTCCGTGCGCGGCCACGGCGCGCATCTTGGCGTCGACGCACGCGGCCAGTTCTTTGATGTGCTCCGGATCCTGGCCTGAAAGGTGGTAGAGCTGGTCGTAGATTTCGACCGTCACGTATTCGCCTGGATTGGAGTCTTGCCTGCTGTCTTGCCTGCTGCGTGGTTCTTCGGCCATCTCTGCCTCACAACTCCAGCGCGTCCAGTTGCGCCAGCAGGCGCTCCACGCGTTGCCGCACCTGGTCGCGCTCGGCGCGCAACGCATGCAATTCATTCTGCAGTTGCTCCACCGCCTGCGACTCCGCGTGCAGTTTTTCCTCAGCTTTCGCCGCGCGCTCTTCGGCCGCCGCCCGCGCCTGCCGCTCGCGCTTCACCAGTTCCACGGCGCGCCGGATGCGCTCCTCCAGGGCCGCAAACTCGTCCACGCTCACGGCCAATGCGGCCGGCTCCACGGGCGCTGCCTGCGGCTGTTCCTCGCTTGCCACGTCCACTGCCGTCTCTGACTCAAAGAAAGACTCAGCCATCGATCCACCCTCCACCAACCGGCCCATTTGCGTTCGAGTATAGCGCCGAGTGACCACAATTTCTCGCTTACACGCGCAGCCGCGCCCCTACCTTGGCAACAGCCTCAACAACGCGCGCCTGAAAGCTCTGTAGTTCCTCTTCGCGTAGAGTGCGGTCCGGCGCCTGGAAGGTCGCGCCCAGCAGCAGCGCATACTCGCCTTTTCCCAGTCGCGGATCGCGGAACACCTCGCGCACCCGCCAATCAACCAGTTCGGGAATCCGCAATCCGGCCATTGCGCGATCAATCGTCTCCCACCTGATAGCCTCATCCAGAATAAGCGAGAAGTCGCGCCGCACCGGCTGATAGCGCGAGATCTCGCGCGCAACGGGCTTGCGCACGGGGAGCTTGTAGAGCCGGTCGAGATACAATTCGCCCACCAGCACGGTTTCCTTGAGCTTGCGCGCAGCGGCCTCGCGCGGATGCAGTTGCCCGAACCAGCCGACGGTCACGCCGTCAGCCACCGCGCGCGCCGCGCGATACGGATGCAGCCATTCCGGCGTCAATCCAGCCTCGGCCGGAAAACGGTCAAAGTACATCGCTCGCATTTCGAACCGCGCCAGCACCTGCTCGACCACGCCCTTCACGTCGTGGAAATCGATGGCACGTCCCGCATGTAGCGCGCTCTGCTGGGGCAAAGCTGCCCACTGCGCCCAACGCCAGGGAAGGCCGCTCGTCGACCTTTTCCGTCGTGCCACTAAACACCGTGCCCAACTCGAACAGCCGCACATCGTTCACGTCGCGGTTCAGGTTGCCCGCAATCATCGCCAGCATTCCGGGCACCAGCGACGGCCGCAGCACGCCTGCCTCTTCGCTCAATGGATTGCCCAGCGGCACCACGAGCGCCGGCTGCGGGGCAGTCAATGCCCCCTCAGCCGCCGAACAGAACGTGCTCCCAATCGCCTCATGGAACCCGGCCGCCAGCAGCGTGCCGCGCACCGCCGCTTCCTTCTCCGCCCACGGCAACGCGCGCACGCCCTCGCCGAACGACGGCAGCGTGTTGGCGAAGCGGTTGTATCCGTAAACCCGCGCGACCTCTTCGATGAGGTCGATCTCGCGCTCCAGATCCAGCCGCCAGCTCGGCAGCGCGACCTGCCACGTCCGCATCCCCAGCACGCTGACTTGCTGGCTCGCTGGCTCGCTGACTCGCTAATCCGCATCCCAGCGCCGTAAGCACGCCCTCAACGGTCGCCGCAGTAATTCCCTCTTCGTCCACCGTCTGCGCCCAGAATGCGCTGCACCTCGCTTAGCGCGAGCGCGACAGGCTTGCGGCGCGCGGTGCGTTCTTCAGCTGCCGCCACGCGCGCGTCCACCAGCTCGCCCTCGATCCAGCCCCCATTGGCCAGCAGAATCGCGCTCACAATGCGCCGATGCCACCGGCGCCGCGTTGAAGTCCGCGCCGCGCTCGAAGCGGTGGCTGGCATCGGTGTGCAGTCCGTGCCGCCGCGCCGTTTGCCGCACCGCCATGGGATCGAACCACGCCGCCTCGACGAGCACGTTCTTCGTCTCCGGCGTAATCATCGTGTCCCAGCCGCCCATCACGCCGGCCAGCGCCAGCGCCTTCTTGTGATCGGCAACCACCAGATCGTCCGGCGTCCAGCATGCGCTCCATGCCGTCCAGTGTCTTCAGCCGCTCGCCCTTGCGCGCTCGCCGCACAATGATGCCGCCCTCGATCTTGTCCAGATCGAAGGCGTGCGTCGGCTGACCCATCGCCAGCCAGGCAAAGTTGGTGGCATCCACGGCGTTCGAGATCATCTTCTGCTCGAGCAGCCCGAAGTATGTCGCCACTTCCGCGCCCGCAAACCAATCCCGCGACTCGCCGATGGTAATGCCGCGCAGAACCCGCGCCGTGAACCGCCCGCAAGCGTCCTGAGCTTCGATCTGTACGGAGAAGGGCTTTGCCGCCGGTTTCGCCGCTGGCAGCTGGAAATTCAAGCGCCGGCAGCGCCAGCCCATAGATCGCCGCCGCCTCGCGCGCAATGCCGTAGTGGTTCATCGCGTCCACGCGGTTGGTGGTGATGTCCATCTCGTAGAGCGAGCCGTTGCCCTCGCCCAGCGGATAGATGCCCTCGACCGCAATGCCGCGCAGAGTCAGGTCTTCGGCGAGCTGCGCGTCATCAACGGGCAGGCCGGGCAAGTAAGCTCTGAGCCATTTGGTAAGTATCTTCATCGATTAATTTCTTTCTTCGCAAGTTGGCGCGCTAAACTTGCTAAACAAACTGCCCCAGAAACCGCATATCGCCCGCGAAGAACTGCCCAATCTCGCTGATCCCGTACTTCATCATGGCGATGCGCTCCACGCCCATGCCGAAAGCAAAGCCGGAGATCTTCTTCGGGTCGTAGGCCGGTTGCTTTTCCGCCGCGAACGCAAACACCGCAGGGTCCACCATGCCGCAGCCCAGCAGCTCGATCCATCCCGAGTCCTTGCACTTGCGGCAGCCTTTGCCTCCGCAAAAGATGCAACTGATCTGCACGTCGGCGCAGGGCTCGGTGAACGGGAAGAACGACGGGAAGAACCGCGTCTTCACCGCCGAGCCGAACAGCGCCTTCATGGCGTGGTCCAGCGTGCCCTTCAAGTCGCTGAAGGTGATGTTGGTGTCCACGCACAGCCCTTCCACTTGATGGAAGATCGGCGAGTGCGTCGCGTCGGCTGCGTCGTTGCGATGCACTTTGCCGGGAATCACGATGCGCACCGGCGGCGGCTGCATGCTCCATGGTCCGCATCTGCACCGGCGAGGTGTGCGTGCGCAGCAGAAGGCGGTCGCGCAGCGGTTTGCGCTCCTGCTCGGCCACCACCAGCGTGTCCTGCGTGTCGCGCGCCGGATGGCCGGGCGGAAAATTCATGCACTCGAAGTTGTAGTAGTCGGTTTCAACCTCAGGCCCCACGCCCACCGAATAGCCCAGCGCGGCAAAGACCGACACGATCTCATTCAGCGTGCGCGTGATGGGGTGCTCGGCCCCGGTCAGCCGCCGCGTTCCCGGCAGCGTGATGTCGATGGCCTCGGCCTTGAGCGCGGCGTCGCTCGGCCCGCCGCCCAGCGCCGCGTCGAGCAAGCCCTCAACCACGGATTTCAGGGCGTTGAAGCGCAGGCCCAGCGCCTTTTTCGCTTCGGGCGGCGCAGCCTTCAGCCAGCGGCCGGAAACCTCGTTGAGCCGCCCCTGCTTGCGCCCCAGCCACTCCAGCCGAAACGCCTCCACAGCCGCCTCGCCGTCGAGCGCTGCGGCGGCCTCGCGCGCCTGGCGCTCCAGCGCGGCAAACGCCTTGTCCAGCGCGGCCTCGTCAAAAGCCGTCAGATTCGGTATCGCTTCGTGTAGTCATGCGTAAGGTTCAGGATAAACCACTGCGTGAGGCGGCGCGATTTCGTACTGCTTTGCCTACAAACACACAACGGCCCGGAGTCCTTTCAAACTCCGGGCCGCTTCTTCCGCCAGTCAAATTTCAGTTCTTATGCTAGCTTTGGCTGCAATTGCCGCCTTGGCCTGCTCGACGAGCTTGGTAAAGCCCGCTGCGTCTTTCACTGCGATGTCGGACAGAATCTTGCGGTCCAGTTCGATGCCGGCCTTCTTCAATCCGCTGATGAACTGCGAGTAGCTCGTACCGTTCAGCTTGGCCGCTGCCGCAATGCGCACAATCCACAGCGAGCGGAACTGGCGCTTCTTCAACCGTCGGCCGATGTAGGCAAACTTCAGGCCGCGCTCTACTGCTTCCTGCGCTGCCTGATACAGCTTCGATTTAGTCAGGAAATAACCGCTGGCGCGTTTCAGTATCTTCTTGCGGCGGTCACTCCGCTTGGTGCCACGTTTTACGCGAGGCATGGTGGGTTCTCCTTTTTGCGTTTCTGTTTATGCGGCTGGAGGCAGGAGGCCATTATCGATGGCTGTCAACCTCTTCACTCGCTTTCGTCAAGCCTGATCTCTCGCCAAACCTCGATTTCATCTGGATCGGCGGGGGCCATGCAACGCATTTACACGGCCCAAAACTTTCGCGGAACCACTCCAAAGAGTCGCCCCACGACGTGGTCAGGCGTAGGGAATCATGCGCGCTACCTTCGCGTGGTCGCCGTCCGAAACCAGCAGCATCTTCCCCAGTTTCCGCTTGGTCTTCGGCGCCTTCGACGTAAGGATATGCCGTGTCTTCGTCTGGCCCCGTTTGATTTTGCCGGTGCCAGTCTTGCTGAAGCGCTTGGCCGCGCCCGTATGAGTCTTCAACTTAGGCATTTTGTCTCGTTTTTCTCGTTTTGGACGGCAGATAGTCCGTCGCAAGCCTTTAGGCAGGGAATTCCCTTCTCCGTAAGACCTCAACCAGTATATCGCACTCTTTGCATCGGGCGAAGGTTGGACCGGCCCGCCGCTTCACTGAAAACTAGAGAAACTCCTTCCATTTCACCATGTTTTTCTTCAGGTTGACGATGCGGCCGTCCACCACGAACGTGCCATCCCCGATGGCATGGAAGGTTCGGCGTTCCCGGCGCTTCGGATCAGTCCAAACCTTTACGGCTTCGAGAACAAATAGGGCATACTTGTTGACCATGCGCGTGTCCACCACCTTACATTCCAGGTTGGCGAGACACTCGGCAATCAGCGGCGCGGCCACTTTCTTCGCCGGCAACGCGGTCAAACGGAAAGCCTCGAATTTATTCACGTCCTGGCCTGAGCAGTTGCCGATATCGACCACCTTCGATGCCAGATCGACCGTGGGAACGGCAATCACGCATTCCCTGGTTGCGCGCAATGCCTTGTAGCTCCAATTCGCGGGACTGACGACGCAGGCAACCAGCGGTGGCGCGAACTCCAACATCATGTGCCAGCTCATCGCCATCACGTTTGCGCCGCTCTTGCTCGCCGTGGTAAGCAGCACAACCGGACCCGGCTCGATCAGGTGGAAAACCTTCGCCAAAGAAATCTCTTTCATGGCGCAATACCTCCTTCAGGCGCGCAACGCACGCTCAGAAAGTACCACTCCGAGGGCGTTGTAGCTGTGACGTGTTTTGCGGAAAGGTCGTAACGCCAACAGGCATCGGACACGAAGCTACTAGAACCGGTACCGCACGGCAATCTGCATCAGCCTCGGCGCCATGGCGCTTACTGCCTGACCGAAGGTTCCGCTCGAGATGTTCCCCTCGACCGTCGCCGGCCCGAAGAACTGTGCGTGATTGAACACATTGAAGGCCTCGGCGCGAAATTCAAAGCCGCGATTATCGCGCATCGAAAACTCGCGCGAGAGCGTCGCGTCAAGGTTTTCCATGCCGGGCCCCGAGAAGAACCGCCGCCGCGCGTTGCCCATGGTCCCCAGCGCCGGCAAGCTGAATTGGCTGGCATCGAATACCGCCTCTCCGCCGCGCGGATTCGTGTCGATGCTTAGCGATTTCCCGCTCCATTCAGGCGTATCCACTCCGTTGTTGTTGATTCCGTTCGGAATCGTGCCCAGCAGCGAGGTGTCGTTGTTATTCAAAAGCGTGACCGGCAATCCGGTCGTGAAGCGCGCAATTCCCGCCACAGCCCAGCCCTCGGCCACAGCGTAGACCAGACGCCCCGCGCTTTTTGGTTTTGGAACTTCGTAGTGGAAGCTCGCGACGAAGTTGTGCCGCATGTCGAAGGCCGAGAGGCCGCGGCTCAGCGAGGGATATACGGGGTTCACCGGCTCCGGCAGGCCCGCCGATTGATCGATCGACTTCGAATAGGTGTAGCTGGCGAGCAGATCCAGCCCGTGCGCGCGATGGTTCAGCGTCAGTTCGAGCGCGTTGTAGTTGCCGTTGGCAATCGTCCGCTGCAATTCCACGCTGCCGAACGCCGGCCCGAACGTAGTCCGCGCCGCCTGCTCGTTGAAGGGCCCGCACGCCGCGCCCAAACTCAAGCACAGCGCCAGATTGGCAGGATTCGCTTCTTCAAGCACCAGCAGATGATGCGACGAAGTGCCCACGTAGCTCACTGTCGCCAACATGGCTGCGCCAAACTGCCGCTCCACGCTTGCCATCCAGTGCTGGGCATACGGCGTCACGTCGTTCGGGGCAACTGCGGGAATGCCCACCAGCGGCTCAAACTCGCTCCAGTTGACCGTGGAATTCGGATTCGCCCGGCTCGCCCCGAACGCAACATGCTGCAACGGGAACCTCTGCCCAGCGTACGCGCCCGTCGTAGCCACCGTGAACGGCGAGGCAAACAGCGGCGGCGCGGCGGAAGTGTACGTGTAGCCGTAGGGCGGGTTCGCGCTCATGATTCCCGCCGACAATCCCTCATAGGCGGTGTAATACATTCCGTAACCGAGGCGAATGCTGGTGCTGCCCGCCGGGCCGATCAGCTTCTGCAAAAATCCATTGCCCGAAGCAGGCGCATACGCGATTCCGGCGCGCGGCGAAAAGTTGTTTCTGGCCGGCGCGAGCGAATCCGGTATGTCAGGATCGCCGGGAAACACCAGCCCTTGCGGCGCGCCCGGAAACACCTGCGACTGCTCACCCTTGACCAGTGTTTGCAGTTGGTTGTATTTCTCCAGCCACGGCCGGATGCGATCCCAGCGCACGCCGTAGTTTACGGTCAGTTGGCTTGTCGCCTTCCAACTGTCTTGCGCAAACGCGGCCATGTAGAGGTTGCGGTTATAAAAACTGCCCGACTGCCCTTGCGTGTAGCTCGAAGCCACGCCCAACAGGAAATCGGCGAAGTCCACGCCCGTCTCCGAGCCATTGAAGCTGAAGCCGCCGTTGAACACCACGTCTGGATTCGTATTGATCTGGTTCGTGTGCATCTCCCCGCCAAATTTCAGCCCGTGTTTGCCCTCGACGCGCGAGAAGTCGTCGCTCAACTCGTAGATGTTCTCGGTCTGCACCAGCGCCGTCGTGTCCACGCCGATGGTGAAATCGTTGAAGGCGATATTCTCGATGCCTTCAGTCGATGGCTGCAGCGGCACGATACCGCTGAATCCCTGTTCGGCCAGCGTGGGACCTACTCCGCCTCGCGGCTGGCCCACGGAGTTCGCGTTGCGCATGTAGCTCGCGTGCGCCTCGTTGAGCATGGACGCGCCAAACGTCAAGGTGTGCTGCATGCTGAGGAGTTGAGCGCGGCCCTGGCTGGCTGCGTCGAAACCCGGCACGCTGGCGCCGCCCGTCCCGGTGGGATAGGGATTGTCGAACGAATAGTTATCGAGAAAGTAGTAGCCGGTGAGCGTCTGCCTGCCGGGCGTCCAATCCGCGCGCATCCCGCCTTTGTCATCCTGCAAGGTTTCGGCCGCAGTCGCAGTCTCAAACACGGCAGTCCCCGCGCTCGGCTGCGGAATCGAGGCTAGCAGGTGCTTCGCCGGAGCCGACCAGATCGACTGCGGAATCTGCCCTGCTGGAAACACCTGCGCGTACGATTCGCCTGGCGTCACCGTTTGCCCGAGCTCCGACGACAACTGCGCCGCCCAATAGCTTCCGTTCACGCTGCCGGTGAGCGGAACCTGGCTGAAGTCTCCGCCTCGCTCGGCTACGGACGGCACCGCGATGTCGCCCGTGTCGATTCCTTCCGTTAGCCGCGTCCCCTGATAATCGCCAAACAGCATCACGCCGCGATGAAATGGCTCCCCGCCCAACGTTCCGCCATATTGGTTCTGCCGATACGCGGCACGATCGCTGGAAAAATAATTGCGCGCATCGAGGTCTGTATTTCGGAGGAACTCAAACGCGCTGCCGTGCACCTGCGCCGTTCCCGATTTCGTGGTGACCAGAATCTGCCCGCCGCTCGAGTTGCCGTACTCGGCATCGAAGTTTGAGGTGAGCACGCGAAAGCTGTCGATCGCGTCGAGATTGGGAACGATCGACGTGCCCATGTTCACGTCCTCTGCCACGTCCGCGCCGTTCACGCGGAACCCGTTGGAATCCTCACGCTGCCCGCTGATCGACAGGTTGCCGGGGTTCGCATTCCCTGAGGGCGGCGTGGACCCTACGCCCGTCATGATCACCGCGCCCGGCTGAGCCGTGTTGACCGGCACAATTCCGGCCTGCACCGCCATCAAATCGGTAAAATTCCGCCCATTCAGCGGCACGCTCTCAATCTTGCGGGTCTCCAGCGTCTCGCCCAATTGTGTGCTTGTAGTTTCAGTCGTCAGTGCATTCGCAGTTACCTCCACCGATTCGGTAGATCCGCTCACCGCCAGCATCACGTCGACGGCCGCGCTGGGGGTCGCCTTACTCACCACTGCCTGTCCGCGGTATACCCCAAACCCCTCCGCTCTCACTTCGACCGCGTAATTACCAGGAGAAGGGACGGCGATCTGAAAGGTCCCCTGCCCGTCTGTCTCCTGCTTAAATGAGGCGTCTGAACCCGCCTGCCGGAGCGTCACTTCGGCACCCGGAATCACTGCACCCGTCCCATCGTGCACCACGCCGCCCACGCGAAGAGTTGCCGCATCCTGTGCCGGCAATCCAACTGCGCAAATTGCGAGAAAAAGAATGAACAAGAGGTAAATACGGCCCTTCAAGGGAAAAAACCTCCAGTGAAACCCTCATCCGCCTCTGCCGGCAGCCTGCGCAACGCAGGGTCAGCCCAAGGAGGCAGTACTTATATCCGACCAAATTAGTCGTCTTATTTATGTGACTTAGATCACACCGTTTGGAGCGGTGCCGATGGGCTTATCGCCGAACATCCTAGATTGCGAACGATCTATTTAAATATACGACCGATTTTGTCCTACTTCAATCCTGCTGTCCCATGACCGGAATCGTGCTGACCAAGGCGAAACACCCTCACTCCATACAGCGGAGTTGGTTTGCTGGCTGGCGCCAACTGCAGAAGCAGAAGAGGATAGCTGTACCCAATGGCACGCCCTCTGAGTGGCCCGCTGCGGCGAGTCACCTTGCAGATTTTCCGCTTGGGAACGTGAATTCTGGTTCTGCTCTAAGCACGCTGCACTGTGTAATTCCGTTGATGTGCCGTCAGTACCAGCGCCACCAGCGCTGTGAGCAGCGAAACCCCGGCAAGCGCCAGGAACGCATCCCTCCACCCGAAAGCCACGCTGATCCGCGCCACTGTGTCGCCCGACAGCCATCCAGCCATATAACCGAAGCCGTCTATGATTCCCGCAGCCGTAGCGCTCCCTCGCTGCCCACCGAAATCGAGCGACATGGCTCCCGACAGGTATGAGTACGGCCCCAGCAGGGTAAACCCGACCAGTCCCACCAGAATCGAGGGCGCCCACTGGCTGCCGTGACTTGGCAAGTGGCCCATCAGCACCAGACAGGCTGTGCAGCCCGTCATCCCCGTCACCACCAGAACATTGCGCCCGTTCGCTCCCAGCTTGTCGCTGAGGAACCCGCCCAGCAGCACTGAAACCCCGCCGCACAGAGGAAAGAGCGCACTGCGGCTCGCCGCCGCGCTGCTTGAGAGCCCGGCAAACTGCACAAAATAAGTGGGAGTCCACAGGTTGAACGACTCCCGCAGCAGCGTCATCCCAAACCCCAGCAGGCACACCATCCAGAACGCAAAACTCGTCAGCAGCGGCCGCAAGATCGCCACAAGCGCGCCCCGCTCGCCTGCCGCGCCAGGCTCCTCGTCCGCATAAACATTCCTTGGATTCACCTGCGGCTCTGGAAGCCCTCGCTCCCGCGGCGTCTCGCGCAGAAGCAGCAGGTTAACAATCAGGAGAACCGCCAGCGACACCGCGCTGAAGAAAAACACTCCGCGCCAGCCTACCCCGTGGGACATCAGTTGGCTCAATGTCCATCTGACACCTGCGTCGCCAAACAAAAAACTCAGGCTTATCACCGCCAACACGCTGCCGTAGGTCGAGTAGGAAAACCAACGCGACGAGACCCGCACCAGTCCCGCCCAGCCTTGCGATTGAAAAAGCCGGTTTCCCATCCACGCCATGGTAAAAAGTGGAAATCCTCCGCTCAAGGCAAAAACGATGGTGAAAAGGATCGATCCCGCCATGCCGCCCAGGAAATTACGCCGCCCGGTTCCCAGATCGGCCGAAGGTCCGGAAATGAACTTGCCTAACGCGTAAGCCACCGTGCCGACTGAGGCGATAAAGCCAAGCCGTATCTGCGCCTGGTTGGGTGTGATGCCGTGCTGCGCCAGATCGTGAATTAGTTGGGGCAGCACCACGGATAAATCGGAGCGGCAGAAATAGTAACCAGAATAGCCCAAGGCCAGGAGCCCAACTGTAGCTCCATGCCACGGTGTAAACCTCGGCTTCAAATCTGGCTGAGCATACCCGATTGGGCCTGGGGCCAATGCATTGTCGGCAGCCACACTTGAAAAGTAACACAGGTCGCCGCGTGCGATTCCGGCGAACCGGCGCGCCTGGGCGTATTTTGACCGCTGCTTAATCTGGCAAGTCTACAAATTTCGCGAAGCTAGCCGCGCATGAGTTGCGAGGCGTCGCGCAGCTCGTCCAATGAAAACTCCCGCCTTACCGTGCCGGCCACCTAATCCCTGAGCGCCATCGCTGTTCTCCTTTGCGCTGCAAATCAACCTCTTCTCGTGCCGCTACAGATTCGCTTTCGTCCACGCATCGATGCGCTTCAACGCTTCCATCAGGTTTTCCGTGGAGTTGGCCACGCTGAAGCGCAGATAGCCTTCGCCATAACCGCCAAACGCCGTGCCCGAAAGCGCCGCCACACCGGCCTGCTCCAGCAGCGCATCGGCGAGGCGTTTCGACTCCCAGCCTGTACGGGTGATGTTGGCGAAAACATAAAAAGCGCCTTTGGGCATGCGCACGCTGAACCCTTTGATCCGGTTCCTTGACCCTGTAGAATGTCCCAAGCGTACCGCCCGCTCTTTTGCATGACCTACTACGACCAAGTCGCGGAGGCTGCCGCCTTTCTGAAAGCCATACTGGGATCGCGCCAGCCGCATGTCGGCATCGTGTTGGGTTCCGGGCTGGGCGTCGCGGCGGACCCGGTCACGGATCCAGCGACCGTGCCCTACAGCGAGATTCCGCATTTCCCGCAGTCCACCGTCGAAGGCCACTCGGGGCGCATTGTTGCAGGGCTGCTGGGCGGAGCGCCGGTTGTCGTCATGCAGGGGCGCGTGCACTTCTACGAGGGCTACACGCCGCTCCAGGTCACGTTTCCCATGCGCGTGCTTGGCGCGCTGGGAGTGCGGGCCGTGGTGCTGACGAATGCGGCCGGAGGCATACGGTCGGACTATCGCGTGGGCCAACTGGTGGTTTTGGCCGACCACATCAACCAGATGGGCTGGAACCCGTTGAACGGGCCCAACGAACCGCGCTTCGGCTTTCGACCGGGCGCGGGGCTGCCCTTCATCGACATGACTGAGGCGTACAGCAAGGCGCTGCGCGCGCTGGCCCGGCGAGCCGCGCTGGAAGAGGGATTCGCGCTTGAGGAAGGTGTTTATCTGGCCACGCCGGGTCCGAGCTTTGAGACGCCGGCGGAGATTCGCGCCTTTCGCGCCCTGGGCGCAACGCTAGTGGGCATGTCCACCGTGCCTGAGACGCTGGTGGCGCGGCACACGGGGATGGAGGTTTTGGGCATTAGCTGCGTCACCAATCTGGCCGCTGGGCTCAGCGCAACTCCGTTGAGACACGAAGAAGTGAACAAAACCGCGCGCATGGTGGAGAACCGGCTGGCCGGGCTGCTCAAGCGGCTGGCGCCACGAATTGCCGCAAAGGTGGAAACGGGCCCATAACCACACCAGTCGCGGATAAACTCAATGGACAAAAGCTTGTAACAGGCTTGATTTTAGTCAAGCCGCAGCCGCCGCAAGATGAATGTGGGCTTTAGCACGGCAAAAAGAAAGCCGCCTGTGTATACTTGCGACGTCCAATGACACAAAATCGGGCCCCCGTCGAAGGGCGCTTGCGACGGGCGGCGAAGGTTAGGGGATTGTGCGAGACGCACACGAGACGACCGATTTGAACCCTGTTCCGGTGGTGAATTGGATGCCAAGGCTGGGCCTGGTTCTCGTGTTCGCGTTCTACTTGTTTCTCCCCTCCTCGAGTTATCAGCTCGTCTCCGACGATATTCTGCAGATTAAGGACAATCCCAGGCTCACGTCGTGGACCTATCTTCCCGGATACTTCACCCAGCATTTATGGGCTCAGGATCCGCGTGCCCAGCACGCGTACTACCGCCCACTGTTTCTGGTGTGGCTGCGCATCTCGCACGTGGTATTCGGCCCGCCGCAGCCGGACTGGCACATCGCCTCAATCTTCGCGGAAATGGTTGCGATCGGCTGCGTCTTTCTGCTGCTGCTGCGATTGACAGAAAGCGCCAACGGAGCCATGTTGGGAGCCGCGCTCTTTGCCTTCCACCCCATTCAGACGGAATCGGTCGCCTGGCTCTCGGCCAGCAGTGACGTTCTGCTGGCGATCTTCCTCGTTCTCACTGTCTATCTTTTCGCGGCTAGCAAGTCGCAGGTCAGCTTCGCATCCCTGTTGTTCGCGGCGATGGCGATGTTCACAAAAGAGATCGGTGTCATGGCGCCGCTGCTCATCTTCGCCTTTGCATGGACGCGAACCGGCCTGAAGGAAGCGGCGGCGAGGACGCTTCCGTATCTGGCGGTGGCGGCCGCGTATCTGTCCCTTCGAGTTTGCGCACTGGGCGGGCTGGGGCAGGCGATTGATGTCAGCATGACCTCGGGGACGATGGTGCTTACCTGGCCGCTTGTCCTGGTCAGATATGCTCTCCATGTCGTCTGGCCAGCCCGTCTGAGCCTCTGGTACTACGTTCCCACCGGGACGTCGGTCTGGCCGCTGCTTTTGCTGATTCTTGCAGTTGCAGCCATCGTCTGGTTGCTGCGCTTCGCAAACCGCGATGTCAAGTTTGGGGCCGCGTGGGCCGCCATCACCCTGGCGCCTGCGCTAGCGTTGCGCCACATGTCGCCCCACGCATATGTTCACGACCGGTACTTCTATACCCCCATGGCCGGGCTGGCGCTGATTGCAGCAAGCCTGCTGGCAAAAGTTAAATTCCCTTCGCGCACAATGGCGGCCGCGGCTCTCGTGCTGGCTGTTCTCGCCGCCCAGACCTTCCGGACACTCCCCATCTGGAAAAACAATCTCTCGCTGTTCAGCCGTGCCCTCGAAACTGACCCGAACAACCCGTACGTGCTCAACGATCTTGCTTTCTCCTATCTCGAAGATCACCGTCCCCTGGATGCGTTTCCCTTGCTGGAGCGCCTGCTCGATGAAGACCCCAATTCTGCAACGGGAAACCTCAGCATGGCTCGCTGCTACCTGCAGCTTGGCGATGAACAGGCCGCCGCATACTATATGTCGATTGCGAATCGATTGTTCGGCGGCGAGAACCGGTAAAGGGTGCGTCCCATGAGGCCGGTTCATTCAGGCCTCGTAGAAACACCTCGCGCGCTAAAGAATCGGCCAAAGACCGTGCCCGCATCGCATCGCAAATACCCGAAAGTTGTCCTGGCGTTTGAAGAATGTCTCGCGCTTTTTCACAGGAAAAGGCAAGATGATGCCGCCGATTCAGCGCGTGAATGTGGACCTTACAGCTCCGATGCTGAACGAATTGGACGACGAGGCGCGCTCTGAATACTAGCCGCCAGGCGGTGATTAAATCGCTGCTGCGGCAGGCGCTGGATCGGCAGCGTTCAGCGCGGAGGGCGCGGTCACGCCTTACTTCCCCGCCGTGAGCGCCTCGACCGGCACAAGCATGTCTTCCTTGCGCATCACCAGATTGGTAGCGTTGAGCGTGGCTAGTTCAAAGCCGTGGCCGTGGGTGATGGCGTCCGTGGGGCAGGCCTCGACGCAGTAGCCGCAGAAGATGCAGCGGTTGTAGTCGATGTTGTAGACCTTGGCGTAGCGCTCCGACGAGGAGATGCGCTGCTCCTCGGTGTTTTCGGCGGCCTCAATGTAGATGCAGTTGGAGGGACAAGCCGCGGCGCACAGGAAACACGCCACGCACTTCTCCAGGCCGTTCTCGTCGCGCTGCAAAACGTGCGCGCCGCGATAGCGCGATTCCAGAACCGCTCCGCGAAGAGGGCCGGAGCCGTCGGGATAGTTTTCAACCTCGGTGGGCGCGAATGTCTCCCGCGCGGTGATGCTCATCCCCTTGACGATGCCGGCAACGTTGCGCACGATCGACATAAGGCCAGTATACGATGAAGGCGGGAGGATTTCACGATGCGTAAAGGCGTATTTGCCGCTATCTTCTTGGGACTGATAGGAACGGCCGCGATTCCAGTGCGGGCGCAGAGCCAGCAGCAGCCGGCGGCCAATAGCTCGATGAAAGGCATGGATATGAGCAAACCGGCCGATTCGAGTCAAGCACCCGCCCCGAGCAAACCCATGAACATGGGCTGCAACATGGGCTCAGGCAACGGCAAGCCGATGCACATGGGCAATGGCTCTGACGGCAAGACCATGGACATGAGTCATTGCATGGGTATGATGCATGGCAGCGCAATGAACTCCACACCCATACCGCCCGGCGTGCTGCGCGTCGCATTCGGTGACAAGTCAACCGACTGGACGCCTGCCAAGCTGGCTGCGCTGCCGCACATCACCGTGACCGTCCACAACGAGCACACCAAGGCCCACGAGACCTACGCCGGCGTGCCGCTGATTGCCCTGCTGACCCCGTTGGGCGTGGCAGAAAAACCGCGCGGCAAGGACTTGCGGTTGTTCGTTTTGCCCGTGGGTTCCGACGACTACGAAGTGGTTTACTCCATCGGCGAAGTCACTCCGTACATTAACGACTCCACGGTGATTGTGGCCGACAGCGAGAACGGCAAGCCACTCACAGACAGCGGGCCGCTGCAGTTGGTTGCTACGCGGGAAAAGCATCCGGCGCGCTGGGTGCGCAACCTGGTCGCGATTCGCGTGCTGGCGGCGGAGTGAAAGCAGGCGGGCTCTCGGAATGAGCTCGCTTATGACGACGGCCGCGCAATAATTGACCAGGGCCGAACGCCCCAAGATGTTTGGCATCTTGAAGCGCACGGCCCGGGCAAGGATGGTTCGCGCGAGCGGGTGAGCCTTACTGCTGCCTCTAGTGGCGCCTCCCGCCATTGTTTGTGGAGTGACTCGGCGCCCGCACCGTGGGATGCACGTTGCGATCCGCCCCCACCGGCTTGCTCACCGCCGGGGTGCGAGGCTGGCCGTGATTCTGTTGCGCAAGTTGCCCCCGATTTGTCTGGTAGGCCTTCGCGTGCTGCACCTGCGAGCTCATGCGGGGCGCGGTCGGCTCGTGATACGCCGCTCTTTCAGATGGCCTGGGCGTTGCCCGCACACCGCCCGTTCCGCCATGGTAGCTAGCGCGAGAACCATTATCTGCGTGCACATTGGCACGATAGCTATAGACGTTATGTACCCTTCCGGCACGGATGTTGTTGTACACGCGGTTGTAGAAGAAATGGCCGGCATTCCAATAGCCGCCCTCGTACCCGAAGCCGACGTATCCGAAGCCGTAGTTGATGCCGCCGTAAAAGCCGATGTGGGTACCCCAGTAGCCGGGATAGAACCGATAGCGGTCGCCGTAAAAGCCCCAATAGCCCGGAGTCCAGAGCGCGCCCATGTAGGGTGCCTCGACCCATGCGCCGGGCACCCAGTAATAGCCGCCCGGACCCCAAGCCCAGTAACCAGGAGTCCAGATGTAGCCGTCTCCAGGCGGCGGAGGCTGAGTGTAGTCGGGCAGCGGCGGCGGCGGCTGGTCAGCCGTCTCCGTGGGCTGCTCGGAGTAATCCTGATCGCCGGGTTCTGGCGCAGCCCCTGCCTGTTCGGGAGGCGGAGCTTGCGTGGTATAGGAAGGTCCCGACGGCGCCATATTCCCCGCAGCAGGATCCTGCCCCTGGTCGGGGGGCGCCTGGTCCTGGGCGGCGACGACGGCGGCGGCGCTGACATTGGGAATGAGCGAACTCTGCGTGACGCAGCAGACTGCCACGCAAAGAGCAGCCGCAACGGCGATCAGAATCCATGGGGTGAATCGAGGAAGTCGGTTCATAGCACCCTCCAGGTGTTGAAATTACTTTGAGGCACACAAGTCTAACTCATTTGGGTCCGTTGTGTGTCTACAAGCGCCAGAAACACTTGTGCAAACCCCAAGGCAACGGGAGAGTTGCGAGTCCATGCACCGTTCTATTGCGGGTGTTCGTCCGGCTTTTTTTGCTCCTGAGGCTTGGGTTGCGGATGCGGGGCCGGCTTTGGCGGCGTTGCATACTGCGGCTGGGGAGCCTGCCGCTGTTGCTGAGGGGGAGCGGGGTGTTCCTGAGGCGCTGGACGCTGCTCCTGCTTTGGCGGCGCAGGGTGTTGCTGCGGCTGAGGAGCCGGCCGCTGTTGCTGAGAGGGAGCGGGATGTTCCTGAGGCGCAGGACGCTGCTCCTGTTTTGGCGGCGCAGGGTGTTGCTGCGGCTGAGGAGCCGGCCGCTGTTGCTGAGAGGGAGCGGGATGTTCCTGAGGCGCAGGACGCTGCTCCTGTTTTGGCGGCGCAGGGTGTTGCTGCGGCTGAGGAGCCGGCCGCTGTTGCTGAGGGGAAGCGGGATGTTCCTGAGGCGCAGGATGCTGTGCCTGCATGGGCGGCGCAGGGCGCTCCCGCTGTGGGCTGGGCTGCTGCTTTTCCTGCGCCGTCGGCCGCTGCTCCTGAACCGGTTGCGGCTGATTGCGCATGGGCGGCGGAGGCACGGGTTTGACGCCGCGATCGGCCATAAGCGGCTTGGTCGCAACCGCGGTCGCCGGGCGGCCGTGATTGACAGTCGCAAACTGAGCGCGATTGGTGCTGGAAGCATGCGCGATCTGCACCTGTGCCTGCATGGGAGGAGCATGCGGCTCACGAATAGCCGCCAGTTCCTGGGGTCGTGGGCGCACCTGGATGCCGCCTCTTCCGCCGTGATAGCTGGCACGGCTATTGGTTGTGACGTAGGCATTCATGACTGGGCGGTTGTACACGTAGTGGACGGTGTTGCCATTAATGTTGTTGACGGAGCGGTTGTAATTGAAATGGCCGCCCCTCCAGTACCCGCCCTGATAACCCTCGCCTGTGTAGCCGTAGCCGTAATTGACGCCCCCGTAATAGCCGATGTGGGTACCCCAATAGCCGGGGAAGAAGCAGTAGTGGCGGTGGTAGTACCCCCAGTAGCCGGGGGTCCAAAGAGCGTCTTCATAAGGCGCCTGCACCCACACACCGGGAACCCAGTAATAGCCGCCTTGCCCCCAGGCCCAGTAGCCGGGGGTCCAGATATAGTTGTCGCCGGGATCCGGAGGCTGGTCGTAATCGGGCAGCGGCGGCGGGGGTTGATCGGCGGTGTACTCGGGTGTCTCTCCATAATCCGTGTTGTCGGCATATTGGCCATTGTCCTGGGAGGGTCCCTGATCGTAACTCCCGCTGGTATTGCTCACAGGCGCCAGGTTGGCGCTGGCCGGGTCAGCGGTCTGATCCTGCGCCGTCTGATCTTGCGCGGGCTGATTGGCGGCGTTCTGGTTTTGGTAGTTATGGCAGCCAGAGGCCACAACTGCAACTGCCAGGGCCAGAATCGGCAAAGGGTTGAGTCCGGGGAAACGGTTCATGGCACACTCCAGCACAGGCACACTCCAGCACAGTTGGATGCGCTTCGGGTGCACAGTGTAAACGGGGTCTGAAGTTTTGCAGTATGAGCTATTTCCGGGAGCCGGGCCGTGCAGAAGACTGGCCGCGGTTGTTGGCCGGCGGGGTGGTGACAGGCTTGCGCTGTGGCTGCGCGGCCAAGAGTTGGACGCAGAGTGGTGAGTCCTGCCCGCGTTCCAGGCCTTGCACGGTGTCCTGCCCGCGGCACAGGCGCAGCTCCATTGACTTGGCATCGCCGCCGGTCAGCTCCATCGTTCGCTCCAATCCGCTGAGTGGGTCCACGTCGTAGCGGAAAATCGTGTCGCTGGGCTGCCGCACCTCGCCGTAGTCGAAGTGGTTCCAGGTGACGAGCTGTGCGCGGCCGCCCGGATCGCTCACCAGGGCGTAAACCTGCGTCCATGCGACGCCTGGGACGCTGGGCGGGACCGCGTTCCAAACCAGAACTCCCTGGCCGCCGCGCACCCAGCGCGCCGCCCACATGTGGTGCGCGATGTCGTAATAGAAGGCCGTGAAGTAGGTGCTGGCCACGCAGTCGTGGCAGTTGTCGTAGAGCGCGGTCAGTTCCTCGGGCGCGCCGTCGGCAAAGTGCTCCCAGTCGAACCAGCGCAGGTTTACGCCCTTGAGCAGCGGAGCCACCACGTGGCTCGTGAGGGAGACGTTCCAGATGGTGAAGCTGTCGTCACTGGGCGTCGAGTTCGGCGTGGGACGGTCAGTCGTGACCACCAGTGCCGCATCGTACATCACTCCGATCTCACGGATGGCCGTCCACTTCTCCACTTGCAGCGAGCGCGTAACCCAGGCCACGATGTTCTGATCCTTAGAGTCGTGAAAATCGATCCAGCGAAATGTGCCTGAGGTCTGCTGGGCGGGGAGAGGAAGGAAAAACACGAGTACTGCGGCGACAGCGATAAGGCGCCTGGGTAGGTCCACCTGCATGGGTCTAGGTATATCAGAGCGCGCGGCGATACTGCGCGGGCGAAAGGCCAGGCATTCGCGCGGCGTCGTACGCCTTTCAGAGCAGACTTACTTTTGTGGCGCAGGCGCGGGCTTGATCTGCCTCGCAAAATTCACGGGCGGAGCGTCCTGCGCCGCCGAGGCCTTCACTATCGCATCCCATCCGTCCTCAGCGCCGTGGAACTGATTGTATTTCGTCTTGCAGTAGTTCACCATGGCGCTCGCATCCTGCGGAATAGCCGCGCTCTGGGCAAGATGGATCGCTCTGGCGCAGTACCAAAAGCCGTTGGCGTCAAGCGGCGTTGTTTCGAGATCCGCAATTGCAAGCTCGTACACGTCCTGCACGTTGTTAGGGTCGATCTGGAGGGCGCGCGTCAGCCAATCCCTGGCCTGCGAGTAGTTCTTTTCCTGAACCGCGCAAAAGCCCTCGGCGCCGATGAAAATATCGTTCATCAGCTTGCTCAGCGCGGTAAAGTCAGCGTCGGTCATGTTGGGCGGCTTGCGCCACATGGGAACCATCCGCATTCCGCCGGTGGCTTCGACGCACATTTCGTTGAGCGACGCATTGTCGCCCTGCGACGCGCTCACCCGGTCGAGCGCAACCACAACACCTAGTACGCGAACATTGCCGGGATCTGCGGTCAGCAAGCGCTTGGCCACTCTTTTCATCTGGGATGAATCGCCCGCCGTTTGCCAGGCCGCCAACTCCTGCTCGAGCGCATCCGTCAGAACCACGCTCTGCGGGTACTGCTGCACAAACGCCTCCAGCGCCTCGGCCCGCTTTGTTGCATCCTGCGTATTCACGGCAGCCGTGTAGGCTTTGTATTCGGCTGGATCGTGAATGACCTTCTGCGCCGGAGCCGCCTGCTGACTGGCTGCCGCGGCGGCGAAGGCCAGTAACAGAATCAAAGAGGCAAGCCAGCGATTCGCGCGCAGAGACTTTGTGATCGAAGCAAGATTACCAATCATGCGCCTTGCCCTTTCCCGCACACACGACCTTGTACCGAAGAGATCGGAAGCGGGATACAAAGGAAGCGTAGCACAGGCAACCAGGAGGCGGCCGCAGGCACGAATAGACCATCTTGGTCGCGCGGCCGGTATCTCGCACCCTTCGCGCTGCATGGCTATTTTGGTTTGGGCGAAGCTCCGGCCACGGCCGCGATCTGGTTGACGACGTGCGCGAGCTCAGCCACGAGCCGGCTTTTTATGCGCAATTCGAAAACCGCCAGCAGTTCGTTGAAGTACCAAAGCTGCTCCTTTGGGCCGCGCTTGAATCTTTCCCACACGGCCGGGCCGATTTCCTTCAGGTCGTCCAGGATCGCCTTCGCGTTATAAAGCTTGTCGGCAGCGGAGATGAGAAGCACGTCTTCGGGCTCATTGCGCAGCCGCTCGATATAGGCGGTCTTGCGCGCCTCCCAGCCTTCTTTTTTGTCGTGATCTTCGGCAAAGGTATCGGAAAGGCCGGCCACCATCCGCGCCACATTTGCGCCGAATTTCTGCTCGACGTCGTTAAGGCGCTGAGTTCCACCGTGGTCCTCGACGGTATCGTGAAGGATGGCTGCGATCGCCATGTCCTCGGTGACGGAGATCGCGCCGCCGGCTTCGCCCATGACCAGCGAGGCGACTCCCAGCAAATGAGCCATGTACGGGACGCGGGTTCCCTTGCGGAATTCCGTGTGGAGCGTGCGCGCATAGTCGATGGCGCGGGTAAAGCGGTCAGTCAGAATGAGCGATTGTTCGGGAATCTTCATCTTTTAGTATCGCATGTACCTAAAGGCTTCGTCGACGCAGATTCTAGCCAAAGGTGATGTCCACGAGGCCCATTAATGAACGCAGATCCTTCGACTCCGTTTACCGCAAAAACGCGGCAAACTCCGCAGGACGACAGGTTGATTCATTACACGTCAGAGATTGCAAGGGTCCCATTCCCCGCTACAGCCCCAGCTTCGCCCACATCGCGTCCACTTTGGCTTTTGTTGCGCGATCCATCTCGATCATCGCCGGCCACGGCCGCTGGAAGCCCTCGGCCCTCCACTTGCGCGTGGCGTCGATGCCCATCTTCGATCCGTAGTTGGGAAGGCGCGATGCGTGATCGAGCGAATCGATGGGGCCGAGCGTGAATTGAATGTCGCGCTCAGGATCGATGTTGTTGGCGACGCGCAGGAGAACCTCGGCAATGTTCTGCACGTCGCAATCCTCGTCGACCACAACGATGCATTTGGTAAACATGGCCTGCCCCAGCGACCAGATGGCGTGCATCACTTTGCGTGCCTGACCGGGATAGCTCTTCTTGATCGATACGATCATGAGGTTGTGGAAGACCGCCTCGACGGGCAGGTTGATATCCACCAGCTCGGGGATGGTCATCTTCATCGCGGGCAGAAAGATGCGCTCCACGGACTTGCCCATCCATGCGTCCTCCATGGGCGGCTTGCCCACGATGGTTGCGGCGTAGATGGGGTCTTTGCGATGGGTGATGCAGGTGAGGTGGAAGACCGGGTAGTCGTCCTCGAGCGTGTAGAAGCCGGTGTGGTCGCCGAACGGGCCCTCGGCGCGCAACTCGCCCAGCTCGACATATCCTTCCAAAATGATTTCGGCGTGGGCGGGGACTTCGAGATCGACGGTCTCGCACTTCACAATTTCGACTGGCTTACCGCGCAGGAAACCGGCGATGAGGAACTCCTCGACTTCGGGCGGCGCGGGCACGATGGCGGCGAACGTCGTCGCGGGATCGGTGCCGATGGCGACGGCCACTTCGAGGCGCGAGCCTTTCATTTTGGCAGGCGAAATTTGCGGTAGGCCACCGCCCCCGTCCGAAATCGCCCCTTCGGGAATGTTACTGGCGCCGCCGGCAGACTCGGCCATTATCGCGACTCGCGCAGCGCTATCGCTTAGGGTTGCGTCGGCTTCCGCTCCGGCCGCAGCCGCGTTGCGCATCGCCTCGCGGTAGTGCTCTGCGGCCACCTTTTGCCGCTGCCAGTGCATACCGGTGGTCTGGCCGTCGTAAACCTGCATGCGATACATGCCGATGTTGCGCTTGCCGGTACGCGGATTGCGCGTGTGCACGCAGGGCAGCGTGATGAAGCGTCCGCCGTCGTGCGGCCAGCATTTGAGGATGGGGAAGTCATTGAGGTTGAATTCTTCGCGCTGCACGATCTCTTTGCAAGGAGCGTCTTTCGCGGCGATTGTTTTAGGAAATGCGCTGGTCAGCGCGCCCAGTTGCGGCAGCATCTTGAGCTTGTCGAAGAGGCCCTCCGGGAGGTTTCATGTTTATCAGCCCGTGAATGCGTTCGGCGATCTCGTCGAGCCGTTCGACTCCCAATGCCAGAGCCATGCGGCGCTCCGAGCCGAACTGGTTGATGAGGACCTTGTGGCCGGGGTGTCCCTTGACGTTCTCGAACAGCAGAGCCGGACCGCCGGGCGCGTAGTTTTCGCCGGTCGTTGCCCCATCCTTCGAGCGGCTTTTCGAGGAAAAAATGCTCGAAGGGTGGGAACCGATCTTCGACACGCGGTTGGTGATTTCGGTGATTTCGAGCTCCGGCGAAACCTCTTCGCGGATGCGGCGGAGCTCGCCGTGTTTTTCCAGCGTTTTGATCCAGTCGCGCAAATCATCGTAGGCCAAGGGCTTGCTCCGGCGGCAAAGGCCGCCCTCAACCCTTTAGCTTAATGGCTCCATGCCGGCTCCAGACAGAAGATTTGGGGGTTGGGCAATGTCTCAGTTTGGCTGCATTGATCCCTGAACGGGCGCGGATTTCGGGGGTTCTGTTTATGGATAGGTTACGTAACCCATCGGTAAACCTCATTGATTCCATTGACGCTAATGGCGAATCTCCGGAGAAGAAAAACGAGGAATTCCGAGGGAGTAGGGGGGCGCCGGTAGGTATGGACCGGTCACATCCCTGACAAAACGAACCATGGCACGAACTGACATTCTCATCCGGACGAAGCCTCGCTATACACCCAGTTTGCGCCAGGAAGAGGAAATATTCTGCATACCCGCACATCTTCAAAAAGATCCTTGGCCCCGGCAACCGCGAAGTAGCTGCGACGGTGGAAACAACTGAAGGTGAGAAAGTGAAACTGCCCGGTTTGCTACCATCCCCGGTCCCCAAAGGCGAGGGACCGGGGGCACCCTCATTTGGGTGGAAAGTGTCATCGAGACCGGGGCCCCCCGCCACCATCATTTGGGTGGAAGGGGTTATCGGGGCCGGGGCCAACCGCCCGAGTTTACTCCAATTCCGAATCGGTGGGACGAGGAAGGTGCGGGTACCATCCCCGGTCCCCAGAGGCGAGGGACCGGGGGCACCATCATTTGAGCGAGACTTTCCAACACAAGACGCAGTATGATATACATTCTCCACGTCGAGCAAAACACATTGGATATTCCATTACGAAGGAGTTCTCCGGTGAAATCGAACCTGAAAATTTTTGGGGTCTTCTGTCTCGCAGCATTCATGTGTGCCCCAGCCTTCGCGCAAGGCGGGGCCGGCACCTACAAAGCGAAGTGCCTGATGTGCCACGGCGCCGACGGCCTGGGAGCCACCTCGGTGGGCAAATCGCTCAAGATCGTGTCGTTCAAAGATCCGTCTGTGGTGAAGAGCTCGAACGCGGCACTGGAGACGATTGTCAAGAACGGAAAAAACAAGATGCCCGCGTTCGCAGGCAAGCTCAGCGATGCCCAGATCGGGGAAGTCGTTGAGTATATCCGCACACTGCAGAAGTAGCTGCGCGGGAAGTTCGGACGAAGCCAGGAAGGTGCCTGACCGCCCGTCCGCGGACGTGCCGGTGAGCGCGCCGGCGAACTTTTCCCGGCCTCAGATCAGCCGCGCCGCTTGTTCTTTCAACCAGGCTCCTTTTCACACTTTCGATTGTGATGTCTGTCACAGATGAAGGCGCTTGCAATGCGTAGTGTTAGTGCGGATGTGTGATTGTTGTCACCTCTGCAAGATTCGGTTTTACCGCCTCGCAAAGCTCTGACAACTTGTCCTGTGTAAGGTGGTATTCTCCGGTTGACTCGGGCGCAGCGAGCCGGGCTGGCGCCGTTAGCGAAGCGTTTATGGCGGCGCGTCAACAGGCCGGCAACTGCGGCAAGGTGCAAATGCATGTGCGCTGAGCAAAACTCCAAAGCGGGACCTACGCGACGCGGCGTGATGGGAGCATTCCTCGGAGGCGGAATCCTCGCCACGTTTGCTTCCTTTCTCTATCCGGTGTTCCGCTATTTCATCCCTCCGCCGGTGGCGAATCTTGGCGTCGACGAGGTGGTTGCCGCCAAGGTCGGGGAACTGAAGCCGAATTCCGGGATGATTTTCCGCTTTGGCAGCGTACCTGGCTTGTTGATCCTCGAAGCCGACGGCCAAACCTATGACGCGCTCTCCGCCTCGTGCACGCATCTGGGCTGCACGGTGCAATATCGTCCCGATCTGCACGAGATCTGGTGCCCCTGCCACAACGGAATCTACAACCTGAATGGCGGCAACGTCTCCGGCCCTCCTCCTCGACCGCTCACTAAGTTCGACGTCCACGTGCGTGGCGACGAGATTTACGTCAGCCAGAAAGCGGAGGCGTAACCGTGTTCGCTGCCATCGTTCGCTGGCTCGATGAACGGCTTGGTTTGGACGCCATCCTGGCTCCCTTCCGCCATAAGACCGTCCCCACGCACAAGCTGTCCTACTGGTACTTCTTCGGCGGGATTACCCTTTTTCTCTTCGTGATTCAGGTGCTCACCGGAATCCTGCTGCTGCTGTATTACCGTCCCGGCGCCAGCGAGGCCTTCGAAAGCGTGCAGTACATCATGACCCAGGTGCAGTTTGGCTGGCTGATCCGGTCCATCCATTCATGGTCAGCCAACCTCATGATTTTTACGGCCTTCGCGCACATGTTCAGCGTGCTGTTTTTGAAGGCTTACCGCAAGCCCAGGGAGCTGACATGGGTCACCGGCATGATCCTCCTGTTTCTGATCATGGGGTTCGGCTTCAGCGGCTATCTGCTGCCCTGGAATAAGCTGGCGTTCTTCGCCACCACGGTCGGCACGCAAATGGCCGGAGAGGTTCCGGTCATCGGCCAACCCATGATGATCTTTCTGCGCGGCGGTCCGCAGGTGACGGGAGCCACGCTGATCAGGTTCTTTGGGTTCCATGTCGCAGTTCTCCCCGGATTGGTCGTGGTGCTGATCGCGATTCACCTGTTTCTGGTGCAATTGCAGGGCATGAGCGTTCCGCCCAAAGTGGAAGTGATGTGGATGGAGAATCCTTCCCTTAAGCGGGAGATGAAATTCTTCCCCAACTTCGTTCTGCGGGAGTTGATGGCCTGGTATG
Organism: uncultured Acidobacteriota bacterium; assembly: GCA_963832535.1. Lineage (GTDB taxonomy): Bacteria > Acidobacteriota > Terriglobia > Terriglobales > Acidobacteriaceae > Telmatobacter. The sequence continues at coordinate 28,886 of CAWHUK010000001.1, forward strand.
TAGCTATGGGCTGTCTGGGCGCGCTGGCGGCGCTCTTTCCCTGGAACCTGGGCGTGAAGGCAGATCCTTTTGCCTCGGCGCCCGCGGGCATCAAGCCCGAGTGGTACTTCCTTTTTATGTACCAGACGCTCAAGCTCATCCCCGCCAAAGTGTGGCTGGTCGACGGAGAGGTTTTGGGCATACTTGGCTGCGGCCTCGTCGCCCTGTTCTGGGTTCTGCTGCCTTTCTTTGAGAGTGACCGGCCCACGCGCATGAAAGCGTGGATCACCGGTCTCGGAATTTTCGCTCTTGTTTACGTGATCGGTATGACTGTTTATGGCTATCTTGCGCAATAAGCTCAAGCGGTTCGTCGCAACCCGCTCTGGCCGGCTGGCCGGGTTCCTGGCGCTCACGGCCTGCCTGAGTTATGGGCAAGCCACAAATTCCTGTCTGGATTGCCACTCCGCGCTCCCCGATCCCTACGGAGTCACCCAGGAGAAGTTCAGCCAGGACATCCACGCGCAAAAGGGATTGACCTGCGCCAGTTGCCACGGCGGCGATGCAAGCAGCTACGATCCCAACCAGGCCATGAGCACGAAGGCCGGCTGGAAAGGCAAGATCGATCGCAAGGACGTGCCGCAGTTATGCGGAAGCTGCCACTCGAATCCGGCGTATATCCGGCAGTACAACCCCCGCCTGCAAACCGACCAATTGGCCCAGTACCACACCAGCATGCACGGCAAGCGGCTCGCCGCCGGAGACACCAAGGTTGCCGTTTGCATGGATTGTCATAGCGTCCACGATATCAGGCCGCCCAGCGATCCCCGTTCCACGGTCTACCCGCTCAACGTGGCCAAAACCTGCTCCCGCTGCCACTCCGACGCGGCGTACATGAAGCCGTACGGGATTCCCACCAATCAGTATGCCCAGTACATCACCAGCGTGCACTACCAGGATATGGTGAAGAACGGCGATCTGAGCGCGCCCACTTGCACAACCTGCCATGGAGACCACGGCGCGACGCCGCCGGGAGTGAACAAGGTTCAGAACGTGTGCGCCACCTGTCACGTCTTCCAGGCGCAGATGTACGAAAAGAGCACGCATTTCAAGGCCTTTCAGGCGGAGGATCTTCCCGGCTGCGTTGTCTGCCACAGCAATCACGCCATCCACCACCCATCCGACGCCATGCTCGGCACCGGCCCCAGCGGCGTCTGCATGACGCTGCCATAAAGCCGGGCGACCAGTGCGATCAGGAAAGGGCGGCCATTCTGGCCAGCCTGACGCGATTGGACCATGCCATCACCAACGCCGACCAGGAGCTGCATCTCGCCGAGTCTTCCGGAATGGAAGTAAGCACGGCTCTCCTCACCGAGGACCAGGCGCGCGATGCGCTCACCAAAGCCCGCGTCACCATCCATACGTTCCAGCCCGCCCTGGTGGATCAGGATGTTCAAGCCGGTATGAAAATTGCCGTCGTGGACCTGAAAGTCGGCAAGGACGCCATGGTGGAGCGCAACCACCGCCGTATCGGCCTCGGGATCTGCCTGATCGCCATTGCGATGATGCTGGCTGGGCTTTGGCTCTATATCAGGAGGATTGAAAGCTAGCTAGGCGAGGCAGGGAACGCCCGATCCGCGCAACGGTATCTGCTCACCCATCGGCGCCAGGATTGCATTGCTGTTTGCCGCGCCGGCGTGAGATTTTATTTTGCCGGCGCGGTCGCCACGACAGGCGGAATTGCTGGCGGAATCGCGTCCAGCGGGAAACCGAGCCGCTTCCACTCGTCGAAGCCGCCGCGCAGCGGGTGCACGCGGTCGATGCCCAGGTTGCGCAGTGTCATGGCGGTTTTGGCCGCGGTGGCCTCGCTGGGGCAGGTGCAATAGAGCACGATGTCGCGGTCGCGGGGAATCTCATTATGGCGCGCGGCCAGAGCCTCGGGCGAAATATGCTGCGCGCCAGGCAGCGTAAAGGGGTCGGGCAACAGTTCGAGCGGATGGCGCAGGTCTACGATAAAGACCTCTTCGCCGGCATCGAGGCGACGTTTCAGCTCGTCGGGCTCGAGGCGCGCGGCGGACAGCTCTTTGAGCACCATGTGGCGGCGCCAGACGCGCGCCAGGAAGAAGCCCGCAATGCCCAGAACCAGCAGCGCGCCCGAGAAGCGGCCTGCCCAATGGAGCAAGTAGAGACTGTGCTCGAGCAGGTCGCCGAAAAGCGTCCCGCGGCCAGCAGCGCGCCCGCCCACAGCGTTGCGCCAATGGCGTCATAGAGCAAAAATCGGCCAAGCGCAATGCCGTTCTGGCCGGCCACTGGCGGCGCCAGCGTCGCAAGGCCGGGCACGAACTTGGCAAACATGAGCATGGCGCCGCGGCGGCGACCGAACGACTCCTGGGTGCGGCGGACGCATGTGGTCGGCTCCAGCGACAGCTTGCAGAGAATGCGCAGCACGTGGTGCCCATATCTGCGCCCGATGACGAACCACACGCTGTCGGAGATGAGAGAGGCAGACGCTGCAGCCACAAGCGCCAGAAAGAAGTTGATGGGGCCGCTGGTCGAGAGCGCTCCGGCAGCCAGCAGCACCGGCGTTGCGGGCAGCGGAATGCCCAACTGCTCCACCAGAACCCAGGAAAAGAGCAGCAGGTAGCCGTACATCAAGAGTACGTGCGTGGGTAGCTCCATGGGGAGGGCGTCCTGAGCGAGTCGTGCGGGGAATCAGACCGCCGGAATTCGCGGGCTTGCACGGACGGGGAGCCGGCGGCTCTCGCTTTATGTGATGAGTGCTGGGAGCGGAATTCGTTGCAAAGGCCGGGAGGATCGCGGGAGCCGCGCGCAAAAAAGGCCGCCCGCGGGCGGTCGTTTGCTCTTCGATTACCCAGAAAATTGCGCTGTTACTGGTCCGCCGGAGTGGGCTTCTCGGGCGCCGGGGTTACAGCCGTGGGCGCAACCCCGGGCGCGGTCTGGGCTTCCTGGTTCTTCGTCGCGAAGTAATCGTGCTCCCACAAATTCTTGTAGAGCTCGCCGGTAAGCTCGGCGGCGCGCGGGCCGAAGGTAGGTCTGCCGCCCTCGAGGAAGAATACTGTCACCAGGCTGCCCTGCGGCGAATCGGAATAGGAGGCAAACCAGCCGAAACGCGTCCCGTTGTCTGAGCAGGTTCCGGTCTTGCCAAAGACCGGCAGCTCATTGAAGTTGGCGCGCAGCCGTCGCGCGGTTCCGTACTCTACAGCGCCGGCCATGCCGTCTTCGAGGTCGGGAACGTATTTGGCGATGTCGAGCGTGCGCTTCACCTTAGGCTGGAACGCGGCCACTTGTTCAGGCGTGGTGGGATGTTGCAGGTAGTAGAGCGTTCCGCCGTTTGCGATGGCGGCCACAAATGCGCCCAGTTGCAAAGGAGTAAGGGAAACTCCCTGGCCGAAGCTGCACATGCGAGCCACGCCGCCTTCCGAGTCAGGGATGGGCTGATCGGGATATTCGCCGAGTTGTTCGCCATCGATGTGGTAACCGGCGAGCTCACCCAGGCCGAACTGCGTGGCGTAGTGACGCACGCGTTCAAAGCCCAGCTCGCGGCCCAGCTCTTCAAAGTAGAGGTTGTTGCTCTTGGCCAGCGCCTGGGTCATGTTCATGCGGAAGCCGTCGAGCTTGACCATCGTGTCGCGCGTGACCAGCCCTTCAGATAGCGCAGCCAACGCAACCGTGAGCTTGATGGTGGAGCAGGGCTCAGCGCCTGGCGAGAGCGCCAGCTTCTGGTTCACCATGGCCAAGATGCGTCCGTTTGAAGGATCGATCACGACGGCGGTGCCGTTCATGTCTCCCAGGGCGTCGATCGCGGCCTGACGCACGATCGGGTCCTCACCGGCGATTAAATCGCCCTCGCCGATCTCGCCTTCGACAAAAGAGCTGGCCGTAAACCGCTCGTAATAGCGGTGGTGGCGAGTGACGGAAACCCGGCGCACACGCGCCGTTGCCGCGCTCGTCGTGATCCGTCTGGCAGTGGCCGTTTTCGCCGGCACGCGGGACGCGGAACTGTGCCCGGTTGTGACGTGAACCGAAGCAGCGTGCGTGGCAGTTGCGCTGTGAGCCGTGGATGAGTGAGCGGTCACAGCGTGTGCACTGGAAAGGTGAGAGGTCGCTGCATGAGCAGCGCTCGTCTGTGTGGCCGCCGGCTTCGCTGCCGGTTTGGCCGTGCGCGCCGCTGCGTGATGCGTAGTGGTGGTGCGATGCGATTCCCACAGATGCCGCTGCGGCTGCGCTTTGGAATGATGCAGTACATGCTGCGGCGCGTCCAGGGCCGCCACGCGAACCGCGCCCGCGGCAAGAACAAACAAAGCCAATCCAATGGCGCAAACGCGGGACAGATTCATCCGGCAACATCCTCTCAACTTTTGGATTACGTGCCGCGCGTCCCCTCATCTGGCGACGCACTTGCTGCCAATGCCGTGCCCTGCTTCCTCAAGTCCCGCAGGCGCGGCCATTTACGTTTCCGCCGTTTTCTTGCGGGGCGGCCGCTCCATCGAGAATCCGGACGCCCATCCGGCGAATTCTACAATAAATTTAACCCGGAAAAACAGAACCCCGCCACAAATTCAGACGTTCCGGATATTACTTTGGATGCCTTTTTGCCTACTATACCGTGTTTTCTCCCATTTTGGAATCCTTCCTTTCTTCCCAGGCAGGCCGTTTCAGCCCTTAAAACTTCAACCGGCGCAGAAATGTGGGAACATCGAGATCGCGCTCGGGCTCTCCGCCGGATTCAGGAAATAGCGCCGGCTCAGGCTGCGCGCCGGGCTCCGCCGGCTCCGGTCGGCCGCCTGGAACCTCATTGAAATCCCCGGCGTAGTCCCTGGGCTGTGACGCGTATTGCGATTCTCCCTCCATCGCTTCGAGCCGCTGCTCCCACGGCGCGAGCGCACGCTCCGGCAAACTAGATTCCTTCGCATAGTCTGCGACAGTCTTAGTCAACGGCGCAGCCACGCTCACCTTGGTAGCCACGCAGGGCGCAGCCGCGGCAAAGAAGAACGTGTCGTCCGCGCTCTCCGCTGTGTCTTCGTCCTCGCTCATGAATCGCGCAGGCTTTGGAGTGGGCTCGGGCTCCGGATCCTTTTCGCGCATCCAATTGTCCGGCGCTACCACCGGCACCGAGACCACCGGCGCTTCTTCTACGTTCAACATGCGCGCGCGCCGCTCCGGCATCTGGTCGCGAAAGCCGGTGGCGATCACGGTGACTTTCATCTCATCGCCCATCTTCTCGTCCAGCACGGCGCCGAAGATGATGTTGGCGTCTTCGTGCGCCGCCGACTGGATGAGCGACGACGCCTCGTTCACCTCGGAGAGCTTGAGCGTGCTCGACCCGGTGATGTTGATTAAGATGCCGCGCGCGCCGTCGATAGCTCCGGCATCGAGCAGTGGCGAAGCCATGGCTGCCTGCGCCGCTTCCACAGCGCGATTGGCCCCGGAGCGTACCGCCGTGCCCATCACCGCGTGGCCCATGCCCGCCATGGTCGTCTTCACGTCGGCAAAGTCGCGGTTGATGATGCCGGGGATGGTGATGATGTCGCTGATGCCTTGCACGCCCTGGCGCAGCACATCGTCGGCGATGCGGAAGCTCTCGAAGAATCCCGCGTCCTTGGCTACGGCCAGCAGCTTTTCGTTGGGGATCACGATCATGGTGTCGACGCTTTCGAGCAGCTCCTTGAGCCCGCGCTCGGCCTGCATCAGGCGGCGCTTGCCCTCGAAGGCAAACGGCCGCGTGATGACGGCGACAGTGAGGATGCCCATCTCGCTGGCCAGCGAAGCGATGACCGGCGCGGCGCCGGTGCCTGTGCCGCCGCCCAGTCCAGCGGTGACAAACACCATGTCCGCGCCCTCCAGCGCCTCGATGATTTTTTCCGAGTCCTCCAGCGCGGCGCGGCGGCCGACGTCGGGATTGGAGCCCGCGCCCAGCCCCGAGGTGAGGCGCACGCCAAGTTGCAGCTTGACGGGCGCCTGCGAAAGCTTGAGCGCCTGCACGTCAGTATTGGCGGTGATAAACTCCACGCCTTCCATGCGGGCCTGGATCATGCGGTTGACGGCATTGCCGCCGCCGCCGCCCACGCCGATGACCTTGATACGGGCGCCGCGCACGGGCTCGTCGTGATATTGAATTCGCATCTCTCCGGCTTCACTAGTATGCTGTTCCATCTGGACCATTTTCTCCTGGACTGTGGTGTCCTGCTCTACTCCCTGTTCCCTATTCCCTGTCTTTCAAAAACTGGCGGCAAACATGGCGCGCAATTTGGCGCGCAAACTTGTGTCCTCCGCGGCCCGCGTCATTCTGGTTCGATGTGCGTAAAGGATCATTCCAATGGCTACGGCGTAGGCCGGGTGGTAAAGTTCCGACGGCATGTGCGACAGGCGCACGGGAAAACCCGTACGCGCCGGTACGCGCAACTGGCTCTCGGTCACGTCCAGCATGCCGGGCAGCATGGCGCCGCCGCCGGTAAGCACGCAACCTGCGCCCAGCGCATCCACCACGCCACCATAGCGCAGGCTTTCTTTCACGTAATGCAGCAGCTCGCTCGCGCGCGGCTCAAGAATCTCCGCCATGGTGCGCAGCGGCAAGGTGGCCGCGGCGCCCTGCGCGTTGACGATTTCGATCTCGGCCAACTGCGGAACCGCGGTCACCACGGCACTGCCATACTGGCGCTTGAGTTCCTCGGCCTGCGCAACCGGCAACTGCAAGCCGATGGCGAGGTCGTTGGTAAAGTGCGCTCCGCCGATGGGAACCGACGCGGTGTACGCAACCGCGCCCTCGAAAAAAACCGCCAGATCGCTGGAGTGGGCGCCGATGTCGAGCAGGCAGACGCCCAGCTCGCGCTCGTCGGCCGAAAGCGTGCACTCGGCGGAAGCAAGCGGCTCCAGCACCGCCTCTGAAACCTCAAGCCCGGCGCGGTTGGCGCAGGTGACCGTGCTTTGTAGCGCGCTGCCGCCGCATGTGGCGATGTGCAGATCCACTTCAAGCCGCGCGCCCACCATGCCCACAGGATCGAAGATGCCGGCCTGTTCGTCGAGAGTGAACTGGCGCGGCAGCAGGTGCAGAATCTCGCGATCTGCAGGCCGCTCGATGGCGCGCGCGCGATCCACGGCGGCGCGCACATCTTCGTGTGTAATCTCGCGCATTCCCCGGCCAAGCTGGATTCCGCCACGCGTGTTCAAGCCGCGAATGTGCGGCCCGCCCACGCCCACCACGCACTCCTCGATATTGATGCGCGCCACGCGTTCGGCCTGCTCGCTGGCCACGCGCACGGCTTTTGCCGCAGGGCCCAACTCCGCGATGAGGCCCTTGCGCATGCCCGCCGATTCCACGATGCCGTGGCCGCGATAGCGCAACACCTGCTCGTTCACATCGGCGGCCAGAACGCGCGTATACGCGCTGCCGATGTCGAGCACCACAATCGCATTGTCCTGCTTCTGTCCCATCGTGTTCACCCGCCCTGCGCGCCGGCTGCGACCGGTCGGGTTGTGGAGGCGGGACTCCGCTTTCCCATATTCAGCGCGGCTGCATGCCTCGGCGGAACTGTCGCTTGTTTCTTCGTCTGCGCCGGCTTGTTCTTCTTTGTTGCCGCCGCCGCGCTCGCTGCGGGCTTCACTGCCACAAGCCCCGGCGTGGTTGCCGCCGCAGTGTCCCCGTACGCGCCCGCACTCGTATCCGCAGTCTCCTTGCCCGACGCCATCTGCAGCACCACCTGCTGCTCGTAGCGCAGATCCACCGACGCAAGATGCGGATACTGCTGGCGCCACTCCGCGATGTGCGCCTGGTAGCGCTCGTAACGCTCAAGGAAACGATCTTCGCCAAAGTGCGCCAGAATGTCGCCGCCCTGCTCCGGCATCAGCACGCGCGCGTCTTCGGGATCGGTCAGATCGATCTCGGAAATCTGCTCGGAGTGGTGCTTGCCGTCGGCGTCCAATTCCGCCATAAGCCGCAGGTACACAGCCATGCGCGCCTTGCGCGCCTCCGCCGGGTCGCCGGCATCGATCCCCGTCAGCACCGGAAACGAGTAATTGCGCTCAGCCATTGTCTTCGCCGCCATGGTGAGCAAAACGCCATTCGCATCCACCAGCCCTATCTGCTGGCCGGTGCGCGTAAACGCCACCGGCTTGCGCTCCACGATTGCGATGCGAATCCGGTCCGGCAAGAGCCGCATCACCGTGGCCCGCTCGATCCAGGGAATCTGCTCCAGTTGCCTGCGTCTCTCGCTCAAAGGAACATAAAAGATGTTGCGCCCAATTTCTTCGCCGAAGACGGGCAGGATCTGGGCGCGCGTCACTTCGGTCAGTTCGGTGGTTTGAATATTGCCGGTCCCGGCAATGCGGAAGCGCGCGTCGCGCTCGAGGTAGTGCTTGAGAAGGAGGCCGGCGGTCGTCAGCCCGCTGAGCACGATGAGCGCGCCGAGCGCGAGAAACACGCGCCCCGTAGTGCTGGCCGGCCGCCACCACGGTCTTTTCGGTGTTCCAAAGCGATTCGCAGTGGGGCGCAGAACACCGTCGCCGTCTGGATCGTCGAACTCCAGCGGCATGCCGGGCAGCGTTCGTCCCGCACGGCGTGCCCCCTCTGCAGTGGTCTGCATGCGCCGGGCGCGGATCGCCGCCGGCGGATCGTCATCCCACAACAGGGGCCGGTTTGTGGTGTTCCCTTGATTCGTCACGCCTGAGCACGGTCGTGAGAGTCGCCAGCTTTCACTATAGCCCGGGGTCGTGCGGCTGTTTTCAGTGAGGATAATGGGGGGAACCCGCGCCGTTACGGGGTGAAAAACAGAAATCAGAGAGCGGGGTCGGGGATCAGCGCCTCTATAACGCTTTACATATCACGCAATTCATTATACTCTGGTTAAGAATGATTCGGAGCTTCAAGGACGCCGATACCAGGGAGCTCTACGAAACGGGTTCCAATAAGCGCTGGGCCGCGATTCAGACCGTTGCTCGCCGCAAGCTGGACCAGATTGAGGCGGCTACCAACCTGAGCGATTTGCGCGTTCCTCCGGGCAATCGGCTGGAGGCTTTGAAGGGAGATCGTATCGGCCAACACAGCATCCGAATCAACGATCGATACCGCACCTGCTTCGTGTGGAGGGTTGACGGGGCGCACGAGGTTGAGATCGTGGATTACCACTAGAAGCACCGCCAATGGAGTGGCAATGTATGGCTATCAATAGACCGGCCTCCGGATGGAATCTTCAAAGGGTCAGCACGCATCCCGGCGAGATGTTGCGTGAGGAGTTCCTGATCCCCCTCGGCATCACGCAGAATGCTCTGGCTCTCAAAATCCGCGTGCCCGCGACGCGCATCGGCGACATCATCCACGGCAAGCGTGCGATTACGCCGGATACCGCTCTGCGGCTGGCCCGCTTCTTCGGCAATAGCCCGGAGTTTTGGCTGAACCTTCAGCAGATGCACGACCTCTCGAAGGCCCGCCTGGAACTGAAGAAAACGATCGAGCGCGACGTCGAGGCCTACGCCGGAACATGACCATTGAATTCCGTGCTTGACTCCACGAATGCTCTCTCAGCTACCGGGAGCGCCAACGATTCTGCCGTTTCCCCTTGGTGGACTCTTTCACTTCAACCTTCTTCCTCTTGAATCGCTGATACGGCTTTCTCAGCGGCAGTTCTCCTTCCCTCAGGACCGATGCTTTCTTGTACACCATATCGCAGCAAAATGCCCTGGTTTGCGCGAGGAAATTCACTCGGTCAGCGCCGCTTTGCTTTATGCGTCAACGATGCGCCTTCCAGCGCGGCCAGAATCTGCGGCGCTAGTTGGCCCACGCTGCCGGCGCCGAGCGTGAGAATCAGGTCGCCTTCGCGGGCCTGGGCGGCCACAGCGGCTACTGCGGCGGCGAAGTCTGGCGCGAACTCGACGTGCGGCCCTAGAATGCGCATTGCGAGCCGTTCGGCCGTCACGCCGGGAATCGGTTCCTCGCTGGCCGCGTAGATGGGCAGCACGACGACGTTGTCGGCATCGGCGAACGCGCCTGAGAACTCGTCCAAAAGGTCTGCTGTGCGCGAGTACCGGTGGGGCTGGAAGACCACGTGAATCCTGGCGGGCGAGCAGGCGCGCGCAGCGGCGAGCGTGGCGCGAATCTCGGTAGGGTGGTGGCCGTAATCGTCGACAACCGTGACGCCACGCGCCTGCCCGCACTGCTGGAAGCGCCGGTCGACGCCGCGAAAATGGTTGAGGCCCTCGGCAATCTTTTCCGGCGCGACTTCAAGCTGTCGCGCAATGGCCACAGCCGCCGTTGCGTTGAGCACGTTGTGGCAGCCGGGAACATGCAGCTCGAACGGCCCCAGTGGTCCCGTGGCCGTGTGCACCTGGAAGCGCGAAAAACAACCTCCCTGCCCCGCCGCCCGTCCTGACGCTCCTTGCTCCAGCCCAAGCAGTTCCAGCCGGAAATCGGCCTCCGCGGCGACGCCGTAGGTGAAGATGCGGCGGCGTGCGCGCGGCAGAATCTTTTTCACCAGCGCATTATCCACGCAGGCCGTCACCGCTCCGTAAAACGGCACGCGGTCCATGAAATCCACGAAGGTGCTCTCCACGTCGGCCATATCGTGGTAGCAATCCATGTGCTCGCGGTCGAGATTGGTGACCACAGCCAGGATCGGCGAAAGCTTGAGGAAGGAGCGGTCGCTCTCGTCGGCCTCGGCCACGAGATACTGCGTCGTTCCCAGCCACGCATTGGAGCCGAGCGCGTCCACGCGGCCGCCGACAACGACCGTTGGATCGAGGCCGCCCGCCGAAAGAACCGAGGCTACCATCGACGTGGTGGTGGTTTTGCCGTGCATGCCGGCGATGGCGATGCCGTACTTAAGACGCATCAGCTCGGCCAGCATCTCCGCGCGCTGAATCACGGGAATCTTGCGCGCGTGCGCTTCCTGCACCTCGGGATTGATCGCGCTGACTGCCGAGCTGGTCACCACCACCGTTGCGCCGGCGACGTTGGCCGCGTCGTGCCCTTCATACACAGTCGCGCCCAGTTGCGCCAGCCGGTCGGTCACCGGCCCGCGCTTGAGATCGGAGCCGGAGACCTTCATGCCCAGATTGAGCAGAATCTCAGCGATGCCGCTCATGCCGATGCCGCCGATACCGATAAAGTGTGCGTGCTGCGAAGTGGCAAACATGATGGTGAAGGATCAGGGTAGCAGAAATAGTAGTCAGAGATCAGAGAGCAAAGATCGGAGATCAACTCGCCACTGGCTGCAAGGCTACTGGCTACCAGTATCCTGTTTCAGAGTTCGCTTAATAAATAGGCTGTCATCCTGAGTTCCCATGGGCCGTGGTCCCCCAAAAGCTGATGAAAATCACCTTTAGATCTGATGAAATCTACCTTTGCTGATTCGCTGCCGTCCTGCTCCCGGAGGGAGCAATAGCCGGGGACAAGCGAAGTGCAGTCCTGGGTAGATGACCAAAGGGGCGGCAGACCTCAACCGAAATGACTTTCGACGGAGCGAGTTCTGGCCGTTCTTACGGCCAAACGCAGTCGAAGGACCTGCATCTAGGCCCTTCGACTTATGCTACGAACTTCGGGTTCACCACACATGCCGCTGGCTACTGGCTACCGGCTATCATCTCCATCGGCGCGCTTTCCAGCAGATTCTCAAGGGCTTGGTATTCCTGCGGCGTCAAAAGCGTCACCGGCTCGGTGTGTGACTCCCACCAATCATCAAAGTCGCCTTCGCGACCGTCGGGAGCGGCAGCCGAGTCGACATAATCTAGCTCATTGCAGTCGTTGAAAATCACAACCGTGTAATTGCCGATGCGGAAGCGCACGTCGCCGGCATAAACGCTCTTCCACGATTCGCCCAGGGCCACGATCTTCACCTCGCGCCGGATCGCCTTGCGGAAGAGATCCGCGATTTCTGGCCCCGTCACTTCATTCGGCGGCTGAGGCATCATCGACCAGATCGCCAATCGCCATTTTCCTTCTGTAAGCGTCTCATGGACTTGTAATAACTCTTTCACCGAGTTCCCGCAAAATCAAGGAGATGCAGAGGCTTGTTGCTCTTTTGAACGCAGTGATGGATCAGACCGCAACAAAACAGCGAAAATGCTGTTTAAATAATTGCAAGCCGGTCAGAAGAAATGAGAGGCCGGCAGGTGCTGAGAACCGAAGGCGACTCCGGGTCCCAGTCCGGGCAAGGCAGGACGGGCAGCACAAGGAGGGCGGTATGAGAACAGTCCGCTTAACAATGTTGGCAATGCTTATGGTTCTGCCGTTCGCTGTCATGGCGAATGCCCAGGTCGGGGTAGGAATCGGCGTCGGCCCAGCGGTAGCCGCTCCTTATGATTACGGCTATTACGGTCCCCCGGATTGCGAGTGGGGCTACTACGCCTATTACCCGTATGCCTGCGCCCCTTATGGCTATTACGGTCCTGACTGGTTTTACGGCGGCGCCTTTATCGGCGTCGGCCCGTGGTATGGATGGGGCTATGGCTACGGTCGCGGCAGATACGGCTACGGTCGCGGTGGATACGGCTACGGTCGCGGTGGGTACGGCCGCGGTGGATACGGCGCACGTGGCTATGCCGGCGGCGCACATGGTTACGCAGGCGGCGCGCGCGGATATGCCGGGGGTGGCGTAGCGCGCGGATTTAGTGGCGCGGCACGCGGTGGCGGCGGCGGTTTCCATGGCGGTGGCGGCGGCGGTTTCCATGGCGGTGGCGGCGGAGGCTTCCATGGCGGTGGCGGTGGTGGTTTCCACGGTGGTGGTGGCGGCGGCCATGGCGGCGGAGGACACCGGTAAACCCGGAAGTTTGTCGACAAAAGGCCCGTCTGCTTCGGCAGGCGGGCTTTTTTGTGCTCCCAAGCTGAAGGCAAATCGGTCGGCAAGCTCTCTTGCCGCCATGACGACCAGTCCCGCCACTTCCACTCGAGCGGGTGGGCGGTTTGGTCACCCTTAGACGTCCTTCACCACCGCCCGGATCAGCATGCCCAGCAGCGCCAGCACTACCGCGCCCCAGAAGGCCGGTGCAAACCCGTACACATGAAACCCGGGGACAACGCTTGCCGCCACGAGGATCATGATGCCGTTGATGACCAGCAGGAAGATCCCCAGCGTGAGGATACTGATCGGGAAGGTAATGATCTTCAAGAAGAGCCCCACCGTGGCGTTCAGCAGCCCGATGACCAGCGCGGCAATCAGGGCCGGAACCAGGCCCGCCACATGAAATCCAGGCACAAGATGGGAAACGATGAGCAGCGCGATCGCGCTCAGTATCCAATGGAGAAGAAGCCTCATGTTCAAATCCTCCGGCGAAGCGGCCGTCGCACGGTGAAGCTCCTGGCGCGGCAACGAAGATCCGCACGGCCTGTCCTGTCTACCGCTGTCCTGTCTACCGCTGTCCTGTCTAACGTATGATGCGCGGCTTTTCCGCGCAAGCAGCCCTCAGCGCGAATTCTTGTGCGAAGCGCCGGCAGCGGCTATTACAGTGAAACCATGTACGCCCGCCGCCTCTCCATCCAGCGCATTGATCCTGCGGGCGAGCGCCACGCCTGCCCCATCCGCCACATTGACAGCTTCGCCATGCGCGACTTTACCAACGACGCGGTCTTCGACGATACGTTCCCCCTCGGCGACGGGCTGCTCGAAGCAGGGCATCGCGTTCCCCTCGAACGACTTCAGAATGCGATGGAAGACTGGTTTCGCCGCAAAGGCTACCTTAAGCCCGGTGAGCGGCTGGAAATCGTCGAGGAGACGCAAGCCGTTAAGAAAGCGGAGAAATAGAGGAACTTCAACGCGTTTGAGCGGTAAAAAACAGGAAAAACGCCAAAAAAGGAGACGGGGCGCTCCGGCTCGAAGAAAGTTAAAGATAAATGAAATGAGCAAGTTAGGGCTGATGCCCACAAAATCACAGTTTCTCAAGTTCTGTGAGCCCGCGCTTTCACTATTACCTAACGGATTGATTAACAAAAGGTTAGCGAAGCTCACAGTTTCGCAGCCATTTTCTCAAAAAAAAAGCATGAGGGGTGGGCGCCTATACCGCGGCCTGGCCGCCATTCCAAAGCTGAAAATCAGCTTCGCGACGTGCCTTCAATCCCGCATTCACCGCTCCGCCGGCATGGTCCCAACTGAGCAACTGCTCGCCGGCGGCGGCATATTTCCCGGCGTTCAGATCCGATAGCAAGCTCGACCCCGCCAACCGTCCCGCGCCCAGGTTGAAGCAGAAATCCACCAGCGCGTCGAACTGCCCCTGGGTGAGAGGCACCCGCGCCAGCCGCCCGACCACCCGCTCCGCCTCAAGAACGTCGCCTGCCAGCATCGCGGCCGCTTGCTGCTCATCAATGCCGCCGGGAAACGACTCCAGCGGAGTAACCCGGTGCCCATAGCCAATGGTCGGAAGCCCGGCCACATCGGTATACAGGCGGCCGCGGAATCCCTCCGACCTCTTGATCAACTCCAACCCTGCTGCGCTCAATTGCATCGATGCCCCCTCGTACGGCCGAATTCGCTCGGCCAAAATGACAAAGAGCCTCAAATGAATCTTCCCATTTGGGGGAAGAGCTCACTTGAGACCCTGGTCTCACGCTAGCAGGAAGCGGGAATTAATCTGCAAGAGACGTTCAGTTCAAACGCCGGCAGGCATTTGAGCGAAAACGCCGCAGATTTTGACCGGCGCTGATTCTGCCCATCGGTTCCCTCTATCTTTTCTATAAGTAATTTAATTTTCAATAACATACGCAACTGTAACCAAGCTCCCTGTTTATTCCTGATTTTGTACTGACCCAAAACGGGAAAATACGCTGCATTTGGTGCAGTACGTAACCTGCACGAGATGAACAACTTAACGTGAAACGCCCCAGCCTCAGGGCTTTTTCAACAGGAATCCCCATTCGCCATCTTGACAATGGTTAGGCTTGGCCTGCCGGTTTAGTAAAATGGGCGGATGGCTATAAACCGGAAAACACGCAACTTAAGACGACGAGCTCCGCTATGGATTTACTTCGTTGCGGGAGTCTCTGCCGTTGCTCTGGTCGCGCTGGTGGTGCTCTTCTCCACGCGAACAGTGCAAGCGGATGCGGGTCTTCCCAGACCAGCCCTCAACCCTGCTGCAACCTCACTTGCAGCGAGCGCCACGCCGGACTCGCTTGCCGATGAGGAACCGGCGGTTCCCCAGAGCGGCCCCACTGCCGAAGCCAGGCAGTGGAACAACAAGGTCCATGGCATCGCCTCCTGGTACGGCAGCGTCTTTAACGGACGCAAAACCGCCAGCGGCGAGATCTTCAACATGTTTGCCATGACAGCCTGTCACCCGACCCTTCCGTTCGGCTCCATCGTGCGGGTCGTCAACCAGTCCAATCACCGATCCGTGGTGGTTCGCATTACCGATCGCGGCGATCTGATTGAAGAGGGGCGCGTCATCGACCTCTCCTACGGCGCGGCCAGGAAGCTCGGAATGACCTTGGCCGGCCTTGCCCAGGTGGACCTGCAGGTTCTTTCCCTGGGGAAGCCGAGGGCCCAAAAGTAGTCTTTCCGTTGGAGAAAAACGGCCAGCCTTCGGGCTGGCCGTTGCTGTTTGCGCTTTGATCGGTAGAAGGTGTCGAGATGTGAATCTGGCGGCGTGGACGCCGCCAGTACAGCCGGTCTGGAGACCGGCGCTACAGACCCTGCTGTTCTATCCCTGTGTTTTCAATTGCTTTCGGGCTGCTTGTAGGGCTTTTGCAGGTACAGGCGCGCCTCGTTCACTGCTCCCTGGGTGTTGTCGTTGGTTTGCACAGCCAGCCGGTACTCGTTCACGGCGCGGTCGCGCTGTCCGGTGAGGTCGAAGATTTTGCCGATGGCGATATGGCTCCAGACTTCGGTCCATGCCGGTTCGTCGTCGCCGCGCAGCGCATCGCGGAAGGCGTTCACGCTGGCCTGGTAGTTGCGCTGCGTAAACAGCAACTCGCCAATGCGATAGCTGGCGAGCGAGCTTTGCGGGTTGGCATTGAGCGCCTTCTTATACTCGGTCAGCGCCCCCGTCAGGTCGCCCTGCGCCACCAGTTGCTGACCCTTCAGGATGGAGATGCGCACCTGCAGGTCGGGAGTGGTTTTCAGAACCCAGTCGCCGGGATCGATGCTGATGCGGCGCGGCCGGCCGAAGGTGTCCACGACATACTGCGTATCGGTGCCCACCACTTCGATCCTCTGGTTCACCGTCTTGCCGTCGGTCTCAATGCGCAGCTCCACCGGCATGCGGAAGAGATCGAGATCCTGGTTGATCTCGCCGATGGTGCGAAAGCCCTTGTTGTTGCCCAGCCGGTAGACGGCGTATTTGTCGGTGAAGGTCGGCGCCCCGGTGCCGTCGATCCATTGGGCAAAGAAGGGCGTCAACTGCTGCTGGGTCTGCTCTTCGGCCACTTTCTCAAGATCCTCTGTGCGGAGAGATTTGTCGGTGTACTGGCTGAGCACGCCCTTCAGGATGGCGAGAAAATCCTTATCGCCGACCTCCCACCGGAGCATGTGGAAGATCATGGCGCCCTTTTCCAGGGTCATCGATTGGAACTGGGGCGAGAACGGATCCTGCCGGCCGACGCTCGAGAGCGGAGTGGTGTCGTAGGCCAGCGCTCCCGCGGCCACGTCTTCAAGAGCCGCACGCAGGGCGCTCTTGCCGCTGTCGTCCTCGACATACATCAGCTCGCCGTAGCGGGACATGCCGTTGGTGATCCATGCGTCGTTGAGCGTCTTCGGGCTGACCTCGCATCCCCACCACTGGTGGGCAATGGTATTGGCCAGCAGGCGGATGCCCGATTTGTCGCCCACCCGTGAGCCCAGGATCGCCGCCAGTTCCGGCGCGTAAACCGCCGGTAAGGTGTCGTCCGGCAGCTCCACAACGTTCAGGCGCTCGCTCTCCGGCTCGCCAAAGCTATCGGTAAAGAAGTCAAACTCTTTGCTTGCCGTCTGCGCCAGTTTGTTAGCCGACGCCTGGTGGCCGATGGTCACGTACACCTTCACATTGCCGGGGCCAACCGAGACGGGATCGGCAAAGCGCCCCGCAATTACGGTTCCCGGAAATCCCGGCTTGGCCCATTTGAAGTCATACTCGTCGCCGGGCTTTCCAGTGGCAAGCGTCACGTGTTTCACGGCCCCCGCGCTGCCGCTCGAAAACACCCTCATCCCCTGCGGCACGGTGATGTGCATTTCTGCCGTGAAGCGGTCGGTCATGTAGCCGGTCATGGGGAACCAGCGCGCTGGATACAGGAGGTAACTGATGGGCTCCTGGATGGCCGCCAGCTTCAGTCCCTCTACCGGTCCGTCTTCGTTGCCGGTGATCGTGCCGTCGTAGACGAAGGTCCAGTGCTCGGTTTGGCCGGCCGCGAAGGGCGTTGACGGGGTCACGCGAATGGAGCCGTCCGCCGTACGCTCCCCGTCGAGCACTTTTCCGCTTTCATCCGTGATTTTGGTGACCTTCAGCGCCGGGTGGAAGCCAAAGCTCACCACATCGAGGTTTGCGGGCGCGGTAAAGCTCACTACCGCCGTAGCCGCGAGGTGGTGCGTCGCTGTATCCAGCTCAGCGTTGATCACGTAGCCGGTGATGTTGAGCGCCGAGCGCTCCCGCTGCGCGGCTGCGGGAACCGCTGCCATGGCTGCCGCCAGCAGGACCAGCGCGCAGCGGCCTGCAAGCCGCCGGCGATGAAGTTCGAAGACTTTCAAGTATCTGCTTAACATTTCCATGCTCATTTTCTTGCCGCCGTCGGTGGATCAGTTGCCGGTTGTTGGGGAATCCCAGAGTCTGTCATCCGATTTCAGGCATCAGGGTTGTGCGGCCTCGATGGCCGCCGGGCAAACCGCTTCAAGTTCTTTTTGGACGAGGGCAGCTACACGTTCAATTGCGCCCATCCCTTCGGCCTTGCCGTTGGCCGGATGCACGCGCAACGCCTCCCGAATGGCCTCCAGCTCCATTGTCATGGACTCTCGATCCGGCCCATCCGGTAGCAGCCGTTTAAGCTGTTGGACGATATTTGCCGGCGTGAAGTCACGCTGAATCAATTCGGGAACCACACGCTTGCCGGCAATCAGGTTCGCCATGGCCACGTGCGGCACCTTCACTAGGCGCTTGGCAATAGCATACGTCACCGGCGAGACGCGGTAGACCACCACAAAAGGGTTGCCGATCAGCGCCGCCTCTACTGTCGCGGTTCCACTGGCTACCACCGAGGCGCGCGCGTGCTTGAGCGTGGCCTTGGCGTCGTTGACCAGGCGGACGGGAAGCCCGCCGCCATGGATTTCAGCAAGCCGCAACACAGCCGCCTGCTGCCGCGCGCTCAAAGTGGAAGCCAGGGGAACGACAAACTCGTAATTCTCCGACGGGCTTGCCGACGGCCCAGGCGCCGACAATGTCCACGCCGCCTCCAGCATCTGGGGCAAATGCTCTTCGATCTCGGGCAGCCGGCTGCCCGGCAACAGCCCAATCCAGGTTTTCGAGGGGTCCAGCCGGTTCTGGGCCGCAAACTGCTCGCGGCCGATCATGGGTAACGGCAATTCCGCCAGCGGATGGCCCACAAACTCCGCCTCGACGCCTCGCTCCCGGTAGAACGGCTCCTCGAAGGGAAAGATGACCAGCATGCGGCGCACATACTTGCGCACCAGCCGGATGCGATGCTGCTTCCAGGCCCATAGCTGCGGGCTCACGAAGTAAATCACCGGAACGTCCAGACGATGGAACTCCCGGGCCAGCCGGAAATGGATCTCGGGGAAGTCAATCAGCACGGCCACATCGGGCCGCCGCTCGCGGATGGCCCGCTTGAGCTTTTGGTACTCGCGGTAGATGCGCGGCAGATGATGCACCACCTCAGTGAAGCCCATCACCGCCATGTCTTCAGAGCGGACGACGCATTCCACTCCGGCTGCGGCCATGCGCGGGCCGCCCATGCCGAAGAGCAGCGGCGCAAGCCCGGCTGCGCCCGGTTGCCGGCGCAGCTCGACCGCTAGCAGCGCCCCGTACTGCTCGCCGCTTGCCTCGCCAGCCGAGATGAAAACAACGGGGGCCATGATATTCCAACCGCAGCAGTAGCCGCTCGCGTACTCGGCACAATCATAACGGCTTCCTGCATCCTCTGTTGGGTAGGCAGCGTGGAGAGCCTCTCATGCGCGTCTGGCAGCCGTCGAACTTGCCACTGACAACTGCGAACTGCCTTACGGATACATGCGGTGCAGCGTCCTCGCGAACGGAATGGTCTCTCTCACGTGGTCCAGGCCGCAGACCCACGCCACCACGCGCTCGATGCCCATGCCGAAGCCCGCGTGCGGCACGCTGCCGTAGCGACGCAGATCGAGATACCACTCGAACGCCTCGCGAGGCAGCTTGTGCTCGTCGATGCGTGCGCTCAACAGCTCGTAGCTGGACACGCGCTGCGACCCTCCGATAATTTCCCCGTAGCCTTCGGGCGCCAGCACATCTACGCAGAGCGCGTAGCGCGCGTCTTTCGGGTCGGGCTCCATGTAGAACGCCTTCACGTCCGCCGGATAGCGATGCACCATCACGGGCCGGTCGTACTGCGAGCTCAGCCAGGTTTCGTCGGGCGAGCCGAAGTCGTTGCCATACTCGAACGGCGCCTCAAGATGCCCATCCTTGTGCGCCTGGTTCAGCATCTTTGCGGCTTCGTCGTAGCGCAGGCGCGGGAACGGCGGCACCACCTTCGCCAGCTTTGCCGTGTCGCGCCCGATCATCTGCAGCTCCGCGGCACGATTCTTCAGCACGCTTTGCACGATGTGCGAGATGATAGTTCTCCGCGAGATCCATCAATCCATCGAGGTCCATGTAGGCGACCTCGGGCTCGACCATCCAGAACTCCGTCAGGTGCCGGCGCGTCTTGGATTTTTCCGCGCGGAACGTGGGCCCGAAGCTATACACCTTGCCCAGCGCCAGCGCCGTTGCTTCCACATAGAGCTGGCCGCTCTGCGTCAGGTAGGCGGGATCGCCGAAGTAGTCCACCGGGAACAGCGTCGATGTGCCTTCGCACGCGGCCGGCGTCAGGATCGGCGGATCGGTGCGAACGAAGCCATTGCTGTCGAAGTACTCCGCCGCAGCGCGCATGATCTCGGCGCGAATGCGCAGAATGGCCGACTGGCGCGGGCTGCGCACCCACAAGTGCCGCTTCTCCTGCAGGAAGTCGACGCCGTGCTCCTTGAGCGTGATCGGGTAAGGGTCCGACTCAGGCACGCGCTGCACCACCTCGACGTCTTCCACATCCAGCTCATAGCCGCCCGGCGCGCGCTTGTCCGCGCGCACCTTGCCACGGACAATCACCGACGACTCCTGGGTCAGGCCTTTCAGCGCTGCGAAAACCTCCGGCGTCACGCTCTTCACATGCGCCACACCCTGGATCGAGCCGGTGCCATCGCGAAAGATGGGAAAGAGCAGCTTGCCGCTCTCGCGCAGGTTGTAGAGCCATCCGCGGAGGGTAACGGATTGGCCCTCGTGCCGGCCGATTTCGGCGATGGTGGCAACGGGCGCGCTCTGAGCGGGCGTTGCAGCAGGTGTTGCGGCGGGGGCGTTGGCGGCTTATTCGGACATGGGCTTCCTTGAGAGCCGGACTCCAGTCCGGCCGGCCTTCAGGATAAATGTTGGGCGCGGACCGCCGGCTATAAGGCGTTATTCGGCGGCCTCTTCCGCCATTCGTTTGACGGCGGCCAGGTTCTGCATGAGTTCACGCGGGATCGCATGCCGCTCCTCGAGATAGTCGAGGCTGTTGTAAGAGACAATCACTTCGCCGTTAGCGTTCTGCCAGATAAGAATCTTCAGCGGCAGATCGATTGCGGTCGTCGGGGCGGCGAGCATCACCGGAGTGCCGGCTTTGGGGCTGCCGAAGATGAGCAGCTTTGTGGACGGCATTTTCATGCCCACCTTCTCCGCTTCACCACTGTGATCGACCAGGGCAAACAGGGCGACGCTCTTTGACTCAAGGAGACTCCTGAGCCTTGCCACGGTTTCTTCCACCGAGTGACGGCTGCGAATATCGACGATTCCGTTGTTGTTCATGGGCGCCATGAATTCCTCCTCCATGGTTCTCGTGTTTTCTTCAGCTCTTCGGATGCCTCCATGAGACCCGAGTTTACGCCAAATTTGGTCATATGAGAATCTCTGTTGATCTGGACAAACTTATCCCTCTCCGCAGCATCCTATCGATAAGCGAGGTGAGAAGAGTCATGGCCGAGCCAGTGCCAAGGAAAAACGAAGAGATGCACAAGACCATTGCGGATTCCGTCACCGCCGAGCGGTTCATTACCGAAAAACGGCTGGGCGAGCGCATCCGGCGCCTGCGGCTGAAGAAATCGATGGGCCTGGTGGAACTGGGCAAGCACACGGGGCTTTCAGCGAGCTATCTGTCGCAACTCGAAACGGGCAGGGTGGTGCCCACGCTGCGAAACCTGGCGCGCATCGCGATGGTCTTCTCCAAAGACCTCTCATATTTTCTTTGAATACGAGCCGGTGGCAATGTTCCGCGTGCACCGCAGGAAAGACCGCGTGCGCATGCCGCAAACCGGCGTGGAACCGCCGGCCTATACGTTTGAGAGCCTTGGCTACATGGTGCCTGACCGGCACATGGACCCGTTCTTTGCGGAGTTTCTTCCGCTGCCCGAAAACGTGGAACCGAAGGCGCACATGCACACGGGATTCGAGTTTCTGTATTTGCTGGCGGGTGAATGGCGCTGCAGCATGGCGACCAGGAGGCCGTGCTGGTGCGTGGGTGACGCTGTCTACTTCGACGCCGGCGTGCCCCACTCCTACCGTTGCATGGGAGGCAAACCGGCTGAGGCCATCATCGTCACTCTGCATCAGGCGCCGGCAGATCAGCCACTGCCACTGCGCCCGCAAGCCACAGCGGCCCCGCGCCCGCCGGCCGTGCAGGCAAGAGCCGGCAAGGCCGATGGCCAGCAGGGCTGAGCAGCCTGGAACACCGCTCCGGCGCTGTTCCGATCCCTCCCTTTTTGATTTGCCGGAATCCGCCGAAGGATCCTCCCTATTTTGACGGAGGGTCCAACTCGCCATACGTAGGATAGGGCGCGGATTCCGTACTGGTGGGCATGGCGGCCAGAATTTTCAGGTCAGCCTGGACCCTTTCCCACTCGTCTTGATTCTGCTTAGTGACGATCGGCGCGTTGGGGTCGGAGTAGTAGGCTTCAACATCGCTCTTGATGCCAGGAGGAATCGGCTGCTTGGGGTCGCGGGTCAGGCGGTGAAGAAGATCGGCGTATGTTTCGTCGGTAAGTGAATAGCCGCCGGGCTTAATCACTTGGCCCGTGTCCAGATCGCGATTGGGCAGAGGGTGACGCGGGTCGAGCGGGCCCAGCGTCTCAGTGGAACTCGTCGCGCTGGCTGAACGCGCCCGGCGCGCCTCGACTGGCGTGAAAAGGGCCAGCCGCTCGCGCAACACGGTAGTGGAAGAGACGACACTGTGCATGTAATCGGCTTCGGCGGTTGCGGTAGGGCCTTTCACTGCAACCATCGCGAGCGGACCGAATTTGGGCAGCACGAAGAGCAGGCCCGCGAGTAGGTGAGTCTCCAGCCCGGCTTTGTGGCGATACGCGGCCCAATTGTAGAGCGTGGCGGCAGCAGCGGCTTCTTTCTCGATTTCGATAGCGTCGGCCGTATCCGGCTCCGGCGGCTCCTGTTTGCGATGCAGAAGGGTGACTGCGTAAGCCACGCGGGGAATCAAAGTGCGCGTGGCAAACCTGTATCCGCTGACGTTGAAGCGGCGGCCCTTCCTGACACCGAAAACCTCGGTAATCCCGTACGTCTGGTAAAAGGCCAGTGCAAGTTGGTGGACAGGAACCTTGATTCCGATGTGGCGCATGTAGCCGAGCGGCGCCAACCGATGCTTCGCGATCTGGTCGATGTCGAAGGCGAACTCGACCTGCACGTGCTGGTGCTTGCCCTCGGCGTAATTCACATTGCTCCCGTAGCGAGCTTCCAGCTTGGGAAACTCGAGTGCGACAGCGCGATTGGTCGCCTGAAAATGACCGAAGGAATCGCCGACGTAATGCGAGAGCGCGCCCACTGCAAAGGCGAGCTCGTTGGCGTTGTGCGCGTTGCGAAAGAGGCTGAGAACAAAGTCGCCGCTGCGAACGTAATGAGTCAGGTTTGAGAAGAACCTATCGCCAAACGGGTAATAACCCATATCCTGAATCACGCAGCCGCCGTAAGCATAAGCGCGCGCTCGGTCCAGATCGGCCGGCGTCAGGTTCGGGTAGTGGCTCAGCAGCAGAGGAACGATCGAGTCCTGCCACGTGAGGTCGATCAATTGCTGGTGCGTGAGCGGGGAATACGCCGCCGCATGCCGGCACCATAGGACCAGCAGCAATACCAGCAGCGAATAGACTCGCAGGCGTTTGAAGCGCATCGTAATCGGACCGGGCAGAGCGCCGCTCTGGATCTGATTGAGGAATGGATGCCGTAACCCGAACTATTGTAAGCAAAATGCGCCTTGCCGGGTAGGCGTTCACCAACCGTTTCAGTAAAAGGAAGGAAACAAACAAATCTCCCGGCGCAGTAAGTGTAAGTCTGGCCTCCGGCCGCTACTCCCTATTCCCTATCGCCTATTCCCCGTTTCCATCATCCGGTCCAGCGCCACGCGCGCCCAATGCTTCACGTCGTCTCTCACCTCGACGCGGTTCACCACGCGGCCCTCGACAAGATTCTCGAGCGCCCACGCCAGATGCTGGGGGCTGATGCGGTACATCGTCGTGCACAGGCAGCCCGTGTCATCCAGAGTGATGATCTTCTTGCCTTCGGCCGCAAAGCGCCGCGCCATCCGGTTCACCAAGTGGATCTCCGTCCCAATCGCAAACATGGATCCCTCCGGCGCCCGCTCCACGCATGCAATCAGTTGCTCTGTCGAGCCCAGCGCGTCAGCCTTCTGGCACACTTCGTAGCGGCACTCGGGGTGCACAATCACCTGAATGCCGGGATGCCTGGCCCGCACCTGATCGACATGAGAGGGCAAAAAGCGCTGATGTACCGCGCAGTGACCCTTCCAGAGCAGAATGCGGCTTTCGGCGAGCCGCTCTTTCGTTTGTCCGCCCGCGGTCTGTCCGCCCGGAATGTGCACTGCCCACGGATCCCAGACCACCATCTCTTCGAGCGCAATTCCCATGGCGTGCCCTGTGTTGCGCCCCAGATGCTGATCGGGCAGAAACAAAATCCGCTTGCCGCGGGCAAATCCCCACTCCAGCGCGGCCCTCGCGCTCGATGAGGTGCACACCAGCCCGCCATGCTCGCCGCAGAACGCCTTGATCGCTGCGGTCGAATTGATGTAGGTCGCAGGGATGGTCTCTTCCGCAAGCCCGAAGCGCTCAAGCGCCTCCCAGCAGGCTTCCACTTGGGAAATTTCCGCCATATCGGCCATTGAGCAGCCGGCATTCAGATCGGGCAAGATCACCTGCTGCCCATTCTGCGCCAGAATGTCTGCGCTCTCGGCCATAAAGTGCACGCCGCAGAAGACAATGTATCTCGCCCCGGTCGCGGCTGCCGTCTTCGACAGCTTGTAGCTGTCGCCGGTAAAGTCGGCAAAGCGCACCACCTCGTCGCGCTGGTAGTGGTGGCCCAGAATCACCGTGGCCGCACCCAGCCGGGCGCGCGCCTCGGCAATACGGCCGTCCATCGAGCGATCAGGGAGAGCCAGATAGTTTTCTAAGCTGCAAGTTTCACCCGCCTGCGCCGCAGGCGCTGTCGATTCGTCAAGAATCAGGGTCACAATACTCCGCCTTCAGTCCGATATCGGACGGGGGTGTTGAAAGCTAATCGGCTGCAGTGAATGCGTTTTCTCGCGGAACTGAACCGGCGCGCCGTTCTCAGCACATCGTCCAGAACCAGAAACAACCATTCACGGGGTTGTTGCAGCCCCCTCATAAAGATGGATGCGCGGAAAAGCCGGCGGACTCCGCCCCGCCTAACCCCGATCCACCTGCCTCCAGTTTAACGCAAATGTAGCAATTCGCGGGGCCGGCATGGCTTTAATGTTTTTGATTCCGCAGATATCAGTTTAAGAACATCGTCCGGTAGAGAGTGCCGCGTTGCACGCACTTGAATCCCGCGTAAGGTGTCTTGCGCTCAGGCGGCGCGGTCGCGCGCGGCTTTCGCCGCCTTCCTCGCGGTTCGTTTGCGCGTTTTCTTCTCCTGCGGAACGATGGAGAGGCGCAAACCCATGGTGTTGAGCACGGCAATCAGCGTTTTCAATGTCGGATTGCCCTTAGGCGAAAGCGAGCGGTAGAGCGATTCGCGGCTGATCCCCGCCTTCGCGGCAACGGCGCCGAGTCCGCCGTAGGCTTCGGCTAGAGCGCGTAGCATCAGCAGACTTGCTCCGCGGTCGTTGGGATCGTGGAGACGATTCGAGAGCCACCTTCAGATACTCGACAGCAAATCCGGGATCTGGATCGAAGTTCTTCTAATCTCCCATTCGTGATATGGAATACCCGCCTTATATGTCTTCATGATTGTCCTCCGTTTCCAGTCCGCCCAGAATCCTTTTGCGCGTTCGATATCTTGCTGGTTGTGTTGATTTATCTCCGCCACATAGCAAAATCACCATGACCGTTCCGCGCATCACCGAAATAGACACGGTAGCCGGCGCCCACATCGATGCGAAGTTCGATGACCCCCTCCCCGACGGATTTGCAATCGCCAAAGTTTCCCGCCTCGACTTGCGCAGCCTCGCACAGATATCGGGATTGCCTCTCGCGTCACGAAGGCCGTCGAAACCAACGTTTGTAAGGTACTGGCCCGGAGTTGCTGGTAAACGATCATCTCGAACACGAATTGAGTGTAGCATAAAAGCTACAACGCCAAGAAGGGCACGGCGTTGTAGAGTGTACAAGGAGAGAGGCGAATCGATGGAAGAGCGTCTGTCAGGGTGGCTGACCAGGCAAATTGAGTTGTTCGATACGCGCGAGGGCAATACGCTCTCGGCAGCTGACCGAGAAGCTCGTGTTATTTTTGAGGGGATCGCGGAGGAACTGATCGAAGTAAGGGATGCGTTTACGGACGGGGGCAAAGTCGAAAATGTGCTTCGCAAATTCACGGGTCGAGAATTCTCAGCCCCTTGAGCACCTGCTTCGCAACGATTCCGAGATCTTCGAAGCGGAGATTGACCGTGTCTTGACGACTCGCGCTCTCCGTACGATTGGTGAGATGACTCGGCGTGTTGTCAACCTCTCGAAGCTCTCTTCGGCGAGAATCCCCTCCGGTCAGACTGCCGCATATATAAGGGAGGCTGCGCGGGCATATTTTTATGGCCTCTTCCAGGCTTCCGTCGATATGAGTCGGGCTGCCCTGGAGCAGACGCTGAAGGAGGTGCTAAAACTTCAAGGTGTCGAAGATTTCATCTCATTCAAGAAGTTGCGCATGAAGGCATCAGAAAGGAAAATTCTGGATGACGTCACCGGGCGTGCTACCAAAGATTTCTTCCGTGACGCAAGCGCTGTAACACATAACAGACCCACTGATTCCAAGACAGCATTGCAATTCCCTGATCGTTCCAGAGCATTAATTGAGCAGATATATGCTTCCGCCAGCAGCTGATGAGGGGCTCTTAATTCAAAAACATCGTCCGGTAGAGCGTGTCGCGCTGCACGGGCTTGAACCCTGCGTCGCGGATGATGCGGCGCAGCTCTTCTTCGGTGGTGCAATTCGAAGTGCCTGCGGCGCGGACCACATTTTCTTCGAGCATCACCGAGCCCACATCGTTGCCGCCGAAGTGGAGGCCGAGTTCCAGAACCTTCAATCCCTGCGTGACCCAACTGGCCTGCACGTTCTCGATGTTGTCGAGATAGAGCCGCGAGATGGCGAGCACCTTCAAATACTCCACGCTCGTTGCTTCGTCCCATCCGCGTCCGCCCAGCGCCGTGTTCTTGGGCTGGAAGCTCCAGGGGATGAAGGCCGTGAATCCGCCGGTCTCTTCCTGCAGGCGGCGCACAACTTCAAAGTGATTGATGCGCTGGTCGAAGCTCTCGCCCACGCCGAACATCATGGTCGCCGTGGTGCGCATGCCCAATTCGTGCGCCGTCGCGATGCACGCTCACCCAGTCGTCGGTGTCGCACTTCAGGCGCGCGATGCGATGGCGAACCTCGTCGTCGAGAATCTCGGCGCCGCCGCCGGGGATGGAGTCGAGGCCTGCGTCGCGCAGCCGCGCGATGGTGTCGCGCAGGTCGAGGCTCGGAGTATTCGGCGATGGCGAGCACCTCAGAAGCCGAGAGGCAGTGCAGCCAGATCTCGGGAAAGCGCTGCTTGATGCCGCGAAAGAGCCGCTCGAACCAGTCGATCTTGAGATCGGGATGAATGCCGCCCTGCATCAGCACGCCGGTGCCGCCCATCTCCACGGTCTCGGCGATCTTCTCGTAGATCTTCTCGAAGTCGAGGATGTAGCCTTCGTCCGCGCGCGGGTCGGGCTTGCCGGGCCGGGGCAGCGGGCGATAGAAGGCGCAGAAGGTGCAGTACTCGGTGCAGAAGTTGGTGTAGTTGATGTTGCGATCGATGATGTAGGTGACGACGCCCTCGGGATGCAGGCGCCGGCGCACCGCGTCGGCCTCGAACCCCAGACCGATCAGGTCGGGGGAGTGGAAGTAATCGAGGGCCTGCTGGCGCGTGATCGGCATAGCTTCGATTCTATCAGCAGGAAACAAGGGAACAAGCGGAACGGGACTGAAAGACTGATGGTCCTGGTCTTAAGGCGTCCTTCATCTCGGACGGAAGAGGAACATTCCACGCGTTTGCAGCGGGCGGCCTTGCGTGCGCTGCAGATTCGATGCCGTCGAAATGCCGCTGAACAAGATGAAGAAGTCAAGAAATGCGCGGAAAAAGCTTCCGCTCTTGTAGTCGGCCATGGCGAGCAACCTCACGGCTCGGTGAGCTGCCGTGCAAAAGATTGGATTTTCGGGAAGCGCGGGTGGTTGCTGGATTTTAGCCGGAGATTCGATCGGCGTCTTTCCACACAAACGTGGCCTTGTCTTTGTCCTTGCGCACCTGGCCCACTGGGAACACCTGTCCGTGCATGACCACGAAGACTCCCGGCGAAAGCAGCCGTGCGGCAAGCAGGCTTTCGGTCAGGTTTTGCAGGCCGTCGCTGCCCTCGAAACCTAGTGGCGTCATGGCTCCGGTCAGGATGATGGGAACCTTGAGATCCGGAAACGATTTTTCCAAGGTCAGCCCGGTCTCAACCAAGGTGTCGGTGCCGTGCGAGATCACGATGGGCGCGTCTTCTGCAAGCAGTTCAGCCACACAGTCCCTGACCTCGACGCGATCGGCGCCGGTCATCTCCAGGCTGTCTTTGTTCATCAGATGGATGCTGCAGATTTCGCAATCCGGAAGGCGGAGCATGCGCAGATAGCGGTCCAGCTTGGCGGCACGATTCTCCACGACGCCGCTCTGTTCGGAGTAGACCTTCTCGATGGTCCCACCTGTCGAAAGCAAATAGATGCGGCGCATGGGCATCTCCGTTGAGGTGTTCACTCTCTAATCGCTGTAGCGTTTCTGGTGCCACGCCCAGGCCGTGCGCAGGATCGCATCAAGCTCGGTGTAGCGCGGCTTCCAGCCTAGCTCGCGCATGGCTTTCTGCGAGCTGGCAATCAGGATCGCCGGATCGCCCGGACGGCGGGGATGGATTTCGACCGGGATCGGATGGCCGGTCACGCGGCGAGCCGACTCCACAACTTCCCTCACGCTGAAACCCTGCCCATTACCAAGGTTGTAGATGAGGGGGGCCGTTTCTTCGCCGCCGACCAGCGCCGAGAGCGCCAGCAGGTGTGCGTCGGCCAGGTCGGAGACGTGGATATAGTCGCGGATGCAGGTGCCGTCGGGAGTGGGGTAGTCATTGCCGTAGACGCGGATAGACTGCCGGCGGCCGAGAGGCACGTCGAGAACCAATGGGATCAGATGGGACTCCGGCTCGTGCGCTTCGCCCCGGGTTACGCCATCCTTCCCCTCTGGCGCTCCGGCCACATTGAAGTAGCGCAGCGAGGCGTAACGCAGGCCATGAATGCGGTTGAACCAAGCCAACATCTGCTCCACCAGAAGCTTCGACAGGCCGTAGGGGTTGGTGGGCAAAAGACGCGCATCTTCTTGAATGGGAACGGATTCCGGCTCTCCGTATACGGCGGCGGTGGAGGAAAAGACCAGGCGCCGTGGACCGCACGTCAGCATCGCCTCAAGCAGCGAGAGCGTGGAAGCGGTGTTGTTGCGAAAGTAAATTTCCGGGCGCTCCATGGATTCGCCGGCCTCAATGAGCGCGGCAAAGTGGATCACGCCGTCAAAAGGTTTGCTGTCGTTCTGAGCAGATTTGAAGATTCGTTCGAGCGCCGGCCGGTCTGCCAGCTCCCCTTCGACGAACTCCACGCCCGCCGGCAACAGGCCGCGCCGGGCGTGACTCAGGTTGTCAAAAACGACCGCTTGGTGTCCCGTTTCGGTTAACAATCCCGCAACAGTACCGCCGATGTACCCTACCCCTCCCGTAACCAGTATCTTCACAAAAAGGACTGTCCTCTCAGAAACTCTTTAGGTTACCTTGAGTCTATAAGAGTAGTGCCCGACCGGGCGGCATTCGAGCCGCCTGGCATCGGATTTCCCAAGTGGCCAGTTTGGTCACGGGGAGCATGTGCACGGCGCTACCGTATGGCTGCGGGGGCGTTCCCGATGCCCTAATTTGGCATCCCGGTGGCGTACATCCTGCCGATAATATAAGTGCGATTCTTTTTGAGTTGTCTTGGATCTGAAGAAGTGGAGTGACGCATTGCCGGATGGCAGGAGTAGCGGCCACGCCTGTTGCGGCCTCGGCGCCACATGCCGGGAGCACGGCAGTGGTGCTGCGGTCGATTCGCGATGCGGGATGCCGGACAAGGATGGAAAATCCACGTATAATGGTTTTTTACTCCTCGTCCGCGAACAATCCCCACTTCATGCAAGTCCGAGCGCTGGGCGCGGCCATTGGGACATCAAAGGGCCGGTCGTGATTGGTGTCACTGAAAGGGAACTACAGCTGCATACTGGTCCATTTTTTGCCGATATTACTAACCGGCGGAAGTGCTTTCCGCTAGTTGACTGCGGTGAAAGAGAAGGAAGATCGCGGCGAACCACTTGCCGCTTTGAATTTTTCTTTCTTTGATGAGGCTGCCCGCGCCGTGGCGGCGACGAAAAGCGAGGACTCAAAACATGCCGATGACCTATTCCCCTCAACGAATGACTTTAGGTCTGTTGCCCGAGCCCGAAGGCCGGCCCTCTGGATTTGTCGCCAGCGCCATCATCAACGTGACGATTCTAGCGCTGGCTGTGTATGTGGGCATGACGGCCAAGCAGGTGATGGAGCGGCAATACGAGATGACGGAGCTGATCATCCCCAGCGAGCCGCCGCCAGCTGTGAAGATCAAGCAACCGCCGCCGCCCGAAATGCCTCCGCCGCCGGATCCGCCCAAGGTGCAGTTGCAGGAGCGCCAGATTGTGCTGCCGAAGCCCAAGCCGGAACCGAAGCCGATCGAGATGGAAGCTAAGGTGAACCTGCCCACGATCAAGGCCAAGCCGCAGATCGTGACCGTTGCTCCGCAGCCCAAGGCAGCCCTGACGGCAGCCATGCCGGCGCAGGACAAACAGGTCAAACCGTCCACGGCCCCGGTTCACCTGGGGCAGACGTTTGGTGTAACGCCCAATCCCAACGCCACGCGGCCGGCGACCATCGCGGCCATTGGCAATCCCTATGGCGGCATGCAGGGTCCTGCGATTGCGCCGCATGGAGTGGTGGGCTCGACGGGAATCGGCAACGGAACCCATTCGGGGTCCAACTCCGGCGTGGTGGGCAAGGTAGCCTCGGCCGGAATTCCCGGCTCAGCCGGCACGGGCACGCAGGGAACCTACGGCAAGGTGGCTTCGGCCGGGATTCCTGCGCCGACCCAGGTTGCGGTTGCGCCCAGGATGGTCAAGCAGCCGGTTTCGACCGACCTCGAAGTGATCTCGAAACCCCCCGTGCAGTACACGAGCGAAGCGCGGCAGTTGCGCGTCCAGGGCGATGTGGTGCTGCGCGTCACGTTTCTCTCCTCCGGTCAAGTGGTGGTGCAGGGAGTGGTGCACGGACTGGGGCATGGACTGGATGAAGAGGCCCGCAGGGTAGCGCAGCAGATACGTTTCCGTCCGGCCACGCGCAACGGCCAGCCGGTGGATTTGACAACAACCATCACCATTAAGTTCCAATTGGCGTAGCATCGCGATATAGTGAACATCAACGAGGCCTTTACTCGCCCGTTGGCGCAGAAATGCGCGGCGGGGGAAAGGAAGGCCGGGATGAACTTAATTAGGAGCATGACATGACGTTACGGAAGCTCTCCCTAACCTTCCTAATCCTTATCGTAACTGTGGTTTGCGCACACGCGAAGAAGCAGCCCAAGTTCGAGCAGACCCGCCAACTCACCGCCGAGCAGGCCGCGCTGGTGCAAAGAGCCATGGCTCAGGAAAAGGTGCTGATCAAGAATATCCAGCTGCGCACACCGCTGGTGGAAACGTACATTCAGGACACGCGGCCCGACCTGAAGCTCTACTCAGTGCCGGTGGACGACCAATACATGCTCAGCCGCGTGGACTTCGGCAAGGGGTTCTTCGACAAAATCTACGAGCCCAAGGAGCAAGCCAAGAAGAACGGCTTTTTTAAGAGCTCGTTTGCTACAATTTCGGGGCTGTCGAAAGTACTGGGGCTCGAGAGGTTTACCTACAATCCCAACGGGTTCATGGAGATGATGTTCATTGACCCGTCCGGCTTCGACCAGCAGCACTACGTCTTCAGCTTTGTGCGGCGCGAGTTTCTGGGATCGGTGCGCACCTGGGTCTTCGACGCGCACCCCAAGGCGGACGTAAAGGGCATGGGCCGCTTCTACGGGCGCATCTGGATCGAGGACGAAGGCGGCAATGTGGTGCGCTTTAACGGCACCTACACCGGCCCCACCAATGAGGATTCGGCCAAGTACTACTTCCACTTCGATAGCTGGCGGATGAACGTGCAGCCGGGGATCTGGCTGCCAGTGGCGATCTACGTGGAGGAGACGCAGCGCACCGAGGCCAGCAAATCAGTGGGCCTCAAGGCGCAAACGCACTTCTGGGGCTACTCGCTCAAGCTGCCTACGCGCGACAGCGAGAACGTAAGCGTGAAAGTGGATGACGCCGTGGACAAGAGCGACGACTCCCAGGATGTGGGTCCGTTGCAGGCCTCGCGCATGTGGATTACCCAGGCTGAGAACAATGTGATCGACCGCCTGGTTGAAGCCGGCCTTGTGGCGCCCGTTGATCAGGGCGGCTACGAGGAAAAGGTGCTGGGCCAGATCGTGATCAATCTGGTGGTGCCCAATAACCTGGCCTTCACCGACCAGATCCATTGCCGCGTTCTGCTGACCGATACCGTGGAGGTAACCACGGTGGGCAACACGATTTTGATCAGCAAGGGACTGGTCGACAGCTTGCCCAGCGAGGAAGCGATTGCATCCGTGGTTGCCATGGAGCTGGCGCATATCGCCATGGGCCACCACATTGACACGCGCTACGCCTTTAACGACCGTCTGCTGTTTCCTGACACTGCAACCTTCCAGCGAATCAACATGAACCACTCGGACGTGGACAACGGCACGGCTGCTAAGCGGGCCATGGAGTATCTCCAGGACTCCATGTACAAGGACAGGCTGGCGAGCGCGGGTCTCTACTACGCGCAGTTGGTGGACCGGGCCAAGGTGTTGAAGGCGCTGAACACACCCAAGCTGGGCGATTCGCTCCTGAGGCCCGATGGCACGCCATGGATGGCGGACCTGGCACACATGTCGCCCAAGCTGAACTGGGACGATCTGTCCCAGACCGCAGCGCTGCCGCTGGGAAGCTGGCTGAAGACCGATCCGTGGGACGACAAGGTGCACATGCTCAGTGCCAAACGGTATGCCCCCATGAACGCCCGCGACAAGATGCCGTTCGAGGTCACGCCCATCTTCTACAAGCTGCAGCGCTACGAGACTGCCAACGTTACGCCGACCCCTGCCGCCGCTCCCGCGGCATCGCCGGCCACCGAACAACCAGCCGCTGCGCCTGACAATGCTCCGCCGGCCACCCCGGCGCAATCTACCGGCGGCGCCCCGCCCGCGCAAGGCCAGCAACCGGCGGCGGCGCAGAACCCGCAGACATAATAGAATGGGTTTGCCGAAACCGGACCCGTGCGCCGCAAGCAGGCGGCGCACCAAAACCGGTCGGCAGCGTGAGTCGATTGGTTCTCCCCGCCGAAGATTCACAGGAAGTGGATTGCCCTGTGTCCATGAAACGATCTATTTTGCCATTTTTCTGCATTATGGTTGTCGCAGCAGCCGTTCAAAGCCGGGCGCAAGTGGTGCCTGCAGCCACGGGCAATCAATTTCATTTAGACGCCGGCGGCACGGGTTCGATGTTTCAGCCCGACTACGCCGGTACCGGCATCGCGTCCGCCAGCCCCAACCGCCTGTATGGTATAGGCGCCTACGTGGACGCGCGCTTCACCCGCTGGGCGCAGATTGAAGCCGAGGGCCGCTGGTCGCGCTTCAACCAATACTGCTGGATCCAGTCTGAGTGCAACGCTGAGGACACCTACCTGATCGGCCCACGCATCGCCCCTTACACCTTCCACAAACTCACACCCTACGGCAAAGTACTGATCGGCTTTGGCGACGGCAACTTCCTAACCGGGCGCACCTTAGCTATCGCCTATGGCGGCGGCGTGGATTACCGGCTCAAGCGCCGTTTCACGCTGCGTTGCTTCGATTTCGAATATCAGCAGTGGCGCGTGACGCCGACGCTTTACCCATACGGCGGCAGCGTGGGTTTGAGCTACCAGATTTTCTGAAGGAAAACAGTTCGCAGCTCATATCTCGCAGCTCACGGTGTCCACAGCAAATTACGAACTGTGAACGGCCCTACGGCTGCACGTGCAATGGAGAGGCCTTGGCCGTCGGCAGGGGCACACGCAGAATCCTGGCAACCGTCGGCGCAATCTGCCGCATATCCACCACGCCCAGGTCGCGATGGTGCGCGATGCCGGCGCCCACGGCGAAAAACGACGCGCGCATCTCAGGATACTCAGGCGAAAACCCGTGCGAGCCTCGCGTCCCCGGAACCAGCGTGACCAGGTTTCCACTGAGCGCTGCGCCCGCGTAGTAGCCCGGCTTGAAAACCACAAGGAAGGCCGCATCGGGAAAGGCTCCGCGCTTGGCGATAGCCTCGCGATCCAGAACCTCCGCAATCCCGTTGTCCGGGTCCACCTCCAGCTTGGTCAAAAGCGCCTGCACTTGCTGCTCTGTTGCGTGATCGTTGGGATCCTGCAACATGATTGCCGCCATTCCGCCCGCCATCCATGGTTCTGCCTTCCATGAATTGACAACCAGGGTCTTGCTCCCCGCATTCGCTGTCTCCTGAATCAATCCCGCCTGAAGAAACGGAATGAAGAGATTCACATAGTGTGAAATGTTCATGAATCCGTGGTCGGAGACGATGACCAGCACCGCTTGAGGACTGTTGGCGAACTCCTGCCGCGCCAGCCGCGCCACCATGGCGTCGATCGCTTCAAGTGTGCTGTCGGCCTCGGGGCTGAAGACGCCGTGCGCATGCTGAGCATCGTCGAGCGAGCTCAGATGCAGCGCCATAAAGGCGGGCTTGTAGCGGCGCAGGATCTCGAGCGCATAGCGTGTCTTCACTTCGTCGCCGCCGATCGCTGGTGTCGTTGCCATTCATGTACGGGCCAGCGGCCGGCGGCAAGTGTTTGGATTAAGGTGTCGGGCCGCGCCAGAGCCGCCATCAGCAACTGGTCCTCCGGATTCGGCGAGCCGGAAACATTTGCGTTCAGCCAATATTCCGGAATGAGGTAATCGACATCGGTCGCTCCCACACTCACCGGCCAGCCCACGCTGGCGGTGCGCAGGCCGGCCCCGTGCGCTGCCTGCCACAGCGTGGGCACGCGAATCTGCGCGGCATACCAGTTCCACGCGCCGGCGTACTGCAGGAAGGGATCGAACTCCTGGTTGTTGGTAATGCCATGCTCGTCGGGCCAAACGCCGGTTAGCAGCGTGGTGTGGCTGGGATAGGTGATGGTGGGCCAAATGCCCACCACTCCCTCGGCGTAGCTTCCATCGCGCATCAGTGTGCGCAAATAAGGGACCTTCATGCCGTGCGCGTCAGCTTGCGTAATGTACTCGGGCTTGAGCCCATCGATAGAGATCATCAGCACGGGCGCGGCGTGCGCGAGTGCAGCCAATGCGAAAACGAGCAGGACGACATGTTGGAGGTGGACACGAAAACGGCGAACGGATGCATGCATGGGCAGATGCTCCTCAAGGAACTCCAGTGGGGAACAAACGTTAGCCGGCCGCGACCCTGGAGCACAAGCGAGCGGTGTTCCGTCTGCGAAAGGAATTATATACAAGGGCAGGGATCACGGAACAGAGAACGCAAAAAGGGGTAGTGTCTCAGTTTGAGTTTGGGCCGGTCTCCGCATCGCCGATCATTCCCCTGGCGATCACGGACACCTGAAGAATCTCAAGTAGAAAGCCATGAATACCAAGACAATGCCAATATTCGCCATCAGCCGTTCCCAGAGCCGGCCTCTGAAGAACGCAAAATCTACACCGACGATAACGGCTACCATGGCCACAACGTAAAGCACGGCAGCTACGCCTACCTGTCTTCCCATTTCAGTACCCCAGGCGCTGCAGATACTTTTGCATCTCGCGTACCTATGTCCGCCGCGACGGCCCCCGGCCTCTCGGATCGGCTGTGGGACATGACGGACATCGCGAAGCTGGTCGATGCTCGCCTGTCTCCGCCCAATCCACGCGGTCCCTATCGCAAATGAGCAATTTCAAACTGAGACGCTACCCAAAAAGGGCTGCTCCGAAGAGCAGCCCTTTCTGTCGCTGAAACCCGATCCCCTGTTTCTCACGCCGGCGAAGGCGAACCTTCCGGCAGGCCGCTGCCCGGTCCGCCGCGGCTCTCGGGCTTGAGAACCTGCTGCGAGTACCGCTGCCGTCGCTGTCGCCGGGCGAAGCCAGCGCCGAGCGCATCTGAGGCAGCGCCTTGCCCTCGATCAGCAGCTTCAGCTCTTCGGCATCGATGGTCTCGCGCTCCAGCAGGGCCGCCGCAATGCGGTGCATGGCATCCGCATTGGTTTCCACGATCGTATGCGCCGATTGATAAGCTTCGTCGATCAGGCGCCGCACTTCCAGGTCGATCTGACGCGCCGTTTCCTCGCTGAAGTCGCGATGCTGCGCAATCTCGCGGCCCAGGAAGATCTGCTCTTCCTTCTTGCCGAAGGTGAGCGGGCCCAGCCGGCTCATGCCGTACTCGCAGACCATGGAGCGCGCCAGTTCCGTGGCCCGTTCAATGTCGTTGCCGGCGCCGGTGGACATCTGGTTGAGGAAGATCTCCTCGGCCACGCGTCCGCCGTAGAGCATGGCCAGCCGCGTTTCAAGATATTCGCGCGTGTAGTTGTGCCGGTCGTCGGGCAGATGAACCGTGACGCCCAGCGCCATGCCGCGCGGAATGATGGTCACCTTGTGCACCGGATCGGAGTGGTCGCGCTTGAGCGAAACCAGCGCGTGGCCGGCCTCGTGATACGCGGTGACGCGCTTCTCCTCGTCGCTCAGCAGCATCGACTTGCGCTCGGCGCCCATCAGCACCTTGTCCTTGGCCAGCTCAAAGTCGTACATCATGACCTGCTTGCGGTTGACGCGCGCGGCGGCCAGCGCCGCCTCGTTCACCATGTTGGCCAGATCGGCGCCGCTGAAGCCCGGCGTTCCACGCGCCAGCACGTTCAGATTGGTGTCGTCCGAGACCGGAACCTTCTTGACGTGCACGCGCAGAATCTCTTCGCGGCCGCGCACGTCGGGCAGCCCCACCACTACGCGGCGGTCGAAGCGGCCGGGCCGCAGCAGCGCCGGGTCCAGCACGTCGGGGCGGTTGGTGGCCGCCACCAGGATCACGCCGTCGTTCGACTCGAAGCCGTCCATCTCCACGAGCAACTGGTTCAGCGTCTGCTCGCGCTCGTCGTGCCCGCCGCCCAGGCCGGCGCCGCGATGGCGGCCGACCGCGTCGATCTCATCGATGAAGATGATGCAGGGAGCGTTCTTCTTGCCCTGCTCAAACAGGTCGCGCACGCGGCTCGCGCCCACGCCGACGAACATTTCCACGAAGTCGGAACCCGAGATCGAGAAGAACGGAACATTGGCCTCGCCGGCCACTGCCCGCGCCAGCAGCGTCTTGCCGGTTCCCGGAGGTCCGACGAGCAGCACGCCCTTGGGAATGCGCCCGCCCAGCTTCTGGAACTTCTGCGGCTCGCGCAGATACTCGATGATCTCCTTCAGCTCTTCCTTGGCCTCATCCACGCCGGCCACGTCCTTGAACGTGACCTTCTTCTGCTGCATCGAGAGCAGGCGCGCGCGGCTCTTGCCGAACGACAGCGCCTTGTTGCCGCCCGACTGCATCTGCCGCAGCATGAAGAACCAAACCGCAATCAGCAAAACGAACGGGCCCACGTTGATCAGCAGGGGAATCAGGAAGTTGCTCTGCGGTTCCTTGATGGAGAAGTTGACCTTGGCGGCGATCATCGCCTTCAGCAGGTCTTCGTAGTTGGCCGGCAGAGTGGTGGTGAACTGGTCTTTGGGCGAGGTCTTCAGGTGGCCATGCAGCTCGTCGCCCTGGATGGTCGCATCCTGTACCTGGCTGTTTGTCACCTTGTCATAGAGATCGGAGTAGGAGTACTCCGCCTCTTTGCTGTTCATGGCGCTCTTCTGCACCACGCCCCATAAAAGCATGAGGCAGATGGACAATAAAGACCCAGAACATGATCGTTTTAACGCTTGAATTCACCAACAACTCCTTTTCGCGGCGAAGGCGGGTCAGCTTCCGCGAGCCCCCGTCACTCATCCCTGGCCTAGCCACTCTCTTAGACGCCTGCGCGTTCCACAAAGTGGCAAAAAGTACACAATTCCCCCGCGGCATACACTCTGCACGCCGCCTGAGGAAGCAGTACTCAAATTGTACTCCCAGGGCAGCGAATGTTGGTGTGATTCAAATGCTACGGAAGAGGTAGAATCTGGCCCGTCAACCTTGTTCCGAGCCCGCTTTTAGGGGGAGATCCGGGGCGCGGCCTTCTGCTAAAAACTGCCGTAATCCGCAGGCCCGGCTCCGGCTCCAGACTCAACACCCCGCATCCAGACGATGCGGCCGTTGACTTCGAGGACCGGCCAGAGCGCCCGGTCAGTGCCCGTAACTCGCAGACGTTCCAGCACTTCCTTCACTTTGCTTGAGCCCCCGGAGTAGCGCAGCCTGACCCGGTCGCCGGGCTTCCAGTTGCGCAGGATGGCCGTCGTTCGGAGAGGCTCGCTGCGGCGATCCGGGTCCCTGTGGGCCGCTGCCGACCGGCAATTTCGATGCGGAGCCGAAGGCCGAAGGCCGGCGCATCGATTTCGCCCGGAATCGGCACGTCCGTGCTGTGCGCTTCCGCCCCTTCGCCTTTTGGAGGAGATTCCGGTTCAACCGAGAGCCTCAGCTCCCGCGCCGTCCGTTCGGCGCGTAAACCCTGTGGCAACAGCCAGCTTTTGCCCGGCTCGGCCCGCGAGAGCCAGCGACCGCAACGCTTCCGTTGCGGCAAAATCGAGCGCAACGCCAAACTGCTCTGCGGCATGGCGCAAGAGCCGCCTTTGCAGCGCCGGAGCCAGCGCGGCCAGCCGGCTGACCTCAAGAGCCAGGCCCGCAGCCAGACCCCCGCCAGCCGCGCGTCCGCCTCCACGCGCCGGCCGCCCCGGCAACAGCATCTGCGGCGCCAGCCGGGCCAGCTCCGCCTGCCACCAGGCCTCTTCGTCGCGGGCGATCGCGGCCATCTGCGCCAGGTGCTCGCGCAGC
>CAWHUK010000002.1:0-52074 GCA_963832535.1 uncultured Acidobacteriota bacterium
TGGACCCCTTGGCTGAGACAACCGAATAAGACACTGTTCGCCGTTCGCTGCAAATTACTCGACCGGCAGGACCACCGTACAGCATTCTGACAGCAGCCGGTGAAGCGGAGGCGGGCTCCGGTGGAGACCGGCCCGCCGAGGAATAGCTGGCTGCGACTCATCCGAGCCGATGAGAGCCGGGAGTGGGCGCCAAGCCTGCTCCCGGTTTGTTCTTTCCACATCGGATGGATAGATCGCCGATGCCTCAGAAAACTCATGCGACTTGCCGCCGCGCAGCGGCCTCCATAGTGTTCGCCGTCAGTTGCGCTTCGAACTTGGCCGGAGGCAGATAGCCCAGCGCCGAATGCAGGCGTTTTTGGTTGTAGACCTTTTCCAGGAATGCGCCGATCTGGGCGCGCGCCTCGGCCAGGTCCCGATATTCGTTGCGATAAACTTCCTCGTACTTGAGCGTCTTCATGAATGATTCGCACTGGGCGTTGTCGTACGGATTGCCGCGGCGGCTCATGCTGATCTGGATGCCGTTGGCTTTGAGCAGATCGGTGTAAATTCCCGATGCGTACTGCACGCCGCGATCAGAGTGATGCACCAGGCCGGGAGCGGGCTTCCGTGTTCTAAGTGCCATCTCTAAGGCTTCGATGGTCAGCGTCGCCTCCAGCGTGCGGTCCAGCGCCCAGCCGATGACTTTGCGCGAGAACGCATCCAGGACCACCGCCAGATAGACGAACTCCGTTTCCAGCCGGACATAGGTGATGTCGGCCCGCCACAGCTGATCGATGCCCTTCAGCACCATATCCCGCGCCAGGTTTGGATACACCGGCAGAGCATGATTGGAGTCGGTGGTCACGACGAACCGGCGCTTGCGCAGGCACAGCAGGTTGTCCTCGCGCATCAGCCGCTGCACCTTCTTGCGGTTCACGCGCCAGCCGCGCTCGTCGAGTTCCCGCGCGATACGGCGGCTGCCGTAACAGCTGAACTCCAGGGCGATGCGCTGGATCTCGTCGTGCAGCTCCATATCCGGGTCCGGGTCAGGCGTGGCCGAGCGCCAGCGGTAAAAGCCCGCACGGCTGACCTCGGTCAGCCGGCAGAGCTTGCCCAACGCAATGGGAATGGCCAAACTCATTTGTTCTTCGAGGTACGGGTAGACGAGCCGCGGGTAGTCAATGCTTGCAGACGCCGCTGCTCTTCTACATGTTGCAAGCATCCCCGCAAAAAATCGATCTCCACCGCCTGCCGGCCCACCTTCCGCTCCAGAGCGGCGATCCGGTCCTCCTCCGCCCGGCTCCGGCCTGGCCCGGCAAAAGCCTTCCGCCCGAACTCCCGTAGCTCCCGCCGCCAGCGGTGCAGAAGGTTGGGGTTAACCTCACAGGCGCGGGCCACTTCGGCCATCGACGCCCCCAGCTCCAGCCGCCGCACGGCGGCCTCCTTGAACTCCCGCGTGAACTTCCGTTTCGACATGCCCATAACACAATTCTCCATTCGCTGAAAATTGTGCCTGATTCGCCTGTCTCAATTTTGGGGTCCACTCCACTCGAACTGCCGGTGCAACCGCTGGAAGACACAAGGTCTCATCGATGTCAAACCTCGTCGTCGGTCCTCCAAAGCGCTTCTTGCCTGGCAATCTGCGACTCCGAAGCCCGATTCGGAATCAAAGTGTGGGTAAGAGGTGTCTGTTCGGAGGAACCAAAAATGCAGCGCAAATTGAAAGTGCTGAGCGCCCTACCAGTCCATCCCACAGATAGAGAAGAGGCTCGGCCTCATGTACTCCTGGTTGATGGTCTGGTCGAACAGACGATCGCGCTCACGCCGGGTGACTTTGACGTGTTGCCTCAATCGGATTTTGCGCACGACTTCAGTTGCTTGGAGGGCTGGACTGTTCCCGATATGAAATGGCGCGGTGTCGCATTGGAATATGTGCTCGCCTTGTCGGGACCGTGTCCAAATGCGCGGTGGCTGCAGGCGAGTGCAGGCGAGTTTAGCGTCCCGATCAAGCTCGAGGAGGCGCGGCGAGCGATCCTTGCCACCCACATTGGGGATGATTCTCTACCGCGCGAGCATGGGGGACCTGTGCGGCTTGTTGTGCCGGGAGGCGACTGTTTCACGAGCATTAAGTGGTTGGACCATTTGGAACTGCGTGCCGAGCCTGGAGTGAGCACCGGCGAGAGCATTGCACTGGGCCGCCTGGCCGCCTCCCGAACGCCCAAGCTTTGATAGGCAAAAGTCGCTTCGAAGCAGCTGCATCACTTGGATTCCAGCTGTGTCAATCTGTGGGGAAAACAAGGTCGTTGAGCCTGCCAGCCGGATGACTGTCTGCCGATCTGCCTCGCCGTGAAATTTGCGATTCGAGCAATCGAACATTTATCCTCAGATGGTCTGGCAGGCAAAATGAAAGTTCCAGTTCCATCGACGAGTCTCCTGAACGGCGATCGCGTCGTCATCGTCGGCGGTGGGCCTGCCGGTTCGTTTTTCGCCATTCATCTTCTTCGCCAGGCCCGGCAGCTCGATCGAAGGATCGAGGTCGTTCTCGTTGAGAAACGCCGTCCGTCCGACCTGAACTTTGAAAGCTTTCAGTGCCGGGGATGCAACTACTGCGCGGGCCTTATCTCGCCGAGACTGAACGAGGTACTCACCGAGTCCGATATTGCTGTTCCGGAAGAGATTGTCCAGGAACGGATTGACCACGTCTGGATACAGGGGCAATGGAAGAACTTCCGTCTTCGTGTGCCTGAAAACCAGCGGATGTATTCCGTGTACAGAGGCTCGTTGCCCGGCAAGAGGGGTGGCAGGCCTACGGGGTTCGATGGGTTTCTGCTGGGTGAAGCGATAAAGGAAGGCGCGCGCCTGCAATCCGGCGATGTGCAGGGGATTTCTTACGATGCGTCCGGAATGCCTGTCCTCGCCTTGAAGGCGCTATCAGGAGAGACTGTCTCGCTCGGCGCCAGTTTCGTGGGCATCGCGACCGGAATCAATCCGCACTATGGCCAGGATTATGGCGCCGATGCGCTCATCGCCTCTATGAAGCAGTTAAATCCGTCATTCGTTCCCGGCCGGACGCGGAGAGCCCTCATCTTCGAACTCGAAGTGGGCGAGGACTTTCTCGAGCGCAACCTGAATCGGGAGATCTACTTCATCGAGTACGGCTCAAAGCATCTCGCCATCGAGCACACAGCGATCATTCCCAAGGGCAGATTCCTGACTGTGGCCATGATCGGCAGGTGCGTGGATGAAGCGAACCTGCCGCAAGACAGCCGGCGGATCATCCATGAATTTCTGACCCTGCCGCAGGTTGAGCGCATCTTGCCCGGCGTCGCGGCGGCGCCTTATGCATGTATTTGCGCCCCCAGAATGACCGTGGGCACCGCGGCGTCTCCTTTCGGCGACCGGTTTGCCGTAATTGGGGACGCAGTAGGGTCGCGATTGAACAAAGACGGCCTCTACTCGGCCCACGTAACGGCCAGCAGATTGGCGCACACCGTGCTCCATGAGGGAATCGACCGGCAGGCTCTCGCCCGGGGATACGGAAAGACCGTCAGGTGGCTGGTGGATGACAACCGCTTCGGACGGATCGTATTTGCCATGAGCCGGGCTGCCTTCGCCATCCCGGTAATGAGCCGCATTATGTATCAGGCGTTCGCTATCGAGTACAAGGTGCGGGACGAGCGGAGCCGGCCGTTGAGCGGAATGCTCTGGAAGATCGCCAGCGGCACCGCCGACTACGAGGAAGTGCTTCGGGAGATGTTCAGTTGGAGAGTGCTGCGATCCATTGTGGTGGGCGCCGCGGTCACGTTGAGGAACGTGGCCGTCGAGTCGATCCTGGGCATGAAATGGGGAAAGTTTGGCCGCTATCCGGCCGTCGTGGCCATGGAGAAGCGCGAAGCCCTCAAGGAGACACTCGCCTCAAGCCTGGAAATGGAGCTTGACCCATCGCCTGACTTTGAACGCATGTACTCGATCAAGATCCGGGGCTCCGAAGCGGAAATCATGCAAGAGCTCGCCATGTATGGCCAGCCGGACGCGCGATTCGTCAAGGTGCGATTCGTTGATATGAGGCAGATTCATGGCACGCCCAACGAAGTAGGATCGGTCATTCGATACCGGGTTCCGCTTCTGAAGCTGGCCGCGGAACTGAAGCTGACCCGCAAAGTGCGCTCTGAAACTCTTTTCTACCAGGCAGACCCGCGGCTCGTGGACCACGGCAAACTCATCTTCGACATTGCGCCCACCCGGGACGGAAATCGCAGGCTTTGCATCTACGCGGCATTCAGCTACAAGAAAGGCAAGAGTCTGGCGAGCCAGATGATGTGGAGGAGCGGCAGATTCTTGTTCCCCGAGTTCGTGCACGACGTGGTGTGGAACCATGCCCTGTGCACCATCAAGGAAGAAATCGAGCGGAAGAATGCCCCCGCCGGGCAAGAAACGGAAAGCCCTGATTTGCTCCAGGCCAGAGTGTGACGGCCGGGAGCAGCTTGTAGCCAGTGGGCGATAGATGCCAACGTCTGTGCATCCCGGGTCCCAGAATCAGGACCACGGGGTTGCCGATCAGGTTTCCGGGCAGCCAATCCATCTGCTACCTTGTGGTTGGTACTCTCTCTCCCCGGCCCCCAAAAAGACTTGCAGGTAGCCGCTATGGACCTGATTGATCGACTAGCTGAGCACAAAACGCTGGGCGCAGCGCCCAGAGAAGAACTCGTCTGGCTGGCTGAGCACGGCACGCTGCGGCAGTTGCCGGCGGGCCATGTTTTGTCTCACAAAGGCGTCCAGGTCGAAGGACTCTACATCGTGCTTTCAGGGCACATCACATTGTCGGTCGATCGCGGTACCGGGCCGCAGAAAATGATTGAATGGCGGGCGGGCGAAGTGTCCGGCATTCTGCCCTATTCCCGGTTGACCAGCCCACCGGGAGACGCGGTTGCACAGGAGCCAACTGAGATTCTGGCGCTGCCGCGTGAGCAACTTCGCGCGTTGACGCACGAGTGCTTCGTGGTTACGTCGCTCCTGGTGCACACCATGCTTGATCGTGCGCGGCTGTTTACTTCGAGCGACCTGCTGAATGAAAAGATGATTTCGCTGGGCAAGCTTTCCGCAGGGCTGGCTCACGAGTTGAATAACCCGGCTTCGGCCATCGAGCGCAACGCGACGCTGTTGGAGGAGCCGGCTGCAAGAAGCCGAAGAGGCGACGCATGCGCTGGGCGTGGCACGGCTAAGCGATGCGCAACTTGCCGCCGTGAACGCGATTCGCAACGCGTGCCTGGCAAAGGGAACCCAAGGCGTGCGATCGGCCGTCCAGCAGGCCGAACGCGAGGAGGCGATTGCCGGCTGGCTTGCCGATCATGACATCGATACGGCCAGTGCGGATGCGCTTGCCGACACCCCAGTTACCTTCGAGGCCCTGGACCAGCTCTCCGCCGCGGTGCAGGGGGCAGCTCTGGACGCGGTGCTGCGTTGGGCGGCGGCTGGATGCGCGGTGCGCAATCTGGCTTCGGAGATACAGGAAGCGGCGATGCGCATATCCGGCCTCGTTACGGCCATCAAGGGATTCACGCACATGGATCAGGCGATGGTGGCTGAGCCAGTGGATTTGGGGCCGAGCCTGAGCAACACGGTTGCTGTACTCAG
Source organism: uncultured Acidobacteriota bacterium (assembly GCA_963832535.1). Taxonomy (GTDB): domain Bacteria; phylum Acidobacteriota; class Terriglobia; order Terriglobales; family Acidobacteriaceae; genus Telmatobacter. The sequence goes on from CAWHUK010000002.1 coordinate 5,614, forward strand.
GGCGAAGGCAGGAAAAAAAGCCGCGGCCGTGACCATCGAACTTGAAGCGGACCTGCCGCAGGTGCGTGGATTCGCGGGTGAATTGAATCAGATATGGGGAAACCTGATCGACAACGCGCTGGACGCGGCGCCGGACGGCGGCCGCGTGGAGGTAAAGGCGAACCGCGAAGGTCAAACCGTCGTAGTTCGCATCGTGGACAACGGTCCCGGCATCCCTGCGCCAATCCGTGAGCGCATCTTCGACCCGTTTTTTACGACCAAGCCGATGGGACAAGGCACCGGACTAGGCCTGGATATTGCGCGACGCCTGGTTCGCCACAACGACGGCATGATTGAAGTCGAGTCGCACACGGGCCGGACGGAGTTTCGCGTCACGTTGCCTTTGGCTGAAATTAGTGGCGCAGGGGCTGTGCGATGAACAAGCCGGTTCTGCTGGTCGTGGATGACGATCCGCAGGTATTAGCCGCAGTGCGCCGCGATCTTCGTTCCCGTTACCGCGAGAACTACATCGTGATGAGCGCGGCATCGGGAGCTGAGGCGCTTGATACCATCCGCGAGCTGAAAAGCCGCAGCGATTCGCTGGCCATGCTCATCAGCGATCAACGCATGCCGGGCATGATGGGTAGCGAAGTGCTTGCGAAGTCGCGCGCGGTTTATCCGCTCGCACGGAGGGTTCTGCTGACCGCGTACTCTGATATCGATGCAGCCGTGAAGGCGATCAACGAGGCGCACCTGGACCACTATCTTTCCAAGCCATGGGAGCCGCCCGAGGAGCGGCTGTTCCCTGCGATAGATGATCTGCTGGATGGATGGCAGGCCGAATCTCTTCCGGAAGAGAAAGGATTGCGGCTGGTTGGCCACCAATGGTCTCCTCAGTCGCATGCCATCAAAGACTTCCTGGCCAGTAACCTCATTCCTTATCGATGGCTTGAGGTGGCGCGCGATGCGGACGCGCGGGTGCTACTGGATGCAGCGGGAGTGGGCGCCGACGAACTTCCGGCCCTGTTTTTTGACGATGGAACGCCCGCGTTGCGCAATCCCGATCCGCGCCAGGTGGCGGAGCGGCTGGGCAAGCCGTTAACTGCGGCCTTCGACGTATACGATCTGGTGATCGTTGGATCTGGGCCGGCCGGGCTTGCAGCGGCCGTCTACGGCGCGTCGGAAGGGCTTCGAACGCTTCTGCTTGACCGGCATGCACCGGGTGGACAGGCAGGCAGCAGCTCTCGCATTGAGAATTATCTGGGATTTCCGGCCGGTGTGAGCGGCAGCGAGCTGACGCGGCGCGCTCTCACTCAGGCTCAGCGCCTGGGCGCGGAGTTTCTATCACCGCTTGAAGTGACCGGCGTGACGATCGACGGCGGCTATAAACGGCTTGCCCTCACTGACGGCCGCGAGATTGTGACGCGGGCCATGTTGGCCAGCACGGGAATGTTATATCGCGAACATCCGGCGCCTGGCGTTGCGGAACACACTGGCGCGGGTGTGTATTATGGCGCGGCAACCACTGAGGCGGCAGCCTTTCGCGACCGGCGAGTGCTGGTGGCAGGCGGTGGAAACTCGGCGGGGCAAGGCGCTATCTACCTGGCGCGCTATGCGAAAGATGTTGAGATTGTCGTGCGCCGGGATAGCCTGCGCGAAACCATGTCGCAGTACCTGATCGAACAGATCGAGAAGACACCAAATATCAGCTTGCAGACTCGCACTGAAATTGAATGCGTTGAGGGCGACGGTCATGTTGAGAAGGTAACCCTGAAGATGCTGGACAACGGATCGACGATCTCGGAGGAAGCCGATGCGCTGTTCATTTTCATTGGCACCCGCCCCAGAAGCGATTGGCTTCCGGCTGAAGTTCTGCGCGATGACAAAGGGTTTGTGCTCACGGGGAGAGATCTGATGGCGGCCGATGGATACGCGCGAGTGTGGAAGGAGAAGCGTGAGCCGCTGGTTCTGGAGACCAGCGTACCGGGCGTGTTTGCCGCGGGAGACATTCGCTCGGGCGCGATGAACCGCGTAGCGTCAGCTGTCGGAGAAGGATCGATGGTAGTACGGCTCGCACACGAATATCTGGCGCTGACCTGAACAGCGAGGGACTCCCTGCCAAAGCTCTTCTTGTCAACTTCGACGGTTTAATGCGGCCTGCCGGGGAGGACGAAGTGCTCCGCGCAGCGCGGCTCGTAGGAGTCGCCGGGCACTTTGATGGGGCTCAAGTAAGGCGCGGGTTTGCCGTCGATGAGGCGCTGCGAGTAGAGGGCGCGCGCGCCGCAACTGCAGTACGCCATGCACTCGGTGATGCTGCCGCCGTAGGCATTGACGAGCCAGGACAGATTCAGCATTTCGCCGAAGGGCATGGCGCGGAAGTCGAGATCGAGTCCGGCGACAAGAACGTCGTGGCCGGCGTCGAGCAGGTGCTTGGTGAAGAGAAAAAGATCGCCGACAAACTGGCCCTCATCGATGGCGATGCACTCGACGCGCTTGCCGATCTCGACCTCCTTGTCGCGGATGACGTCGAGCACCTCCCACGGGTTGGTGGACTTGAAGGTGTAGGCGCTCATCTTGCCGCCGTTGGGATTGCGGCTCTCCACCACGCCGGGACCGCCCTTGGTGTCGTCGCTGGGCTTGAGGACCATGACATATTGCTTGGCGTACTGGCGGCGCATCTCGGCGCGGCGCTGCAGCTCCGCGGTCTTGTTGCTGCGCATCGGTCCCATCATAATTTCGAGCTTGCCTTGCACGTGCGTGTCTCCTGTTGCGGATACTGGAGCGGCTTCGGGTTTTCATGATAGCGCGGCAGGTGGGCGGCGATTGCGTGGATAAACGGGTCGAGATTCCCATGAGAAAAAGCGGCGGGGCATCGAGCAGTTACCGCCCGACCGCTCGCAGTTCCGCGTCCACCGCGGCCTTCATCACCCCGCAGCTCTCGAAGAAGTGAACCAGATCCGCGGAGAGCGCGCTTCCGGGCTCGTTTGGCGAGGAGAAGCCTCTTGGGGCCGCAGGGAGCGAGGACGAAGTTTCGTGGTTTCCTCTTCTTGCGACGGAAAGAGGAACCGCAGGTCCTCCGACTCCGGTCGCTGCGCGACCTTCGCTCAGGATGACAGGGTCACGGAATTGCATCGGCGCGGCAGCCATGCGCATGGCGCCGCCGCCCTGAGCATCGAGGATGAGCGTGGTGAGCTTGCGCGCCAGCGGCAGCGGGAAACTCTCCGCAACGAAGACCAATTTGCCGCGCGTGGTAATGACGACCGGGCCCTCGTTGGTCGAGTAGACCTGCTCCACCGATCCGTCGTCCGCCGGAGCAGACAGGTTTGCGGCCGGCTGCAATTGAACGCTGGAATACTTCCGCGCCAGGTTGTTGGCGTAGAGCTTCGAGAAGACCTGCGCAGAGTCGGCGTTCTTCCAGACTGAAAGATAGAAGAGGGCGAGGGACTTGGTGCTGGCCTGCTCGGCCGGGGTGGTGGCGCTGCGCAGTTGTCCCGCCCAATAGAGGCCGCCATCCCAGGCCGGAGTCAGATCGCGGGCCGCGTTATCGCCGCCGAAGAGCTCCGTAATGATGTGCACGTCGAGCTCGCCCATCTGGCCGATGTCGTAGGGCCGGTAGCGCGGGTCTACCAAGGGGTGGATGTCGGGCAGCAGAGGGATGGCGGGAATGTGCTTCTTCTCGTACTCGCGCGGGTTGATGATCTCCCAGCTTGAGGTCGGCGGCCGGTCGAGCGTACCGGCAAAGGCCGCAGCCTGTCCCTGGTCCATCCAGACGTCCTGCTCAAAGCTGAGGCCCTCGCGGTAAGGGAAGAGCATGGATTCGGAGAGCAGCAGCGGCGCGCGCGCCATCACGGGCGAGTCGTCGGCGGTGTTCATCTGCGACTTGACTATATCGAGAACCTCGGGATCCTTAATGAGGCTTTTGCCCATTGGCTTGAGCATGTAGTCGAACATGACGGCCGTGGCCTGGCCCTCCGCCACGGCATCCCGCGCGGTGTCCATCTCGTCTTTGGCCAGGTTGTTCTGGTCGCCGGCGGCGTCGTGCGAGACGTCGTTGGGGGTTTGGTCGTCCCACTTTTCCAGGTCGGAGTGCTGGTCCTGCAGGGCGTGGGTCAGCTCGTGCGCCATTACCGGCTTTTGCTCCTCAGGATCCACCCAGTCGAGCAGGTTCACGGTCTTGGTCTTGGAGTCGTAGTAGCCTTCGATCTGTTCCTTCAGGAGCGCCAGCAGAAAGGGCTTGAGCTCGAAGTCCTGGTCGATCAGCCCGAATTTCTTCAGCACGATCTCGTCGCGCTGCAGGCGCTTTGCGCCTTCGTCCTCATTGAACTTCTCGTCGAGATACGCTTCCACGGCGGCGCGGGTCGTCAGTTGACGCTTGACGGTGCTCTTGATGGGCAGGCCGGTCTCATCCGAGGAGAACTTGATCAGCTCATCCACCAGCGCGAAGAGCTGTTTGGCCTGCTCGGGCGTGATGCGGGTAGCTGACTTGGAGTTTTCGTTGCCACGGGAAGAACTATTGGTTGCGGCGCCTGCGGGCGCGGTGGGCCGGGCCGGCGAAGGGGCTGTTTGCTGGGCCGCGGCCACGGTTGCCGTTGCGAGGAAAAGCAGGATGGCCCAGATGGCTCCGCGCCAGGTCCAGCTTGCAATTGTGTGCCGGGCGTTCATTGGTTCTCCTGTGGGCATCCCGCGGGGTTTGGCTCCGTTCCTTGGTGCGCAATTCCCGGTTCTCTCTTCAAGGCTATAATCATGATGCGGTTCCGCGCCAAGTTTCAGGAAAAATCCTGCGCCGGATCGCGGAAAAGTCCCCCATGACCGAGTCCGATATCGCCGTAAACCTGCAGGCCACCGCGCTGGCCGCAATGCTCGAATCTTCCCGTACGCCTCCTGAACTGGCTGCATACCGGGGGGCGCTGACCCCCAGGATGTTGGACGCGCCAAAAGCGGAAATAGCGGCGCTCGCCCAGAGAGCCGCAATCCACGATCTGGGTTGGATGCGGCGCGTGGCTGTCCGCGGCGCTGACCGTTTTCGCTGGTTGAGCGGGATGGTGACTAACACTGTAAACGATCTGTTTCCCAACACCGGGGCCTGGAACCTGGTGTTGAACGCACAGGGACGCATCCAGGGCGACCTGACGGTGTGGCGGGAAGGCGAGGAACTCTCGCCCCAGCGGCGAAGCCCGTTGGGGAGCGGTTCAAAAAGCGGTACCGGCAGCGCCTCAAAAGGCAGTGCCGGCGGCGAAGATCGCCTGTTGGGAACCCCGTTTGCCGGGGAGTCCGGGTTGGAACTGGAGATCGAAGCCGGACAGATGGACAAATTGCTTGACCACCTCAACCGTTTCATCATTATGGACGAGGTGGAGCTGATTCCATTGGGCGAGGAGCAAGTGGGCGAGGCTGGTTCGGAGACGGCCGTGGGCCTGACCGGTCCGCAGGCAAATGAGGTGCTAGAGCGGGTGGGCCTGCCAATGATTGGAAGTCCCATGGAAGGGACCAGCGTGGAGTGGAACGGCTGGGAGCTGAGGATTTTGCGCGGCTACGGCGTGCTGGCGCCGCACTACGAGTTCTGGCTGCCCTCGGCGGGTCTGGCGAAGCTGTGGTCTTGCCTGCGCACGGGTGGGGCCACGCCGGTGGGCTCGGCTGCGCTGGAGGCTTTCCGCATTGCCGAGGGGATACCGGCCTACGGGATCGATATGACGGAGCGCGACCTGCCACAGGAGACCTCCCAGATGCGGGCGCTGCACTTCGCCAAGGGCTGCTACCTGGGCCAGGAGATTGTAGAGCGTATCCGGTCGCGCGGCACTGTGCACCGGCACCTGCGGCCGCTGGAGCTGGCCGGGCCTGTGCCCGCGAGCGGCGCGGCACTGACGCTGGAAGACGGAACGGCCGCAGGGCAGATTACCAGCGCAGCCGAGTTGCCGCTGGCGAACAGAAGCCGGGTGTTTGCTTTGGGCATGATGCAGGCAGAAGCGGAAGCGCGCTGCCAGAGCTTCCACTACAGAGCCGGGACGACCGCGGGAACGGCCCAAATTCTCGCCGCGCCGCCGAGCCTTTGAGCAAGTCGGCAGGTCAGCAAGCCAAGTTAGTCGGAAGATAGGGATGAAATAATCGGAGATTATGAGCGAACCACCAAAGTTTGAAGTGATTGACCGCCGCAAGATGAAGGCGGAAGAAGAAAAAGAGAGCGGGCGAGCGCCTGCGCCGCCGGCCGCACCCACACCGCCTCCCACCCCGTCAACGACCGGTGAGCCGGCGCCCGGGCCGCGCCTGGTGGTGAACGAGCCCCGCCGCGAGGCGGCAACACAGGAGCCTGCGCCGCCCGCGAAAGAGCAGGAACTGGCAGACGCACTGCCTCCGCCGCCCACCGCACAGGAGAGCCACGAGCAGAAGGCCGCCTACGACGCCTCGGCGCAGCGGCTGGAAGACCTGATTCGCGCGCAGAATCCCGCCGAGGGGCCGCAACCGCCGATGGGATTCGAGCACCTGGTGCAGCAGTTCTACGTCACTGCTATGTTGCAGATGGGAGCAGGCACGCAGGAGGGCCAGCGTCCGCGAGTCGATATTCTGGGCGCGCGCGCCACCATTGACCTGCTGGGAATTCTGGCTGAAAAAACCCGCGGCAACCTTACTGAAGCCGAGGATCGCATGTTGCAGTCGGTGCTGTTCGAGGCGCGCATGGGCTTCCTGGAACTGACCAGGTTGATGACTGTGCAGCCCGTGCCGCCGCCTCCGCCGCCGGGAAAGAAGTAAATAAAAGACAGGGACGTAGGGACGAGGTTTCTGAACGAGCGAATTTGTGTGTTGGAATTGAGGTTCGCGCTATCCCACACTGGCGGCAAAAACAGAGACGCCGTGCCCAGAGGGCACCCAGGTGGGGCACCCAATTTTGGTAGAAGAACATGCGGTCAGGGACCTAGGAGTGGCCGGAATTCTGGTCACTGACAACTGACAACTATGAACAGGCGCTCGCTTTTCGCGGGAGGCGATGGAAGGCACACTCACATTTTTAGGCACGGGAACCTCGATGGGGGTTCCGACGCTGGGCTGCTTCTGTGCGGTGTGTGCCTCTGCCGATGCGCACGACCGGCGTCTGCGGCCCTCCGTGCTGCTGCGCTGGCGCGAGCCCGCGGCCGAATCTTCGGCAGGCGCCGAACGCACGGTGGTGATCGACACCGGCCCGGACTTCCGCGAACAGGCGCTGCGCGAGGGCGTCACGCATGTCGATGCCGTGTTCTACACTCACGCGCATGCCGACCACATTCTGGGAATGGACGATCTGCGCCCGCTGAGCTTTGCTGCCTTCCGCCAAGGCGGACCCATCCCGCTTTACGCCGACGCGGAGACTGCCGCGGTCCTGGAGCAAGTCTTTGCGTACACCTTTTCGCCGCAGGCCACATATCCCACCCGCGCGCGCGTCGAACTCAAGCCCTTGGCCGGGCGCAACGCGGTGCACGGCGTGGAGTTCGTTCGCATTCCGCTCATTCACGGCGAGATGCCGATCGCCGGGTTCCGCTTTGGTAACGCTGCCTACTTGACCGATGTGAGCGCGATTCCCGAGTCGAGCTTTGCCTTGCTCGATGGCGTTGAGGTGCTGGTGCTTTCGGCGTTGCGCCGCAAGCCCCACCCCAGCCACGCCACCCTGGAGCAGGCGCTTGCGTGGGCGCGGCGCATCGGCGCGCGGCAAACGTGGTTCACGCACATCGCTCACGATCTGGGCCACGAAGATACCAACCGCACACTGCCTGCAAACGCCAAGCTGGCTTATGACGGGTTGAGCGTGCCCGTGACTATATGACACGCGAGGCGATTCCTGTCTTCCGTTCGCTGGCTGAGGTTCCGGCAGGCTTCGGCCCCACAGTGGCCGCGATTGGCAACTTTGACGGAGTGCATCTGGGCCATCGGGAGAATCTTGCGGCCGCCGTGAAAGAAGCGCGAAGCGCGGGAGGGCGAGCCGTCGCCATCACCTTCGATCCGCATCCGGAGCGGTTTCTGCGTCCCGCCCGGGCGCCGCGGCTGATCACGCCCACGCCCGAGCGCTTGCGGCTACTGGTCGAAACGGGAATCGACGCGGTGCTGGTGCTCAATTTCGACGCGGCCCTGGCGCGGCTCTCGGCGCGCGAGTTCGTCGAGCGGGTTCTGGTTGCGGCGCTGGGCGTTCGCAGCGTGCATGAGGGGCGGAATTTTCGCTTCGGGCACGGCGCCAAGGCCGGGGTGCGCGAGCTGGCCGAGCTGGGCGCCAAGCTGGGCTTCGCCGTGCATGTTCACGAGGCGGTGCGCGTGCGCGGCCTTGAGGTTTCGAGTTCTGCTATTCGCGCGCTGGTCGCCGCGGGCGACGTGCGTCGCGCACGCTGGATGCTGGGCCGGCCCTTCGTCGTTCTCTCCACGCCGGCGTCAGGGCGCGGCATCGGCACGCGGCTGCTGGTGCCTACGGTGAATCTGGCGCCTTACGATGAGTTGCTGCCGGCCTTGGGCGTGTACGTCACGCGGCTTCGCGTGAACGGGCGCGCATTTCAGGCGGTGACGAATGTGGGCAACCGGCCGACGTTCGGCGAGGCGTCGTTCGCCGTCGAGTCGCACATTCTCAACTTCGAGCCGGTCGATCTTGATGAGCAGACGCCGATTGAGCTTGAGTTTCTGTTGCGCTTGCGCGGGGAGCGGGAGTGGCCCTCGCCGGAGGCGCTCAAGGCGCAGATCTTCAAGGATGTGGCGCGGGCGAAGCGGTATTTCAGGCTTGCCGGGAACTAGATTCCATGCGTCGCGGTGCGGGCCGCTGCCATTCCGGTATGAGCGAAGCGGTTACAATTCTGTCGCAGGGGTTCTTCTTGCCGGTTTTTCGCGCGTTGCTAGTTGCCGTGTTCGCGCTTACCGCCGCCCATGCCGCTCCGCGCGTTCGGGCCGTGCCGGTTCCTCCTGAAATGCGCTCCGGCTTCTTCGCCGTCACCGTGAACGGGCAGCGAGTGGACGTGGCCGACGCGGCTTCGAGCTACGAGTTCGTGAGCTTCGATACCACCGGTCCCGTGGAGATCACGATTACTGCCGCGGAGCCAGGTTTTTGGGATGGTGGCGTCGATATCGAGCCGTGGCGGCTCGGTTTGCGCGCTTCGCGCGAGGGCCCGACCATCCGCTTCCGGCTCCCCGGCCCGGCCAAGATTTCCATCACCAGGCCCGGAGACTTTTTGAACCAGGCCAGGATGCTTTTTGTCTTTGCCGGCTCGCCGCCCCCGCCGCCGCCCGCCGGGCCCAACGTTACCCTTGTGCCCGCAGGAGTGCATCACGAAAGCCTGAATCCGAAGAGCGGCGACACGATCTATTTGGAACCGGGCGCGTACGTCTTCGGCAGCTTGAACCTGTGGCAGGTTGAGAACGTGAAGGTGCTGGGGCGCGGCACGATCGTCTACCAAGGCCCGCAGAACCCGGCTGCCGACGAGGGTTGGATGCAAAAGCCGGACTGGCATTGCATCGGCGCCTACCAGGCGCACAACGTCGAGATCGACGGCCTGACCTGCATCGTTCGCTCGCGCACCTGGTCCATCCAGATGAAGGATTCGAGCGGATTCACCTACGACGACCTGCGCCTGATCGTGGGCGACGGCGGCAACGCCAACCAGGACGGCATGGACTGGCTGGGCGGCGGCGACACTGTGGTGCGCGACGCCTTTCTGCGCGCTTCCGACGACGATCTGGCGATCCAGGGCAACTGGGACGGCTACACCCAGGCCGACATGGTGCGTCCCGGCAACGACGTCGACAACATTCTGGTCGAAGACAGCGAGCTCTCCACCAGCATCTCGAACATCGTGCGCGCCGGATGGCCGCAAAAAATCTTCAACTCGCGCAACTTCACTCTGCGTGACTCCGATATCCTGCACGGCGGCTTCGGCGCCTGCGGCCAGTCCTTCGGCCTGCTCGGCTTCTGGGGCGGAAACGGCGCGCGCGGCGACCACTCCGGATTTACCTTCGAGAATCTCTTTCTCGACAACTGGTACTCGCTGGCGCAAATCGAGCAGGAGCAGCCCATCCTGCACGGGTTCGTCTTCCGTAACATCTGGGCACTCGATCAGCCGCCGCTGGCTGAGTCTACGCTTGCCGGCGACGTTGCGGACGTGACCTTCGACAACGTGAAGTACGGCCAAACGCGCGTGAACAGCGATGCGCAATTGCCGCTCGTGGTCGCGGGCGGCGCCGGGCAGCCGCAGTTTGCGCCTGCGCCCGCGCTGGTTGCGTCTTTCACCATCGAACCGCGGGTTTTTGCGCCCGGACAAAAGGTGAGATTCACTGCGCAGCACGCGCCCGGCGCGCGCTACACCTGGCTCTTCGGCGACGGAACCCGGGCCCATCGCCGCCGCGTGCGCCATCGCTTCCCCGACGCGCTCGGGACCGAACTCGATGGCCAAAACGGCGCGGGCCGCTTCCGGGTTCTGCTTCATGTCACAGATCAGTCCGGCCACCAGGACTGGGCCGCGCAGGGAGCCGTGGCCGTCGCGCAATGGCATGATGCGGTGAACACCGCACCCGCACCGCCCGGCCTGGCGTGGAAGATTTACGCCGGGGCCTGGACCGAACTGCCGGATCTTTCCCTTCTGCAGCCGGCGCTCACCGGCGAGTCACCGAATCTGGAGGAGAACGCACAGGGTCTTACCAGTTACGCCACTGCGTGGGACGGCTTCGTGAACATTCCCGCCGACGGTGGTTACACCTTTCACCTCATCGATCGCGACGGCGCGCGCCTCCTCATCGATGGCATGGAAGTGGCCAAGACCGGCGCACCGTTCGCCCAGGTCTGCGGGTCACCGGGCAACGTACTCCGCTACGACCGAGGCTCGCTCGGCCTCCGCGCCGGCCAGCACACTTTTCACCTGGAAGGGCTGAACTCCGTGAGCGGCGGCGCACCGCGCCTGTTGTGGGAAGGCCCCGGGCTGCCGCTCACCGGCGTGCCCCCATCCGCGTTTAGCCACGCAAAGCAAGATCTGGCCGGACGTTAGCGGCAAAGGAGAAAGGCGGTCCTATTCCAAACAGACCCGCAAATTCGCGGGGGTTCCGGACTGGGGCACGCGCGCATCCGCGCGGGGCGGCTTAACTAGACTCGGGCCGCGCGCCTATCATGATTTATCCTGATAAATTCAACCGCGTGAGGCCAGATGCCTGTACGCACGACAACCAGGAACCCCGCCGTCCTCTCGTATTACACGATGCGCAGAGCCGTGGGTCTGATCGCATTGATACTTCCTTTCACGCTTGCCGGCGGCTGTACCCTATACGCACTCATCGGGCCGGATCATGCGCTGCCGCAACCGATTTTGCAGCGTTCCATCAGCGACTACTACTACACACCCATGCATGACTATCTTGTCGGCAGCCTGTGCGCCATCGCGGCCTTCCTGGCCTGCTCTCGCGGATATGACCTGACTGACGAAATCGCCGGCTATCTGGCTGGCTTTTTTACGCTCTGCGCCGCGCTGATTCCCCCGGTGGACCCTCGAAGCTCCGTCTACACGGCGATGCAAGTCGACATCGGTTTCGTGCACAGCGGTTTCGCCGCGCTCATGTTTCTCTCCCTGGCCTATTTTTGTATTTTTCTCTTTCGCAAGTCCTCACCGGAAAAGACGCTGACCCGCCGCAAGCGGCACAGAAACAGGATCTACGGAACCTGCGGCGTGATCATCGTAGCCTGCATCGTCGTTATGGTCAGCCTGACGATCAGGGCAATAGCCGAATCGCTTCGGCCTTCCTTTCTGCTCTTCTGGTGCGAGTCGCTGGCGCTGGCTGCCTTCGGTGTAGCCTGGCTTACCAAGGGCGAAGGAATCCTGCGGGACAGGCCACAGAACCACATCCGGCCTTCATAGGTCTGACGGGCGCGCTGGCCCGCCTTTGGAGCAATAAATTAATCCGGCCCATGGTCTGCGGGCTGCGGCGGAGCGCTCACGGTGCCTGGTTACTTCGCTTGCGCTCTGGCTTTGGGGGCATAGGGGTCTTGCGGGATGGCGGCCCGCTGCATCGGCTGCGCATCCTCGTCGCCGGGGAACTGCTCGTCGTCTTTGCCGGCGATGGCGGCGCGCATGAAGTCGATCCAGATGGGCAGCGCAGCGCGGGCGCCGGTCTCCTTGTTGCCTAGCGATTCGCGGCTGTCGTAACCCACCCACACGCCGCAGGTGACCGAAGGCGAGAATCCTAAAAACCATGCGTCTGTGAAGTCCGAGGTGGTTCCGGTTTTGCCGCCGATCGGATGCTGCAACTGCGCGGCCGAGGCGCCGGTGCCGTGCTGCGTTACGCCGCGCAGCAGGGTCATCATGGTGCGCGCGGTTTGCTGATCGATGACCTCGTTCACGGCGGGCGTATCCTGCCACAGCGTGAAGCCGTCGGCGTTCGAAACTTTGCGGATGAGCCGCGGCGCAACGCGGATGCCGTCGTTGGGGAAGACAGCGTAGGAGGCCACCTGCTCCTCGAGCGTGATCTCCACGGCGCCCAGCGCCACCGGCAGGTAGGGAGGAATGTTGGAGGTGACGCCGAAGCGGTGCGTCATGTCGATGACCTTGTGAATGCCCACGCGCGCGGCCAGCTTAAGCGCGGGAATGTTGCGCGACTCGGCGAAGGCGTTGGCGATAGTCATTGCGCCCTTGTAATCGTTCTCGTAGTTGTGTGGTACGTAGCTGCCGAAGCTGACCGGCCCGTCGACAATGATGTCGGTGGGCTTGACGCCGTCCTCGACGGCCGCAGTGTACACGTAGGGCTTGAAGCTGGAGCCAACCTGGCGCTCGGCCTGCGTGGCGCGGTTGAAGACCGAGAGCGCGTAGTCGCGCCCGCCCACCATAGCCAGCACATCGCCGCTGGTGTTATCCATGGCCAGCAGCGCGCCCTCGGCGCCGGAGTCCTGCTCGAGCGAAGCGCGGCGCGCGCCGTCCTCGGTGGCGGCGGCCAGGCGCACATAGAGAATGTCGCCGGGCTTGGCCAGCGCGTCGCCGTAGTGCACGCCGGTCCATTGCCAGTCGCCGGGCAGAAGGAGAATGTCTGAGCCTGCTTGGCCAGTTGGGCCGATGCGCGCGTGGATTTCCAGCGGAAGCACGCGCGTGACCATGGCATGAATATAGTCGCCAGGGACGGCGGTCACGGCCCAATCGGGGTGCCGGTAGTTGTCGAGCGTGACGCCGCCGGTCAGAACATTTTCCAGCTTGCCCTTCCATCCGTGCCGGCGCTCGTAGACGGCCACTCCGTCGGCCACGGCGCGGTTGGCCGTCCGCTGCAAATCAAAATCGAGTGTGGTGTAAACGCTCAGACCGGCCTCGTGCACCTCCTCGGCGCCGAAGTGTTTTTCGAGTTCGCGGCGCACCTCTTCCTGGAACCAGGGCGCAACCGAGCCCACAGGCGGCGCAATGTGCAGGCCGAGCGGAGCGGTGCGCGCTTGCTCCGCCTGGGCGTGGGTAATCACGCCGTCCGACTCCATCTCACTGAGCACAAGGTTGCGGCGACGGAGGGCGCGATCGGGATTGAGCACGGGCGAAAACGCCACCGGCCCCTTGGGCAGCCCGGCCAGAAGTGCCGCTTCAGTCAGGTTCAGGTCTTTGGCGTGTTTCGAAAAGAAATACTCCGAGGCGGCTTCGAAGCCGTACATGCCGCTGCCCAGGTAAATCTGGTTGCCGTAGAGGGTGAAGATCTGCTGCTTGGTGAAGGCGCGCTCGATCTGGATGGCGAGGTAGGCCTCCTGAATTTTGCGCATGGCGGTGCGGTCGGAGGAGAGAAAAAGATTGCGCGCCAGTTGCATGGTGAGCGTGGAAGCGCCCTGGGCGCGGCCGTGCGAGCGGATGTCGTGCCAGGCGGCGCCGGCGACGCGGAAGACATTGATGCCCCAGTGCGACTCGAAGTTCTTGTCTTCAATGGAGATGACGGCCTGGCGCAGGATGGGCGCAAAGCCGTCGTAGCCGACCACCTCGCGGCGCTCCAGGGCGAAGGAGCCGATGACGCGGCCTTTGCGGTCGTAGAGATCGGTGGTGGTGGAGGGGCGGTAGTGCTCAAGCTCCTCAATCTGCGGCAGATCGACGGAGTAGACGAGGGTGAGGCCGGCGAGCGAGCCGGTAATGGCGGCCAGCACCAGCAAAACCACGAGGGCGGAGCGACCGGCCAGCTTGCGGCGGCGACGGTCTGGTAGCGGCGGACCGGCGCGGCGGCGCGGCCTGGTCAGCGGGCGCGCTTCAAACTCCCGTACAGGGGGCCGTTGGGGGGTCGTAGCCAAGACGGTCTGGCCTCACGGGCGCCGCTCCGCAATGATGCGGCGGAGCGGCTGCTCAATATAAGGCTAACATTGAAGCGAAATTTGGGAAGCAGCGCCCGAAGAATCGCGCACCACGCAGTGCAAGGGCGGGAAACGGGACCGATTGCGGCGCAACTGGCCTGCAGGTCAACCGTTCTTGGCCTTCAGCAGCGCAATAGCCTGATTCAGCGGCTCGTCGCCATTGGAGGGCGGCATGGGCTCGTTATCGTCCTCGGGCGATGCGACCACTACGTTGGGCGTAACGGCTTCATCCTCAATCTTCTTGCCGTCGGGGCCCTCATATTTGGCCACGGTGAGCATCAGAGCGGCGCCGTCGGGCAGGTCGATGGTTCGTTGCACCGAGCCCTCGCCGAAGGTGCGCTCGCCCACCACGTCGCCGCGCTTTAAGTCCTCGATGGCGGCGGCTGTGAGCTCAGGCGCGCCGTAGGTGCCGCGGTTCACCAGCACGGCCACGGGCGCGTCGGTCAGGCATTGCGCAGGATCGGCAGTGAAGGTCTGTTCGGGATATTTCTGGCCGTCCAGCGTGGCCAGGGTTCCCTGCTTGATGAAGAAGTTGGCCAGGCGCAATCCCTGCATGGGGTCGCTCGCCCGAGGTGTCGCGCAGGTCGAGCAGGATATTGTGCCCCTTGCCGGCGGCTTTGATCTTGGCGGCGATATCGTCCACGCGAGCCGCGGTCAGAACGCCGGGCTTGAGGTAGAGGATGGTCGCGTTCTCGTAGAACTGCTCGTCCAGCGGAGGCGTGGCCACCAGGGCGCGCGTGAGCGTGATCTTGTCGGGATCGGGCTTGAAGGGGCGCACAACGGAAATCGTGACCGTGGTTCCGGGCTTGCCCTCCAGCATGAAACGGATCACGGCGAGCGGCAGATCGTGGGTGGACTGACCGCCGATCAAATCGATCACATCGCCGTCGCGCAGATGCTCCTGAGTCGGCGGGCGAGCCGGGCAGCACGTTGACGACGGTGGCGTAGCCGAAGCGCTTGGAAACGGTGATTCCCACCTGCGCAACGTCCGTCGTGGGGCGGTCCTTGTAAATCTTGTACTCGGCAGGCGTCAGATAGCTGGAATCGGGATCGAGCGAGTCCATCAGGCCATGCAGCGCGCCGTTGGTCACCTCGGGAATGTTGGGTTCGGTGACGTAGTAGTTCTGAATCTTGCGCAGAACCTCGGCGTAGACGCCGATCTGGCGGTAGGCGGCATCCTGCTCATCGCCGGCATGCACGCCGAACCATCCGAACTCGCCCTGAAGATAGCCGAGGCCGAGGCCGGCGAAGATCACCACGGAAATCGCAAAAACGAAACGCTGGAAGAATCGGGACACACACACCACCGGAGGGGGCCTCACGGGGAAGCCGGCCGCTCATACCTTATAGACGCAATGATACCGCAGTTGGCGTCAGGCAATCAGCGCGGGAGGGCGAAGCCGATGGTCAGGCGGTTGCCGCCGGGGAGGCGCTGGTAGGCGAGGCTGCCGGCGAATTTCCGCATGAGGCGGATTCCCTGGCCTCCCACTTGAAGCTGATCGATGGACGTTGGAGCGGGCGTTTCTTCAACGGTTGAAGGCGCAAGGGGATCGAACGCCGGGGCATGGTCTTCGACGGTGAATACCAATTCCTGTGTCCCGGCGGGCGTGGCGCAATCGACGGTGATGGGCTGGTCCGGCTGGCCGCGGTATCCGTGGCGAATGATGTTGGAGAGCGCTTCTTCAAGGCAGAGCTGAATCGCGAATTGCGTGTCGGCCGGGATGGCGTATTCGGCGGCCAGCGCCTCGACCCAGGGCCAAAGCCGCGCCAGCTCATCGAGCTGACTTTGCAAGGTCAGGCGCGGCTGGGGCCTGACTGTGTGTTCTCCGGGCATAGTGGCCGCCAGCCAACGTACGAGTCTATTGCAATGCGGCGATTGCGGCCGCAAGGTCGTGGTGAATCGGCAGCAGGGAGTCGATGCCGGCGGTTTTCAGGACCGATTCCACCATTTCAGTGGGCGCGAACAGCACCACCTTGCCGCCGCGGCTATTGACCGCCCGCGCGGGAAGCACGATGGAGCGCAAACCCATCGAACCAAGGAAAGAGACCTTTTCGCAGGTCGATCAGCAGCTTTTTGCTGCTGCCCGCGACCAGGTTCATCTTCATGTCCACAGCCGCGGCGCCTTGGATGTCCATGCGCCCATCCAGCGCAACTTTGGTGATGCCGCCGTCCAATTCTTCCGTGGAGATTTGCATTTCCTTGTTCCTTTTCTCTAGCGGGGTTCCAGGGGAATCTTCTAAAGCGGATCGTACCGGGCGATTGTGACAATTCGGTTAAAGCCGCAACGATTCAGAGGGAAGAAAAGATGTTGCCGCTCCAGGACAGAAACAGTGTCGCGGTCCTTATCAATCGGCGCCGTAATCTTCGATTGCGCTTTGTTCTTTACCATCAATTGAATCTTCAAAGTCTTTTTCTTCTTCGCTATGAAGTTGTCGCTCACGATATTCGATTCGAATTCCTGCCCGCCGCTCATTCAGGACCACGCGAAAGGACTGCACGCCCGGAGGGACAAAGAGGTCGTCAAGGCTGGAGCCGTCGCCGGTGACGAAGCGCAGATAGGGCTGCTTGTTCATATCCACAGTGAACTGCAGGCCGCTCGGAAATTTGGCCAGATCGATCTTCAGCTTTCCGTTTGTATTCGGATCGAGTTTTCGCGGATCGAAGGCCGCCGGCAGCCGGAGTCGGCTGGGGTTTTGGGGCTGCCGGAGTCGGCTGCGGTGGTGCGGCCGCAGGGGTTGGTTGGGGTGCAGGGGCTGCAGGCGGCAGGGTGGGCTTGGCCGCAGCCGCTGTTGGTTTTCCGGCGGATGGTTTCGCTGCGCCTGATTTTGCAGGAGTTGGCTTTGCCGCGGGTGCCGGCGCAGTTGCCGGAGTCTTGCCCTGGTCAGCAACGAAAGCGGGCGCGGGAGCCGGCGCGGGAGCAGGCGCGGGCGCCCGAACGGATTCGGCGCCGGCTGCGGAGCAGGAACTGTTGCCACCTGCTGCTTTGGCGGCACAGGCTGGTTGCGATGGCGGAAGAAGTACCAGCCGCCCACTGCTGCCGCCAGTACCACGACGGCGAACACAGCGGCAAGAACGCCTAGCTTTGCCGCCGGTTTCTTGGCTTTGGCGGCGGTTTTCCAGCCGGCGCGGAGGCAGGCTTTTGCGCCGCCGCTGCCGGCGCCTGAGCGGGTGGATGAGAGATGGCGCTGGGCGTCGCGGGGAGTGTGACATCAGTTCCGCCCGCGGCGGCCGGAACTGCGGTCCGCAGCGTGGAAGCGCCGGCATTCGCGCGCATGGCCGTCAGGTCCTGCGCGAGTTCTTCGCCGGTTTGATAGCGGTCAGCGGGACTTTTTGCCAGGCACTTCAGAATCACGGCTTCAAGCCGCGCCGGGACGGCCGGGTTGAGTTTTGCGGGCGGAATCGGTTCGGTGTATACCACCTTGTACGAGACCGCCGTCATACTCTCGCCGGGGAACGGCTGCTCGCCGGTGGCCAGCGCGTAGAGAATCACGCCCAGCGAAAACAGGTCGGCGCGGCCGTCGATGGGTGCGCCGGTGAACTGCTCGGGCGGCATGAACGAAGGCGTTCCCAGCATCTGGCCGGTGGTGGTGATTTCGCTGGCCACAAGTTTGGCGATGCCAAAATCCATGATGCGAGGCCGCTCGGCGCCATATACCTCGCGCGAAGTCAGCAGGATATTGGCGGGCTTGATATCGCGGTGAATCACGCCCTGGCGGTGCGCGTAGCCGAGAGCCTCAGCGAGCTGCTGGCCGATCTCGCAGACGCGGTCGAGCGTAAACCGCTCGCCTTTTTTCATGGCCTCGCCGAGGGTGCGTCCCTGCACAAATTCCATCACCAGAAAGGGCGCGCCTTCGTGCTCCCCCACGTCGAAGACGGGCACAATGGCGGGATGCGCCAGAACGCCGGAGGCGCGCGCCTCGCGCTGGAACCGCGCACGGTACTCCGCGCTTTGCGCGCCCTGGAGCGCAGCGGAATGGATGGTCTTGATGGCGACGGTGCGGCCCACGGCGGGGTCGGTTGCCTTGAACACGCTGCCCATCGCGCCGTGTCCCAGCTCGGCGACGATCTCGTAGCGTCCAATGATCTTCTGGTCAGCCATGGTGAGGATTGTATCAACGCAGGGAACGAGGGAACGAGGGAACAAGGGAACAAGGGAACAAGGAGGCAGGGATCAAGGGATCAATCGAACGAGGGAATGGGGCGACAGGAATTCAATCTCAGGCCACCGCACGATAGCGGACCACCAGCAGAGTAATGTCGTCGGACTGGCCCGCGCCCTTTGAAAATGTCCGCACGGATTCGAGGATCGACTGTTGCAGCGCCTCAACCGGCGTGCCATCGTGGCCGGCAAGAGCCCGGCTCAGGCCTGAAACCTCGAAAAGCTCGTGGTTGGGATTCTCCGCTTCCGTTACGCCGTCGCTGAAAAGAACCAGAGTATCTTCCGGCTCGAGCTGTGTCCGGGCGGCAGTGTGCTCGGCCTCGGGAATCAGGCCCACGGGGAAAGATCCCTCTGTATAAAGTTCGCTGACCTTGCCCTTGCGCAGCAGCAGCGGCGACGGATGGCCCGCTTTGATGTACTCGAACATGCCCTCGCGATCCAGCACGCCAATGAACATGGTGGCGTAGCGGCCAACCTCGGCGTGGCGGCAGAGGAGACGGTTGATCTGGCCGAAGACCTGCACGGGGTCCGCGCCCGTCGATAGGCCGGACAATGCGCCCAGCAGCATGGTGGTGACAAGCGCCGCTCCCAGGCCCTTGCCGCTGACGTCGGCGATGAGAATCGCAGTGCGATCTTCGCTGATCGGCACCACGTCGAAGTAGTCGCCGCCGACCTCAGTGCAGGGATGATGCACACCGGAGACGGCAAGATAAGGGAAGTCGTGCAGACCGTGGGGAATGATCGCTTGTTGGATGTTGCGCGCGATCGACAGCTCCTGCTCCAGGCGCTGGCGTTCGCGTTCCCGCTCTACCAGGCGCGCGTTGTCCAGAATGCTGGCAGCCTCAACCGCGAGCGCGTCGAGAATCTGGCGGTCGATGGCGGAGAACGCCGCGATGCGCCGCGAGTCGAGATAGATGACGCCGAGCAGCGCGCCGTGCTCCAGCGGGGCGCCCGTGTCGGCAGTGGCGCGCGACGAGGCATAGAGAGGGATGGCGACCACGGCGCGCAGTCCCTGCACCACGATGCTTTCGGCGCCCTTCAGATCGAGACCGGCCAGGTCCAGGTTCTCGGTAATCACACTGGATTTGCGGTCGATGGCCTGATTGATCGCGGTCTGGCTTGGACTCAGGGTTTCCGGCGGCAAACTGTCGCCCTTGTTTCCGCGGGCCAGGCGAACGTGCAGCGTGCCGGCGGTATCGGGCTCCATGAGTATTCCGCGGTCGGCGTGCGTGATGGAGATGGCGTGATCGAGCATGGTTCCCAGCACGGATTCGAGCGGAAGGTCGGAGTGCAGGAGCGAGGTCGCCTCCAGCAGAAGATTCAACTGGCTCAATCCGCCGTGCATTGACGGTCCGGAGAAGTCGGAAAGGGTGCCGATGCGCGTGAGAAGGTTTTCAACCGATGCCTCAAGGGTCGCAGCGGGAACGGAGGCCGAACGGAAGACGATCTCATAACAGCCATCGATGCCGAAGGTGATTACATCGCCATCGCGCAGCGTGTGCCCCTCCACCTTGACGCCGTTCACAAACACGCCGTAGCGGTTGCCGCGGTCTTCCAATCGGTAGCCGGAATCGTCGATGACAATCGCGGCGCAATCGGCGCGAGATGCGCCCATCGGAAAGCTGCAAATGGTTCTCGTTCTCGCCGCGGCCAATCAGGAACGGAGACTGGGCGACGGTGACGCGCTCGCGAGAGCTGTCGGGCGCGACAACTTCAAGCACTGCTTCTGATTGTAGGGAAGATTCGGTCATGGGGATTCACCAACGTGGGCAAATTGTAACATGCAGGATTGAGAAGACTTGAGAATGAAAGCGCCCGCCGTGGTCCCTTTTGACGGCGCACTTCAGCCCGGCAGGACAACAAACAGGTTCCTATGGGTATTCGGGCATCCAAAGCGCGGAAGAATTTGACTTGATTCGCAACGCTTTGAGGCGTAAAGTGTGACGCAGCAATCATACCATCGGCAGATTAATGCACTTCTGAAAGGAGCACGACGCAAGACTGCAAGAATTGCAATGGAACAGGAAGATGCCCTGCTTCGAAAGGAACTGGGCATTTTGTCTATCTGGACTAATCGTCCTCGCTGTTGCACTTGCCACGGCTCTGGTACCTGCCGGGTTTGCCGCGGCGGCGGGATGAAGTAGCTCAAAAAGAACCCTCGATGCGCTTGGTCCGGAGAGACTGCGTCTCCGTCATGTTCGTGCAAGGCCTTCCAGCGGAAGCTTGTCCCTCGTGTTGGGAACTGGAGCGTGAAGAAATCCGACATGCTGGAGCGGGAGGAGTGATGTTCTGGTATCCGCACATCAAAGACGGCGGAGTTGGCAGTGCGAATTACTTCTTTGGCAGCAGGAACGCAAGGAGTGCATATTGCGAGAAGTGTGCCTGCGCTTATCGTCTCCTCGACCTCTCCCACGGAGCCTCCAAAGAAGAGGTCAAGTCAAAGAAATGGGCTTTTGCTGAATTGTTTAGCGCCGACCGCCTGAGAACCATGAGTGAACAGGCACGTCAGTTGGCGGAAGAACAGCACAAAAGCATAAACGCGGCGTGCGACCAAATCCTGCGATGCCCGGATTGCACACGGTTAAGGGACGACCTCAATGGCAGTGAATCGCGCCCAGCTCCTGAGCAAGCGATGAGGTGCAATGACGGCGCAGGAAGAGAGTAAACCTCAGCCTGACAAAAATTCTCTTGCTGAACAAGTAATTGTGATATTGAAGGAGACGAATAACAAAATCAACGCCATCGCATTTGTGAGAGAGCAAACTGGTTGGGGCCTCAAAGAGGCCAAGGATTTTGTAGATTCTATCGCCCCTGAATGGCGCCCAGCCCCTGAGCAAGCGGCGGAGTGCAACGACGAAGCAGGAGGAGAGTAAACCTCAGCCTGACAAGAATTCTCTAGCGGAACAAGTACTTGTGATATTGAAGGAGACGTATAACAAAATCAACGCCATCACATTTGTGAGAGAGCAAGCGGCGGGTGCAACGACGAAGCAGGAGGCCTTCGGTGAAACCAGTCCCGGTAAGTTCTCGGTGAGAACGGTCATCCTTGTTATGGTTCTCGTCGTAGTGCACGCTGGTCGGCTGGAGCCTGTATTCCAAGCACAAAGCCGCAATGGAGGCAAGAGCGGCAGCACCTTTACGCGGAGCAACAACACCAGCAGGAAGAGCAACAACGTGAGCGCGTGAAGGAAGAGCAACTAAGGCAGCAGGAAGAGGCGTGCGCCGAAAAGAGTGCAGCAAGACGACAGAACAGCGCAATTGGGGGAAGCCAATCAGTTCCCACGAATTCTTCGTTGATGCCTCAACAACCGGGAATCCAAAGGGACAAAAGGTTTCGGATTAAAGCCACCGGATCGGACGGTGCCCTATTTTCGACCGAATCTATAGTGTTGCGGTAGCATTCGGCATTTTCGTCCTTCGGATGAAATACCGAGAAGCGGCGAATTCAGCGGTCGCAACACGCTTTTTAGTAACAGAGTTTGACTACAATGCACCCTGTTCCGAACCGGTCAGCGTACTTGCTTTAGATTGGTGGCGGGAGGCAGGATCGAACTGCCGACCTACGGGTTATGAATCCGTCGCTCTAACCATCTGAGCTACCCCGCCTACTGGAAGGGAATGCGGCTGCCTCAAAAAGCGCAACACTGCAACCTCTTCGATGATACCGGCGCAGAAATAGCAGGTCAAACGTTCTGCGCGCTCAGAAAAGCGCGTGGTTGCGGCGGGCAGCGTGACGCGGGCGCGCCGTACCCATGTACACTTTTCTGCATGAGCTCACGCCGCATTGCAGCAGTGATTCCCGCGCGGCTGGCTTCGACACGATTGCCACGCAAGGTGCTGCGCCCCATCGCCGGCCGGCC
This sequence comes from uncultured Acidobacteriota bacterium, assembly GCA_963832535.1. Lineage (GTDB taxonomy): Bacteria > Acidobacteriota > Terriglobia > Terriglobales > Acidobacteriaceae > Telmatobacter. The sequence goes on from CAWHUK010000002.1 coordinate 27,891, forward strand.
GATGGTGGAGTGGGTATGGCGCGCGGCCAGCGCGAGCGGCCTGATGGACCCCGTGGTGGTGGCCACCGACGCGGACGAAGTGGCCGACGCGTGCCGCGCACGCGCGATTCCCGTGGTGATGACCTCGCCGGCGTGCCCCAGCGGGTCGGATAGAGTGCGCGAGGCGGCGCGGCAGATCGACGCCGACATCTACGTCAACATCCAGGGCGACGAGCCGACGCTGACGCCGGATTTTTTCCCGCCGCTGCTCAAGCTCTTTGACCGGCCGGAGGTCGAGGTCTCCACGCTGGCCGTCCGCTGCCCGCCGGAGGAGTTCGCCAATCCCAACGCCGTGAAGGTGGTGACGGCGCTCGACGGCCGCGCGCTTTACTTTTCCCGCGCGACGATTCCTTTCGACCGCGACGCGACGGGCTTTGCCGGCTACCGCAAGCACCTCGGCATTTATGCCTACCGCAAGGCCGCGCTGGAGCGGTTTGCCGCGCTTGCCGCCCTCGCCGCTGGAAAAGCTGGAGCGGCTGGAGCAGTTGCGGCTGCTCGAAAACGGCATCGACATTTATGTTGCCGACGCGCCGCGCGACACGATCGGCGTGGATACGGAGGAGGATCTGGCGCGGGCGGAGGCGATGCTGGGGTATGCGGGTGAGTCAAACGGCGGCCGGTTGAGGTTATCGGCTTCCCACCCTAGCCGCAGAAACGAAGACGCGGCTAGGATGGGGCACCCAAATCTATTCGAGATCAGGACAAGAATTCCGAATTGCGCGCAAGAATCGGAGTGCGGCCAAGGCGCAGATCGGCGAAGATGATTTCCATGAGCAGCATTCCACAACTCGCACAAGCAACGCACGCTCTATTATGGCGCAAAATTGAATTCGCCCGCCGTCGCCAAACTCAAATGTGTCGATCCGCTCGGCGATCGATCCCGATACCGCCTGGAAGCAGCTCCTCGCCCGCGATGCGCAAGCGCGGTTTTTCTACGGCGTAACGACCACAGGCGTCTTTTGCCGGCCGGGTTGCGCCAGCCGCAGGCCGCTGCGCACGAACGTGCGCTTTTTCTCGACGGCGGCCGAGGCGCAGGCCGCCGGCTATCGCGCCTGCCAGCGCTGCGGTCCCACCACGCCGGTGCACTGCATGGGGCAGCCCTTTGGAGAAGGTTCGTGCGTACATCGAGGCGCATCTCGACCGGCCGGTGCGGCTGGCAGAACTGGGCCGCGTGGCGCGATTGAGCCCCTTTACGGTGCAGAGGCTCTTCAAGCGCGAGATGGGCGTGAGCCCGTTGCAATACCAGCGCGCGCTCAGGGCCGGCAAGCTGCGTGACGCGCTCAAAAAAGGCGGAGCCGTGACCGACGCAATCTACAGCGCCGGATTTGGTTCCTCGAGCCGCGCCTACGAGGGGAACCAGCTTGGCATGACCCCGGCGCGCTTTGCGCAAGGCGGCAAAGGCGAGCGCATCGCGTATACAGCGGCCCGCACGCCCTTTGGTTGGGTGATCGTGGGAGCGACGGCGCGCGGACTGTGCTGGCTGTCGCTTGCCGCCACCAAATCTGAAGCTGAAGCCAGCCTGCGCGAGGAGTTTCCCGCAGCGGAACTCCGGCGCGATCCGGCGCTTTCACGGCTTGTGGATGCGGCGCTTGCGAGCGTGTGCGGTCCAACGGAACTTGTCCAAAACCAGACCACAACGGAGTTGGACTTGCGCGGAACTGTCTTTCAACTGCGCGTGTGGCAGGCGCTGAGGCAGATTCCGCGCGGCGAGACGCGGACGTATAGCCAGTTGGCGCGCGAGATGGGCGATCGTAAGGCGACGCGCGCGGTTGCACGGGCTTGCGCTTTGAATCGCGTATCGTTGGTGGTGCCGTGCCATCGCGTAGTGGGCGCCGATGGGTCGCTCACCGGCTACCGCTGGGGCGTGGAGCGCAAGCGGCGGCTGCTAGAAGCTGAAGGCGCGCGGGTTTGAGGCCGACCGCCGCTCGTTGCTTCCGCACCCTTCGCGCAAAGGGCGCGCTGTACAGAGGGCGCCCAGATGGGGCAATGCGGGTTAAATCGCGCGAAAATCGGGGGGAGCTATTTACCGAAGAGTACATGGGGTCCTATGCCTAAGCCATTTATTCCACGATGGTTAGGTTAGCCGCTGGTCCTGAATTTCGAGATTTTTTTGAGGAGGTAGGGGGGCATTGCGATTTAGGTGAGTTCGGCAAGTACTGGCAGGCGTTGAGGGCGACCTGGGCGGCGTAGAGAAGATGGCCCCCTCTTTCGGGAGGAATGGCGCCTATGAGGATGCCGTGGGCGGCACATGCGACGAAGTCGCGTACACCCTCGTAGCCGGCAAGCACCGGCATGGCGTTGCAGTAGGCAATGCCCCCGTCCTTGGCGGCAAAGGTCGCGTCTAAAGCGCTGCCAGTGGCTTCGTCTCCCTCCATGTAGGCTTTGAAGGCGCGGCGCCAGGCGTCACAACAGCGGCGCAGCGCAGTTTTGGCTTCGGAGGCGCCGCCGCCGGGGCCGGGGGAGAGCGTGGTGGTGGGTGGGGTGTACGACAGGGCCTCGAACAGTGCAAGCTCCGTTGTGGATTTTTCAGACATTCGAATTTCCTCCTACGGAAAGTTTGCGCCGAAGGAGGGAAATTATGTGCAAATGAAAATAGGGGTCACGCTGGTAGCCTGTTCTGAGTGGAGTCGAAGGATCTTTCCATCTCCGACCCCTGAAACCTGACCCAGCCCCAGCGGGAGAAATATCGTCTCAATGACCCGCTCCAGATCCCGAAAAGGAGGGATGGTGTCGAATCGCACAAAGTCCGGCCTCTCTGACAACCTCATCGCCGCAATCGCCTACTTCGGCCCCGTCCCGGCGTTCTTTTTTCTGGCCGTCAGGCGCTACAACAAGAGGCCCTATGTGCGATTCCACGCCTGGCAGTCCCTCGCGTTCGATGCCTTTGTCTTTCTCTTCGTTTCTGCTTTGGAATTTGTCATGCCGCTTGTCAAGTTTCTTGGGCTTCGGGTTCTCGTGGTTCTGTGGTGTGCTGTCTGTGTGGCCGTTTTCCTCTTAGGGCTGTGGTGTGTGGTCGGGGCGTTGAATGGCAAGCGCTGCAAGCTCCCGATTATCGGGGACTGGGCCGATGAGCAGGCCTACAGGTAACTGGGGTGAACCCCTTGGGTGAGACAGTTTGTAATTTGACAGATCGCCGTTGGTTGAAAAATGCTGTTCATTTTGTGGGTTCTCCGGCAGAGTCGGTTGCGGTTGGTGAAGCGGAGACGGGCTCTGGTGGAGACCAACCTGTCAAGGAATAGCCAACTGGTGACTCATCGATCGGATGGGCTGGGGAGCTGGGTGAAACTGGCTCCCCGCTTCCTTTGCGGGGCCGGCCACGGCGCCTTTTCCAGGATCGATAGATTTCCCCATGCCTGGGAAAACTCATCGTCGGCTCGCCCCCGGAAGTCTGGGGTGGGCAGGCGGCTTCGAACTCCTCCGGGGTCTTGTATCCCAAGGCGGAGTGGAGCCGGAGGCGGTTGTAGTAGTGGTCGATAAACTCTTCCAGGTGGGCGTTCAGCTCGTCGATGTACTGGTATTTATTTGCGTAGATCTCCTCCCGCTTGAGGGTCTTGATGAAGCTCTCGCAGAAGGCATTATCGTAAGGGTTACCGGGGCGGCTCATGCTGGGCAGGATGCCGTGGATGTCGAGCAGACGCGTGTACTGTTCGGAGGCGTACTGGATGCCGCGATCGGAGTAATGCACCAGGCCGGGAGCGGGCTGGCGCAGGGTGATGGCGCGTTCCAGGGCCAACAGCGGCAGGCGCGTGGTCAGGGTGCGGTCCAGCGCCCAGCCGATCACTTTACGCGAGAACACATCCAGCACTACGGCCAGATAGACGAACTCCTGGACGCAGCCGGATGTAGGTGATGTCGGCCACCCACAGCTGGTTGATAGCGGTCAGCTTCATGCGGCTAGCCAGGTTCAGATAGACCTGCCGGTCGTGGTCCGATCGGTGGTCGCGATGAAGGCCTTCGGCTCGATGCCCAGCAGGTTGTCTTCGCGCATCAGCCGCAGGACACGCTTATGGTTGACGGCATGCCGCGGCGATGGAGTTCGACGGTGACGCGCCGGTAACCGTAGCGGCGGCGATGCTCAAGCACGATCTGCTGGATCGCGTTGCGCACTTCCATTCTTCTTCGCCGGGGTCGCGATGCTGAAGGAAACGGTAGAATCCGGCGCGGCTGACCTGCGGCCAGCCGGCACATCGGCTCGATACCAAGGCTGTCTTGCGGCCGGCATCATTTCCCGAATTACTTCCCAGATGCCATTGCGCCAGAGCCGGTAGTGGCTCTGGCCCAGAGCCGCGACCTTTTCGCAGGCAGCCTTCAAAAAATCCACTTCCAGGGTCCTCTTCACCAGCGCCTTCTTCAGTTGCGCATTCTCCTGGCGCAGGCGCCTGCGCGACTGTCCTGAGATTGCTTCTGTTGCTCGCGCCGCTGTCCGGGTTTCCCGCCAACGAGTACAACAACTGGCGAGAGATGCCCAGTTCCCGGCATAACTGCGCCACATTCGGCGCGAGCGCCAGACGGCGCAGCGCCGACTCGCGGAACTCCTTGCTGAACTTGCGATACTTCGACTCCTGACTCATTTGCAGTACCTCCCATTCCCTGCAAACTGTCAAGATGCAATCTGTCTCACTTTGGGGGTGCAGTCCATAACCCTCGCGCCAACTGTTTCATCACAAATCGTCATTGTCTAAACAGACTGGGGCGCTCCAGGGCCGGCGGCACGGAACTTGGGCAAGCAAAGTCCAGGTTGGTTGAGTTTGGCGGATTGAGATTTGTGGTCGCCCACCCTAAACGCAAAGCGCGCGTTTAGGATGGGGCACCCGGCGCAGGGCATGAGCGCCGTCCCTACAGGACTCCGAATGGATCGTCCGTATCTCCAACCCCACGCTGAAGCGCGGGGCTAACAATCATTGCGCCTACGGCGCGCGCCATAAGCTGCTTCCGGCAAGAACGCTTCTACACATGCCCCTTTGAGGGGCCGCCGAGCATAAAGCCTACGGCTTTGCCGGAGGATACTTACTCCTTGTTGCACGTTTGCAACGCGCTCAATGGTCAATGTCATCGTATTGGTAGGCGTGAGAGGCCTGGAGGCCGAGCATGTTCACGATTCCGAACGCAATTGCATATGCGGACTGGAGCTTGTTGCTGCTGCGCCTGGCGCTGGCGCTGGTATTCGGGGCGAGCGGATTCAGCCATCTGAAGCAGCCGAAAGAGCGGGCAGCGAGCATCGGCATGAGCGTGCCGTTCACCGTTTTCCTGGGAGCGGCGGAACTGGCCGGAGCAATTGGGCTCGCCGTTGGGTTCATGGCGCAATGGGCGGCGCTGGGGCTGATTCTCGTGATGTTGGGGGCGATTTACAAGAAGATCGCAGAGTGGAAGACGGGCTTCTGGGGCGAGAAGTCCATGGGCTGGCACTATGACGTGCTGATGATCGTAATGAACCTGGTGATCGTGACGATGGGGCCGGGGAGATATAGCCTGCAGATGTTAGCCGGTGGTCCTGTTCCGGGGCATTGAGGCTTCCGGGGCGAGCTGGGGTATGGATTAGAGCGCCGCAATCAGCCCTTGCGGCGGTAGAGGACCTGGAATTCGTATCCTGAGTTGACGGGGAAGAGGCCGGCGACGTGGCGCAGGCGTTCGGCGAGGGCTGGAGCGGCCAGCAGCGGGTACTCGCGCTCACGCAGATCGTGGTAGTCGAAGTCGACGGCGAGCGAGAGCATGTAGACGGCGAGAGCGTCAGAGAACGACGACTCGAAGTAACTGTTGCGGGCGCGCTCGTCGATGGTGGCTGGCGCGTCTTTTCGCGCGGGGTGAGGAGCAAGTTGGGTGTTCTGGGCGCGGCGGCGCGTTTCCCATGCGTCCTGGCTGGTTTCGCCGCGCACCTGAGCCTCGGCCTGCGACCAGACGAGCGTGGCAAAGCTCTCGGGAACGCCGGCTGCCTCAACAAAGTTGTGCGCCACGTTGATGAAGAATTCGAAGGCGAGGCCGAAGCGGTCTTCAACAAGGCGCGTAGAGAGAAAGACGGCCTGCGTATCGCCGAAGGCAGCGTTGCGATGGCAGACGGCGCGGTCGCCGAGCTCGACGGAGTAGTTAGGCGCGACGAAGTTCTCGCCGGTGTCGGCAATGGCCAGGGGAACGAAGTAGTAGGCGCGTTGCTTGAGTGCGGCGGAGAGCGTGGCGGGCACGGCGCCGACGAGCCGCTCCAGATCGGCATCGGAGATGCGCGTTTCGCCCCAGGCCGCGTAACGGATGCCGTTGGGGGCCTCCTGCACGGCGACCTGCGTGGCCACCTTCTCCGCATGCCACAGTTCGATTTGCGCACCGCTGGCCATGAATTTGTATTCTAGACGAGAGAGGTCATGACATGGGGATGCAATCGGCGCAAGGGGAAAAAGGGGGAAGGTTTGGGGGTTCCCCCTGGAGGGATTCAGCCTGTTCCAGAGCCTGCTGCTGGCGGTTGCGGCGGCGTTTTTCACGTTTTTCGCAACCACTTGCATTGCGATCTTCGCGCTGCTGATCTGGAACCTCTTTGATTCGCGCGCGCTGCACCACGCCGCAGACACATACAGGTATGTCGGATTCCCGGCGGGCGTGCTGGTGCTGGTGGTGGCGCTGCCGTTCTTCCTCACGCTGTGGGTCAGGGCGAAGGTGAAGAAGTAGTATTCTTTGCAGTTTTTGCGATTCATGTGCGGTCCCGCCCTTGCAACAGAAGGATGTCGCAAGGACGGGGCAGGGGTGAGTGCTGGATTACCAGCGCGAGATCGTCAGATTATCCAGGTAGACAGTGTTGGAGCCGGAGCCCAGGCCGTCGATCTGGAAGTTGGTGAGCAGGACCGGAGCCCAACCCAGCGCGAACGACGACGGTACCGTGGCGTTGATTGGCGACTCGACCCCGTCAAGCCATACGGAGTGGTAGGTTACGTTGCCGGAGTCGTCGCGCGAATAGCTGATCTGGATGTGGTGCCAGGTTTCCTGGCTCCAGTTGCGCACGTCGCACGCTGCGCTGGAATGTACCCACTGATCATTGGGGCTGGAGGGTGTGCCGGCGTTTTCCGTGTAGTCCCAGGTGCCCGAGTAGCCATCGCACTGGAAGCCGTAGATCACAGTATCGCCGTTCGCCATCACCTGATTCATGTCCATCTCCAGATTGGCGATGGTGCTTGCCGAGCTGGTGAGATATACCCAGGCATCGTAGAAGAAGTCGGTGGAGCTGGTGTCCTCGCCGAAATCGATGTGGTAGAGCTCGCCGCCCGAACCGCTGAAGCTGGTGTTGAACTCGCGCGCATTGCCGCTGAGCGAGGGCGAGCCGACCAGGGCCATGGAGCCGTTGGAGCTGGAGCCGGTCCCGGAATCGTGCTGCTCCGCCCAGCTGCCAAGAGCCTGAATGCTGCTGACGCTGGTAGCGTCGGAAGGAATGGTGCTGACCGGCGATGCGGCGCCCAGCGCATCGATGGCGACGCTGGCGGTGCAAACTGCTCCGGACGCGCCCCAAGCCTTGACATAGAGCGTGTGCTGGCCGGCTGCGGCCGAAACCTGCGTATTTATCGATGTGCCGTTGACGATGGTGCTGGAACCGCTATCGAGCGAGTAGCCCATGGAAGTCACGGTCTGCGAAGAGCAAGTGGAGGCGGAAGCGGCGACGTTGAAGGGCGAGCTGACCGAAGCGCCATTGGCTGGGCTGCTGATGGCAAGGTTGGAGACCGGCTGCGAGGGAGCGGGCGTGGTGGAGGCCGGGGCCACGTTGATGGCCACATTCGCCGTGCAGAGCGCGCCGCCATTACCCCAGGCTTTTACGTGGAGGGTGTGCGCACCGGTGGCAGCGGTCACGGATGCGGCCACGGAGGTGCTGTCCACAATCGCGGTCGAGGTGCTGTTGTCGAGCGAGTATCCGATGGCGCTCACCGGCTGCGAGGAGCAGTCGGAGGCGCTGGCGTCGAGGGCGAACGGCGACGTAACCGTGGCGTTGTTGGAGGGGCTGGTGACGCTCACGCCGCTCGTGGGGGCGGGCGCGGGCGTGGTGGTCGCGCTTGACACGTTGATGGACACGTCGGTATCGCAGGCTGCGCCGGAATTGCCCCACGCCTTGACGTGGAGTGTGTGTGCGCCGACGGCCGAGGTGACGGAGGCGTTGATTGCGGTCGCGTCCACTATGGAGGTGTTGCCGCTGTCGATTGAGTAGCCCATGGATGCCACCGGCTGCGAGGAGCAGGTGAGGGCGTCGGCGGTGAGCGTGAACCGCGAAGCGACGGTGGCGTCGTTGCCGGGAGCGGAGACGGACACGCCGTTGGTCGCGCCGGCTGTGCCGCCTACAGTGATGGCGACATCGGTGACGCAGACGGCGCCGGAATCGCCCCACGCCTTGACATGGAGTGTGTGCGATCCGGTCGTGGCCGTGACGGTGGCGTCGATGGAGGTGCCGTTAACGGTGGTGGTGTTGCTGCTGCTGTCGAGCGAGAAGCCCATGGCGCTCACCGGCTGGCTGGAGCAGGTGGTAGCGGAGGCGGAAAGCGTGAACTGCGGCGACACTGTGGCGCCGTTGGCGGGAGAGTTGACAGTAATAGCCAGTGCGGGAAGAGAGCTCAAAGCGAGCACAGAAAGGGCGAGGGAGGAGATCTTGAAAAGCTTCACGGAATCCCTTTTGGGGCACTTGCCCCTTTTCGAGTGGTAAGCGTTTCGACACAGATCTCCCGTGCCCTTGGCATGAGGGTTCTGTGCGCTGATTTGTGGGCTGTTCCGAGTTACAGGACAGGCTTACGATCTGTAAAACGCGCTTACGGTCTGTAAAACGTGCTTGCGATCTATAAAGACATGCTTACGATCTGTAAAACGCGCTACTCAGCAACCTCTTCGCGTACAGCTTGGCGGGCAGAGGCCTTGCTCTCTACTACTGCTAAGCCGATTTCCGGATCGACGCGGAGGAGGCGACCGGCTGACAGAAAAGCGAGTCGTTCGCTTCTCCCCGATGAGCCCTTCCGAGTGACCGGCAGGCAACCAATACAGGAAATTATGGAGTTATCATACGGTGATTCCTGACGGGAGTTTGTGACAGATGTCACACCCATACGGCATGTGTTACCAGCGCGAGATCGTCAGATTATCCAGGTAGACAGTGTTGGAGCCGGAGCCCAGGCCGTCGATCTGGAAGTTGGTGAGCAGCACCGGAGCCCAACCCAGCGCGCACGACGACGGTACCGTGGCGTTGATTGGCGACTCGACCCCGTCAAGCCATACGGAGTGGTAGGTTACGTTGCCGGAGTCGTCGCGCGAGTAGCTGATCTGGATGTGGTGCCAGGCATTCGGGCTCCACTTGCGCACGTCGCAGGCGGCGCTCGAATGTACCCAGTGAGAGCCACCGCTGTTTTCCGTGTAGTCCCAGGTTCCGGAGTAGCCGTCGCACTGGAAGCCGTAGATCACGGTGTCCCCGTTCGCCATCAGCTGGTTCATGTCCATCTCCAGGTTGGCGACGGTGCTTACCGAGCTGGTGAAATATACCTCGGCATCGTAGAAGAAGTTGGTGGAGGTGGTGTCAGTGCCGAAATCGATGTAATAGATCTCGCCGCCTGAACTGCTGAAGGTTGTGTCGAACTCGCGCGCATCGCCGCTGAGCGAGGGCGAGCTGACCATGAACATGGAGCCGCTGGAGGTGGCGCCTGTGGCGGGATCATGATTTTCTTCCCAGGTAGTGAGAGCCTGGATGCTGCTGACGGTGATGGCATTCGCGGGCACGGGGGAGGCGGGTGCACTGGGCGCGGGTGAACTGGGCGCGGGTGAAACGGGCGCGGGTGAACTGGGCGCGGGTGAACTGGGCGCGGGTGAAACGGGCGCGGGTGAACTGGGCGGCGCGGGCGTGGGCGAAGTGGGCGTGGCGGTGGCCGGGACAGTGACGGCGACACTGGCGTTGCAGATAGCGCCATCGTCGCCCTGCGCCGTCACCTTCACGGTGTGGCTGCCGGCCGCGGCTGTGACGGGCGCACTGATCGACGTGCCGTTGACGGAGACGGCGGCGCCGGCATCGACGGCATAGCTCATCGAGGCCACAGGCTGGGAAGAGCAAGCAGCGGCGCTGGCAGCCAGAGTGAACGGAGACGAAACCGAAGCCCCGTTGGCGGGACTGGCGATGGCGACGCCGCCTGCTGCGGGGGTCTGAGAGGGCGTCGAGGATGTCGTACCAGAATTGCCAAGATTGCTCGCGGTGGACAACGCACCGCCGCAGCCGGCCGCGAGCATTGCGAGCGGTGCAAGCAGCGAGAGAGCTAGTAGAGATTTTTTTAAAGTATGCATCGTATACCTTCACAAAGCAGCCCCGGGAGGGAAATTTGCCCGGTTGCAAGTGGTAAGCGTTTCGACACAGATCTCCCGTGCCCTTGGCATGAGGGTTCTGTGCGCTGATTTGTGGGCTGTTCCGAGTTACAGGACTAGGCTTACGATCTGTAAAACGCGCTTTTACGGTTCTGTAAAACGTGCTTGCGATCTATAAAGGCATGCTTACGATCTGTAAAACGCGCTACTCAGCAACCTCTTCGCGTACAGCTTGGCGGGCAGAGGCATTGCTCTCTACTACTGCTAAGCCGATTTCCGGATCGACGCGGAGGAGGCGACCGGCTGACTGAGAAGCGGGTTATTCACTTCTCCCCGATGAGCCCTTCCGAGTGACCGGCAGGCAACCAATACAGGAAATTCTGGGGTTATCATACGTTGATTGCTGAGGGGAGTTTGTGACAGGTGTCACACACATACGGTCAGGTATCTTCGGCCATTGTCCATATGTTCTTCGCGCCGGCTGTCGGTGGAAGGCGCTGCCCTCGCCTCGGCCAAAGCTGGAACCAATCCGCCATAACCCGCTTGATCGATTGGGGATCCGGGTATGATCTGTACTAGCAATGGAGGAGAACCCTATGAGCCGTAGCCTAATGTACACGCTTGTCGTCTTGTGCGCATTCAGCGCCGCTAGAAGCCCGGGACAGACGAAAAAAACAGTCAACACCGCGGCCGACCTGCCCCGCTTCAGTTTTCCTTTGGCCGAACCCGCGAGCGTGCTGCTGGTTGCGGACGACAAGAGTTTCAACGTCTTCGCGAAGCAGGTCGGCACAGACGTGGATTCGGTACTTTCCAGCTACAACATCTCGGATAAGGAAACCTTGCGGGAGTTGCTCGGCGCCAGGTGCGATGTGCAACTGCTTTCAGGGGACGCAAAAGGCGCGCTTGCGACACTGGATCAGATTCGCGGTCTCCAGGATAAGCCCGCGGCTAAGTTAACCTCTGGTTTAACGCTGCGCGCAATGGCGGAGGCATACGAGGAGAGCGGGCCGGGAAGCGGGTCTGGGAGCGGCGCGGCCTTTGAGCAGGCATTTCAACGGCACTTCTCCGCGGCCATCAACGCGCTGCCCTGGGCTACTACGCAGGACACTGTCAAAGGGTTGAGGCGCGGGTTCGAGTTGCGTTCCACAAGCCTGCTGGTGAGCGATGCCAAGGCGGATCTGGATCCGCAGGTTGCTAAAACCGGAGGGTTGGATCTGCAGGGAGCCGAAAGCCTGCTCAGTATGCGCCTGGCGGAGAAGCTTTTGCCGTTAGCGACGAGCGCGCTGGCCGTGCTTTCGCCATACATTGCCGCGCACGACGTGAAAAAGCCCGACATCTGGGCAGCCCGCGACGTGACCTTGACGCCGGATGAGAAACTGACTCCGGTGCGGATTGCGATCTTCGATTCAGGCGTCGATACTTCGCTCTATCCGGGGCTGCTGTTCGTTGACCCGCATCCGGACGCGCACAGCCCGCATGGGCTCGCTTTCGACATGCAGGGCAATCTCTACAACGGCGATCTACAGCCGCTTACCGAGGAGCAAAAGGCCGCATACCCAGAGTGGCTCACGCTGGCGCAGGGGCTGGACGATCTACAGAACGGCATCGACTCGCCGGCCGCGGCAGATGTGCGCAAGACTCTCTCCAGCACGCCTCCCGATCAGCTTGCGCCGTTACTCAAGACGTTCGACTTCTTAGGCCAGTACATGCACGGCACGCACGTGGCCGGCATAGCGGTGCGCGGCAATCCGGCGGCGCGGTTGGTGGTGGTGCAGTTCTAACGACTCGCTGCCCGATCTGCCCTTTGCGCCAACCATTGCGTGGGCCGAGAAGTTCAAGGCAGATTTCCGCGAGGTGGGTGACTACTTCCGCGAGAATGACGTGCGGGTGGTCAACATGAGCTGGGCCGACAGCCAGAGCGAGATCGAGCAGTGGCTTGATAAAACCAGTGCCGAAAAGGATCCCGAGAAGCGCAAGCAGCTTGCCGCGGAGATCTACGCGGTCTGGCGCGATGGGGTGGAAGGAGCCATCGAGGCCGCTCCTCATACGCTTTGGGTCTGCGCCGCCGGCAACTCCGACAGCAACGCCAGCTTTCTGGGTGACGTTCCCGCCTCGCTGGAGCTGCCCAATCTGATTACCGTCGGCGCCGTGGACCAGGCCGGCGACGAGACATCCTTTACCAGCTACGGAAAGACCGTGGTGCTCGATGCCGATGGGTACGAAGTGGAAAGCTATGTGCCCGGCGGCACGCGGCTGAAGGAATCCGGCACGTCGATGGCTTCTCCCAACGCAGTGAACCTGGCGGCAAAACTGATCGCACTTGACCCGAAGCTGACGCCGGAACAGACCATCGCGCTAATGAAGCAGGGCGCTACGGCGAGCGCCGACGGCCGCCTGCACCTCATCGACCCCAAGGCCACGCTGGCGTTGCTCGAGAAAGAGCAGGCATCGCAATAAGCAAAACGGCCATCCCAGACTGGAATGGCCGCCGTGTCTTGTCCGATTTTCGGTGGAGCTACAACCCCGCGGGTTTGGGGTTGGCGGGATCGAATTTGGCGATTTGAATTTTGCGGGCGAGGCCGAGCTTGGACAGGATCCAGATGCCGTAGAAGTTGGGATCGATCTCGTACCACCTGAGTCCGTGGCGCACGGAGACGGGATGGGCGTGATGGTTGTTGTGCCAGCCCTCGCCGCCGGTGAGTAGAGCCACCCAGAAACTGTTGCGCGAGTCGTCGTGGGTTTCAAAGCGGCGCTTGCCCCACATGTGGGTTGCCGAGTTGACCAGCCATGTGGCGTGCAGGCCGAGAGTGACGCGCAGCAAAGCGCCCCAAAGGACCATGGCAATGCCGTTGACCCAGCCGCCCCAGATCCATCCGCCGGCGAGGAGCAGCGCGGCGCTGAGCGAGATGGGAAGCCAGTGATACTTGCTGAGCCAGACATGGAAACGGTCGCGGATGAGGTCGGGCACGTAGCGGGAGAGCGCCTGGGTTTGCGCGTGCAACGACTCGCCGAAGATGACCCATCCGGCATGCGCCCACCAGCCGCCTTCGCGCGGCGTGTGCGGGTCGCCCTCATGATCGCTGAGCTGGTGATGCACACGATGCGTGGAGACCCAGGCGATGGGCCCGCCCTCGAGGGAGAGCGTGGCGCAGACGCTCATCAAATATTCCAGCCACTTGGGAACCTGATAGCCGCGGTGCGTGAGCAGGCGGTGATAGCACATGCCGATGCCCACGTTGATGGCCAGCACGTAGAGCACAGCCATGACCAGCCAGACGCTGCCAACTGAAGAAAAACAGCGCGGCCAGCGCGCCCGCGTGGAAGAAGCCCATGACGAGGAGCAAGGGCCAGCTCAAGCCTGCGCTCGCTGCGGCGGCGCGGCCCATGCGAATCTCGTGCTTCGCAGGGACGGCGTGCGCCGTGCGCGCGGGCGCGGAAGACGGGGATTCTTCGACGGCTGAATTGTGATTGGAGCTGATTTCGGACACAGATTGGAATTCAGGGAGCGGTGCGGTGAGGGCTGATGCCATCGGGGAAATCCTTTGAAGAAGTGGCAACTCGCCCACTTGTATATCTCGATTGTATAGGAGAAATGGCGCAAATTGGACTGCTAATGACCAATTTGGAGAAAAATCGGAATCGCCGGAGGTAAACCTGTCAGGGAATGCGGTATGCCCCAGGGATTCGGCCGTCCAGCGTGGCCAGAACTGCTTCATGCGCGGCGGCAAGCTCGACCAAATGCCCGTCTGTGGTTTGCTTTGGAGTTTTGACCCAACCGGGAAGACGGGAAATGTCGTTGGCGTCAGGGACAAATGCGAGCGGAACGACTGTATTCCTCTTCAACTGCAGCAGGAGGGCTTGCGCCTCCGGGACGGTATATCCGTAGGGGGGCGCCTGGGCAAGGACGCGGACAAAGCCGAGCTCCGTGATGGAACACGTAAGCAGAGCGGGAGCGTTTTCCGATTGCAGCCAAGCGATGACCGGCGGATGGAGTTCGTGGGACAGCATACCGAACGCGACCAAAACATTCACGTCGAGCAGGTATCTCATGGGAAGTCCGCGAGAATCTCTTCGACTTGTTTGCTCGTCAGGATGGGAGCGTCGGGACCAAAGCTCAGGACTGGCGTGCCAAGGATCGGATCTTTAATGATGCGTGGCTCAAGGCGATGCTTCCGATGCGGCCGAAGAACGATACTCCCGTCCTCTATGCTGGCGTCGAGCGGATCACCCGGACGGATGCCAAGCGGCGGCGCAACGGACCGGGAAGAACGACTTGGCCTTTCGTGGAGACGCGGGTCTGCATGGTAAGACAATCTTACCTCGATTTCCATGGCAGAGCAACGTCTTTCGGCCTGCTGAAATTGGGCTGGACTTCAGGAGGCACGCTAATTACCCGTTGGAGTGGCGCTGGCGTTGATGGCGTCGGGGCCGCTGACAAAGAGCCGGGTAGCCTGGCCGCGCAGGACGCGATAGAGGGCGAACTGGCGCTGGGTTGCGCCGCGCAGTTCGAAGAGAAGCTCGCCGCGGTTGTCGGCCATGGCATCAACAGCGTCGACGAGCCTCATGCGCGGCGTGTCGTCGAGGTGCGCGGCGTCGGTGACATTTTTCACCAGCACGGCGACGTTGCCGTAGAGATCGGGCTGCGCGATGAGGGTGACGAATTTCTGCGGCGCGCCGGCGCCATCGGTGTGCGCCGAGAGAACCATGGTGGCTCCCGAGCCGTAGGCCAGCTCAAAGACGCGGAATTGCTCGTCGAGCAATGGAGCGGGGGGCGGAGGCGGCGGCGCAGGCTTGGCGGTCTTATGAGTTGTCGTCGTCGTGGTCTTTTTGGGCGCTGGGCGCTGGCGCGGGGGGCGGATTGAGGCCCAACGCGGTGCGCGCCAGATCTTCCATGTCGGCCTTCATTTTGTTTTCGTCGTCGGGATTGGCCCAGATGTAGTTCCACACATGCAGGGGCTGATTCTGCGCGTCGGAGACGGCCACCTCCTGATGCATGTCGGGCGGCAGACCCATGAGGCTGGGCAGCACGGGCGCGCCATAGCCTGCCGACTTGCCGCGAAACAGATGCGGCCGGTCAGGATCGGTGACGGTGGCGACGTCCTGACACGTAGCCCTCGTCTTCCGTCTTCTTCTTTTTCAGCTTGGGGCGATCGGAGTCGCTTGCCGATGTGCTGCCGCTACCGGTGGAACTGCTGGTCGAACTGCTGGTTGAGGCGTCGGGGCTGCGATGCAATGTGGGACGGTCGGGATCGGTCGATTGCGTGGAAGTTGTGCCGGAGGTGCTGGTATCGCCGGTGTTGCCAGTGTTGCCGCCGGTGCTGCCAGTGGAGGCGTCACCGCCTTTGTGCAGCGTGGGACGGTCAGGATCGGGCGGGGGCCCTGCTGGCCCGAATCGGATCCCGTGCTGCTGCCGCCGTTGCCTCCGCTCCGGAATCTCCGGAATGATGCTTGCGGTGCAGGACGGGCACGTCGCTTTGCGTCATCGTCTTCGTCGATCTTCGCCACTTGCACCGGCGCAGGCTTGGGCCTGGGCAGCGGCTTCAACTTGCCGTAATCCCACCCATGATCCCTGCTCCCGGGCGGCATTATCGATGTCGAAGAGGCCCACGGGCTTGCCGTCCTGCTGGAGCTGGTACTCGACTTCGCTTTCGAGGGCAAGCGGCTCAGGCCGGGCAAGGTAGATTCCCGCGTCCTGGAGTTCCTGGCCGTCGTAGACGCAGACGGGCACGATGCGGCTGGCCTTGGGGTGGTCCTCGTCGCCCGTCCACTCGAGCACGGCGACGGCGCGCAGCGTCGGGCGTGTTCTTATTGGCGTTGGTGATCTGGCCGGGATATTGCGCGCGCGCCGGCAGAGCAGCGGCCAGCGCGGCAGCAGCCAGCGCCGTTGCCGTTATCCACAAGCGAGTTGCGCCTGCGATGACACGTTCCACATTCCCTCGACAATAATCGAATCAACAGTCGAATCCGGGCGGCCTTTGGCGCCGCACCAAATCCTGAAACAGCCATCGAGAGGACATTCCCCATGGAACTCAACGAGAAAGTCGCCGACTTTACCCTGCAAACGGACGAGGACAAGACCGTAAAGCTCTCGGATTTTGCCGGCAAGCCGGTCATCCTCTTCTTCTACCCTAAAGCCGATACCCCCGGCTGCACCATCGAGGCCTGCGGCTTCCGCGATACCTTCAAGAAGCTCCAGGCGGCGGGCGCCGTGGTTCTGGGCATCAGCCGCGACACGCCGCGCGACCAGGCCAAATTCCGCGCCAAGTACGACCTGCCTTACACACTCCTTGCTGATGTAGACGAGAAAGTATGCAAACAGTTTGGCGTGTTGAAGGAAAAGAACATGTACGGGAAGAAAGTGATGGGGATTGAGCGGACGACGTTTGTGATCGGGCCGGACCGGACGCTGCTGCACATCTACCCCAAGGTGACGCCACAGGGCCACGCCGAAGAGGTTCTGGCGCTGATTGAGGAATGCCGAACAAAGTAGGCCGTCACACTTACGATCGCGCCGGCGCAATCGATTCCAGTTCGCACTTCGCGAAAACTGGGCCTCATCAAGGACTGGAACAAGACGCACAAATTGACGCGAGGCGCGCGGCATTGCCGGGCCGGCTGCTCAAGCGCGCGTTCTTTGAGGCGCCGCCGGAGCGGGTGGCTCCGCTGCTGCTGGGCAAGCTGCTTGTGCACCGGACGCGGGGCGGTTTGCTGGCCGGGCGGATTGTCGAGGTGGAGGCGTATCTGGGCCCGCACAACGACCCGCCCGACCCGGCGGCGCACTCCTATCGCGGTCCCACGCCGCGGAATGGCGTGCTTTTTGGCCCGGCGGGGCACGCGTATGTTTACTCGATCTATGGCCGGTATTTCTGCATGAACATTACGTGCGAGGTGGAGGGCCGGGCCGGGTGCGTGCTGCTGCGCGCGCTGGAGCCGGTGGCCGGGCTGAAGCAGATGGCGCGGAATCGCGGATTTGTCAGCCCGGCGCAGCGCAGAGGGAGCTGACTTCAGGCCCCGGCCGGCTTTGCCAGGCGCTTGGATTGACACGAATTACGCACAATGGCATGGATTTGCTCGGTGCCGCCTCGCCGCTGCAGGTGCGCGACGACGGGTACAAGGTGGAGGAAGTCCTGGTGACGCGCCGCATCGGCATCCGGCACGCCGTCGACCTGCCGCTGCGCTTCTCCGTGGCCGGGAATGCCTGCGTTTCCGGGCCGAAAGCGCTGGGCGGAAGGTGCATCTTTCCGCAGGCCCGCGCCGTCTCTCAAAAGAAGCAGTCCCCATCCGCATCGAGTCAACAGAAGCAATTCCAACCCTGAAAGGAATCGCGCACTTGAAGCTCTCTTCCCTGTTCCCATCTGCCGCCGCGCTTGGCTTGCTGGCTGCGGCCGTGTTTGCCGCCACCACCGCGGTGCAGGCGACGCAAGAACAGCCGGCTCCGCAAGCCACACCGGCTACGCCCGCCGAAGCGGGACCACCACAGCAGGGCGTGCCGCCGGGTGGCCCGCCGATGCGCAATTTTCCCCCACCAACGAACCTGAAAGTGCTGCCCAAAGACCTGACGGGGCGCGACGTCCGCGACATCATGCAGAAGTGGGCCGGCTCGCTCGGCGTCCATTGCGATACCTGCCATGTGGCCGATCCCAGCCACCTCGGACGCACAGGGCCGCCCGCGCCTGAACTTCCCTGACGATTCCAAGCCGGAAAAGCAGATCGCGCGGCTCATGTACACCATGACGCAGCAGATCAACATGGACACCATCAGTAAGGTGATGGACATGGACAAGGATAACGACGAGGGCACGCCGGTGACCTGCGGGACATGCCATCGCGGGCACAAGATGCCCGAAGAGTTCGTGATTCCCAAGAAAGGCCCGCCGGGCGGAGGCCCTGATGGGCCACCGCCTGCTGGTGCAATGCCGCCAAACGGGATGACGCCGCCTGGCGGAACGCCGCCGGCTAACTAGTAGAGCGACCGTGAAGTCCTGTGGTTTCCCAGATCTCAAAATCGAGACCTGGGGCGCGCCAAGCTCATGGGCACCATTACGAAATCACTAAGCCGTGTCAGAGTCTGCCGGCACTACACTATCCGGTATGCGCCTTTTCGTGGGAATTCCGCTGGCGGATGCGGTCGCGCGCGAGCTTGCGGCGGTTGTGGCTCGGTTGCGCCCGGGCGCCGGCAATTTGCGCTGGACCGCCTCTGAGTCCTGGCACATTACGTTGCAATTCCTGGGCGAGGCTACGCCGGAGCAGTACGAATGCCTCGCCGCGCGGCTGGGCGAAGTGCGCGCAGCGCCCGTTGCAGTGCAGCTTGGCGAGCTGGGCTTCTTTGACAGCGCCGGTGTTTTTTTTGCGGATGTCATTGTCGCGCCCGAACTGATCGCGCTCGAGCAGGGCGTGGTTGCGGCTACGAGCAAATGCGGATTCGTAGCCGAGATGCGGCCTTTTCATCCGCACATCACGCTGGCGCGGGCGAAGGGGCAGGGACGCGGTGCGGAGTGGCGCGAACTCAAGGGCAGGACCCGCAGCCAGCCTGCATTCACGCGCTTTACGGCGCGCGAATTTATTTTGTACGAGAGCCATCTTGGGCCGGGAGGCTCGCAGTATGAGGTCAGGGCGCGATTCGGGCTGAGGTGAGAAGATGATCAGTGGGCGGCGCAATTACTGAGGCGCACCTGATTCCGAACGCCACCATAGACGATGCAACTGATAGTTATCTCCGGTTTCCTCGGTTCTGGCAAGACGACTGCCTTATTACGTTTTGCGCGGGAATTAGCTGCGGACGGCCGCAAGGTGGCCATCATCGTAAATGAAATTGGAGCCGTTGGAATCGACAATATCCTGCTTAAACAGATCGGCGCCAACGTATGGGAGATACTCGGAGGCTGCATTTGCTGCACATTGGCCGGTGAGTTGGGCATTACGTTGTCCCGGCTGGCAGCCGATTTTGCGCCGGAAATCGTCTTGCTGGAGCCATCGGGCGCGAGCCATCCGGACACAATCAAGAGCGTTCTGCGCTATGTGCCTGGCGCGTCAGTATCGGCGACGAAGTGGCTTGCCGTCATTGATCCGTTACGGCTGGAAGAATTGGTGCATGTCCTCGAGCCTCTGATGAAGTCCCAGGTGGAAGCGGCCGACGCCGTCATTATTACAAAGCTCGATGTAGCGACCGTGCAACAACTGGACGCCGCAAAGAACTGGGCTCTGGGTTTGCGGCCTGGATTGGCCTGCTTTGTTGCGGACATGAAGAACGCCGATAGAGCCGTCTCACTGAAAGAAGCTCTCCCATGCCTGAACTGACGCTGACACCCATTGCGGCGAGGGTACAATGGCGCGCAAACAAGGAAACGGGCCCGACGGACTGGCCCCAGATCATACGCCGTTTTGTGGAAGAGGTGGCCAGCAGGGTCGTGGGTTCCGGGGCCGGCCCCGATGCCGAGAAGGCGGCGTTGGGGGCAGCGGCGGACGGGAAAGCGCAGAACGTTATCGGCCACATTAAAGGCCTGGTCCGCTCGGATCCTTATCTGCTGCGGGTCAACTGTGTTTCCGCTTCATTGCCGGTCGATGTGGAAGGCGAAATTCCAGAGAGCGTAAGCGAGTTGACGCTTGAGCTAGTGCTGTTGGTATACGGCCTCAAATCGGAGCAAGCCAGCACGGCCATCGACGCCGCGCTCGGCGTAATGCAAGATGCAAGCGCCACTGTGCAGCTTGATCTGCCAATTCACCAGCACCACTCGGTTCCTGTCACGCCATAGCTCAGGGGCGACGGCTCTGGCCTTGTTCCCGGTCAGGGGCTAAAGCCCGCATTCATTTTGCGGTCTTTACGGCACGAGTAAACTCGTGCCCTTTCAAAACAGCTTCAACTTTACGGCACGAGTAAACTCGTGCCCTTTCAAAACAGCTTCAAACTGACCCACTCACTTGTTCTCACCTGGCTTGGCTGCCAGCGGCAGCGCCGGTTATACTGAAGATTCGGCAAACCGGTGGTGTGCGCTTCAGAGCGCGCCCCGACCGCCGGTCCGGCGCCGTTAAGACACTGAAGAATGTGGAGTTGAACGATGGCACAAGTTTGCGATATTTGCGGCAAAGGGCCGCTCTACGGGAATAACATTTCTCACGCGCACAACGTGACACGCCGCCGCTGGAACGTGAACCTGCAAGTGGTGAAGGCGTTGGTGAATGGCGCGCCCAAACGGCTGCGTGTGTGCGCAAGCTGCATCAAGAGCGGCAAGATCGCCAAGGCGTAACGCAGCAGGCGCTTTTCTTGAGGACCATTTTCGGAATGGAAGCAGACCCCGTCCCAAGCGGACGGGGTTTTGTTGTGGTGCGCCCGGCAGGGCGCACTCACTTGGGGGTGCAAGTCCCCTACACACCCAGCAAGGGGAAGTGTTAGCTGAACGGCAAGGGTGTCCATCGCGAGGTGGAATCTGGAGGAAGCTGTAGGCAAAGCGCTGGCCTGACGAACAGGAAGCGGATAGAGGCGGCACGGCGGGGTGAGCAGGCCATTAGATGCAAAGCCCGATTCTTGCACGGAGCGCCGTGACGTAGATCCGACAGGCATAAGCGTGAAGGTGAGTGCGCAATACCCGGGGAGATCTGGCGGTTTGCCCTGGGCTACTGGCGTCGCGAGGCGCTGGGATGAATCGCCAGAAGTCAGCAGCGGCCATAGTAGTTCCTCGCAAGCGGGACGAAGGGCCAAACGTGAAGTACGGGAGTAGGAGAGCAGACCTCGATGCGGGACGTTGAAGCAGAAGCGCACGCAAGTGCGGCCATGCCGGAGGCGGATGGGCGGAACCTGTCCGGGGCCGGTAGCGGTGCTGAGTCGCGCACGGCGGCTGTTGGGTTGCCGAAACCGGAGGTGCTACGGCTGATGGAGGCCGTGGTGGAACGCAGCAACCTGTTCCGAGCTTATGAACGCGTGGTGAAGAACGAAGGTGCGCCGGGAGTCGATGGACTGACGGTAGCCGAGTTCAAGCCATGGCTTCAGCGGCACTGGACGAGGGTACGACAGGACCTGTTGACAGGCGTGTATCAACCGGAGGCGGTGCGCAAAGTGGAGATACCGAAGCCGCAAGGCGGGACACGCGCGTTGGGCATCCCGACGGTGCTGGACCGTCTGATTCAACAGGCGCTCAATCAGGTTTTGCAACCGCTTTTCGATCCGAGGTTTTCCAAGTCGAGTTACGGCTTTCGTCCCGGACGCAACGCGCACCAGGCGGTGAAGGCCGCCCAGAGCTACGTTGCAGAAGGCAAGCGATGGGTCGTGGACATCGATCTGGAGAAGTTCTTCGACCGAGTGAATCACGACGTGCTGCTGGCACGCGTGGCGCGCAAGGTGAAGGACGAACGGGTGCTGAAGCTGATCCGGCGTTATCTGGAGGCGGGACTGATGGAAGGCGGGGTAACGAGTGTGCGGACGGAGGGCACGCCGCAAGGCGGACCGCTTTCGCCGCTGTTATCGAATATCCTGCTGGACGATCTGGACCGTGAACTGGAGCGGCGCAGGCTTAGCTTCTGCCGCTATGCCGACGACTGCAACATCTACGTCGGCAGCAAGCGGGCAGGAGAGCGGGCGATGCAGACGGTCACGGCGTTTCTGGAGCGGAGGCTGAAGTTGAAAGTCAATGCGTCCAAGAGCGCGGTGGCGCGTCCGTGGGAGCGGAAGTTCCTTGGCTACAGCATGACGTGGCACAAGAAGCCGAAGCTGAAGATCGCGCAACAAAGCCGCGTGCGGCTGGCGGAGAAACTTCGCAAGACGATGCGGGAGGCGCGTGGCGGAAGCCTGAAACGAGCCATCGAGCGGCTCAATCCCGTACTGCGGGGTTGGGTTGCATACTTCCGGCTCACCGAGGTCAAAAGTGTGCTGGAAGACCTCGACGGCTGGATCAGGCGTAAGCTGCGGGCACTTCTGTGGCGGCAATGGAAGCGCTCTTACACGCGGGCAAAGAACCTGATGCGGGCGGGGTTGGGGGAAGTGCGAGCGTGGCAATCGGCCACCAATGGGCATGGCCCGTGGTGGAACGGCGGCGCCTCGCACATGAACGCCGCCTATCCGAAATCCTGGTTCGACCGTATGGGGCTGGTTTCGTTGCTGGACACTCGGCAACGCTTCCCGTCTGCTTCATGAACCGCCGGATGCCGAACGGCACGTCCGGTGGTGTGGGAGGACGGCGGGAGTGATCCCGCCTCCTACCCGATCGCGGCTGATGGCCCAAAGCGGCCAATAAGCCACCCCGGCCGGGCCTGGGAGCTACCCGGGCTCTTTGCCTCTACTGGCGTGTGGCGGCATATCGCTCGAACTGTCTACCCGTCTACTTTTCCTGGCGGGTGAAGGTGAGCGAGGCGGAGTTGATGCAGTAGCGCAGGCCGGTGGGCTGGGGTCCGTCAGGGAAGACGTGGCCGAGATGGCCGCCGCAGCGGGCGCACGTGACTTCGATGCGGCGCATTCCCAGGCTCAGGTCCTCGTGCTCCTCGACGGATTGTGAATCGGAGGGCAGCATGAAGCTGGGCCAGCCACAACCGGAGTCGAATTTGGCGCCGCTGAGGAAGAGCAGAGCGCCGCAGCCGGCGCAGTGATAGTTGCCGGTTTCGTGGTTTTCAGTGAGGGCGCCGGTGAAGGGCCGCTCCGTGCCTTTCTGGCGCAGCACGCGATACTGCTCTGGCGTCAGCGAGGCTCGCCATTCGGCCTCGGTGCGGACGATCTTTTCCTGAGATTCGCTCAAGTTGACCTCCAGAGAGCTGATGCGCCGGGGCCAGATTAGATCAGGCTTCGGCGATCAGATCAATTTCGACGAGCACGTTCCGGGGCAGGCGCGAGACCTCGACGGTGGTGCGCGCAGGGGCTTCGCCGTCCACTTCGAGATATTCCGCGTACACCGCGTTCATAGCGGAGAAGTCGCTGAGGTCTTTCAGAAATACGGTGGCCTTGACCACGCGGTCGAGACTGCTGCCGCCTTCTTCGAGGATGGCTTTCAGGTTTTCCATCACGCGCCTGGTTTGCTCGGCGATGCCGCCGGCAACAATCTGCTGCGTCACCGGATCGATGGGGATCTGGCCGGCAGTGAAGATGAGGTTTCCCGGCGCGCACGCCTTGCGCATAGGGACCGATGGCGGCGGGCGCCATGTCGGTTGTGATGACCGATCTTGTCATAGATTGATTTTACGGCGATTCCAGGGGAACTATGCCCCTCAAATTTTATCCCCTGTCATGCAACACGGACGGCTTGAAGGAATTCTCCTCAACAGGCTGGATGGCACACGCAAAGGGACAATTCCACGAGGGAATTGTCCCTTGACGCCGCTGAAAAATTTCTTAGCGGATCGCCGCGAGGAGGCCACCGCCGAGCGCCATAACCAAGAGCCAATAGGCGAGCATTGATGGCGAACAGGTTGGCGCGACGGCCTTCGAAAATATGCTGAGTGAAGAGCGGGGGGGCTATAAAGCCTACCCAGCAAATCACGCCGAGCTTGAAGCCCTTGGTGAAGAGCGTCGCTCCCGCCCACATGTCAATGTGCACCATCACGAACGACAGAAGAAGGCAGGCAATAAAGGCCACGATCATGGCAAAGACGGCATTCTTCGGTTTTTCGCCTTCGGCAAAGCCGACCAGCTTCCTCCAGGATTTACGAAAGAGCAATCCGTACCATATAGCCCCAGCACCCACTGACAGACCGCCGATATCAAGACCATAACCCAACTAACGTGCATATTCATCCGTGAATCCTCCGCAACGGGATTGATGACCGGCTCCCACGTACACAAGCCCACCGGTGGGTCCACCGCTGGCCTAATTGAAAGGAGTCGCCGCAACCACTCTGCTGCAAGCAGGGATGCAATGTCAAGGCATTTCAGACGATA
>CAWHUK010000003.1:0-47685 GCA_963832535.1 uncultured Acidobacteriota bacterium
ACTGGCGCCAGCCTTTGCGCGCGCCGTTGAGTCCCTCTCCACCGCGCTCAGTCCTGCCACCGAACGCAACTACAACATCGCGGTACGCAGCTTCCTTGTCTATCTCGGCGCCGAATACCCCAGAGTTGCCGATCTCGAACAACTGCACCGCGAGCCGCACATCCTTGGATGGATGGCGCGCATGCGCGCACAGACCCCACCGCTGGCCACCGCAACCTGCATCGGACGCCTCATCGCTCTGCGCGCCGTCTTGAACGAGTTGGCTTGGGCCCACAAGCTTGCTGAACTCGCTCACCTGATACGGAGCGAGGATATTCCGCGTACCCCACAGACTCTGCCCCGTCCGCTCACCGCTGAGCAGGATCAGCTTTTGCAGCAGGAGTTGATGCGCCGCAACGATCTTGCCGCAAATGCCTTCCTGTTGCTGCGCCATACCGGCATGCGCATCGGCGAGTGCGTCGACCTCTCATATGACTGCCTGCACTCCATAAGCCAGAACCAGTGGGCGATCCACGTACCGTTGGGCAAGCTCAAAACGGAGCGCATGGTTCCTGTTGATGCCTTCGTCCGCGATCTCGTTCATCGATTGCGCTTCTTTCGCTCTCTGGATCCGCTGCCTGACAACGGGCGGCTCCTGGCATGGCATGGATCGAGAGTCTCTCTTCTCGCGCGTCTCCGAGACTACCTGCATCTGGCCTGTAACTCTGCCGGCATGCCCACCAGTATCGTCCCGCATCAGTTGCGCCACACCTACGGAACGGAAATGCTTCGCGCCGGCGTGGGCTTCGCCGCAGTCATGAAACTGCTCGGCCACACCGATCCGGGCATGACCATGCGATATGTGGATGTGACCCTGACCGATCTTCAGCGGGAGTTCCAACTGGCTCGCTCGCAACCGCGGCATCTGGCTCCGCAGCCCAAAACCTCATCCGTACCTCTGCGCACAGGTCGCGATGGGCTCATCGACTCCTTGCTCGTCGCACAGAATCTAATGCTGGTGTTGCGCCGATCTCTCCCAAACGGCAATGCCCACGCTCGACTCGACCGCCTCGCAAACCGACTCACCAAGATCCTCGCCGAAATACGCAAACTCCAAATCAACTGAATGAAAATGAGCACCGATTGGCCGGTTAACAGGCCAAAGCGCTCATCGACACCAATCTGCCACCGGTGGGCTGGTGCCGGACCGGCCCCGGAAACGCCAATCCCTCCCACAACGCTCCCCCACCGTCTCCGCCCCAAAACTTTTCCCCCACGAATTTGCAGATAATTTCCCCCCTACCGGCGCACAATGTAAGAAATAGGGAACAGGGAACAGGAATCAGAGATCAGCGGACGGGGCGGTAACCCGCGAAACGCGATTCACGGCCCTACGGTCCACGGTCCCCTGACCACTGGCCGCTGACCACTAACCACTAACCACTAACCACTGACCACTGACCACTGACCACTAACCACTGACCACTAACCACTGACCACTAACCACTGACCACTAACCACTGCCCCTAAACCCTTTGGATGGACGACTCTACGAAATAACCCTTTTGTTTTCAACGGGTCAGAGCAAATGATCAGAGCTGTTTCGTTCAAAACAAATCGCTTAACCCCAAAATAGGGGGGGGCACCCCCATGTACGGTACACACCGGAACCTGGGGACAGACGAGATGTTCCCGTCAACTTCGGAAACCTGGGAAAACCCGCATCAGCCAGAATTCCAAACCCCGACAAAACAATCGTCCCCGTTCTTCGGGAAGCGTTTAACTTTTTTAGGCCAATTTGCAGATCATTACCTCGATCCAGCACACAATGAGTCTATGAACGGTGTGGAGGAACTCTGCGCAGCCCAATCCGTCGCGCAAGGCTGCTTCGCACCGCAATAAGCTCTTTGTTTTGCCTATTTTGCGAAATATGCCCTTTTTTATCAATGGGCTGGAGAAAATGATCCAGGAACAAGTGTATGAAAACAAGGCCGTTAGTCGAAAAAGGGGATGGGGGGCAGGGGTAACCAGTTTGCAATACCCCCGGGGCCGGGCCGACCTGCTGACTCGCTGACTTGCTGACTCGCTAACTTGCTGACTCGCTAACTCGCTGACCCGCCGCCCCTGCCGCCGGCAGCGTGAACAGGAACTTGCTTCCTTTGCCCAATTCGCTCTCGGCCCAGATGCGCCCGCCGTGCTGCTCTACGATGCTGCGGCACAGCGCCAGTCCCAGCCCAGTCCCGCCGAGCGCGCGCGAGTCCGAGGCGTCGCCCTGCTGGAAGCGCTCGAAGATGCGCTCCAGCTTCTCCGGCGCAATGCCGCGCCCCTGGTCCTCGACGATAAAGCACACTTCGCTTTCGCCTGAGGCATTCATGCCCGCGTTGCGCGCGGCCAGCCGGATGGTTGTCTCCGGCGGCGAAAACTTGATGGCGTTTGTCACCAGCTCGTTCAGCACCTGCAACGCGCGTTCCGTGTCGGCGAATACCGGCGCCGCATTGGCCTCAATGTGGAACCCGATGCGCGCCTGTGTGGCCGCGTTGTAGGCCACATCGGCCGCGCGCCGCAGCAGGTCGATGGCATCCACCGTCTCGCGGTGAAGCGGCAGACGCCTCTTCTCCGCGCCCTCGAAATCCAGAATGTCGTTCACCAGCCGGATCAGCCGGTCACAGTTGCCGATCGCCAGCTCCACCATCTGCCGCTGCTTCTCCGGCCGCTTGTCCAGCGAGCCCGACTGAATCAATCCCAACGACGCGCGCAGTGAGGCCAGCGGCGTTCGCAGCTCGTGGCTCACCGTGGAAATGAACTCATCCTTCATTTTTTCCAGGCGCCGCCGTTCGCTCACGTCCTGGAAGGCCACCACCATACCCGAGATGCGGCCGTCCTCCAGCAGCGGACTGGCGCTGTACTCGACGGGCATCGCCGTCCCGTCCCTGCGCCAGAAAACCTCGTCCCGCATGCGGATCGGCTCGCACCGCCGCAACGCCTGCAAAATAGGGCTCGTGGATTTGGTATAAGGCGTCCCGTCGGCGTGGCTGTGGTGGATGATCTCGTGTACGTCGCGCCCCGCTAACTGATCGGGCGTGTAACCCAGCGCCCTGGCTCCGGCTTCGTTGATGAAGGTCAGCTTGCCGTCGAGGTCGATACCGTAGATGCCGTCGCCCACCGATTGCAGAATCAGTTCGCGCTGCCGCGTGGCCAGGTGCAGCGCCTCCTGGGCATCGTGTTGCTCGGTCACGTCCATTCCGTGGTTCAACACAAAAGGCCGTTCGCCGGGCAGTTGCATGCGCCGGCTGCGCACCGCAATAAGCCTGAAGACGCCGTCGCTACGGCGCAACCTTAACGCCCCTTGCCAATCGTCGGCACTCTCCAATGTGTTCAGGCAGTCCTCAAACGCCGCCGCTCCCTCGGCGTCCATCAGCTCCATCACCATGCGTCCCACAAGCACCTCGGCGCGATAGCCCAGCGTTTCCGCCGTAAACGCGTTCAGCGAGGTCAGCCGTCCCTCCATCGAGCAGGTAAAGACAAATCCCAGGCTGTGCTCCACCAATTCGCGGTAACGGGTCTCGCTTGTCAGCAGCGCCTGCTCCATCTCGCGCTGGCCGGTCACGTCCTGCCCGCTCACCACCAGGAACTGAATCTCGCCATTCGGTCCCTGCAGCGGACGCAGGGTCCAGCTAACGCGCCGCGTCCCGCCGCCCGCCGTCTGCCACGCTGTTTCGTGCGGTCCTGAAGCTTGGCCCAGAGATGCCTCGCGCAGTTTGCCCGCCACCCACTCGCGGTCGCCTGGCTCCAGAAACGCTTCCACAAACGGCCGTCCGATGGCATTGGCCAGGCTCAATCCGGTCATTTGCGCGCACGGATAATTCATGCGCACTACGCGGCCCGCCGTGTCCAGCACAGCCACCAGCGCGGGAATCGAATCCAGCGTTGCGGCCACAAAGCAGCGCTCGGTGGCCAGCGCCCGCTCCGTCCGCTGCCGCTGCCGCTGCGCAGCCTCCTGCATGCGGATGCGGCCGTACAACTCCAGCCGGGTCACTGCTTGCCGGCCCAGAATTTCCAGCAGTGTCAGATGTTCGGACTTGAACGCTCCAGGCCTGCGCGCCAGCACCGCCAGCGTACCGATGATTTGTTGATCGCCGGCGATAAGCGGAGCTGCCGCGTAGGAGAGACAGGGACTGGCGCCGGCGAGCGGAATGCCCTCGGGAGGAAAGCGCGGATCCTGGCCGGCATCCGCAATCAGCAGCGGCACACCACCCTCCAGAGTCCACTGGCAAGCTGTCGTCGTGCGTGGCTGGTCGGCCGCCTTGAATCCGAAGCGCGCCTTGAACCAGAGCCGGTTGTAGTCCATCCAGCCCAGGTAGGCATAATCGGCATTGCACAGTACCGCGGCAAGCTCGGTAAGCTCATCGAGCGCGGGGTCGGGGTTGTGATCGAACAGGCTCAATTCCGGGCGCACCACCGCGTCCTGGTTCTCGCCGCCTTGCGAACCGAGCATTGCGCACATGAATATACGCACCCGATTTCAGTATCGGAGAGATTGACGAACGTGACTCTTCCACGAACAGGTCAATTGAAGATAAACAACTTACAACTCAAGTACCTCCAGATTTTGGGGCATCGGATACGCTTCGATATTACTCTGGGCGTCTTCCGCCAGTTACCTGCTCCTTGGGGAGTATCGGCATGCACTTCTCGCGCCGAGTTGCAAGGCTATTAGCCTCTCTCCGTTTGGCTCTGCAGTGACCGAGCGGATGCGGAGCCAACTGCCGTCGTGTCCCAATCGCTTCGTCCTTTGAATGAATAGGATTGCGCCATCGGAGTGCGGGAGAGATTGTGGATCAATGCTTCCGGGCGAGCTTGAGTTGGTTTAGAAACGCTTTCCCAAGGAAACTGTGACCGTCGTCCAGGCTCAGCAGACGTTCAAGCATCGGAACCGTCACGGTAAACGCCAGAAGGTCAGGCGGAAGATGCTGTCGCATGGCAACGTCGGTGGCGCCAATAGCGGCCTGAGCCCTGGAGAGATCTGGAAACAGGCTGTACATCTGGCCACAGCCTGAGCCCCAGGAGGCCAGAACAGGTTCAGGGTCATCGGGATGCGCGTGGTAATTGGCCCCATAAATGAGAGCACTCAACTGGTCCGGATTGACGAAGAACGTGAGCGTGCGCAGAAACTTCATTCTCTCGCTGCTGACCGGGCCTATGGCGATATGGCCATTTCGCGACTGGAACGTGGGATGCGCATCCAGCCAAGCCTCAATGAGGCCTGAATTTTCGCGTAGCCCCTCCTTGTCGGTCAGGAAGGTAACCATCGCCTCCCGGCTGGGAAATCGCATTTTGCCCATCATCCAGTAGCCACAGCCAGGACACCCCTTCGTGGCCGGGTCAAGAACCACTGCGGCGCCAGACTGAAAGTCCTGGTAGTGGTCGAAAATACACCCTTTCAGCGGCACCAGCGGGGCGAAAAGCCCGGGGTCGGGAGCGTCGTAGACACCGATCGGGAGCGTCTCGATCTCCATCACATCGCAGAATGAGCTAAGTGGCATGGTCATGGTCTAATCTCCTTGTTGCCCGATCCTGAGTCCCAGGCGATCGAGCGATGTTTCGAGTACGTTTCCCGCCTTTTAGTGTCCCGGCAGCCTGCAGCAGTCGCCGGCCTCCGGAGGCTCGTTGGCGCCCGCGTCCAGCACCACTTTCCAACTGCCGTCCGGCTCTTTGCGCCACATGGTAATGTACCGTCCGCCGGTCAGCACGGGATTGCCGTTCGCGTCCTTGCTGCGTCCTTCGTAGTGGCCCCACGTGTAGCCCATGTCGCCGGAAGGCCCCATCATGGCATCAGTCGGCGTCCACGTCAATTGGTAACCCTGTGGCGACCAGTTGGCCGACTTGGCGATAGCCACCTTGCCGATCAGCGGCGCCGTTCCGTTGCCCAGCGCCACGCCGTCATCGGCGAACCATGCGGCAAACCCCGCCCCGCCCTGCTCCAGCACATCTTTGGCAAAGCGCGCCTCCAGATCCAGGAGCAGTATCTTGCCCGGCTTCATGGTCGGGTCGGTCAGCGGATTCGGCGCCTGTGGTTGCGCGCTCGGCTCCAGCATCTGCCCCCACGCCGCACTCGAACCCAAACCCGCCGCCAATCCCGCCACCACAATCAAAGAAGAAAGCAATTTCCGCAATCCAGCCACGTCCACACACCCTCCGCAGATTTTTGAAAGCTCTATGCGCCCATCGTACCTCAAACGTCGCCCCCACTTGGCCGTCTAATCAACGGAATCGCGATTTCGCCCGCCGGTATACTAAGGATTGGCAAAACCAGAGGGAAAGAGCCCCGCTCAGGGGGCTTTTTGCCACAGGGGGATCTCCCCTTGATGTCCAGCCTTTTCACGGGGGAGGAGCTGCATGGGATTACTCCTGGAGACCATCCATTCTCCGGCTGACGTAAAGCGCCTTAGTTACGAGCAGATGACCAGCCTCGCGGAGGAGATCCGCGAATTCCTGATCCAAACCCTCGCCAAAACCGGCGGCCACCTGGGTCCGAATCTCGGCGTCGTCGAGCTTACCATCGCGCTGCACGCGGTTTTCAATACGCCTGAAGACAGAATCCTCTTCGACGTCAGCCACCAGGCGTACATCCACAAGATCCTCACAGGCCGCTTCGGCCGCCTTGAGACCATCCGCCAGCCCGGCGGCCTCAACGGCTTCATGCTGCGCACCGAGAGCGAGCACGATTGCTACGGCGCCGGTCATGCCGGCACCGCGCTGTCAGCCGCGCTGGGTATGGCCGTGGCCCGCGACCTGGCCGGTGGCCACGAGCACGTTGTCGCCGTGGCCGGTGATGCCGCCTTCACCAATGGCATCTCCTTCGAGGCCCTCAACAATATCGCCGAACAGACCAGGCGCATGATCGTGGTGCTCAACGACAATGAGTGGTCCATCGACCGCAACGTTGGCGCTGTGGCCCGCTACCTCCACCGCATCGTCACCAACGAGCATTACCAGCACCTGCACGACCGCGCCGCGCGTCTCATCGAGCGCTTCGGTGGCAAAACCGCAATCAAAGTCGTCCGCCGAGCCGAGGAGGCCGCCAAAGGCATGTTGTGGCCCTCCATCCTGTTTGAGGAGTTCGGCCTCCAATACTTCGGTCCCATTGACGGCCACAATCTCCCTCTCCTCGTCGAGTCCTTCAAGTTCCTCAAGACTCTGAATCATCCCGTACTGCTGCACGTGCTCACGCAAAAGGGCCGCGGATTCCAACCGGCGATCAACGGGCAAAAAAAGTTTCACGGCCTCGGACCTTACGATCCCGAAACCGGCCACACGCCCGCAGGCGTGCCCACCTACGCTGAAGTCTTCGCCAACACGCTCGCCGACCTGGCCGATAAAGACGAGCGCATCGTCGCCATTACCGCCGCCATGCCCAACGGTACCGGCCTCGATCACTTCCGTCCCCGTCACCCCAAGCGCTACTTCGACGTCGGCATCGCCGAGGAGCACGCGGTGGTGTTTGCCGCGGGCATGGCCACGCGCGGCTTCCGTCCTGTCTGCGCCATCTATTCCACCTTCTTGCAGCGCGCCTTCGATCCGATCGTCCACGACGTCTGCCTGCAAAGGCTGCCTGTGCTATTTTGCATGGATCGCGCCGGCCTCTCGGGCGACGACGGCCCTACGCACCACGGCCTTTTTGACATCGCTTATCTGCGCGGCATCCCCGAAATCGTCCTCATGGCTCCCAAAGACGAAGACGAGCTGGCCGACATGATGAAGACGGCCTTCGAACTTCCGACCGCGAGCGCCATCCGCTATCCCCGCGGCGCCATTGCCGGCGTCATTCGCAAAGCCGAGCCGCAATCCGTCCCCTTCGGTAAAGCTGAAGTGCTGGCCGACGGCTCCGATCTCGCCATCCTCGGCCTTGGCCCCATGATCGCGCTGGCGAGCGAACTCGCCGCAACCCTCGAGCGCGACGGCTACTCGGCCGCCCTTATCAATCCGCGCTTCGTCAAGCCGCTCGATCGCGAGATGCTGGAGCGATACGCTCGCCGCGTCGCCGCGTTTGTTACCTTTGAAGATCACGTCAAGATGGGCGGCTTTGGCACAGCGGTCGCTGAAGCACTGGAAGAAATGGGCTTCGCCGTTCCCGTTGTCCGCATTGGCTGGCCTGACCAGTTCATCGAGCACGGTAAAGTCGACCAGCTGCGCGCCCGGCATGGAGTCGCCGTGGAAGCGGCGCTTGCACAGGCGCTCCCGCTCCTCGCGCATCGCCGGCGGCGCGCGCTGGTTGCGAGCTAACTCAGCGCTCGTCCAAATTGTGTCTATTTATTTGAAATCGCCCTGAAAGGGCACAGCTTCAGAGGCTGCGCAAAAAGGCCAAATTTCCGGTAGAGTGCTGGAAAAACATTCCTTGCATCTCTGAATGAGCGGCAGTTTCGGTGAAACTGTTGCAGCGGGGGAGCCGAAGGTTCGGCTCCCCCGCGGGCGGACGACTCCCGTACATCCCTTGGTGATCGCTCACCGTCTCTGAGCACAGGGTCCACCTTCGCTCATGCGAACTGGCTGAGGGAATGGCTTTCGTCCGCGCTATTCCTCAACCGTCGATGCCTGCCCCGGTGGAGGCGCAGCCTGGCTCGTGGGTGGCGTAGGCGTAGACGACGCAGGCTGGCCCTGCATTTCGGGCGCGCCGTTCATGTTCGACAGCAACTGCACCTGCACGCGCCGGTTCTGCTTGCGACCGTCCGCCGTCTTGTTATCTGCGACATACTGGTCCTTGCCGATGCCGATCAGATAGAAGCGGTGCGGAGCAATGTTGTACTTCGACGCCAGATATTGCACCACCGCGTCGGCACGGCGCTGGCTCAGGTCGTAGTTGTACTGCGCCGGCCCTACAGAATCCGTTCCGCCGGTCACTTGCAGAATGTAGCTCTTCGCCGAACCTAACTGGTTGGCAAAGCTGTCCAACTGCGCCTTGTCATCGGCGGTCAGCACAGCCTTGTCAAAGCCGAAGGTCACCGAGACATTCGCCACCTGTTTGTAGTTGTCCAGCCCTTTCACCACGCTGTCCAGAGTGTCGGCGCGGTGCGCCACGTCGTTGGCGGATGTGTCGGCTGCATTAGCCGCCTGGGTCGCGTTCTGCGCATTTTGGCCGGCCGTATCCGCCGAGCTTTGCGCCTTGCTGATGCCCGCCTGCGCTCTGTCGTTCACATCGTGAATCTGACGGTTGTTCTCCGCCGTCTGCTGGTCCAGTTTATCGGTGTGATCAATCAGCGGCTGGGTCTGGTTGTGCACATAATTTTTGGTTGCGCATCCCGATACCCCGAACGCGACGAGCGCTGCGGCCGTGAGCATAAATCCCAATCGATTCATCTTGTTTGACCTCTCTTTTCCGCCGGCAGGCGAATGCGAGGGCCGCACCGCCGCCGAGAAGGATTCTTACCCTTTCACGTTAGACTTAGCACGCCGCGATCCATTCAGAGAGTTCCATGCAACGATATCAAAATAAGGATTTTATGCGGCGATCGACAGTTTCGTTCCGGCGCTGCCCTAGTGTATTTTTTACCTTCCCAGGGTAAGTTTGCTCTTTCTCGTCCCCCAAAGAAGGACCGACGCTGGGAAGGCCCGCCTCGGTCCCTCTGCGCAATTCCCGCTATCCTAAGAATTGGCCCTGCGCGCAGGCATCTTCTCATGGATCTCTACGAAAAAATCCGCACCCTGCCCACACGCCCCGGCGTGTATCTCTATAAAAACGCCGAGGGCGAGGTCATCTATGTGGGCAAGGCCAACAATCTCCGTTCGAGGGTGCGCTCCTACCTGCTTGAAGCGTCACAAGCGAATGCCAAAACGGGCTCGCTCATGCGCGAGGCCGTCGATATCGAAACCATCCTCGTCGCCAACGAGCACGAGGCACTCGCCCTCGAAAACAATCTCATCAAGCAGCGCAAGCCGCGTTTCAACATCCTGCTGCGCGACGACAAGACCTATCCCTACGTCAAGCTCACACTCGCCGATCGCTTTCCCAAGGTCTTCGTGACCCGGCGTATCAGAAAAGACGGCGCAGTCTATTACGGCCCTTACTTTCCCGGCAACCTCGCCTATCGCGTGGTCGAGCTCATCCACCGCAGCTTTCTCTTGCCCAGTTGCAAAGTCGACCTCTCGCGCTACCACCCCCGCGCCTGCCTGCAGTACTACATGCACCGCTGCCTCGGTCCCTGCGTCGAGGGATTCACGACTCCCGGTGAGTACAAAGACGCCGTCCGCGATGCGCAGCTCTTTCTCGAAGGCCGCCACGCAGAATTGGAGGGTGCGCTCACCGCGCGCATGATGGCCGCCGCCGGCGCCGAACAGTTCGAAGCCGCCGCGCGCCTGCGCGACCAGCTCTCCACAGTACACCAGCTCCAGGAAAAGCAGCGCATCGCCACAGCGGAGCTTGACGACGACGCCGACGTCTTCGGCTATCACTTCGAGGACGGCAGCCTGGCCGTGAACCTCTTTCACATGCGCAACGGCAAAATCGTCGACCGCCGCGAGTTCTTCTGGGAAGACCTGCCAGAACTGCTCGAAACAGCCGCCGGCTCAGCGCAACCAGAGGGCGCCCCAGGTCCGGGGTCCCCGCGGACAGGTCTTGGTCCGTGGGGTGGAGATCTCGATTCCGAGACCTGGGAAACCACGAAAGCAGAGGCGCCCTTCCACGCTGCACCGATCTTCAGCGCCCTGCTCAAGCAGCTCTATATCGACCAGCAATACGTCCCGCGATCGATTTTGGTCCCGGTCGACTTCGACGACCGCGAAGCCCTCGCCGCGCTCCTCACCGAGCGCACCGGACACAAGATCGAGATCGCTGTGCCGCAGCGCGGCGACAAGAAATCCCTCGTCGACCTCGCCGGCCAGAACGCACGCCAATCCTATACGCAGCGTTTCCGCGTGCTCGAGCCTTCGCGCAAGGCCATTCAGGAGGCCCTCGCCGACGCCCTCATGCTGCCTGAGCTTCCCCGCCGCATCGAGTGCTTCGACGTCTCGCACATTCAAGGCGCAGAAACCGTAGCCTCGATGGTCGTTTGGGAAGACGGCAAGATGAACAAGTCCGCCTATCGCAAGTTCAAGATGAAGAGCGTCGCCGGCGTGGACGACTTTGCTTCCATGCGCGAGGTGGTCGAGCGCCGCTACCGCCGCATTCGCGACGCCGCAGGTGACCCTTCAGATTCACAAACGGCTGGCACAACTCTCTCTACAAAGGACGCTTCGGGAACCCTCGAAGTGTCAGGGCACGACTTCAGTGGTGCCGTAGGCGCCGAGAAAAACCAAGAGGCTTTAGCCCCTGAGGGAAGGCCGGGCAAGGAACCCGCAACCATGCCGTCGTTGATCCTCGTCGACGGAGGCCTCGGCCAGCTCCACGCCGCGGCCGAATCTCTGGAATCCCTCGGCTTCACCTCACAACCGCTCGCGTCCATTGCGAAAAAGGAAGAGGTCATCTATGTCCACGGCAGCGAAGACGAGCCCATCGTCCTCGACCGCCGCTCGCCGGTGCTGCATCTTGTCGCAGCTCATTCGCGACGAGAGCCATCGCTTCGCAGTCGGGCTATCATCGCCAGCGCCGGGCGATGCGGGATAGAGACTCCGAGCTGCTGCAGATTCCCGGCGTGGGCCCACAAACCCGCCAGCGCCTGCTCACCCACTTCGGCAGCCTGCGCGATGTGCGACAGGCCACGGCGGAATCCCTCGCCGCTGTCGTCTCCCGCAAAACCGCGGAAACCATCTGGCAGCACTTTCACCAGGAGACGCCCCAGGCGCCTCGCCAGTAACTTCCGGGCCGGCGGCCAACCTCCAATAGCCGTTGCATTGAGCTGGGATAATGGACCTCGTTGAGATGCGTGGCCTCGCCAGATTCACTGCCCAGCACGAATCACGCCACGCCCGCCACGCGCCGCCCTGCTGCTACACTCCGGGCATGAACTTTTTCGAGCGGATTTGGGCAACGGCGTTCTGCGGCCTCCTGATTTGCGCTCCGTCTCTCACCGCACAAGCCCCGCCCCACCATGCACCTCATGCGGCCGCGCGCCCGGTTCGCACCGCCGGCCCGCTCTCGGGCCGCATCCAGGCCATTCTCGCCGACCCGGACCTCAGCCACGCACAATTCGGCATCAGCGTGACCACGCTCGACGGCCGGCCGCTCTACGGCCTCAACGATGCCCGCCTGTTTACGCCCGCCTCAGTCAACAAGCTCACCACCACCGCCGCAGCCTTCGCTCTGCTGCCCGTCGAAACGCTCACCTGGACCACATTTGTCGTCGCCGGCGGCGATGTGGATGCTTCCGGCGCGCTCCATGGCGACATATTCATTCTTGGCGTAGGCGATCCCACGCTCAGTGCGCGCCATTACCCCTATGTCGAACCTGGAACCGCGCCTCCGCCCTCGTCCGAGACCCAACCCAGCGCCGGGCCGACCCAACCGGGCACCGCCATGGCTGTGCTCGATCTGCTCGCTCAGCAGGTTGAGCAGTCCGGCGTTCGCGCCATCGACGGCGACGTGGTCGGCGACGACACCTACTTCCTCGACGAGCCATACGGCGAGGGCTGGGGATGGAACGATCTGCAATGGAGCTACGGCGCGCCCGTCTCCGCACTCACCTTCAACGAAAACGCTGACGATCTCACCCTCGCCGCCGACGCGTCCAACCCGAACGCAACTCTGGCCGGGTGGTCGCCCGATGTGGATTACTACACCGTCGACAACCACATGACGCCCGCACCGCCCGGCGAAACCGCCCACCCCGGCCTGGCGCGCCCGCCCGGCTCCATGCTGGTGCGCGCGTGGGGCACCGCTCCTGCCGGTGGGCTCCATGTATCGATGGCCGTCGATGATCCCGCCCAGTTCACCGCCGCGGCATTCAAGCAGGCCCTGCTGCTCCGCGGCATCAAGGTGAACGGAAGCCCCGAGTCGCGCCACAGATACCCAACCGGCGCGGGCGACTTTGCCGATGAACGCGCGCAGCCCCTCAAACTCTCGCCCGCTGCGCCAGACACGATCGCTGCACCGGTCGAGGGACGCCATATCCTCGGCGCGCACCGGTCGATCCCCATCGCCGAAGACATCGCAGTCATCAACAAAACCAGCCAGAACCTCCACTCCGAACTGCTCCTCCGCCTGCTCGGCAAGGTCTACGGTTCCGACGGTAGCTTCGAGCAGGGCACGCGTGTGGTACGGCAGTTCCTCGTAGACGCAGGCGTCAACGACGGCGACTTCTTTCTCTACGACGGCTCGGGCATGAGTCCCGAGGATCAGATCGCTCCGCGCGCCCTGACGCAGCTCTTGTCCTACGCCTGGCGCCAGCCGTGGGGCGCCGACTGGCGCAATACGCTGCCCGTCGCCGGCGTCGACGGCACGCTCGACGGCCGCTTCAAAGATTCCCCGCTCAAAGGCAGAATGTGGGCCAAGACAGGCACGCTCGACGAGGTGAACGCGCTCTGTGGCTACCTGGCCGCTGCCAGCGGCCGCACCCTGGCGTTCTCCATCCTGGTTAACGGCCGCCGTCCCGGCAGCGACGCCGAGCAGCAGGCGATCGACCGCATCGCCGAGGCCATAGCGGCGGCGGAATAACGATGTATGATCGAAGGCAAATGCGCTTTCATAATTTATTTTCGTATTTTCTCTTGCCCGCCTGTGTCCTCGCTCTGGCCGGCTGCCGCACGTTGCCGCCCTCCAAGCCGGCATCGGAGTGGACGCCCCAGGAGGCGCGCGGCGCCCAAGTCTATCAGGCAAAGTGCGCCCGCTGCCACAATGCCACCAACACGCGCCCCCTCCACGGGCCGGGCCTGCAGGCGCTAACCAAACTCAAGGCCATGCCCTCTGGCGCGCCGCCCTCTGACGAGCGCCTCACTGCGGTGATTCTGCACGGCCGAGGCGAGATGCCCGGCACACCGCTCACCGATGACCAACTCGCAGACCTGCTTGCCTATTTGCACACACTATGACTGCAACCTTCAAAACGAACGGCAAACCACCGATCCCCGGCGCGCTCAAATCGCAGAAGCCCAAGCTGCTTCAAATCCCCGGTATCGTCGCCATCAGCCTCTACATGCTGCTGCTCGCTCTCGAGGTCATTCTATTCGTGGCCAGAGGCAAGTTCTCACCGATCTTCCTTTTGTTCTCGGTGCTCTTCATCGCCGCCGGACTCGGCTTGCTCAAGCTGCTCCGCTGGGCCTGGGCGCTCACGCTCGCCGCCGTGGCCATGCTCGCAGGATTGTTCCTGTGGAACTACACCAACCAGCATCTGGTCGTCCCGCTGGCGTATGGCCTGCTGAATCTGATCATCTTTCTCTATCTGGTGCGGACTGAAATCCGCAACAAGTTCCACTAGAGCTTGCCACCAATTCACTTCCCGCAACAATGCAATAGCGCGGAACTGGTCGCAGCAAGCCCGCGCACAAAGACTCAAGACCACATCTACTTCTATCCCTCGTGTCTGTGTTCAGTCAGGCCGAGTGAGCCTGGGTAGCGCTCGTCTTCGTACTCATCCTCCCGCTCCAAAAAGCTCTTCCTTCGGTCATGCTTGCCCGCCAGAAGACCGATTTGGTGCACGATGGCGGCAAGCACCGCCCAAGCCAGCAGAAGAAAGCCGAGCGCGGTCAGCAAAAATCCGCCCAGTGCAGCGGGACCGTAAGTCGTGAGATCGAGGTGCAAATCAGAGCCTGCGAAGGGATAGGCAAAGTTCATGCTGGTCTTCCCTTGGCAATACGCGACAATCAAACTCACACCGGTTGCCAGGAAAGCCACGGCGACGATCAAAGGACGGTCGGGTCTCATGAAGATCTCCTTTCCACCGCCACATCCCCTGGCAGGAATTCGTCCAGACCTCGCTCCGTCACCGTCCAGACTTCTCCGCCTTGGGCATCGAATCCCCCAGCCGGCAGATGCGGCTTAACTCTACAGACGCTTGACCCTGTGGAAAGGTTTTGGGCCGGAGGAGCACGCATTCCCCCTGCATCTGGCCCGTACATTCCGCAACCGCTACAATAAAAACGTGATCGACCTCGTCCAGATCCAGCCCGCCCGCCGCGGCCCCGCTCCCAAACCGGAGTGGCTCCGCGCCCGCGCTCCCGTGGGCGAAAACTACCACGACCTCAAGCGCCTCGCCCGCTCGCTTTCGCTCCACACCGTCTGCGAAAGCGCCCAATGCCCCAACATCGGCGAGTGCTGGCACCACAAAACCGCCACCTTTATGATGCTCGGCAATCTCTGCACGCGACGCTGCGGATTTTGCGCCGTGCCCAAGGGCCGTCCCGAGCCCATTGACTTCGACGAGCCCCGGAGGGTCGCGGAGGCAGTGGCTAAGTTAGGGCTGCTCCACGCAGTGGTCACCAGCGTCAATCGCGATGACGACAACCTCGGTGGCGCCCGCGCCTTCGCTCTCGTGATCCATGAAATTCGACGCCAGGCCCCCGGCTGCCGCGTTGAGGTCCTTATCCCCGACTTCCAGGGCAATCAGGACGCCATCCGCACCGTGGTCGAAGCGCAGCCGGAAATCCTCAATCACAACACGGAGACCGTTCCTCGCCTTTACCGCGTTGCCCGCTCCGGCGCGCGCTATGAGCGTTCTCTTGAGTTGTTGCGCTACTCCAAAGAGCTGCGGCCCGAAGGGCTCACAAAGTCAGGAGTCATGATCGGGCTGGGCGAAGAAACCCACGAGCTGGTCGACGTTTTCCGCGACCTCGCCTCCGTCGGCTGCGACATCCTCACCATCGGCCAATACCTGCGCCCCTCGCGCGACCACCTGCCCATCGCGCGCCTCTACACGCCCAGCGAGTTCGCCGATCTCAAAACCGAAGCGCTCCGCATGGGTTTCCGCCACGTCGAGTCCGGCCCGCTCGTCCGCTCCAGCTATCACGCACACGAGCAGGCTGCGGCGACAGGGCTTGCGGTAGCCTAGAGCGGGACCAGAGTAAACGCGTCCTTGCGTTAAGTTCTGAAGGGGGCTTTTTCTTGAGGAAAAAGCCACTTGAGAGCATCGGCTCCGCTCTACACCGATTGGAGAACCGCTTTAAGCAATGAATAACGCGGGGTTTGGCTATTGTTAACCCAGCATCATTCCGGCTAGGATAGGCCGGTAGCGGATTCTTCCCTCTTCCCCTTGAATCCGCTCACG
Source organism: uncultured Acidobacteriota bacterium (assembly GCA_963832535.1). Classification (GTDB taxonomy): domain Bacteria; phylum Acidobacteriota; class Terriglobia; order Terriglobales; family Acidobacteriaceae; genus Telmatobacter. The sequence continues at coordinate 16,107 of CAWHUK010000003.1, forward strand.
ACTCAGAGCAGTCGGTGAAGGCTGCGATCTTCAGAAATTGACAACCGAAAAAGGAGGTACTCATGACTCGTAGTTTGGTCAGCATTTGCCCTGCGAACATCAACCGTCCGCGCCCGTGGGCCGTGCTCGGACTCGCCATTCTGTGCTGCTGCGGCGTGTCCGCTGCTCGCGCCGCCACACTCTGCGTCAATCCAGAAGGGACATCGGGCTGCAAGACCACAATCACGGCCGCAGTGAACGCGGCCTCACCGGGCGACACCATCCTGGTTGCTCCGGGAACCTATCCGGAAGACGTCGTCATTACCAAGCCGATATGCGCTGATCGGATCAAACCGCGGCTCGATCATCGATGCCTCAGGCCTGTCCAACGGAATCTTCGTCAACGGAATGTCGGCCGCGCCCGCCGCCGGCATGTCCAATGTGGTCGATTTCAGGCTTTACGGTGCGCAACGCGAACTTCGAAGGGATCCTGGTGGCCAATGCGACCGATGTCTCGCTGACCGGAAACCTCGTTACGGACAACAACAAAGGACTGGATATCTCCACAGCGACATGCAACAACATTCCTGCCTTCGAGACCAACGAGGGGGAAGATTGCGGCGAAGGCATTCACCTGATGGCTACAAATAACGTCTCGGTCGTCGGCAATGAGTCCGCCTACAACTCCGGAGGAATCCTGATTACCGATGAAACCGGCCCGAACTATGCGAATCTGATTAGCGGCAACAATGTGCATGACAACCCCTACGATTGCGGAATCACACTGGCGTCGCACGGGCCGGCCACTTCGGTCATCCCCACCGCCAATCTGCCTTATGGTGTTACCGGCAATACGATTTCGCACAATGTGTCGGCGCATAACGGCTATCAGGTTCCCGGCGCGGGCGCGGGCGTGGGTATTTTCGCGCCGTTTCCGGGAACCACCGATGCAGGCAACGTGGTGATCGACAATGTTCTTCGCGATAACGGGCTGCCGGGCGTAGCCATGCACAACCATGCGGCGGCTCCGTCGCCCGCGCCGCCGGTAAACATGAACAACAACGTGATCGTCGGCAACCAGATCTCCGGTAACGGGATGGACACGGCCGATACAGCCACCTCAGGCCCCACGGGCATCGATCTCTTCAGCCAGGCTCCGGTGTGGGGCACGGTGATCTCGCAGAACGTGTTTGACGAGGAATCGATCGATGTTGCGTTTTCCGCCCCCGCAGGGCAGATGAACGTACATTTCAACCGCTTCAATGTCAAAGCGGTTGGCGTTGACAACCTCGGTTCGGCCACCATGGACGCGACCGAAAACTGGTGGAACTGTCCGTTTGGCCCGGGTCGACGGGATCATGCGCAATGACGGCAGGAACGGGCGTGACAACTTCGCCCTGGCTCACCGTTCCTTTCGTGCCCAATCCCACGCCAATAAGGTTCCTGCCGTAACCGGAACACGGCCGGGCGCCTCATTCATTTCGCACCCTTTGGGAAATGGATGGGCGCTCGATCGGCCAACTCGCAAGTCCGCTCCAGCTACCATGCGCACGAGCAGGCCGCCTCCACAGGCTTCTCCGCCACCATTTGAATTCCAGTTCTGCCCCTCAGCCCCTCAATTCCTGGTTCTTAGTCCCTGCGTCTATGCTCTTCTCAGGTAAACTATCCGTTGGCAAATCCGCTTGAGTGAGGACGATCTCTTATGACTTCCTTCATGGCCGGCAATCCGGCTCTCAAAGACCTCTACAACGACCTCAAACGCCGCATGGATCAGTCGGTTGCCGACTTCCAGGCCGCTCTGGCCTCCACGCGCACCGGCCGCGCCAGCGTCCACATGCTGGACCAGATCAAAGTCGACTACTACGGCACGTTCACGCCCATCAACCAGCTCGCGCAGCTCTCCGCTCCCGAACCGCAGCTCATCGTCATCTCTCCCTACGACCCGACGATCCTCAAAGGTGTCGAAAAGGCCATCCAGGCTGCCGATCTCGGCTTCAACCCGCTCTCCGACGGCAAAATCATCCGCGTCCCGGTCCCTCCCATGACCGAGGAGCGCCGCCGCGACGTCTGCAAGCACCTCAACAAGGTCCTCGAGGAACACCGGACGGCAGTGAGAAACGTCCGCCGCGACGGCAACGACGCCGTCAAGAAACTCGCCACCAAGGACAAGAAGATCAGCGAAGACGACGAGAAGCGCGCCCTCGAAGAAGTCCAAAAAATGACCGACGCCGAAATCCGCCGGATGGAAGAGCTCTCGCAGAAGAAAGAAGCCGAAGTCATGCAGGTGTGACTCGCAGGCTGCCCGCACTTTGGGAAGCAAATTTATCTCGGGTTACTTATCAAACCGCAACAAATGGGCGCTGTTGGCCAGAGTCCCGCGAGACTACGGCGATCATGCGTACGCGATCAAAGCCGCAGCTGCTAAAATCCCTCACGTGGCTACTCCGCGTCCAGGTCTCGCCTGCGTTCTTGAAGGAACCGCGCTTCTCGAGAGTCTTTCGCAGTCCGAGCTGCAAATGCTGGCGTCCCGCACTGTACGCAGGCATTTTGCCGCGCGTGAATTGCTGTTCACGCAAGATGAGCCGTGCAAAGGGCTGTACATCATCGCGCGGGGCAGAGTGCGGATCTTCAACACGTCAGTGAACGGCCGGGAGCAGGTTCTCGCCGTAAATGTTCCCGGCGAATCGGTTGCCGAACTACCCGTTTTCGACGGAGGTCCCTACCCGGCCTCGGCCATGGCTATCGAAGACACAGAGGTCGCCTTCATTTCGCGAACTGACTTTCAGGCTTTCTGCATCGAGCATCCGGAAGTCTCTCTGAAGGTGCTCTCAGTGGTGGGAGCGCGGCTTCGGCGCCTGGTGGGAATCATTGAAGAGCTTTCGTTCACCACGATCCGCCAGCGGCTCATTTCTGTTTTGGTGAAGCTCGCGCAGACCGAGGGTACAAAGTCGGATCGAGGCATTGAGTTCCAACTTCCGGCGACCCATCAGGAATTGGCCAGTCAACTGGGAACTGTGCGTGAACTGATCTCGAGAAATCTCATGCGGCTTCAGGCAGAAGGTTTGCTGGACGTGGATGCCCGCCAGATTGTTGTTAGAGACTTGAAGGGATTGAGCGCTCTGCTCGAGGCGGGCTCCTAGCCGATTTTGGAGCGGCGACCTCCACGGCATGAGCGGGCGAATCAACAGCTCAGAGTTGCGTCCGTTCATGCCTTTTGGGCCCTGGAGGTAATGGCGAGTTTGGCCGGTCAGCCGGATCGCCAATGATTAACAACCGCGTTCCGCCAAGGTGTAACGGGGCAGGAACGCGGTTGATTCTTGTCAGGCCATGATGGCGGCCAGATCGGCATCGGCCGTGGTTGTCGGCATCAAGTTGTAGTTCTTGTTGAGCAGTCCGATGACTGCGGGCGACAGAAAGGCCGGCAGCGTGGGACCGATGCGAATGTTCCTGACGCCCAGCCAGAGCAAAGTGAGCAGGATGGAGACGGCCTTCTGCTCGTACCAGCTGAGGACCAGCGAGAGAGGCAGGTCGTTGACGCCGCAGTTGAAGGCTCCGGCGAGCGCCTGGGCGACCTTGAGCGCCGAGTAGGCGTCGTTGCACTGGCCCATGTCCATCAGGCGCGGCAGGCCGCCGAGGGTTCCGAACTGCTGCTTGTTAAAGCGGAATTTGCCGCACCCCAGGGTGAGGACCACGCAATCCTGCGGCACCTTTTCAGCGAGTTCGGTGTAGTAGTCGCGGCCCGAGCGGGCACCGTCGCAGCCGCCGATCAGGAAGAACCGCTTGAGAGCGCCGGACTTCACCGCGTCGATCACCGTGCCGGCAACGCCCAGCACCGCAGCGTGGCCAAAGCCGGCGAGAATGGTGTCGCCGGGTCCATCCTCGGCGAAGCCGGGTGCGGCAAGCGCGGCGGCGATCGCAGGAGAAAAGTCGGTTCCCTCGATGTGCTGCACTCCGGGCCACTGGACGGCATTCATGGTGAAGATGCGGTCTGTGTAGCTCTCTTTGGGCTGTTGGATGCAGTTCGTGGTCATGACGATGGCGCCGGGGAATGCAGCGAACTCTTCGGCCTGGTCCTGCCATGCGCCGCCGTAGTTGCCCACCAGATGCTTGAAAGCCTTAAGCTTGGGATAGCCGTGGGCGGGCAACATTTCGCCATGCGTATAAACGTTGATGCCGGTGCCTTCGGTCTGGAGGAGAAGCTGGTAGAGGTCGTGCAAGTCATGGCCAGAGACGAGAATTGCCTTGCCCTTGACGGGATGGATGCGCAGCGGAGTGGGCGCGGGCGCACCGAAGGTCTCAGTGTGCGCGCGGTCGAGCTGCTCAAGCACATTGAAGTTGAGCTCGCCGACCTTGAGGGCGAGGCCAAGCAGCTCTTCGGCGGTGTGCCCTTCAGTGAGCGCGTTCAGTAGCTCGTGAATGGCGGCGTAGCTGGCCGGGGCGCTGGAGCCAAGCATCATGGCGTGGTAGGCATAGGCTGCGACGCCCTTCAGACCGTACATGACGAGCTCTTCGAGATTCTTGAGCTCCGCTCCGCCGGTCGAGAACGATAGGTTGATGAGTTGCAGGCGGCCCTGAGCGAGGAGGCCTTCGCGATCTTGCGCAGGCTGGAAGAGTGCTGGTCCGGCCAGGTTTTCGACTGGCTGGCCGGCCTTGGCAGCGGCAGCTTGATAGAGGGACCGGGCGTTGTTGCGGACGGTTGCCGCTTTGTAAACCAGTTTGGCCAGGGAGTCAGCGTCGAAGTTGACGTTGGTAAGGGTTGCGAAGATGGCTTCAAGGGTGAAGGCGTCAATCTCCGGGTCGCGGGCGCCGAGCTGGGCGGCGCGATGGGCATATTGGCTGACACCCTTGAGAGCATGGATCAGCAGGTCCTGCAGTGTCGCTGTGTTTTCGTCTTTTCCGCAGACGCCCGCGACCTTGCAGCTCTGTCCCTGGAAAGTTTGTTCGCATTGGTAACAAAACATGATGAATCGCCTTTCGAATGTGACGTTACTTGGTGCCTTCAGAGTAAGGGAAGCTGGGAGGGGGAAAAAGCGACTTAAGTCACAATTTGGTCAGATAAGAGGCAGGACGGAATTCGAGAGCACAGGAGTTCCCATCTGAGAGTTGAGGCATCCAGGGTCTGAAAGGCGAGAGCTGGGGCACCCGCGGTCCTGAAGACGCGAATCCGTACCGGGGTGCCCGAACTGCGCTAGTCTCCAGGAACTGTTTCGGGCGCGGGTTCGGAAGTGCGTTCTCCGGCCGGAAGCATGCGGCTCATCCGGAGGAGATCCCAGAGAACCAGCACCGTGCCGACGAAGAAGACGCATCCGGCCACTAAGACCACTTCGTACCACAGTCGCATGTGGCCCTGAGTCTCCAGATACTCCATGCCCAGGACGCGCTGGAAGTAGACCTGGACGATGCCCGCAATGAGCAAACCCATGACCATGAAGATCATGCTGAAGTTGAGCGAGACGAAGGCGGCAAAGCCGACCTTGCTGCCATGTTCGGTGTTGTGACCGCAGAGCTCGGGCAGGATGATATACATCAGTGCGATGACCAGCATGCCATACGCACCCCAGAAAGCGAAGTGGCCGTGCGACGCCGTAATCTGGGTCCCATGCGTCCAGCGATTGATCTGCGGTAAGGTCTGGCCGAATCCCCACACGCCTGCGCCCATGAAGTGCACAAAGGCGCTGGCCCCCAGCCAAGCCAGGCCGAGTGTGTTCACGGTCCGAAGTGTTCGCGCCGCAAGCATGTGACGAACGGTATCGACCAGCATCAGCAGGATGGGGAGGGGCTCGGCAGCGCTGAAGATAGCGCCCCACCACAGCCAGTAGTGCGGCGTGCCAATCCAATAGTAGTGGTGACCGGTGCCGATAATGCCCGTCAGCAGCACCAGGCACACCTCGGCGAACACCCACCCTTCGATGCGCCTACGCGAGACCCCCGTTATCTTGATCAGGGCCCAGCCCATCAGCGAGGCTGCAATCAGCTCCCAGGCGCCTTCCACCCAGAGATGAATAACCCACCACCACCAGTAGTATTGAGTGCTCAGGTTGTCCATGAAGGGGATACCGAAAAGGAACATCACCGCCAGCATCGCCATCCCGCCCAGCAGTGTCGCGGTCATGCTGGTTAGCGTGTGGCGGCTCCTAAACATGGTGAGGATGATGTTAGCCAGAAAGATCAGGGCCGCTACCACGATGGCCAGCTTAATTACCGTCGGCTGCTCCAGGAACGGCATGCCGAAGCTCCACTGGAACAGATAGCCCACAATCGAAGCCACTCCGCTCACCAGCAGAATGCCGAGCTGCAGGCGCCCGAGCTTCACGCTGTAGATCTCCGTCTTCAGTTCGTCCGCAATCATGTAGTAAGTTGCGCCCATCAAGCCCAGCAGCAGCCAAAAGACCAGCAGGTTGATGTGAATGGCGCGGGAGACGTTGAAGGGAATGATGTTCAGCAGCGGGTCGTAGCCCCAGATGTACTTGGTGATATTCAGAATTCCAAACGCCGCCTGGAGCAGGAAGAGCAATAGCGCGGCCACCAGGTACTCTCGTGCGATGATCTGTGACTTGTAGCGCATCGGGTCTCCTTACTTCAGGCTGATAAGGTAATCTGCAAGTTGCTGCTTGTCGCTTTCAGGAAGCTGCGCAAAGCTTGGCATAACAGACTTAGCATTTAAACTGAGCGGATTATTGAGCTGTTGCAAGATCCAGTCCGTGCTCCGCCGGCCGCCTACGTGCGTAAGATCGGGCGCGAGCGTGCCTCCGCTGCCCTGTATCGCGTGGCACGTATTGCAGCTCTGGGCAAGATAGATCCTGCGGCCCGCCAACTCTGCGCTGGCCGGGGCCTGTGCACTTGCCGCGCCCTCCGGCGCGGGGGGCCAGCCATTTGTATCGATGTGGCTCACCCAACCGAGGAACGCCACAAGAGAGTCAATTTGGGCGCCCGTGAGATGGTTGTTGGGCATCTGCCGCCCGCTAGGATACATGGCCGCGGGGTTCTGCAAGAACTTGCGCAGCCAGGCCTCGCCCCGCTGCGGATAGGATTTGGTGACATCGGGAGCGTAATAGCCGCCGATGCCCAGAATGGTGTGGCAGTCGTTGCAATCGTAGTGCTGCCACAGCCGCTTGCCCTCCACCACCTGCGCAGAGAGCCGATCGGCATTTGTCCTCGCCGGCAGGCGATGGAGCGTATCCACCGTCATGCCCAGAAATACAAATGCGCTGAGCAGAGTCAGAATCCAGAGCGTTTTGCTTGTCCACGGCATGGTGATCAATATCCTTGGCCTTGCGAACCAGCGTCAGTGACAAAAGTCACTCGGATACGAATTCTCATCATCGCCGGGCTCCGCCACCCGTTCTAGGGCGTGGAATAGCCTCGGCTTGAAAGGACAAGTTAAGGATCGGGAAAAAGCACGGCGAGGCAGCATCATGAAAAACGCACACCGTCTCAGCTTAAGCGCGCGATTTCTGGCCGCTGAGCTGGCTCGGCCCCCTGTTTCTGGTTCGCTGCCCTCACACCACCTTGCCGAGGAAGAGGTAAAAGAGCTCAATGAGCAGGATGAGCACTACGAGGACTTCAAGAAAGAAGCCGCGCGCCTGGTTGAACTGGTCGATCATGTCGTGGTAAAGATCCTCGGCGGTTTTCAGCTTCTGCGCCACCAGGTCTTTGTAGTCGGGCACGCCCACCTTGGCTGCGGCCAGCTTGTAGAGCCGCGCGGCAAACATGTCGCTGAGAAATTTGATGGAGTTGTCGGCGCGCTCGGTCAGCTCCGCGATATCGAGCAGCACGGTATGCAGCCGCGTGGCAGAGCGCTGCCATCCGCCAGCGCACCAGCATCCCCTTCTTCCGCTCCAGCGACTCATACACGTTGTCGAGAATCGCCGGTGAGCAGCTCGTCGTAGTGGCGGAACTCGAGAAGCTGCGAGTTGGCATACTCCAAGCAGCTGGATTGCGGTCTCAGCTCCGGCATTGCTGTCCAAAAGAAAAGCGGCATTCCATCCGATTACCGCGAGGTCGTTTTCGTAGTAGGAGATGCGCGATTGCAGAACCTCGGCGCACTCGCTCGTGGATAAGCGCAGCCGGTCGCCGCGGACAATCTGCGCGATCTCGAGAGCGTGATCGCGGGTGAGGTCTGCCGCCGAAAGCTGTCCCGGTGTCATCGCGCAGATGGAAGATGAAGTAGTCTTCGCTGAGCCAGCGCGAGTAGGGCTTGACCATGGCGTGCGCGGCGCGCTCAAGACGCTGGCGCACGAGGGGCTCGACGCGCGCGGCAAAATCCACGTCCCAAACCCAGCGGCTGGCGAGGTGGACGAGGCTTTCCCAATCGCCGGAAAAACTGAGCTGGTAGACCACGCTGACCACGCCATAGTCGTAATACTTGATTTCGCCCTCGAGCCGTTCGCCGCCGCTCAACAGCAGGGGATCTGAGCGGCTCAGCGACCGGCGGCCGCTGGTAACGCACATACGCCGGCACCGAATGCTTGATGTTTGGCTGCTGCACGGTGCGCGCGTTGATGGATTGCTGCAGCCGGTCGAGGTGGATTTCTTCGCACACGTCAAATTGGATTAGGACAAGGACCGATCCCGAGATGGATGTTGACGCCGGAATGGGAGGCGCTGCCGACATGCTTTAACACCAGAATCGCTATTTCTTCGGCCGTTTGTAAAATGGCAGCGGAACCTGGCGAGCCCGCACGCGATTCCCGCGCACGTCGACCAGCACGTCGCTGCCCGATTCGGCAACCACCGCCGGCACGAGCGCCATGGCGATGTTGGTCTTCAAAAACGGCGCAGGCGAGCCCGATGTAACTTGCCCAATCGGGTGGCCCTCCAGCGACTGTACCGGATAGCAGTCTCGCGCGATGCCGCGCTCGGCCATTTCGAGGCCGATGATTTTTCGCTTTGGGCCGCCCGCTGCCTGCACGGCCAGCAGAGCCTCGCGGCCGATAAAATCGCCCTTGCCAAAATCGTCTTTGTCGAGCTTGAGCCAGCGCGTAAGCACCGCCTCAAACACATTGATCTCCTCAGAGATTTCGTGCCCGTAAAGGCTCATTCCTGCCTCGAGGCGCAGCGTGTTGCGCGCGCCGAGCCCGCACGGCCTGATGCTGAATTCCTTGCCTGCGTCGAGCAGCGCGTTCCACATCTTCACCGTCGTCGCCTCGTCCGATGGGATGTACACCTCGAACCCGTCCTCGCCCGAGTAGCCCGTTCGCGCGATCAGCACGTCGGGAATCCCGGCTACCGTTCCCCAGGTAAACCAGTAATTCCTGATCGCCGTGAGATCCACCTTCGTCAACTTGGCCAGGGTCTCCAGCGCGCGGGGCCCTTGCAGCGCTAGTTGCGAGTAAGAGGCGGAGCAGTCGCTGAGATGGATTCCGGGCCACGCGCCCACCTGCTGCCGGACCCACGCAAAATCCTTGTCCTTGGTCCCCGCATTCACCACCAGCAGGTAGTCGTTCTGGCTCAGCCGGTGCACCAGGATGTCATCCACAAATGTCCCCTGCGGGGTGAGCAGCGCCGAATAGTGCGCCTGCCCATCGCGGAGCCGCGCCGCATCGTTCATGGTGATGTGCTGCACCGCGGCCGGCGCGCCCGGACCCCAAAACTGGATCTCGCCCATGTGGCTCACGTCGAAGAGGCCCACGCCGGTGCGCACCGCCATGTGCTCAGCGATCAGACCGCCCCCTGGACACGGATATTCGACTGGCATATCCCATCCGCCAAAGTCCACCATTTTGGCTTTCAGGGCGCGGTGGGTGTCGTTGAGCGCCGTCTTTTTAAGGGTCGCGGCAGGGGCAGGCGTGGTCGACGTTGACATGAGGACTCCTTTCGGACGGCCCTGTCCAGGGTGAGTTCCGTAGACTCGCTTCGTGCCCAGCACCTGAGAGCTATTGATTTGGTTCCACTTACGGCCGCAACCTGCCCAGGGTGCCTGGTAGTGCCCATTCAAAAAAGCGGGTCTTCCCGCAGCCCTTAGTCGTGCCGAAAAATCGGCGAAACGCGAGAGGTTTTAACCGAGGCTAACGCGATTCGCTCTTCCTTTTTTACGATAGGCACTGGCCACCGGCCGGGTCAATCTGCCGCCTCCAGCAATTAGCATCAATAAAATCGGCGCAAATGCAACGGGTGCCGTAGAAGGGATGCGCGCTTGAACCGTATTCGAGGCATTGTGATGCTGCTCGCCGCCGCCGTGGCAATCTGGAAAGGCTGGCAGATTCATCGCGGGGAGACGGCGATTCTGGCCTATGGTTTGGGCGCGCTCGCCCTGGCGCTGGCCGCCTGGCACCTCACGCGCAAGCCGCCTCAGCTGCGCACGCCCGCGCCGCGCGCCTGACCGGCGTTTGGGAATTCGCCGGAACTCCCGGATACATCAGCCCCAGGGCAGGTGACCGGCGGCGACATCGGCTAGGCAGCCGGCGCGAGAAACAGGACCAGGATTGGCGCAAGGAACCTTCTCATTGGATCGACCTCCTTGTGATGCCCGCGCACGGGTACGCAATCCTTATTTTCGGCCGCTGCCCGCCGATGAATTCCCGCAAGTCCAGCCGTTGGCCAGGTAGGAATAAATGCCATTGGCGGCTTCCTGGAGCATTTGCGTACTCCAGTCTCCCTGAGGCTCATAGGCCTGGGTGGTGTAGTGGAAGAGATAACCCTTTGTTACCCCAGCCCCTTGCACCATGACCTCACCCCAGTAGGCTTGCGCATATCCGGCCGAGTCCTTGCCGCGAGCATGCAGTTCCATCACGATGTACAAGGCCTTGGGCCCGCTGGGCTGACCAGTAACCCAGGTGAACTGAAGCGGCCCACTGCCAGCCTGGTTGCTCAGCATCTGCCGGAGTTGCTGGCTGGTGCGCTCGGACCAGATCGTGTAATCCTCCTGCATTTGATAACCCTCTGACGCGGCGTTGGCGACGACCCAGCCATACGTAGAGAAGGTGCCTTGGATGCCGTGCGGGTATCCCGCGTAACAGCTCGGACCTGGGGCTGCGGCCGCAGCGATCCAGGCTGGTGACGCGACGACCAAGAGGAGAAATGGTACGAAGTACCTTCTCATGCGGGAAATCTCCTTACGCAACAGGGGCGGCTGATTGCAAGAATGGTACTGTGAAGCAGGCGACCGGTCAATCAAAATTGTGAGGTTGTCGGCTTCGCGGTCTGCTACTGGCTCAAATGCTCGGCGCGGACCTGGCTGGCGGTGAAGAGACGAAGAAACGGCGCGCCCTTCGCGGCGGCTTCGACGGCGGCGCGGCCGTTGGCCTCTTCGCGCTCGACGATGCAGACGACGGCGGCTACTTTCATGCCGGCCTCCTGCGCCGCTTCAATGGCGGTGACGGTGGAGGCGCCGGTGGTGCAAACGTCGTCGACAATCACTACGCGCGCGCCGTGGCGGCAGAAGCCCTCAATGCGGCGGCCCGCGCCGTGAGCTTTCTCGGCCTTGCGCACCAGGAAGCCGTGCAGCAGCGGCGGGCGATTCGGATTGGGATGCGAAAGTGCGCGCCAGGCGCTGGCGGTGGCGACATTGGAGACGATGGGATCGGCGCCCATTGTGAGACCGCCAACGGCCTCTGCGGCGATGTGGTTCGCTTCAAGCAATTCAAGAATTGCGTGCCCGGTGAGGCGTCCGCCCTCGGCGTGGAGCGTCGTGATCCGGCAGTCGATGTAGTAGTCGCTGGTTCCACCGGAAGAGAGCTTGAAGTGGCCGAGGCGAAAGCTCGATTGCGCCAGAAGCGAGAGCAGTTGCTGGGCGTGCGTCGGGGTGGGCATCAAGGTGATTGTACGAGAACAGGGAACAGGGAACAGGAAACAGGAAACAGGGAACAGGGAACAGAAGAAGCCTCTATGCCGGCTTCTTCAGTTTGTTCATGATTGCAACCAGCATTCGACTCACTTCCTCAGAAAGCTCTCACGCCGCCCGGCGAGCCGGCGCACTGCCAAAGCCGAGTCCATCTGCAACCACGAGCTGCGTCTGCACTTCAAAATTCGAGCCGCGTGCATGCCCAAGAAACAGAAGATACTCTCCCCTGCTTGATCTGCCGTATCCCTCTGCAATATTGCTGGCGACAGAAACTGATGCGTGCCGAAGCTGATTGGTCAGACCGAGTCGTTCGAGTCTGGGAACGACGAAGTGAGCTTGTAGATCGCTAGACTCAATTGAATGGCTCTCTGCCATACCACGAGATCCTTAAACGAATTTCCCACGCTTCGATTCCTTTCTCTTCAGCCCCTCTTCTTCAACGAGCGCCACTCAAAAAAGCCTAGAAGCAATGTGCAGGCAAGGGACGAATGACCTGGCCCTGTTCCCTGATCCCTGTTCCTGCATCTCTCACATTTTGTCCAGATGCCGGAATCCGCCAGTGCCGATGAGCATGACCGAAAAGAGCAGGAAGTTGTAGCATGCGTGGACCATGACACTGGCCGCCAGTGAGCGGGTGGAAAGCCGCACGGCGCAGAGCACAAGGCTGACGCCTACCAGGAGCAGAAACGGGCCGATGGAGTAGGCGGTTTGTGCGGCGTGCAGGCAGCGAAAGGAATGCTGGTGGCGATGGAGGCGACGGCCATGGCGGAGAACGACCATTGCGGATGGCCGTTGGGTCCGAGTGGGCGGCGCGGCTCGCCGGTGGTTTTTTCGGCGAACCAGTCGTAGGCCGTGCACAGCGAGGGCAGCAAAAATCCGCGAAAGAACATCTCCTCGAAGAACGGCGCAAAAGTGATGCCGAAGCCAAATAGGATCCATGCCGCTCCAGGGGCGTGAAAGATCTCCTCAATGGGCGCGTTGGTGGGTCCGGGCATGAATTCGCCGTTCACCATCGCCAGAAGAAAGCAGACGAATGCTGCAGTCACCAATCGCCCGCGCATGCGCAGAGCGGTTGCGCCATTCCATTGCAGACCGGCAAGCAGGCCCTTGTGCCAGAACAGCGGAAAGATCAAAAGAGAGGCGGCGAAGGTGAAGATGTAAAGAATCGCTTCGCTGCCCAGCAGGTAATGGATATTGGAAGCAGCCTGTGGTGCGGACGTAACACCATAAAGGTGGAAATGGATGGCAGCCAGAAGAAAGATGCCCGCGATGGCAAAGCTGAGGCCAAGAAGAGGAATCAGAAGTAAGACATGGCCGAAATTGGGAATGCGCGCGGGAGGGCGGACCGGGGGCTGAGCCCAGGACTGAAAGAGAGGTGGTTCGGGGGTGGACTGTTCGGGGGCGGGCTGCTCGTTGGGCGTATAGACCGGTTCCGCAGGCAAGGGCCGGGAAAGCCGTGCCTCCGAGACCCAAGGCTGGGGCTGCCGGTTCTCCACGCGTGACGGTTCCAGGGAATGAGCTTCCACGGGCGTGCTGGAATCTTCCGGGTTGAGGGGGTCGTGCTCGGGCAGGGTGCTCATGGGCGTCCGGTTTTCTTCTTGCGTGCTACGGATCTCTTTGCGGCGTTCGTTTTACGGGTGCTGCGTGAAGAAGCAGGTCCTTCGACTTCGCTCGATCTCTCTGCGGGATTACTCCCATCAGGATGACATGTTGAGGGGATCGGCAGATTCATCGTCGGGTCAGCAGCGCCAGGCGGCCGTTGCTGGATTTGTAGTAGCGCGTGAGGAACTGGCCGGTATAAGAGCCGGGCGTGGTCGGCGATCTTTGCCGGGCGGCCTTCGCCGACGATGCGTCCGCCATCTTCGCCGCCCTCGGGCCCGAGATCGATCACCCAGTCGGCGTTACGAATCACGTCGAGGTTGTGTTCGATGATGATTACCGAGTTGCCCAGATCGGTGAGGCGATGCAGTACTTCGAGCAGCTTGCGCACGTCGTCGAAGTGCAGGCCGGTGGTGGGCTCGTCAAGCAGATAAAGGGTCTTGCCGGTTTGCCGCTTGGAGAGTTCGCGCGCCAGCTTCATGCGCTGCGCCTCGCCGCCGGAGAGCGTAGTAGCGCTTTGGCCCAGGTGCACGTAGCCGAGGCCCACATCGACCAGGGTCTGCAGCTTCTGGCGTACCTGCGGCACGTCGGCCAGCAACGGCAATGCGTCTTCAATGGTGAGGTCGAGAACGTCGGCGATGGAGTGGCCGTGGAATTTTACGGCCAGCGTCTCCTGGTTGTAGCGGCGTCCGTTGCAGACCTCGCACTGCACGTAGACGTCGGGCATGAAATTCATTTCAATGCGGCGCTGCCCGTCGCCCTGGCATGCTTCGCAGCGGCCGCCGGTGACATTGAAGCTGAAGCGGCCGGGCTTGTAGCCGCGCTCGCGCGCCTCGGGCAGCATGGCAAACAGATCGCGGATGGGCGAGAAGACCTGGGTATAGGTCGCGGGATTGGAACGGGGCGTGCGGCCGATGGGCGACTGGTCGATGCGAACCACCTTGTCGATCTGTTCGGCGCCGATGAGGGCATCGTGCGCGCCGGGCTCTTCGCGCGAGCCGTAGATTGTTTTCGCAAGCGACCGATAAAGGATGTCGTTGACCAGGGTGCTTTTGCCGCTTCCGCTCACGCCGGTCACGACAGTCATGACGCCAAGGGGAATGCGCAGGTCGAGGTCGTGCAGGTTGTGTTCGCGCGCGCCGGTGACGGCGATCCACTTGCCGGTAAGGGGGCGCGGCCTGTCGCGTTGCAGCATGGATGCGGCGCCGCTCAGGTAACGTCCCGTAAGCGACGCGGGCGAGGCCATGATCTCGTTCGGCGTGCCCTCGGCGACGACATTGCCGCCCAGGCGTCCCGCGCCGGGACCGAGATCGAGCACGTAATCGGCGTGGCGGATGGTCTCTTCGTCGTGCTCGACAACCAGCACGGTGTTGCCCAGGTCGCGAAGTTTTTCGAGAGCCTGAATGAGGCGGTTGTTGTCGCGCTGGTGGAGGCCGATGGAAGGCTCGTCGAGCACATAGAGGACTCCGCGCAGGCGGGAGCCGATCTGCGTGGCCAGGCGGATGCGCTGGCCCTCGCCGCCGGAAAGCGTGGCGGCGTTGCGGTCGAGCGAAAGATAATTGAGGCCGACGGCGCAGAGGAACTCAAGCCGCTCGGCAATCTCGCGGCGAATGCGCTCGGCCACCATCGACTCGCGCTCAGTGAATTCGAGGTTGATGGCCGCCGAGAGAGCGCGGTTGAGCGGGAGGGCGGTGAAATCGGCGATGGAAAGGCCGCCGACCTTGACGGCCAGGGACTCCGGGCGCAGGCGCTTGCCGCGGCAAACAAGGCACGGCGTGGCCGACATGAAGCTCATCATGTATTCGCGATAGCTGTCGCTGCGCGCTTCTTCCGCATTGTCGCGCAGGTAGCTGAGGATGCCGTGGAAGCCGGTACGTGGCGCTTCGCCCTTGGGCGGTCCGTAGACCAGGAGGTGCTGCTGCTTTGGCGGCAAATCTTCGAATGGGATTTTGAGGTCGATCTTGTAACGGTCGGCGGCGAGCTGAATGAGCCTAAGGAGGTATTGCGACGATGCGCCGGGGCCAAGACCGCCGTCGAGCAGCGGCTTGGACCAGTCGGTGATGACTTTGGCCGGGTCAAAGTCGTAGAGCGATCCGAGTCCGTGGCACTCGGGGCAGGCGCCGAAAGTGGAGTTGAAAGAGAAACTGCGCGGCTCCAGCTTGGGCACGTCGAGGCCGCAGTCGGGGCAGGCCATGGAAGACGAGAATAGTTGCTCCTGGCCCTGGCTGAAGGCCACCAGCACCAGGCCGTTGGCGAGTTGCAGGGCCTTAGCGACAGCTTGTTCGAGACGCTTTTCGACCGTGGCGCTGCCGGCGGTGGAGGAGGGCGGCCGGGTTCCCTCCCGGCTCCCCAAAGGCGAGGGACCCGGGGCACCCACTGTTGTGGACTTAAGCAGCACCCGGTCGACGATGGCATCGATGGTGTGGTTCTTGCGCCTGTCGAGGGCAAGAGGCTCGGAGAGGTCGCGCACCTCGTCATCTACACGGGCGCGAAACCCTTGTTCGTCGAGATGATCGAGCAAATCTTTAAACTCGCCCTTTCGGCCCCGAACGATGGGGGCCATCACGGTCACGCGTTCTCCTCGCCCCAATTCCATGACGCGCTGCACGATCTGATCGGCGGTCTGGCGGGCAATGGGCCGGCCGCAGTTGGGGCAGTGGGGCGTGCCGACCGATGCATAGAGCAGGCGCAGGTAGTCGTAAATCTCGGTGATGGTGCCCACGGTGGAGCGGGGGCTGCGGCTGGTGGTCTTTTGTTCGATGGAGATCGCTGGACTGAGCCCCTCGATCGAATCCACATCGGGCCGCTCAATCTGGTCGAGGAACTGGCGTGCATAGGCCGAAAGCGTCTCAACATAGCGGCGCTGGCCTTCAGCGTAAATGGTGTCGAAGGCAAGGGAACTTTTGCCGGAGCCGGAAAGTCCAGTCACAACCGTGAGCGCGTTGCGGGGAATGCGCACAGTGATATCGCGCAAATTGTGCTGGCGCGCCCCGCGCACCGAGATGTGCGTAATGGACATGGATGGACTTTAAGAGAACGGCGGGTACTTTGGTGTGTTGTTGACTGCGCTTGACAATCGCGGAACAACGCTTTGGGGGTATTCTATTAGGCAACAGAAGCAAGGGTCAACGCGGCACGCGATCTGAGACAATCGGTTTAGACGATTGCCCGGCTGACCGGGAGTATGCCGGGCGCAGGGCGCGTACGTTGCGGTCGCACGCGTATTTAACTTAGAGGCGGTAGCAGTGGCAAATATATTGGATTTAGTCATGTTGATTTGCGCGTCGATAGGCGCCATGGCATTTGGCATTCTGGCGGCCTATGCGACTCTGCGGGCGGGCTTTGCGCTGATGCGCCCGCAACGGCGTTCGGCAGCGGTGAAGGCGCAGCCCCAGGCCGCGCGCGTCTCTTAGTTGATTCCCTGATCAGTTTTGCGGGTTTTGCTGCTGCTGCTGTTGCTGCTGGCGCTGCCGTATGTCAGGGGGCATTTGCTGGGGGCGCAACGGCATGCCGGCCGGGGGGGCTTCGCGAACCGGCGCCGGTTGCGGCTGAGGCTGCTGCTGCTGCGGTTCGGCGTCGGTCTCCTCGTCGTTGGACGTGCTTGGACTGCCAGCGGGCTGCGCCGGTCCTGTAGTGCGAGCGCTGAGTACAATCCGGCGCGGCGTGCCTTCGCCCTCGTCGCCGATCATGAGGACGTTGTAGTCCGACCCATCGAGAAGCTGAGTGAGCACATCGCGTGCGGGGGCGGGCCCGTAGGCGCCGAAGATTCGCTCGTCCTGACCCATGCCTTCCAGCGTTGCGCCCGTCTCGGCAGAGACATCCTTCAAGATCTGCGCCAGGCTGGAGTTGAAGGCCAGGATGCGCAGGCCATGGCTGTCCCAAACCACTGTGGCCTCTGAGGGTTGATCGTTGGCGGGCCAGTGGGGAGGTTTGGGCTGGGTGTGCGTTGCTGCCGGAGCTGGTTGGGCGCCAGGGAGATGGTTGCCTGAGGCAGCCGCCGTCGGCTTTTGCGCTGGAACGGCCGCCGGCGCCGGCGAGGCTTGCGCGGTGACCGCCGTGCCCGGCAAGAGCATGCATGCCGCAAACAGAGCCGCGGCGACCGGTTGGAATGCGGGCAGGCTGCGCGCGCTCGAACCAAGGCAACGGCACGAGGAGAGAGCCCGCGAAGATTCCGGTTGCGATAGGTCGCGGGCTGGCATGGGAAGCGACTCCTGAATTGGCGCCTGGATCGGCGCTTAGCTCGGCTCCGGGCGGCTGCGTACGATGCGCGGCCGGCTTGTCCGCGGGCAAGGCACCGCCGCTCTACTGTACTAGACTAGCAGTGATCGTTAAACGTTCAAGTGGACGTTCACAAGAGATTTCCTTATCGGAGAGGGTGGGTACAGGGATGCGCTTGCGGCGAATTTTTTCGAATATGCCGACGGTTTCAATAGGGCTGGCGTTGCTGCTTGCGCCGTTGGCAGGCGGGGCGGCGACCTGCACCACCCAGGCTGAGATGGGATCGCTGGACCGCGACGCGCTGGCCACCATTGCCGGGCGCCTGGCGAACGCGGTGACAGGGCAGGACTTCAGTTCACTTCAAGCGAATTTGCTGCCGGAGGAAGCGTCCTCGTGGGAGGGAATTCGCGCGACAGTGGAACAGGCGGCGCCGCTGGTCAAAGGCGGGCAGTTCCAATTGCGGAATGTGTACCTGCTGGACGCGACCAGCCAGACCGCGCCTGGCGACACGCAGTTTTTCTGCTCGAATTCGACCGGATCTCTGACGGTGACCATCATGATGAGCGCGCTGCCGCCGGGGCGTTACGCAGTGGTGCTGGCCGATGCGGTAGGCGCGCCGCTGGCCGGGCAGTTAGGGCTGATTCTGGCCTGGGACGGCTCTGCGACCGCATGGAAGCTGGCCGGCCTCACGGTGCGGCCCGGCATCTTCGACGGGCATGACGGCGTGTGGTACTGGGCGCGCGGACGGGCGCTGGCCAAAGACGATCCGTGGAGCGCCTGGTACAGCTACGATGCGGCGCGCTACCTGCTGCTGCCGGTCGACTTTCTCTCCTCGCCAAATTTGGAAAGGCTGCGCAAGGAACAGTCGGAAATTACTCCTTCGCCGCAGAGCCAATTGCCGCTGTCGCTGCCCGACGGCGACCGTACGTGGAAAATCAATGCCGTGGTTCTGGATCCCTCTTTGCACGAGCCGGACCTTGCGGTGGTGTATCAATCGACAGGTGTGACCGATCCGGCGGCGCTGAGAACTGAAGCGACTGCCGTGATGAGCACATTTTTGAAGGCGCAGCCGGGAATCCGCGCCAACTTTCACGGGCTGTGGGCCTATGGGGAAAAGGACGGGAAGCGCACGCCGGTGATGGAGCTGCCGATGGCAAAAATACCGTAGAGGCAGTTGCCGGCTTATTATTTGCAGTCGTCGCCTTGGGACTTATGGGTCCGTTGCTGGTGACTCTGATGGAAGGGAAAGTGGAGAAACTTTGGCAGCAGTCATTGATCTACGTTCCGACACTGTGACGAGGCCGACGCTGGAGATGCGCGCGGCGATGGCGGCGGCTGAAGTTGGCGATGACGTTTATGGCGAGGACCCAACCGTCAACCTGCTGGAGCGGCGCGCGGCTCAGGTTTTCGGCCGTGAGGCGGCGCTGTTTGTGCCCACCGGCACCATGGGCAACCAGATTGCGATCCGCTTGCTGACGCAGCCCGGCCAGGAAGTGATCGCGGAGTCGCGCGCGCATATTCTGGACTACGAGATGGCGACGACCGCTGTCTTTTCCGGTTGCCTGATTCGTGCCGTGCCCGCCGAAGGCGGCATTTTGACCTGGAAAGACATTGAGCCGGCGATCAGCCCGTATGGAGGTTTCCGCGCTGCCACCGGATTGATCGAGATTGAGAACACGGCCAATCTTGCCGGCGGCCGCTGCACGCGGCTCGAAGCTTTGGAGGAGATTTGGGGCGAGGCCAAAGCGCGCAGACTCCCTACGCATCTTGACGGGGCGCGCATCTTCAATGCTGCCGTGGCGCTGGGTGTGGATGTGAAGGCGCTCACACGCGGCTTTGACACCGTGATGTTTTGCCTGTCAAAGGGTCTGGGCGCGCCGGTGGGATCGATGCTGGTAGGCTCGGCGGATCTCATGGCGAGGGCGCGGGTCTTTCGCAAAGCGCTCGGAGGCGGCATGAGGCAGGCGGGCGTGCTGGCCGCGGGCGGACTGATTGCGCTCGAAGATGGACCGGGACGGCTCGGGGAGGATCATGCCAATGCGCGTTTGCTGGCCGAGGCGCTCCAAAATACCGAGGGCGTGGCGATCGATCTCAAAACAGTCGAAACCAATATCGTCATCTTCCGGTTGACGTTGGGAACGGGCGCGGCTGAACTGGCAGTCGGGCTGAAGGCGCGCGGTGTGCTCGTCGGCGCGTTGGGTTCGGACGCGATTCGTTTGGTCACGCATCGGGACGTGAGCCGCTACCAATGCATCGACGCCGCCGAGGCGCTGACCGAGGAGATTGAATCCGGAGTCAAATCGGCTTGATTACACTGACGCAGGATCCATTTTTACAAGATTGGAATCCACATTGAGCGGGCTGAAGATCCGATGTTTCTTGTCTCGAAAACGCATCAGCTCTGCCCTGGAACCAGGATCAGATTCACTTGTTGAGCTCCAGCGTCTTTCAAGGTTCCCATCACTGGCCTGAATGACTCGAAGTCCGGGAGCCCATCCGTGAAGTAAACCCAAATCACACCCTGCCTCGTCGAAAAGACGTCCCTGAGATGTGAAAGGAGATCTTCTGAGGACACTTCATCCTGATTCAATCTGAATGCGAAGCTTCCATCGGGCCGCGCTAAAGCGCTCAGCACAATAGGATTCTCATCGGGTTTGACGACGCTCATCAGGATTTGCGATGGGATTTTCTGAAACGGAAGCTCGGATCGTAAAAAGGCGGGCAGCCCATTTGGCGTCGAAGGGGTGATGAGCAATCTAAACTGCGCCTTAGCTCCCTGCACATCGCCCCGCTCAAACAAGATTCGGGCGAGGTTGTAGCGCGCTTCGGCGTAATCCGGCCTAAGCCTGATCGCTTCCTGATATTCAGTGACGGCTCCGCTTAGGTTGCCACGCAATTGAACAAGAGATCCGAGGAGTTCATGAGCTTCCGCAGAGCTTGAATCCAGTCGAACCGCCTTGCGAAATTCTGCTTCCGCCCGATCCTCATTTCCCTCATAGACAGCCGCGAAGCCCCGCCTGATGTGCGTTTTTGGATTTCGTTCGACGAAGAAGTAGTACGCGGCGCCAATCAAAATGATCGCCAATACGGGAAGCGTCGGCCAGAGAATTCGACGCGAAGTGCCAGGAGCGATCATTCTCCCTCCAAACTCAATTGTCCAGAGGGACCAAGAATACCACTACGGGCAGGGAAGAGGAACGACCGGCTTGAAGTAAGCCGGCCGTGGAGTTTTTTCGTTTCGGCTGGTGTGCGGGGGCCTGGAGGCCCCGCTGCAGCCGGTCTGGAAACCGGCGTTACCGAGTACGCCGACTTCGCCTCACAGATCGTAGTAGAGGAAGAACTCGTAGGGCACGGGGCGCAGGTTGACGGGCGCCAACTCGCGAGTGCGCTTATACGAGATCCAGGTGTCAACCAGATCGGGAGTGAAGACCCCACCCTCCAACAGGAAGGCGTGATCCTTTTCGAGCGCGTCAAGAACCTCGCCCAGCGAACCGGGCGTGCTCTTGATCTTCTTGGCTTCCTCCGGCTCAAGTTCGTAAAGATCCTTGTCCATCGGCTCGCCGGGATCGATCTTGTGTTTGATTCCATCCAGGCCGGCCATGAGCAGAGCCGCGAAGCAGAGATACGGATTGGTGGCGGGATCGGGGCAGCGGAACTCGAGGCGTTTCCCCTTGGGGCTGGTGGAGTACACCGGGATGCGCACCGCTGCTGAACGGTTGCGTTGCGAGTAGCACAGGTTTACCGGAGCTTCGTAGCCCGGCACCAGACGGCGATAGGAGTTGGTGGTGGGGGCGCAGATGGCAAGCAGAGCCGGTGCGTGCTTGAGCAAGCCGCCAATGTAGTATTTCGCGGTCTGGCTCAGGAGCGCGTAGCCCTTTGCGTCATAGAAGACATTGGTGTCGCCCTTCCACAAACTCTGGTGTACGTGCATGCCCGATCCGTTGTCGCCAAAGAGCGGCTTGGGCATGAAGGTGGCCGTCATGCCGTGCTTCTTACAAATCATCCGGATGATGTACTTGTAATTCATCAGGTTGTCGGCCATCTTGATCAGGGGCCCGAAGTGCATATCGATCTCGGCCTGACCGGCCGTTCCCACCTCGTGGTGGTGGACCTCGACCTTGACGCCCATGTCCTTGAGCGCGAGAAGGATCTCGGAGCGGATGTCCTGGAGTTGGTCGGAGGGCGGGACGGGGAAGTAGCCTTCCTTGTGGCGCAGCTTGTAACCCAGATTCGGATTCTCGTCGCGTCCCGTGTTCCAGACGCCTTCCCTGGAGTCAATGTAGTAGTAGCCGCTCTGCGCGTTCTGGTCGTAGCGGACACTGTCAAACATGTAGAACTCCGCCTCCGGGCCCCAATAGCTGATGTCGGCGATGCCGGTGCTCTTGAGATAGGCTTCAGCCTTTTGCGCCACGTGGCGCGGATCGCGGCTGTAAGGTTTGCGGGTCAGAGGATCGAACACGTTGCAGATGATGTTCATCGTGGGAACCGAAAGAACCGGATCCATCACCGCCGTCTCCGCGTCGGCAATCAGAATCATGTCGCTCTCATGAATCTGCTGAAATCCGCGGATGCTGGACCCATCGAAACCGATACCTTCGGTGAACAGATCCTCGTCAAGGTCCTCAACTGGAATGGAAAAATGCTGCCACATGCCCGGCAGATCGATAAACCGCAGGTCAACGATTTTCGCACCGGATTCTTTGGCTAGCTTTTTCACGTCATCGGGAGTACGGGGCATTCTTACTTCTCCTTTCACATCTTGCTGTGACTTTCAAGCACAGGTTTCAATGGTGAGGTCGAGCCAAACTACGGCAGCCGTCAAGAGAAAGAGTTCGATCAATAGCGTTTTGGTATTCCTGGAGCGTTTGCGGAACCGTGTCTGCCCGGGCGGAACGCGCTCACGCCAGAAATATGTTTCTAGAGTAAATCAGCTTCGCGCTGCTGCTACTGGACGAGCTGTGAACCACTTCGCCCACCTCTGCTGTGAGGAGCGCAGCGGAAAACAGGCAGGAACAGGTTCCGGGGCACAACTTCGCGATAGATTGGCCCCGGAGTCACTTGAATCCTATTACCCAGGGTATAAAGATTCCATGAAGATTTGGAGGATAAGGGTGTGGAAAAACTCGCAGCGGGCCCTGAATTAGTGAAAGTGCGCGATGAGGATCATAAGCAGGAGAATGGCGACGGGGATCATGGCTAACCCAAGATAATACAGAACCTTGCGGGGAAGCTGCGCCTTGCGCTTTTGCCAATCGCGCAGTTCGGGGCGATCTTCAACGCCCACTCCATCGGGATTCTGAAGGTCGTGCAAAAAATCCTGGGCGCGCGCATAGCGGTTTTTGGGATCGCGCTCCAGCGCGCGGTACAGAATCTCCTGCAATTGGGGAGAGATGGATGGGTCGGCTACGCGCGGGGGGACGGGATGGTTCAGCAGGCGGTCGTTCATGGCGGCTAGAGGCGTAGGGCCAGAGAATGGCAGCTTTCCGGAGAGCATCTCGTAAAGGATCACGCCCATGGAGTAGATGTCGGTGCGCCCGTCGCCGCGTTTGCCTTTCACCTGCTCGGGAGCGATGTAGTTCGGCGTGCCCAGCGTGGCGGTGAAGTTGGCGTAGGTGAGCCGCCGCGAGGCGGAATCGCTGGCGATGCCGAAATCGATGAGCTTGATGTGGTCGTTGTCGTCGACCATGATGTTTTCCGGCTTGAGGTCGCGGTGCACCACGCCGTTGGCGTGGATGTAGTCGAGGGCCTCGAGGACTTCGGCAGCGATGCGCATGGCGCGGTCCTGGGAAATTCTGCCCTCGTCGAGGATCTTGCGCAAAAGACGGCCCTCGCACCACTCCATGACCATATAGGCGCGGGAGCGCTTCTCTCCGCCGAAAACCTGCATGACGTTGGGATGACGGAGCCTTTCGCCAATAGACCCCTCGCGCTGAAAGCGGTCGAAGAAGATGGGATCGGCTTCCATGTCGGGGTGGGGAATTTTGAGGGCGACGGTGCGATTGTCGCGCACGTCGGTGGCGCGGTAAATAGTAGCCATCCCGCTGCGCGCAACCGGCGCATCGATGCGGTAGAAATCGATTTTACTGCCGGCCTCCAGCGTGTCGAAAAAACTCATCGCGCAGAATGCTCCACCAGGTCTTCTCTACTGTATCGGGAATTAGGCCTGGAACAATAAGGAATTTGTAACGCCAGGAAGGCAGGGAACAAGGAAACGAGAAAACAGGGACGGATCAGTTGTTATACCGGCAGGCGGTAGGGGCGGCCGCGGTACATGCCGACTTGTTCTACCGAACGCACGCGGATGACCTGCGCCGTGGTGTTGTCGCCGCCGTCGATCTCGACCGCGCGGGCGACAAGTTCGCGGGCAAGTTGAGCGGCGTCTTTCTTTTGCGAGACGATGGCGGCGATCTCAGCTTCGCTCATCTCGTCGTGCAGCCCGTCGGTGCATAGAACAAGAACGTCGCCCGGCTGCAGCGTGAGAGCTGTGGTGTCAGGGGAAACGAACATCTCCGGCCCGAGGGAGCGGATGAGCACGTGGCGGGCGTCGGAGTTGGCGATTTCGCCGGCAGAGATCAGGCCCATCTTGCGCTGTTCGTTGACCAGTGTGTGATCCTGAGTGATTTGCCGCGTCTGGCCGCTGCGAACCAGGTAGCAGCGCGAATCGCCGACATGCGAAATCACGGCCTGGTCGTGGCGCAGAGCGCAGGCAACGAGCGTGGTGGCCATCGACTTGCCGTGGTACTCGGGTTCGAGCGTGCGATCGTGTACTGCGGCGTTAGCTTGCTGGACGAGGCGCGGCAAAAGACTGATGAGCATTGCGCCGGGCTGTGCCTTGGCAAATTGCTCGGTGACGACTGAGATGGCCGTGGCCGACGCGACCTCGCCGAGATCCAGTCCCGCCCACGCCGTCGGCCACCGCGAAAAGATAGCCGTGGGAGCGAGCCTGCTGGCGCGAAGCAGGGATAAAGGAACCCATGGCGTCTTCATTGTTGGTGCGAACCTTGCCGAAGTCGCTTGCTTCGCCGAATTGTACGTCTAACATGTGCGCCGCCGTATGAGGTCTCTGCCGCAATTGCGCGGCCGAGGTGCCGTTCTTGAGAGATGTTGAAGTGCGAGCCCGAAAACGACGATTGGGTGGTCTCCCTCCCCAGCCTCTCATAAGAGGCCGGAGAGAGAATCCACCCGGATGTTATGCGCTGGTCAACGCATTGTTATGAGGTTTGATGTTTTGATTCCAGAAACGCCGCCTTCCCTTGCGCCTTCGAGGACCGGAGAAAGTAGACCGCTCCGTAGAGGCCCCAGAGGGCCGCGATTCCCAGCGCTGTCAATGGCTCCATCTTGGTGCCAAGGTTAAAGAACGGTCCAGCCAGGTAGAAGGCCATGCAGGTTAGGTTGGCGATCAGGCCGAAGCCGGGAATGAGTGTGTGCACCAGGAGATTGTGGTCCGGGCGCTTGTGGTAGGCGATGATGCAGAGCAGGCAACTGAGGCCGTAGAGGATGAATGTGCCGAAGTTGGATGTGAGCGTCAGCGCGAGGAGCGAGTTGGGAAGCGCGGCCATTTTGTCGTGCGTGGTGTAGCCGAAGCTGGAGAAGATGCCGTGAGGCAGGGCGGCGATGGAGGCGTCGGTCGGAGCGCCGGCATCGCCGAAGGCGAGCGCGACGGCGATGACGCCGATGACGGCCGAGATGGTGGCCAGGGTCCAGATTGCGCGACGCGGCGACAGCGATCCGGCGTGGAGGATGCCGAAGTGTTCGGGAACCTCATTGTCTTTGCCCATGGCGTAGGTAACGCGGGCGCCGGTATTCATGCAGCTGAGCGTGGTGCCGATGAGCGCGAGAAAGACGGTGAAGGCTTCCACAAGCATGAAGTACTTGCCATTGCCCTGGCCGAGAAGCTGATCGCCGACGATGATCATCATGTCGCCGATGGGCGCGGCCGAGCTTGCGGCGCTTTGCATGTGTGTACCCCGAGTTGAGAAAGTAGTTGGCGCAGAAGTACTCAAACAAGTAGCAGAACAGTCCCTGGATGAGCAGCGATGCAATGACGGCGATGGGAATGTGCTTGGTTGGATTTTTGGCCTCGCCTCCCATCGAGGTGACCGATTCAAAGCCGACCAGAATGAGAATCGCAACCGTCGCCTGAATGAACATCCAACTGAATTTGTGGATGCTGACCACAGAGGCTGCGTTGGGATGGGTCAGGAAGTTGCCGGTGGAGTCATTCGTCGGGTAGGTGATCTGGAAGGGAACCGGCTTGCCGGCCTTATCCAGGAGCGGCAGCGGCGTGCCGCTGGCATCGCGCATGATCGAGCTGTCCTTGGGATTCGTGGCGAACTGGTAGGTATAAGTCGCCAGCGTTTGCCCATCGTATTGGAAGCCGGTGGCGCCCGCCGGATGGCTGGCGCGATAGCCGAGAGCCAGAACACTGAAGACGATGAGCGCCGAAATCTGAACGATATTGATGGCGATGTTGACTGCCGTCGATGCGCCGGCGCCCTTGGAGGCGATCCATGCGACAAAGAAGGAGAAAATCACAGCGATAAGGGCCATAAAGACAGGCCCTGGATTCGAGCCGCTCATGAAGTTCGGGTAAAGGAATCCGACCACGTAGCCCACAAAGATGCCGGTGACGGCGACCATCACGCCGGGATAGACCCAGTAGTAGAGGTGCGAGCCCCAGCCGACGATGAACTTGGCGACGCGTGCGTATTTGAACGCCTTGTCTTTGGAGAGCATGGCCTGCTCTGCGTAGTAGTAGCTCGATCCCGTGCCGGGATAGAGCTTGGATATCTCGGCATAAGCTACGGCGGTAGCCAGGCAGAGCAGGAGGGAGACGAAGATGCCGATCCACATGTCGGGAGCCGTAGATGGCTGCCCGGCAACGCCCGTCGTGGCCTGGATGTAAAACGTGAGCCAGAGAAAGGCGCCGGGGGCGATAAGCGCCATTGCATTCGCGGTCAAGCCGGTGAGACCCAGCGTGGCCTGCATTTGAGGTGCTTTCTGATCTGCCATGAGCATTCTCCTGAGATTGGTTTTTCGTTAGCTGCTCCCGGCGGCTGACACCCGGGATGTTCGTCTGGCTCGCCCATATCCGCATTACTCTTCGCGACGGTGAGGGTAAGCTGAATGAGTTAGCTAAATCCTAAAGTTGCATCAATAAAGATGGAATGAAGAGACCCGATTCAGAGGGCCTCGTTCCCTCTTTTTTCCCGCGAACTCCCGGCTGAACGTTGAGATCTCAGAATCGGGACACTTTCATTTCGCACAGGCAGGCTCTGGGCCCCCGATGTTATTTTTCGATGTTATTGCCAAAGATGAAGCCGAATTCAAGCACGCCCCGGAATTGGTCCGCATCCGTTCCCGTTTTGCCAAAGACATCTCCCGACGTGTAGTTCAACGCATGCACCCAACCGAGATCGCCGCGAAGGTACATGCCGCCTTTTTGGTAGGTTGGCGTCGCGGTAAAAGTGGTGCCTGCGCTGCCGGCCCCAAAGCCCAGCAAATTGACCGATCCGTCGGTTGCACTCCCCGAACTCGTGAGGTATTCCACGCGCACCGGAAGCGAGAAGCCGTTTTTGAAGGCGTAGCTGACGTTAAGCGCGCCGCCCGTTGCGGATGTGGCCTTGGGGACGCCTACCTTCAGGTCGGTTGGCAGGTTGCCGTACTGGAAGTACGGCGAAACGATCCATGGGCCCTTGGTGTACGTATAGATCACCGCGTGCATATAGCCGTTGTTCTGGATCGGCGTAGCTGCTGTTTCATAGGCGGTCTGCGCGAGGTTCCCCATTCCGTCGTACACCAGGGTATGGGGCCCCTTCGTAAAGGTCAGCGAGCCCGAGAGCCACGAGTAGCGGTTGGAATAGTAGCCGTCGTTCCAACTGAGTGCGGCGGTCAGGTACTTACCCAGGGTTTGATTCACCTGGATACCGCGATTGATGGCGTTTTCCTGGTTCCAAACGATGCCGCGCTCGATGTTGAAGTTCTGGTAGGTAAAGGTGGACTCGGCGCCCATCAGCGTGGGCAGAGAGCCGATTTCGAACTGCGTGGTCTTTCCTGCCTGCAACTTCAGGAAGGCAACCGGAACAGGCCCGTAGAAATTGTTCACGGTGTTTTGGGCGTTAAGAAACGGCACGCCGAGCGTCGGCATGGTATAAACGCCCGCCTGGATGAAGTACTGAAGCTTTCCGTCCGCTTTTTGAATGAAGATCTGCCCGTTGCTGAGAGTGGCTTGCGCGCTGTCGTCTCCCGGCACGGAGTTGTTCTGGAATAGCGAGTAACCGGTCACGATGCCGTTGACGGACAGCTTGCCCAACGGTCCGGCATCGAAGGTCGCCGGCGGCAGCCATTGCAGCGGACCCGTGAGAACGAACGTGGAAAGCGGGGTGGGCGCAGCGCGGGAGCAGCGGCCGCTTGAGCGGCGGGCGCCGGTGTTTGGGCTGGCGCTGGAGTGGATGAAGGCGCCGGGGTTTGTGCGCTAGCCATGAGCGCGATTGCCATTGCAGCTCCGATGATCGATCGAATTATGACCTTGGTGTTGATGTACATCAGCACAATACCTCCAGAAAAAGTTTTGAATTACTCGAGATGAAATTGGTCCCGAAAGAACAATCGACCGCGTCCTCCGCAACGCTGTGCATCGGCTTGTCAAGGCTGCGGAAGGATGCGCGCACTTACTGCTTGTGTTCCCAGCCTCCAATTAGCAATCGCGTTGTGTTGATTGGCGCCCTGATTGGTTGAAGTGAACTGACACTAGTAATGCAAACAAACCATAAAGAAAATATGAGGAACGCAAAAAGACATCGTTCGCGGCGGCGATGGAGAGTGCAGAGTGCCTCTTTTCAAGGACTTTGGCAATTGGAGAAGTTCGCGCGCCTTGATGGGAACGCGCGAGAAATGCGCTAAATAACCTGCTAAACTTTTATTTTCAAGGCTCAGATTCTGGAATTGACTGGCAGTTCCCTTGAACCGGCATAGATCCCCTGGTGGAAGAACGGAACGCAGCCGGCTGGGGCCAGTCATCGAATTTTTAGGCGTAAGCGACGGTTTCCGGCCTTTTCATTTGCGCGCCAGACATTCGCAGTTATTTCGAGAACAAAAATGAGTGCCCGGTTATCTCAGAGCTATCCTCGCGTTCCATCTTCAGGCCGCCAGGGCGTTGGCGTGGCTCCGGCCCGCGGCTGCTCCTGTTCACGCTGGAGTCTGCGTTGGGAGTGGTGGCCGTGGTTTTGGTGGCGGGTCTGGCGCATTGGTCCAGCGGGCTGCTGCCGGTGGCGGTGCTGCTCTACCTGATGATTGTGGTGCCCACTGCGCTGCTCTGCGGATTCTGGCAGGCTGTGATTGTCTCGCTTTCGGCGGTGGTGGCGCAGAGCTGGTTTACCATCCGCCAGCCACAGCTTTCTCTGGCCGCGGCGCTGGCCGACTCAATTACGCTGGCGGTGTTTTTGCTGGTGGCTCTAACCGTGAGCCGTCTTTCCGCGGGCGTGACCGCTCACGCGAGAGAGGCCGAATTGCAGGTCGAACAAATGCACGATCTCTACGAGTTCACGCGGCGGACACTGCAGATGAATCTTCACGTGGAACCGGGGCCGCAACTGGCGGAACTGGTGCATGAGATCTTCGATCTTGAAGCGGTAGCGGTGTTTGACGCCGATCTGCACGATGTGTACCAGGCAGGATACTGGGCCGTGGACCCGCAGGAGCTGGCGCAGAACGTGTACTACTTTGAAACATCGGACGACGATCCGGAGACGGGGATCGGTCGGCGCGTAGTGCGCCTGGGAACGGTGCCTGTGGGCAGCCTTGTGGTGCGCGGCGAGACCAACCCGCTGACCAACAACGCCATCGCTTCGCTGATCGCCATTACCTTCGACCGTTATCGAGCCTTTGCCAACGAGAGCCGCATCGAGACCGAGCGCCGCACCGAGCAGCTTCGCGCCACGGTGCTTGACAGCCTGGCCCACGCGTACAAGACTCCGCTGACGGCGATTCGCGCGGCTTCGACGGGCCTAAATGAGATGGGCCATCTTTCGCCGGGGCAAGCGGATCTGGTGGCGCTGATCAACGAGCAGACCGGGCTGCTGAACGAGCTGACTACGCGCCTGCTGACCACGGCCCGCCTGGACGCGAGGCGAGGTTGCCATCCACGTTGAGCCCGTGAGCGTGGGTACGCTGATGGAAGAGATTCTGGCGGGGCTGAAAGATCGCCTGGCCAGCATGAAAGTCGCTCTGGAAATCGAAGACGAGGACCTGGTGCTGAGTTGCGACCGGGGGTTGATGGTGATGCTTCTGACCCAGTACATTGACAACGCGTGCAAGTATTCCAACTTCGGCACGACGATCACCATCCGAGTGCTGGTTGCCACTGCCGAGGTGATTTTTTCCGTGAACAGCTACGGGCCGGTGATTCCCATGGCGGACCGCGAGCGCATCTTCGACCGCTACTATCGCTCCTCGACTTACTCGAACCGCGCTCCCGGCACAGGGATCGGACTTTCCGTGGCCAAGCGCGCCGCGCAGATTCATGGCGGCTATGTCTGGGTGACCAGCGATGAAGAGCAAGGCACTACATTCTTTGCAGCCATTCCGCTTATAAAGGAGGGGAGGAGTTCGTGATGATGGAGCAGCCATCCGCATTCTTGTGGTGGACGACGAGCCGGCCATCCGCCGGGCGCTGCGGCCTCCGCTTGTGGAACTCGGTTTTCAGGTTGCCGAGGCCTCGCGCGGCGAGGAGGCGCTGCAGGCACTGCGCGCAGCAGCCTACGATGCCGTGCTTCTGGACATCAATATGCCCGGCATCGGCGGCATTGAGACGCTGCAAGCGGATTCGCGCCTTCGCGCCGCGCCTGCCTGTGCTGATGCTGACGGTGCGCGACCAGGAAGAGGACAAAGTGGAGGCGCTCGATATGGGCGCCGACGACTACGTCACCAAGCCCTTCAGCACGCGGGAGCTGATTGCCCGCATCCGCACCGCGGTGCGCCGCGTGCGCGCCCCGGCACGGCCCGAGGACGCGCCCATCGAGATCGGCGAGATTCGCCTGGAGCCGGTGAAGCGGCTGGTGACCAAGCGCGGCGCGCCGGTGAAGCTGACGCGCAAGGAGTTCGACATTCTGTACTGCCTGATGAGCCGCGCCGGCCGCGTGGTGACCTACGCCAAGCTGCTGACCGCGGTGTGGGGCGCCGAGTGCCGCGAGGAGGTCGAGTATCTGCGCACCTTCGTCCGCCAGTTGCGCAAGAAGATTGAAGACGACCCCTCCAATCCTCTTTACCTGCTGACCGATGTTTACGTCGGCTACCGGTTTGCCGATGCGCAGATGTTCCAGGAAGGGCAAGCAGCGGCAACGGCGGCAAGCGAAGAGGAATCGGAAAAAGTGCCGGAAGACGCGCTGTAGCGCGATCTACCGCATACGGCCATCCGCGAGGCAGCCTACTCGTCGTAGTGCAGCAGGCTGAAGACGTCGTATTCCTTGAAGCGGTCGCGGCCCTTCAGGAAGTCGAGCTCGACGGCAAAGGCCAGGCCGGCAATCTCGCCGCCCAACTGCTTGACCAGCTTCACGGTGGCCTCCATGGTGCCGCCGGTGGCGAGCAGATCGTCGACCAGCACCACGCTTTGTCCCGGCGCGATCGCGTCCACGTGGATCTCCAGCGTGTCGGAGCCGTATTCGAGATCGTAGGTGACGCGCGCCACCGGAGCGGGCAGCTTGCGCGGCTTGCGCACGGGAACAAAGCCCGCGTTGAGCCGGTAGGCCAGCGCCGGGCCGAAGATGAATCCCCGCGCCTCAATGCCCAGCACCAGGTCGATTTTGCGCTCGATGTAATGCGCGGCCAGCGCGTCAATGAGCTGCGCGAAGCCCGTCTTGTCCTTCAACAGCGTGGTGATGTCGTAAAAGAGGATCCCCGGCTTGGGAAAATCCGGCACGGTGCGCACCAGTTTCTTCAGGTCCTCCACGTTGACGGGCTTGATTGCTTCCGGCATGGCAGTGCTCCAAAATCAGTGGTCAGTGA
>CAWHUK010000004.1:0-97389 GCA_963832535.1 uncultured Acidobacteriota bacterium
AATGTATCGCTATACGGGAACGAACTAACTGCTGCTGGAGGCGTCGCTGTTTGTGCATACCATCGAGCGGCGGCAGGGATTGAACATCGCCTGCCCGGAGGAGATTGCGTACCGGCAGGGGTTTATCGATGCCGAGCAATTGGAGGCGCTGGCTGCGCCGATCGCGAAGAGCGGCTACGGCCAGTATTTGGTGGCGCTGCTGCGCGAACCCTATTTTGCAGCTAAGACTGAGTAATTATGAAGATCGAACCGACAAAGTTGCCCGGCGTGCTGGTGCTGACCCCGACCATCTACCCGGACGACCGAGGCGCGTTTATGGAGACCTTCAATTTGCGGCAGATGGCGGAGGCTGGACTTCCGGCGAACTGGGTTCAGGACAATTTTTCCATTTCGAAAAAGAATGTGCTGCGCGGGATTCACTACCAGATCGTGCAGCCGCAGGGAAAGTTGGTGCGGGTCACGCATGGGGCGGTCCTGGATGTGGCCGTGGACCTGCGCCGCAGCTCGCCCGAGTTCGGGCAACATGTGGCCGTGGAACTCAACGGGGAGAACGGAGCGATGCTCTGGATTCCCCCGGGGTTCGGGCATGCTTTTCTCGTTCGAAGCGACGTAGCCGGGTTCGCCTATAAAGTGACGGATTATTACTCTCCCGCGGGCGAGCGGACGATCGTCTGGAACGATTCAGACTTGGCGATTGCCTGGCCGGTCGCGCCGCCCGACGCAATTGTGTCGGAAAAGGATCAGAAGGGCGCGGCTCTGCGGGACGCCGAGGTGTTTGCGTAGCTGATAATCCCTGAAACCAGACACCGGAAGCACTTCTTTCTCAGGCAAACTGGGCCTTCCGGCGCCGCCTGGCGGCGTATCTTCGCCTTGCCGCCGATGGTATACTCACTTGTCGGGTCTGCACGAACGCGGCTATCTTCTCCGGTTCTGAGGTACTTATGTCAGGCCACTCAAAATGGGCCACAATCAAGCACAAGAAGGGCGCGCTGGACGCCAAGCGCGGCAAGATTTTCACTCGCCTGCTGAGGGAAATTGCGGTAGCAGCCAAGGGCGGCGGCAACCCTGACAGCAATGCGCGGCTGCGTACTGCGATTTTAGCGGCCAAAGCGGAGAACATGCCGCAGGACAACATCAAGCGGGCGATTCAGCGCGGGACCGGGGAACTGGAGGGAGTGAACTACGAGGAGGCCACCTTTGAGGGGTACGGACCCGGCGGCGTGGCCATTCTTGTGGACGTTCTGACCGACAACCGCAATCGGGCGGTGAGCGAGATTCGGCACGCATTCGGGAAACATGGCGGCAACCTGGGCGAATCCGGCTCAGTGAAATTCATGTTTGCCAAGAAGGGCCTGATCGCGGTGGAGAAGTCGGCTGCCACGGAAGAGCAGTTGATGGACATCGTGCTGGAGCACGGTGGCGAGGACCTGCGCGACGAAGGCGACACGTGGGAGATCCTTACCGAACCGGGAGCGTACGAAGCAGTTGCCAATGCCGTGAAGGCTGCGGGGATTCCCACGGTGCTGGGCGAGGTGGCGATGATCGCGTCGACCCATACCAAGCTCGAAGGCAATGCGGCGAACCAGATGGTGCGCCTGCTGGAGGCCTTGGAAGAGCTGGACGACGTGCAAAACGTGCATTCGAACTTCGACATGGATGCGGAACAGATGGAGCACGCGGCTGGATAAACGGGCCTGAGGCAGGCATCAAATGGCCGCCCGGTTGTGGCGGCCTTTTTGTGGAGCTGACACGTAATAGGGAGTTGGGGGATAGGAAGCAAGGGGAGTGTGGAAGATTTTGACGCGAACGCCGAAATTTTTGTTGGTTGCAATGATGGCAGGAGCAATGATAGCCGCGGCGCAGACGACGCAAGGGACAGTTGCCAATAGCGATGAGGGCACGGCGAATCCCGTGGCGCAGGTAAGGAACCAGAAGAGCTGGGAGTACGGCCCGTTTGTGAACTGGGGCACCGGCGTAGGCGACCGGTCGGATTTCAAGTTTTTCTGGGGCGGATTCGAGTTAGGCAAGGTGTTGACGCCAGTCGTGCATGCGGGAATTTTCAGCGGCCAGTTTCAATTCAGTGGAAACATTATGCCCCTTTGGCAGGCCTACACGCCGCCTCCGCATGAGCAGCAAACCACGTGCGTGACTACAGGCGGTACAGCCTACGGTTGCACTCTTCCGAATGGCGGCGGCGCCTTTTACGGAGTAAGCCTTACACCGGTGATCTTTCGCTGGAATTTTGCGACCCATTCGCGCCGGATTCAGCCCTGGTTTCAGGCGGCTGGCGGGCTGATTTACACCACGCACAAATTTCCGCCTAACTTTCTGAGCAATAACAATCCGGCGGCTGGAATCGTCGTTGACGGCGGGACGAGCGTATGGAACTTTTCGCCGCAGGGCGGTGGTGGAATTCGTTACTTCTTCAAACCACAGCGTTCGATTGATTTGGGCGTGAATGGGGTGCACATCTCGTCGGCTTCTCTGGGCGACCGCAACCCGGGCGTGAACGCCAGCGTTCAGGTGCAGGTGGGGTATACGTTCTGGAAGTGAAAGAAACAAGAACAGGAAAACAAGGCGTAAAGACTGAAGGGCGGATGAGCAGAGCGATCATCGAGTGCGTTCCCAATTTCTCAGAGGGCGCCGATACCAGGCACGTGCAGGCGATTGTGGCCGCGATGCGGGCTGATGAAGTGCACCTGCTGGATTGGTCGATGGATGCTGACCACAACCGCTCTGTGGTGACGATTGCCGGTGAGCCGACCGCGGTGGTGGAGGCAGCCGTGCGCGGCGCAGGCAAAGCGGCGGAGCTGATCGACCTGACGCGCCAGCAAGGGGCACATCCGCGCATTGGCGCGGCGGACGTGATTCCGTTTGTGCCGGTGAAGGGGATCAAGCTGGAGCAGTGCGTACTGCTGGCGCGGCAGGCGGGGCTGGAGATCTGGCGGCGGTTCGGCGTTCCAGTCTACTTCTATGAGGCGGCGGCGGCGCGGCCGGATCGGGTGAACCTGGAGGATGTGCGCCGGGGACAGTTCGAGGGGCTGAGGGACGCAGTGGAGAAAGAGCCTTCGCGGCGGCCCGACGTTGGCGGTCCGCGGCTGCATCCGACAGCGGGCGCCTGCGCCGTTGGGGCGCGCAAATTCCTCGTCGAGTACAACATATACTTCGATTCCGCCGATGTGGCGATGGCGCGAGCCATTGCCCGGGAGATTCGAGCCGCGACCGGGGGGTTGAAGGGCGTGAAGGCGATGGGGGTTCTGGTGAATGGCAGGGCGCAACTCACCATGAATATCACCGACTTTGAGGCGACTCCGATCTCGCAGGTGTACCAGAAGGTTTCGGGTCTGGCTGGCAAGCATAAGGTTGCGATCGCCGCGGGAGAGGTGATTGGGCTGATTCCTGAGGCAGCCTGCGAGCGGGAAAGCGAGTGGATGCGTCAATTGAATGGATTTGATGAACA
Organism: uncultured Acidobacteriota bacterium; assembly: GCA_963832535.1. Lineage (GTDB taxonomy): Bacteria > Acidobacteriota > Terriglobia > Terriglobales > Acidobacteriaceae > Telmatobacter. Next base: position 3,461 of record CAWHUK010000004.1, read on the forward strand.
GACCAAGACCTTGGAGCGGCGCCTGGAGCATCCGCTGGTGTGGCCGGGAGCCTGATGACGGTTGGAGCGAGATGCAGGCGGGTACAATAGGATTCGCCGCATTTGCCCTCGACGAAGGCGAAATTGGCGTACGCGACGGGCTATTTTCGAGCGTCTGATTCAGGGAAGGTTGGAAGTTCGGAGGTTGAATTGAAAAGGCTGGTTGAGTTTTCGATTGTAGCGATGGTGCTGGCGGCTGCAGCGCGGGTTCCGGCGGCGCAGTTGTCGACGGACGCCCGCGGGGCGATTCCGCACGATGTGCAACAACTGGTGGTGATCGACTACCGGGCAATGCAGAATTCGACTGCGGCTATGGATTTGCGCAATCGCGTGATGCCGCCTGAACTGAAACAGTTCGATGAAGCATTGGCCAAGTCGGGATTGAACGATAACCATGACGTGGACGAACTTGCCTTTGCCCTGTTCCGGCCGTCGCCGGACAGCGATGCGCTGCAGACGGTGGGCATCGCACAGGGCCAGTTTGATACGCAGGGGATTCTGGCCAACTTCCGCAAGCAGAAGTTGAAGGCCACGATGGTGCGGAACAACAGCATATACCCGATGACCAAGGCGGGGATGGTGCTTTGCTTCGTGGATCCGTCGACCATGATCTTCGGCGACAAGCAGGCAGTAACCAAGGCGCTGGATGCGCGCGACGGAGTGGCTGCCAGCATGCTGACCAACAGCGCAATGATGAACGCGATGCAGAGCGTGGACTCGAATCCGCTGTGGAGCATTCTGGACGGCAAGGGCACGCAGACCATGATGAAGCAGCTTTTGGGTTCGGCCGGGCCGGTAACGGACTTTAGTAGCGTGCAACAGCGGCTGGAGGCTTCGTGGTACTCAATGGACTTTCAGCACGGGGTGGTGTTCAATCTGACGATTGAGACCGGCGACTCGATTGCAGCGGCCACGGTTTCATCGCTGTTGACTGCGGCAGTGGTGTTGCGCAAGATGAGCGCCTCAGACGCGGAAAGGCAGGCGCTGAACTCGACCGACATCGGCTCGAGCTCAGGGAATCTTACGATTCACTTTGCCAGCTCCGACGCGGAGTTCGCAAACCTATTGGAGTCGCCGCTGTTTAAGAGCATGGTGCACTGAGCGTTTGCTGTCAATTTACGCGTAGCCTTTATCCGCGAAATAAATTGCCGGATGGCCCATCCATCGCGCAGAATTTGTCGTGCGATGGATGGGAACGCGCAGCCGCTCACTGTTCTGTGCCGCACACGCACGCCCTGAACGCATCCGCCGGCCCGTCGTTCGCCAGCGAGCACACGTACGGCTTCCAGAACTGGCTCAGCTCCCGTGCCCACATCCCCGAGCCGTAATTGCGGATATAGCTCTGGCTCGCTTTCTCCTGCGCGCCGGGATCGGCCCCGAATTCCGCAATCACGTTCCGCACGGTCGTCGCGGTGAACGAGACCTGTTTGTACGTGTTCGCGAAGTCGTACTCCTCGGTCCATTTTGTGTCCACCCCCGTCGCATTCGACGCCACAATGACCCGGTAGTCGTTCATCACCGCTGTTGCCGCATCGATGCTCGCCACCGTGAACGAAGGCGCATTTCCGTCGATCGGCGAAATCGATCCCACAAGCTTCACCGCGATGCCCCGCTCCGCCATTCCTTCCCCCCCCGGTTCCAGCAGCCGCACCTCATCCATGTGCGTGTGTCCGAACACCGCCAACCGCACCACGTCGCCATACTTCGCCACCGTCTCGGGCAGCGCCTCCGACGAGAGAAACATTTGCGGCGCGCCTCCGCCACATAGGTCCACCATCTTCATCGCCGTCGAGTAGGGATCCACACCAGGCGGAATATGCGACATCACCCAGATCTTCTCGCGCTTGCTTCGCGCCGCATCCAATTGCCCCTTCATCCAGGCGATCTGCTCCGCGGCAGGCGCCGCATCCGTCTTGCCGCCGCATGTCGCGTACCGCTTCGCCATAAACACATCGTTCAGCACCAGCATCTTCGTATGCTCCATCGGCGCCGGCAGCGTTGCGCTGTAATACCCTGCCGGCCGCGAAGGTGCGCTGCGCTTCCTTTCGCTCGGCGGCTGAAACATCTGAAGTCAAATCCCTACCGGTCGCTTGCAAAAATTCGCTGTTCGCGTCGAGATGGTAATCGCCGCAGTCGGAATCGTTGTTTCCCAGCGCCGCAAAGACAGGCACATGAGGAAGCGCGTCATGCAACCGCGCCTCCACATAGTCGATTGTCTTCTCGGCAAAAACCCTGTAATCGCCCGGCCCGGCCTTCGGAAACACCGTCGCTAATTTGCACGAAAAGCTATGCGCCATCATGTCGCCGCTCTCCACTACAAACTTTGCGCCAGCCGCATGCGTGCGTATCGCCTGCAAGCTCGACTCGTACAGCGCGTAGCTCGTATCGACACCCCTAGCGTGGCACGTCTGTTGCAACGCCGCGAACTGCTGCTCGCGATCGGGCGAATCCGGCGACCCAAGGATCGCCTTCCACTCACTCACCGGCGCGGCCGCAAGTTGCGCCGCCTTTCCCGGATCCCAGAACGGCTCGAAGTGAATGTCGCTCACAAAAAGGGCCTCAACTGTCGGCGCGCTCGGCCTTCCCTGCCCCGCCATGGCCTGCGCCGGAGCCTTGGCGATGAGCGCGGCAAAGCACGCAAACGAGAAACACAAACATGCGCGTAATCTTCCGGCCCCAGATCTCTCATCGCAACTCCTTTATTGTCGGGACCATCGCCACTGGGCAGGCCTCTTCTAGGATAAACTGAACGTCCCACCCAAAAGTTTCCCCGACTCGCTGACTCGCGAATGCGCGCCGCTTCGCTCGCCTGCGCGAATGTGCTATACGTTGGCTCATGACCTACCGCAGGTTCTTTTCTGCTGCCGTCCTTGCTGCTTTGCTCTCTGCTCCGCTCCTCAGCCGCGCGCAATCTCTCGCCCCCACCCCGCCCATGGGCTGGAACAGTTGGGACTCCTACGGGTTCACCATCGACGAAGACCAGTTCAAGGCCAACGCCACTGTTCTCGCCTCGCTCCAGCAGTTTGGATGGAAGTATGTGGTCATCGACGAGGGCTGGTACATGGCCAATCCCGCCGGCCACACCCTCGAGCAGAGACAATATCTTTGGAACAGCAACGGGCTCCTGATTCCAGTGCCGGCCCGCTTCCCCTCCGCCGCCGATGGCGCCGGATTCAAGCCTCTGGCCGATTGGGTGCATGCGCAGGGACTCAAGTTCGGCATCCACATCGTGCGCGGAATTCCGCGCCAGGTTGTCGCCGCCAACCTGCCCATCGCTGGCTCTAATTTTCATGCTGCTGACGCGGCCGACACCACGTCTCCCTGCCCCTGGGACGAAGGTAACTGGGGCGTGAAAGACAACGCCGCCGGTCAGGCTTATTACGACTCCATGCTCAAGCTCTATGCCGCCTGGGGGCTCGATTTTCTCAAGGTCGACTGCATCGCCACCAATCCCTACCGTCCCACGGAAATCCGTCAGATTGCCGAGGCCATCCGCAAGGCCGGCCGACCCATCGTGCTCAGTCTGTCGCCCGGCCCCACCTCTCTCGACCACGCCGCCGAGGTCGCAAAATACGCGCAAATGTGGCGCATCTCCGACGACCACTGGGACGGCTGGACCTTCCCCAACAAGCCCGGCGACGAATACCCGTTCGGATTGCAAGGAGCTTTCGATCGCCTGGCGCAGTGGTTCCCCTACGCCGGCCCCGGCAACTGGCCCGATGCCGACATGCTTCCGGAAGGCTGGCTAGGGCCGCACCCCGGCATGGGCCCGCCGCGCCAATCGCGTTTGACTCCCGACGAGCAACGCACCGAGTTCACGCTCTGGTGCGTCGCGCGCTCGCCCCTCATTCTCGGCGGCAATCTCACGCGCCTCGATGATTTCACGCGCTCGCTCGTCACCAATCAAACCGTGCTCTTCGTCGACCAATATGCAACCTACAGCCGTCCCGTTGACGCCGCTGGGCTCGGTCCCGGCTTTGAGAATGCCCGTGTCTGGCGAGCCACCATCAACGAACCCGGCGCCCGCGGCTACGCCGAGTATTTCGCCTTCTTCAATCTCGGCAGCGGTCCGCTCACGCTCCGCACTACCTGGAAGCAGCTTGGCCTGGACGCCGCCAAGCACTCCGCCCGCAATGTCTGGGACGATTCCACCACCAAGGAGTCCAAAGAGATCGGGGTCACGCTGCCTCCGCACGGCAGCGCTCTGTTCGAGCTTCATTGAGCGGAATGAGCCATGCGGCAAAGAGAGTTTCTCAGTGCGTTGGTTGCGGACGCCCCAAGTCCCGATTTGCGACTGGGACAGCACGACCCCACCGTTCGTATAAACCCGCTAACTTGCTGAGACCTCGCTGACCTGTTGACGTGCCGGCTCTGCTCACCTCCCTGCTCCGGTGTGCGAAACTAATCTGTCCGTAAACTGAGTTCGAATCAACGCACTCATCGACAGAGATACGTAATGCCAGTTCTTCGTTCCGCCTTCATTGCACTCTCCCACAATCGTCCATTACGCCGCTTCTGCGAGCATTCCAGGCTGGGAGCTCGCTTCAACTCCCGGTTCATCTCTGGCATGAACCCCGACGACGCGTTACGCGTTGCGGAGGTGGTCAACCGCCAGGGCATCGCCGTCACCCTCGACTCGCTGGGCGAAAGGGTAACCTCTGAGAGCGAGGCGCACCGCGCCGCCGAGGTCTACCACAAGCTGCTCGACTCCATTGCCGAACTGCGCCTCGACGCCAACATCAGCCTCAAGCTCACCCAGATGGGACTGGAGCAATCACCTGAATTGGCCGAGTCCATCGCCGGAAATCTCGTGGAGCATGCCCGCGCCACAGGTGGTTTTGTCCGCGTCGATATGGAGGACTCGCGGCTGACCCAGGTCACCCTTGATATCGTGCGCCGCGTCCATGCGCGCGCCGGAATGCGCGGCGCAGTCGGCGTCGTCATCCAGTCCTACCTCTACCGCTCCCGGGCCGACGTCGAGCAATTGCTTGCCGACGGCCTTCGCGTCCGGCTTTGCAAAGGGGCCTATAACGAACCGCCCGAAGTGGCCTTTCCCCGCAAGGCCGAAGTCGACGCCAATTTCTTCACCCTCGCTAAGATGCTTCTCGCCAGTCCCATCTACCACGCGCTGGCCACACACGACGAGTCCCTCATCGAAGCAGTCAAAACACACGCCGCCGCGCACGGAATCGACCCCGGCCATTTCGAGTTTCAAATGTTATATGGAGTGCGCCGCGATCTGCAGCGCAAACTGGTGCAACAGGGTTATAAAGTGCGCGTCTACGTTCCGTTTGGAACAGAATGGTATCCGTATTTTATGCGCCGCCTGGCTGAACGGCCGGCCAACATCCTCTTCCTGACCAAAAACCTCTTCCGCTCCTAGTGAAAATCCGCCCCTATTCGACTTGTTGGTTAACTTTTTGTTCCTTAACTTTTTTCCGCGCCCGATTGCGCTTGCGGAGCATCACGCGATCCCTGCACTTCATGCACCGCCACGGGTAATACCCAAAGAGCGGATAGATCTTTTCCTGCATGAACCCCTCCCGCTCGACCCGGTAGACTCGGTCGCTGCCACATTTCTGGCAATGAACCCGGTGCTTGACAGCTGTCATTTCAACGAGCTTTCCTGCTAGTGCGTCCCTCATGCTCGCTTCCTGTTCTGCAATCTCCTTGGAAACCCTTCAATCCCCGGCAACGAAAACTGCAGCCTTCATCTCTCGGCTTCAGTCCCGATCGTGTGATTCGTTCTCGCCGTTGCAAAGGAAATTTACAGAAGATTTGAATTTAGTTTAATTTTAGCCCAAAATGTTACTCCGAGTAAAAGAGTAATAGAAAATGCAGCCGCGGTAACTCGCGATCAAAGAACCCCGGGGAACCGCTATGCAAAGGGTCGGCCTTCGGGCCGATCGCCGATTGCAACCGCAGCTAGCCTTTTAGCCGTCTCAGCCCTCGGCGCGCCAGGCCCGCAACTGCCTTTGCCAGCGATCCAGAGGCATTCAACGATTCCGGGCGCTCCAATCGTACGCCCAGTCTGGCGGCATATCCGCGAAAAAGTTGATCCACGTCGAACAGAATCTCCACGTGATCGCACAGAAACCCAATCGGCTGAAGCACAAGCGCCCTCACGCCCTCGCCCGCGATCTGCTCCAGGGTCTCCTCTACGCTCGGCCCCAGCCACGGCCCGCCGCTCACGCCCTGGCTCTGGAAAGCGAACAACCACCGGCGGATTTCCGGTACCCGCTCCGCCACCAGCTCGGCCGTGTGCCGCGCTTCCTCCGCGTAGGGATCGGCGCCCTGCCCCGGCCAAACCGGCTGTCCCATCCTCGCGGTGTTTTTGTCCTTGTCGCCGGGGCGGGTGACAGCACTCGGTTGACCCTCCGCAGGCAGAGCCTCAACCGTCCTCGCCGGAACGCTGTGCGCGGTGAACAGCACCGGCACCGGGGTGCCAACCTCAGCGCTGAGCTTAGCCAACGCCGGCCGCAATCGTTCTGCAAATGCATCCGCAAGCAGCGGATGCCGCGCCCACCCCTCCGTGAAGTCGATTCGCAGCCCCCCCGCCTCTGCTTCCACCGCGCGCCGATAAAGCCCCACGCTCGTACGCGAGTTGTGCGGCGCCATACAGATTACCGCCGCCTCCTCGATCGCGTCCGCGCGCATCTGGCGCACCGCCTCTGGGATGTACGGCCGCCAGTTCCTCATTCCCACATAGACCGGAACCGCCTCGCCCGTTGCCGCCAGTTCCGCCTCTACCAGCCGCGCCTGGGCAAAGGTGATCTCCGTAAGCGGGCTGCGCCCGATCAGCGCATACCGGCGCTGAATCTCCTCCACTACGGCCTGCGGCAGCGGCCGCCCGCTCACCACGTTGCGCAGATACTCGGGAATCTGCTCCACCGTCTCCGGAGTCCCGTGCGCCAAAAGCAGAACCGCCTGCTTAGCCACGCGCGCCCTCCAGGCGAAACTCCTTGACCATCCTTACCACTGCCCGCACGTTCTCCACGGGCGTCCCCGGCACAATCCCGTGACCAAGATTGAAGATGTGGCCCGGCCGTCCGTTCGCCGCGCGCAAAATCTCCTTCACCCGCAGTTCCAGCACCTCCACTGGGGCAAACAGCGTGATCGGATCGAGATTCCCCTGCACCGCATGCCCGTGTCCCACCGCGCGCCAGCTCTCATCCAGCGGCTGCCGCCAGTCCAGTCCGATCACGTCGGCCTCGGTCTCCGCCATCTGCCCGAGCAGCCCCGCGGTCTCCACGCCAAAGTAAATCACCGGCACGCCCATCGCCTGCACCGCCCGCACCAGCCGCTTCGAGGCCTCAAAGGCGTAGGCGCGATAGTCACTCAGCCCCAGCGACCCCACCCAACTATCGAAAATCTGAATCACATCCGCGCCCGCCTGAACCTGGAGCCGGCAATACTCTGTCAGCACGGCAACCAGCTTGTCCAAAAGCCCGCTCCAGGCAATGGGATCGCGGTACATGAGCTGTTTGGTATGGATGTAATTCCGCGATCCGCCGCCCTCAATCATGTAGCTCGCCAGCGTGTACGGCGCCCCGCAGAACCCTATAATCCCCAGCCGGTCGCGGAAGTGGGCTGCCACCTTTTCAATCGCCCGCGCCACGTACGCTAAGTCGCCGGCGCGGTCCGTGCGCAGTGCGCGCACATCCTCTGCGCTCCGTACGGGATGGTGCACCACCGGCCCCTCGCCCGCCTGAAACTCGAAATCCAGCCCCATCGGCTCCAGCGGAAGCAGTAGATCGGCAAAGATAATCGCGGCGTCTACGCCCAGCTTTTCCGCCGCGGTAATCGTCACCTCGGCCGCCAGCTCAGGCTGCTTGCAAATCTCCACCAGCGTGTGGTGCTTGCGCACATCGCGGTACTCCTGCATGTACCGCCCCGCCTGCCGCAGAAACCACACCGGCGTGCGGTCCACTGGCCGGCGCAGACATGCGCGAACAAACCGGCTTCCATCCAAAATCGTGTCTGAATTCGTTTCGCCCGGGGCGCCATCATCGTTTGTCACTGTCATATTACTTTCCATTTTACCGGCCCGGAATCGCATCCCGCTCTCTCGCTCATCCTGTGCAAACCGCACATCGCGTACTGTATGATGGCTTTCTCTAATTTGCCAGTCTCGGTCTCAAGCCCAAACAGGACGCCGAGCTCGGCGCAATTCGCCTGGAGGCATCGATGACCACCGATTCCATGAAAATCTTAAGGCACTTGCTCATTCTCTTCGTCGCATTCTTTCCGGGCCTGCCCGCTGCTCCTGCCCAACCACCTCAATCCGCCGGACCTTCACCCTCCGACTCCATCAAACTTACCGTGGTGGTCAACAGCAAATCCGGCCAGCCCGTCTCCAACCTCAGCCAGCAGGACTTCACCATCCTCGACAACAAGACCCCGCGGCCCATCACGTCCTTCCGGGTCATGACGCCTGCCCAGGAACCCGTCGAGGTAATTCTCTTTATCGACGCCGTCAACACGCCCTACCATATGGTTGCGTACATGCGTCAATATGTAGGAAAGTTTCTGCAGGCAAACGAAGGCAAACTGGCTTATCCCACCGCAATCGCGATCCTCACCGACCAGGGAGTGCAAATCGACAGCGGCTTTTCGACCGACGGCAACGCCTTAAACGACTCGCTCGCACGCCACATTATCGGTCTGCGCACGATCACGAGCAGCTCGCAATGGGGCGGGCTGGAGCGCCTGCAGATTGGCCTGAATGCGTTCCATCAGTTGCTCACGGCCGTCTCCACTCTCCCCGGCCGCAAGATCGTCCTCTGGATTTCGCCTGGCTGGCCACTGATCTCCGGGCCCGAGATCTTCTTTACAGCGAAGCAGACGCAGGGGATGTTCTCGTCTGTCGTGTCCTTCTCTACGCAAATGAGGCAGGACAATGTGACTCTCTACAACATCAATCCCGTCGGGACTGGTCAATCGCTGGAGACCGCCGATTATTACCAAGCCTTCCTCAAAGGCGTAGCCAAGACCAACGACGTGCGGTTCGGCAACCTCGGCGTCCAGGTGCTCGCGGTCCAGAGCGGAGGCCTCGCAATCGAGTCGGACAACGACGTCGTCGGCAATATCCATAGTTGTTTAACCGACGTACAGTCCTGGTACGAAATCACCTTCGATCCACTACCCGCCGATAAGCCCAACGAGTACCACCAAATCCAGATCAAGCTCGACAAGCCTGGACTCGTTGCCCGAACACGTACCGGCTACTACAGCAACCCTGTCGCCATGAACCTGACGCGATGATCGCCAGATCATCTCCATCTGAAAATCTTCAGCGACGCCGCAAACGGCGCCACGAACCACACCAGCAGAATCCCCACCGGAACCATCATCTGTCCCAGCCTCATCCCTTGCAGCATGTTTCCGCGCATCGCATCGATGGCCGCAGTGAGCGGCAGCGCCTTCACCAACGGCTGAATCACGGCCGGAAAGCGCGACGCCGAGAAAAATATTCCCGAGCAGATCCACATGGGAAACATCACCAGATTCATCAGTCCCGAGACCGCTTCCATGGTTTTCGCCCGCGAAGCCACCAGCAGTCCCAATGCACTAAACGTCAGCAGCGTCAGCACGCACACCAGCGCAAGCTGCCAGAGCGGCCCTCGAAACGGCACCCCGAACGCGATCCGCGCAAAAGCCAGAAACACCGCCGCCTCAAGCGCCAACATGCCCATCCGCGACAGCAGATACCCGGCCAGGTACTGCCAGCGCGGCATCGGCGAGGCCACCATCCGCTTCAGCAGCTTCTTCTGCCGCGCGTCCACGATGGAGAATCCCAACCCCCACATCGCCGAGCCCATCACGTTCATGCCCAGCAGCCCCGGCACCACAAAGTCGATGTACCGCGAGCCGATCTCGTGCACCAGATCGTTCTTCGTCGCTACCGCGTCCATTCGTCCGGCCGCAATCTGAATGGCCCGGTCCGCAATCAGCCGCGCCGTCCGCCCATCGGGATTGGTATTGTCGTAGCGGTAGACCACCCCGCCCGGACCCTCCTCCGCAAGCAGCACAATGGCGCCAGTCGCCAGCGCGTGCGCTCCTGCGGCCTCATCCATCTCTGTCGCCTTCAGGCCCTTGTCCGTCGCGAGCGCACCCTCCAGTTGCGCCGTTGTCGCTCCCACCGGCAGCACGTCCGGCGGCCGGTTCCTGAACGCAATTCCCAGCCCCACCGCCAGCAGAATCGGAAAGACAAAAATCCAGAAGATCGCCTCTGGCTCGCGCAGCGTCAGCTTCATCCGCGTCAACGTCAACTGATACAGGCTGCTCCGCTCCAACCTACTCATCGCGCAGATTCCTCCCCGTCAGCCTTACAAACACATCCTCAAGCGTCGCCGAGTGCGTCCGGAACTCACTCAAGTGCAGCCCCTGCTCTTCGAGCGCCGCAAAAATCCGCGGAACCGCCGTGTGCAGCTCATGCACCGAGAGCTGGTGCACCGCCGCGTCCGCGTGATGCGATTGCACTCCCGGAATCGTCTTCAGCACCGCCGCATCCACTGCGGCGTGCGCCTGCGCACCCACCGCAAACTCCACAATGTCCTCGCCGCCCACCGTCGCAATCAGTTCCTTCGGCGTGCCGAGGGCAATCACGTGCCCATGATCCATAATCGCCACGCGGTCGCACAGCCGCTCCGCCTCTTCCATGTAATGCGTCGTCAAAATGATTGTCCGGCCCGCCTGCTTGAGCCCCTCCACCACATCCCACACGTGCCGCCGCGCCTGCGGATCGAGCCCAGTCGTCGGCTCATCCAGAAACAGCAGCTCCGGGTCACCCACCAACGCCGTGGCCATCGCCAGGCGCTGCTTCTGCCCGCCGCTCAGTCCGCCCACGCGCGCGCGGCGCTTTTCCTCAAGCTGCGCCTCCCGGATCGACTCCTCCACCGAAATTCCGCGCCGATAAAAGCTCCTGAAGAGCCGTAGCGTCTCCTCCACGGTCAGTTTGTCAGGGAACTGCGTGTCCTGCAGTTGAATCCCGATCCGCTGCCTTAGCTCACCGGCGTCCGTCTGCCAGTTCAGCCCCAGCAGTTCCACCGTCCCCTGATCCCTCGCAGTCAGCCCCTCGCAGATCTCAATGGTCGTGGTCTTCCCCGCTCCGTTCGGCCCCAGCAGCCCAAAACACTCGCCCGCCGCAACCTCGAGGTCGATGCCATCCACCGCCCGCACATCGCCAAAAGCTTTGCGCAACCCACGCAGCAACAGCGCCGGGCCGCCAGGGCGGGGTTTGTTATTCGCGTCTATCATCGCCTCAGATTACCGCATGAGGGATCAGGGGTCAGGGGTCAGGGATCAGGCGTCAGCGCCCCAGCGCAACGGTGTCTCAGGGGCTGAGGGCCGCGAGGCATCGTCTCACCAGTTCACCCCCGGTAGGCCCGCATGCGAGCCACTGCAGCGTTCAGCGTGTCCAGCTTTTTGGCAAACGCGAACCGCACGGTCTTCGTTCCCAGGCCGGGTGTGCCGTAGAAGCAGGAGCCGGGCACCACGGCCACACCAATGTGCTCGGGCAGCCAGTGGGCAAAGGCCATATCGTCCCCATCGAACTCCCACGCGCTGAAATCCGCCATCGCGTAATACGAGCCCTCGGGCGTGTGCGTCTTAAAGTGCAGCGCCTCCAGAGCCGGCATAATCAGCGCCCGGCGCGCGGTGTAATCCCGCGTGAGCTGCTCGTAGTAGGACTCCGGTCAGCTCGAGCGCGGCCACGCAAGCAGCCTGCAAGGGCACCGGCGCGCAGATGGTCGTGAAGTCGTGCACAGTCCGCATGGCCCCAATCAATGGCTCCTGCGCGCACGCGTAGCCCAGCCGCCAGCCCGTCACGGCGTAGGTCTTGCCGAATCCCCCTACGGTAATCGTCCGCTCCGCCATTCCCGGCAGCGTCGCGATGGGGATGTGCTGCCGCCCGTCGTAGACGATGCGGTCGTAGATCTCGTCTGTGATGGCTACCAGATCGAACTCCCGGCATAGCCCCGCCACACCTTCCAGCTCCTCGCGTGTAAACACCCGACCCGTGGGGTTGTGCGGCGTATTCAATATGATGGCCTTGGTTCGGGGAGTAATCCCCGCCCTGATGCGCTCTGCGTCCAGCAGATAAGCCGGCGCCTCCAGCGGCACAAACACGGGCACCCCTCCAGGGAACTTCACCTGAGGCAGATAGCCCTCGTGAAATGGCTCAATTACAATGACTTCGTCTCCAGGGTCCAGCAGCGACATGAAGATCACCGACAGCGCCTCGGTCACCCCGCAGGTCACTGTGATCTCCCGGTCGGGGTCGAACTTGAGGCCGTAGAGGCGCTCCATCGTGGCGGCAATCGCTTGCCTCAAGGGCGCAATACCCCAGGTGATGCCATATTGGTTCTGCCCGCTGCCCAGCGCACACTTCGCAGCCTCCACCACCTCCGGCGGCGTGTCGTAGTCCGGATAACCCTGTGAAAGATTGATAGCGTTGTACTTAATCGCCACCCGGGACATCTCCCGGATGAACGATTCCCGCATGTCCCCAAGCCGCTTGGCTGTCTTCATCGCATCTCCGCTGTTTTCGTGATTTGGTCAATCTCATTGAGCATAGCGAAGTCCTATCGGCTTTGACTATCGGCGGGATGAGGGGTCAGGGGTCACCGTTCGCCGCGCAAACTATGCGCAACGATTCAAGAAGCCGAGTAGATTCAAGCGAATTTGAGGGGTTCGCCCCAGCTAACGAGTTCGTCCACTGGTTTGCGCGCGCGCGACGAGGTCTCCATGGCAACCAGTTCTCCGCTTGGAAGCGCCGCAGGATCGCCTTGATAGCCCAGTAAAATGAGGCTGCCGATGGCGTAATCCTCAGGAATGGCCAAAGACTTGCGCAGGTCAGCGCTATTGAAGCTGGCAAAGGTGCGGGTGCAAAGCCCCTGCCACGTGGCCTGCAACATGAGTGTAGTGCCTGCTGCGCCCAGATCATACAGGTGGAAGGGGTTGGGACCTCCGCCACGAGAAAACTGCGTCTTCGCAAGACACAAAACCAGGACCGGAGCCGTCGAAGCCCAGGGCCGGGCAAACTCCATCATCGCATGGGCGATCTTCTGGTAGATCTCCGAATTACGACAGCCAACAATGAACCGCCAGGGCTGTTCATTGCGAGCCGAGGCGGTCCAGCGGACAGCCTCAAAAATCCTCTCCAGGTCAGCAAGGGGCACGTCGCAATCGGCAAAGGAACGGGCGCTCCAGCGCTCCAGGACGACGGGCAGCACGCCCTCGACCGGCGGCGCCTGCTTCAACTTCTTCACTTCGCTTGCGGATAGGGCCATAAGCGGATCTCCACTTCCCGACAAAATGGGAAAAAGCATTCTGGTACTACAATTGTACTTGCTTACTTCGGGCAAAGATCCGGGCCTGAAGGCCCCGCGCATTTGCGCCTTTTCCGGGAGCTAAAGCTCCCGGCTCCCTCCGGAATTGGCGATCTACAACTGTCGTTCTAGAACACGCCGGAGCTCCCAGGTCCAGCTTCTGAGCGCCGGCGAGGGACGGGGATCCGGGAAGCCGCAGGCTTACGCCGGGAAGGGTACGGGCTCAAACGCGTCGCCGCCCGCTCCAGTACTTAGGTCATAGGCAGGTCAGTTTTGCGTAGCGGCGCATGCCGCGGACTGGGCTAATATGGGGTCCACCGTGAGTGCGACCTTGCTTGGCGCCATTTCTGTTGGGCGCGTCATTGACGGAAGATTCCCACTTCTCCAGCAGCTAGGCGAGACAGAATGGAGCTCCGCCTATTTAACCGAGCTTGACGATGGCCGAGAGCAAAAAGCCGCCATTAAAATCTTCCCATTCGAATCTGTGGACGCACCTGCCACCCTCGCTCGATGGGACATAGCCAGGACCCTCTCCCATCCTCACCTGATGCCGCTATTTTATGCCGGACGCTGCGAAGTTGACGGTGAAGATCTGCTCTATGTCGTAACCGAGTATGCCGATGAAATCCTCTCCCAGATCCTTCCCGAGCGCCCCTCCGCCCGAGGAAGCCCGGGAAATGCTCGGCTCTGTTTGCGGCGCCCTCTCCTATCTTCACCAGCGCTGTCTTACGCATGGTCATCTCAGGCCAACGAACATCATGGTCATCGATGACCAGTTGAAGCTCTCGCCAGACTTCGGCTGGCGCTCTCGCACACGTAACATCTACGATCCGCCGGAAGCCGGCGCAGGAGATGTGACGCCCGCGGCCGATATCTGGTCGCTCGGCATCCTTCTCGTCGAAGCCCTGACACAGCAACCACCCGTCTGGGACAGATCGCAAAACGGTGAACCGAAAATACCGGCCACCATTCCCGAGCCCTTCTTTACAATCTGCCGAGAATGCCTGCGCACCGATCCAAGCGCCGCTGCACACTCGCCGGCATCAAGGCGCACCTCAATCCTCCCCAGGCTGGGAAAACTGCCGTCCAGCCCGCCGGAGCAGTCGTTGACCCGGCCGCGAAGCCGTCTTATAGATTCCGTGCAATGATTGTCACCGGCGCGGCCCTTGTCCTGTTCCTCATATTTGCCGCTTTTAAATTCGGTTGGGACTTAACTCCGTCATCCCCTATGCCAGCGCCTCAACCTCCGGTCCTGGAGCCAACCGCGGAGCCGGCGCCAACCGCGGCAACTGCTCCCGCACCATCCGCAGCGCCAACTGCGGAGCCGGCGCCAACCGCGGCAACTGCTCTCGCACCATCTGCAGCGCCAACTGCGGAGCCGACGCCGACACCAGCACCAGCGGCCGAACCCCCTAAAGGCGGTGTCGTCAAGGGATCGGTTGCGCACCAAGCCCTGCCCGACATACCAACAAAGATCATTGGCGCCATTCAAGGCCACCTCAAAGTAAGCATCCGTGTCGAGGTCGATCCGGAAGGCAATGTCTCCCAGGCTTCCATCGATTCGCCGGGCCCTAGCCGCTATTTCGCCAACCAGGCCCTGCACGCAGCGCAGAGCTGGAAGTTTACCCCCGCCCAGGTTGACGGCCGCGCTGCCGTTAGCACGTGGCTCTTGCAGTTTCAGTTTGGCCAATCTCAGAGCGCAGTCACTCCAACTGAAGAATCCCCGTAGCTCCGAGCAAAGCGCCTGGCGCCCCGCCTTCGCGAAGCCTGTGTTTTTTCGGTTTGGGCGGGAAAGCTTCAAATCAAGGCAAACGTTGGCTACCTGTTATAGACCGTAGCAGGAGCCTGGGAGCAAATCCTTCGTGCCGCATCGCTGACTCACTGGCTCGACTGCCTTTCCGCCCCGTGTCATCATGAAACCGAGGTCGCCATGCATCCACCCAAACCGCATCTCACAGTCCCTTCCCACGACGCTTGGCCCGCTCTGCCACAGGCGGCGTGGTCCGATACCTGCGCCACTCTGCAGCTCTGGATGCAGGTCATCGGCAAAATCCGTCTCGCGCTCACGCCGCCTATCAACCATTGCTGGAACGTGACCCTCTATCCCACGGTGCGCGGCGTCACCACCTCGCCCATGCCCTACGGGAAACCGCGCCCTCCAAATCGATTTCGATTTCCTCGATCACGTCTTGCTCTTCGAGACTGACGACGGCGATTGCCGTAGCATCCCACTCGCGCCCATGACCGTCGCCGCCTTCTACAGCCAAGTCATGTCCACGCTCGACAGCCTTCGAACGCCCGTCCGCATCTGGCCCGTGCCGAGCGAAATCCCCAATCCCATCCCATTTCCGGAAGACCACACACATCGGTCCTACGACCCGGAGTACGCGCAGCGCTTCTGGCGCGTCCTGCTCCAAACGACCCGGGTCTTCACCATCTTCCGCGCGCGTTTCCAGGGCAAGGTCAGCCCCGTCCACCTTTTCTGGGGCGCGCTCGACCTGGCCTGCACGCGCTTCTCCGGCCGCACCGCGCCCCAGCACCCCAGCATGCCTGGTCTCCCGGATCGCGTCACACGCGACGCCTACTCCCACGAAGTCAGCAGTTGCGGATTCTGGCCTGGCGCGCCCGGCCCACCTGTCATCGAGCCATTTTTTTACAGCTACGCCTACCCCGAGCCGCCCGGCTACGCGCAATACGCCATCGCGCCTCCGCAAGGCCGCTTCGACCCCAACTTCGGCGAGTTCATCTTTCCCTACGAAGCCATGCGCCGGTCGCCCGACCCCGACGCCGCTCTCCTCGAATTCCTTCAGACCACCTATGAAGCAGCCGCGAACTGCGCGCAATGGGACCGCGCCGCCCTTGAAGTCCCGCAGCAGAGCGCATGACCGTCGTCCGTATATAATGGGCCGAGCCGACTCCCTTCGGCCAAGGAGTTCCCCCATGCAATATAAGACACTAGGTGACACCGGCCTCCTCGTCTCTCGCATCTGCTTCGGCTGCATGACTTTTCACGGCTCCGGTTTCTGGAGCAATGTCGGTCAGGTTGACCAGGCAGGCGCCGACGCCCTGGTAAAGGGCTCGATCGACGCCGGCGCGAACTTCTTCGACACTGCCGATGTCTACTCTGAAGGCGAAAGCGAAAAGATGCTCGGCCAGTCGTTGAAAAACCTCGGCATTGCCCGCAAAGATGTCGTCATCGCCACCAAAGTCTTCGGCCGCACCGGTCCCGGCCGAAACGATGTCGGCGCTTCTCGCGGCCACATCATGGACGCCATCGAGGCCAGCCTCAAGCGCCTCGGCACCGATCACATCGACCTCTACCAGATCCATGGCAGCGATGCCGTCACGCCCATCGAAGAAACTCTCCGCGCCCTCGATACTCTCGTTCAACAGGGCAAGGTCCGCTACATCGGCGCCAGTAACTGGGAGGCCTGGAAACTCTCCCGCGCCATCGCCATCTCAGAGCTCCAGGGCTACGCTCGCTTCGATACCCTGCAGGCCTACTACTCCATCGCCGGGCGCGATCTCGAGCGCGAGTTCATACCCATGTTTCGCCACACCAAAACCGGCCTGCTCATCTGGAGCCCGCTTGCCGGCGGATTGCTTTCAGGCAAATTCAGCCGCGAGAACCAGAAGCCCGAAAATTCCCGCCGCTCCTCGTTCGACTTTCCCCTCGTGGACAAGGAGCGTGCATGGCGCATCCTCAACGTCATGCGTCCTATAGGCGAGGCTCACGGATGCTCGCCCGCCCGCATCGCGCTCGCCTGGCTTCTTCATCAACCAGTCGTCACTGCGGTCCTCATCGGCGCCAAGCGCCCCGATCAGCTTCAGGACAACCTCGCCGCGGTAGACGTGAAGCTCAGCCTTGAGGAGCTTCAGCAGCTCGACCAGGTCAGCCAGCTGCCGCCGGAATACCCTGGCTGGATGCTTGCAGTCCAAGGCGCCAACCGGCTTGATCCGAGTGAAGCACCGTTTCGCGATCGATAAGGCTTCACTCAAGCCGTAATCGCGGCCGGCCGCCGCGCTCGAACGCTGCCGCAAAAGGAAGGCGCACCGCGCTTGGAGAAAATTCATACGATTAAGCTTGAGGAACACTACGTCGGCGCGCCATTTCTGGCCGGGCCAGGCAAGGAGATGCTCACCTCGGTTGTTCCTGCGCTGCGAGTGGCAAATGCGATGGTCCTTGGAGGAGTTTTCGCCTGGAAGGGGTTCTGATGCGGATTTCTGTTTGGACAGTGTGTAGCGTCACCGCTGTGCTGTTCGCCACGCTTCTCATGGGCGCCAACAACCATTCGTACACAAATTGGAGCGATTACCTTGGCGGACCCGACTCCGCTCAGTACTCCCCCCTCAAACAGATCAACAAGACGAACGTCACTCAGCTCCAAGTCGCCTGGACCTATCCCACCGGCGACAAAAACAGCTATTGGTTCAACCCCGTCATCGTCGATGGCGTCATGTATGTTCTGGCGAAGAATAACTCCATTGTTGCGCTCGACGCCGCCACAGGCCGCGAAATCTGGGTCCATCCCAACAACACTCGCTTCATCACTGGCCGCGGCATCAACTACTGGGAGAGCAAAGACCGCTCCGACCGCCGTCTCCTCTACTGCGTCGATAACTATCTCGTCGCCATCGACGCGCGCACCGGCCAGTCGATCCCATCGTTCGGCGAAAACGGCCGCTCGGACTTGCGGGCCGGCTACGATCGCGATCCGAAGACGCTGACGCACGTTCAGAACAACACGCCCGGACACGTCTTTGAAAACCTGATCATCCTCGGCTCCGCTTCGAGCGGCGAATACGAATCGGCGCCAGGGCTGATTCGCGCGTTCGACGTGCGCACGGGAAAGCTGGCCTGGGTCTTTCACACCATTCCGCGTCCCGGCGAATTCGGCTACGAGACTTGGCCCAAAGACGCCTGGAAAACCGCGGGCGGCGATCACAACTGGAGCGAGATGACGCTCGACGAAAAGCGCGGTGTAGTCTACATTCCGCTGGCATCGGCGAACTACGATTTCTACGGCGGAAACCGCAAAGGCGCGAACCTGTTCGGCGATTGCCTGCTCGCCCTCGACGCGCGCACCGGAAAGCGTCTCTGGCATTTTCAGTTGGTTCATCACGATCTTTGGGACTACGACGCGCCCGCCGCGCCCAAGCTGCTCACGGTTCGCCACAACGGCAAAACGGTGGAGGCAGTCGCGCAGCCGACCAAGATGGGATTGCTGTTCGTATTCGATCGCGTGACGGGCGAGCCGCTATGGCCCATCGAAGAGCGCGCCGTGCCCAAGTCCGATGTTCCCGGCGAAGAGGCTTGGCCCACCCAGCCTTTCCCCACTAAGCCGGCTCCGTTCGCGCGGCAAACATTTACCGCCGATGAGATCGATCCGTTTATTCCCGAAGAGGAGCGCGCCCGCTTCCGCGACAAGATCCTCAGCGCGCGCAACGAAGGATTGTACACGCCGCCGAGTTTACGGGGCACGGTTGAGATGCCCGGCCACAACGGCGGAGGCAACTGGGGTGGCGCCGCGGTGGATCCCTCGGCGGGCCTGCTCTACGTGGAATCGAAGGACCTGCCGACGTATATCAAACTCAATTCGCAGCCGCCGCGCGGAGGAGTCAACGACCCGGTGAACTCGAACGCAAATCCGGTGCAGCAAGGCCTGGCGATTTACGGGCAAAATTGCGCCGGATGTCATGGCGCCGACCGCGCCGGTCAAGCGGGTGTAATTCCCGCGCTCACCGATATCACACCTCGGCTTACTGCCGATCAAATCAAGACGATCGTTGCCGGCGGCCAGGGCCGTATGCCCGGTTTCTCGCAACTCACCGCGCGCAATCTCGATGCGCTGGTCGCCTATCTTGAGAATCCCACCGCCGCGACGGCGCTCGCACCCCAGCCCCCTCCAACCCCAACGGCGGGTGCACAACGCTACTGGGCGCCGTACGACTTCCTGCTCGCCAGCAACGGTCTGTCGGTCATCGGCCCTCCGTGGTCCCATTTGACGGCTTACGATCTGAACACCGGAGACATCAAATGGCAGGTGCCGCTCGGCGAAGTCACCGCGCTCGCGGCCGCAGGGCACACCGACACCGGCAGCCACTCCCCGCGTGCCGGATTGGTTGCCACCGGCGGAGGTCTGATCTTCTCCGCGACCTCCTCCGATCGAAAGTTCCGCGCCTATGACCGCGACACCGGCAAGGTAATTTGGGAAACCAGCATTGCGGAAGCTGCCGAAGGCGTGCCGGCAGTTTATGAAATCGACGGACGCGAGTACATCGTGCTTTGCGTCGCGGCCGGCAACGGGATCATGGGCGGGCCATCCGCGCAAAAGGCCGGCGCCTACGTCGCTTACGCGCTCCCGAGGCGTTGAGACAATTTCTACGGTTCGCGTTTGGCGCCTGCTGGCGTTCCTGGAAATTGCGCCTCAAAGCCCCAAGCCGCATCGTCGCGATATATCCGTCCAATAAGCTCAAACTAAAAATATCTCGATTGGATAACCAACCCTGTATTTTCTACATCCAAGGACACCGGGGAGGTATACGAAATGCGCAAATTATGTGGGCTCATCAGCATGACCTTTCTGGCCACAGCTTTAGGATTGGCCCAGCAGAATCAGCCGCAGGTCCAGCAAGATCAGCCGCAGAACCAAGTGTTCACTCCAGGGTCCGCGGAGGAAACCCAACTGGCGAAAGAAATCCGCCATAACCTTTTGATGTTGCCGTATTATTCGATCTTCGACGACCTGTCATTCAGGTTGAATGGCACGGTGGTTACGCTGGAGGGCGCTTGCCCGCCCGAGCCGCCTTGGGACATTAAGTCCGACGCGGAAAACGCGGTGAAGCGAATCAAAGGGGTCACGCAAGTGATCAACAATATCAAGGAGCTGCCGCTATCTCCCATGGATGACCAGATTCGGCGGGCCGTCGCGAGAGCTATTTACGGCGATCCCGAAATCGGGATGCGATACGGTTACCAGGCCTTACCGTCGATCCATATCATCGTCGACAACGGCCACGTAACGCTGAAGGGCGTGGTAGACAACCAGATGGATGACACCTTGATCCGTACGCGCGCCAACCAGGTGCCTAACGTCTTCTCGGTGACGGACGATCTGCATATCCTGAATCCAGGGAAGCAGAAGGAAACACCATGAAATTCCGGCGGGCAGGGCCCGGTGCACGAATCCGCGGGCCGGCGCCTGCCCAACTTATTTGTAAGTGAGCCCACCTCCGCGACACAAGTATGCGCAAAGGTGGGCTCTGCATGGTTAAGATTCGACGCTCTTCAAAAATGCGTCAATCCCTATCGATTATCTTTCGTATCTTTCGCTTTCAGCGGATGGGGAATTGGCTTGCAGAGACTAGCTGTGGCTTCTCGCTCCCTGTCTCGATTCCTGATAGTCGCCGCTCATTGCCTCTTTCGGCAGTTCGACGACTCCGAGTTGTGCCAACATCGTCGCCAGGTTCCAGTTTGCATACCCTTCAGCGATTTTCGAGCCCTCGAAACGATAGATCGAGGTGCCATTGACCGTCGCCTTACGGTTGGTGGGCTGCATGCCGAGGAACGGTCCTTTGTGAGTTCCTTGCGCAGTCCAGTGGATTACGACCTCATTGCGCTCCGCAATGGTGTCGTCAATAGTGAAATGCAGATCAGGAAATGCCTTGCGACATCCTTCGATGTGGTTCCTGACGTTTTGAGTTCCGGGGTTCAGGCTTGGAAAGACCGGATCGTGGAATCGAACCTGGTCTGTGAGCAGCTCAGCAACCTTGTTCAAGTTGCCACGGTTCCAGCACTCTTCCATGAACGTTTGGACGACTTGCTTATTCATCTGATTTTGTTGGGGCATCGTCCACCCTCCTTTCCTGGGGAGGGATTATAGCCCCGGACTCGCACGATTCAAAACGGCTATTTTCGAGATCGCATGTAGATATTTCTGCGGCGATCGGCGAATCTTTCGTCTTACCACCGGCGCGGGCCTCATTCTAAAGAGGAAGAGCTTTCCGATTCGCTCAAGGGTGAAGCCTTGAGTTTTCGCCAGACCAAATAGGGATTCACTCCAGCGCAAATCAGATGACCGTGTCCCGGCACCGGAAGCCGGATGCCGCACCTCGCGCGGCAGGTAAACTAATTCCATGGCGGAGATTCAGCGCAGAAAAACCCCGACAGTCAAAATTGGCCATGTTCGCGTGGGCTGGGAAGTTCCGGTTGTCGTGCAGTCGATGACCAACACCGACACGGCCGACGCCGAGTCCACCATTGAGCAGGTCGCGGCTCTTGCACTGGCCGGCTCTGAGATTGTGCGCGTCACCGTCAACAACGAAGGCGCTGCAGCCGCTGTGCCGGCCATCGCCGAAGGCCTCGAAAAGCGCGGTCTCCGCGTACCGATCGTCGGCGACTTCCACTACAACGGCCACATCCTGCTCAAGAAATATCCGGCCACGGCCCGCGCACTGGCCAAGTACCGCATCAATCCCGGCAACGTTTCGATTGGGCGCAAGGACGACGACAACTTCCGCACGATGGTGGAGTGCGCCGTCGAGAACCAAAAGCCGGTCCGCATCGGCGTCAACTGGGGCTCGCTCGATCAATCGCTGCTGACGCGCATGATGGACGAAAACAGCAAGCGCGCCGAACCCGAGCCCGCGCGCGACGTGATGATCGAGGCCATGATCGCCAGCGCGCTCAACTCCGCTGTCGCCGCTGAGCGCTACGGCCTAGGCCACGACATGATCATTCTTTCCGCCAAGGTCAGCGGCGTCCGCGATCTGGTGGATGTTTATACGAATCTCGCCGCGCGCTGCGATTATCCGCTCCACCTCGGCCTGACAGAAGCCGGCATGGGATCGAAAGGCCTGATCGCCTCAACGGCCGGCCTCGCGCCGCTGCTGCTGGCCGGCATCGGCGATACGATTCGCGTCAGCCTTACGCCCAAGCCGAGCGGCGACCGTACCGAAGAAGTGCAGGCCGCGCAGCAGATTCTGCAGTCGCTCTCCATCCGCAGCTTTATGCCGCAGGTCACGAGCTGTCCCGGTTGCGGCCGGACGACCAGCACGTATTTTCAGGAATTGGCCGAGCAGATACAAAACCACTTGCGCACGCAAATGCCCGAGTGGCGCAAGAAGTATTTGGGCGTTGAGGAGCTCAAGCTCGCCGTTATGGGCTGCGTGGTCAACGGCCCCGGCGAATCGAAGCACGCCAACCTTGGCATCAGCCTGCCCGGCACCTTCGAAGACCCCGTAGCCCCGGTCTACATCGATGGCAAACTCTCGACTACGCTACGCGGCGATACCATCGTCGCCGAGTTCAAGCACATCCTCGACACCTACGTGGAGACCCACTACGGCAGGAAGCACGAGGAGTTCATAGCCACGGCATCTTCAAGACAATAACCTGTCGATCTGTTGCGGGTCGGAATGCCCTCCGTGTCAATGCGATCAAGCGCCAACTCAATGTCCAGTTTGGTGAGCGTAACCATATCTGAACTCTCCTCCCGCAATAGCGTTTTTCATTGTCTACAAGAACGGATTCTCGATCCACAGCCCTTCGATCACCTGACCATGCTGCATGTCCTCTGTGTAAACCGTCGCGCATCCGGCTCCCGCCGCTGCGGCCAGAATCATTGAATCGTAGATACGGAGTCTGTGACGCAGGGAAATCCCAACTGCACATTGGTGCGTTTCGGCGGTCAGCGAAAGCACCGGCCCGCAGAACGTTGCAATCAATTCCAGCCTTTCCTCGATCTGCGGCCAACTAAGTCCGAATTTGCGGGAGAGAACGTCGCAAAACTCAGTCAGTACCTGAACACTTACAGCCCCACCCTCGCTCAGTTTCTGCTCGGCTACCACAGCGCGGCGGTCAACGCCCGCTCCTTTGCGCGACACTAGCGCATAAATCAGGATGTTCGTATCGAGAAACGCTTTACCGGTCATAGATTTCGTGCCGGTCGAACTTGAAATCGGCGGGAACTTCGATACGAAGTTTGCGCAGCCTTTTGAGAGCCTCTACCTTCCGGCTGTCGCGCGCAACCTCAAACTCGCGCTCACCTTTCACGTTGATTTCGATCTCGTCACCCTCTTTCAGTTCCAGCGCCCGAACAATCGCTGCGGGCAGCCTGACCGCCAGACTGTTACCCCATTTGGATACCTGCACGGCCCCTCCCTGTGGATATACAGTATGATTGTATATCCATCTCCAGTCGAAGTCCATGCTGTGAGCGTCTCCGCACCTTCTCCCTTTCGCTATCCCCTGTTCCGCGCTAATCTGTCTGCAACTTACCTCGGAGCCACTTTATGCGGTTCAACCTCTCCCGTTTGCTGGCCGTGACCGCCCTTTGCGCGCCCGCGCTTGTCTTTGCCGCCAAACCCAAGCCGTGCGTGCCTGCAGACCAGGCCTCGCAAATGCTCAACAAAGACATTTGCGTATCCGCGCATATCTATGACGTGGTTCAACTTCCCGACGGCACGCGCTTCCTCGATGTGTGCTCGCCCCAAACCCCTGACGACAAGTGCCGCTTTACCGTCGTCAGTCTCTGGGAGGATCGCGACACGGTGGGCGAACTCAAGAAGTACCGCGACATGGACGTGCAGGTTCGCGGCCTCGTCCAGCCGATGCACGGCCGTGCCGGCATGGTTCTAAGCCACGCGCGGCAGTTTTATGGGGGACCGCCCAAGTTCAAGCCCAACCCTCTTCTCGCCCACGGATTCAGCGCCGAAGAGAGCCGCCCTCCCGTCCACGACCCCAACCTGCGCTCCCAGGGCGGACGACGCGCTTTCATGAACACCAGGGATCAGGAGACGTTGCCGGGGAAGTAGTCCTGCAACGCGCCCATACCGGGATACGGAACGGGATCGACAGAACAGAATTTCGTCACGGCACTCACGACTCTTCGAGCGGCGACGCAAAGCGAGCGCCGTACCAGAGAATGCCGCTCGCGATGACGAGCGAAACCAGCGTCGCGCCCAGGCCGATGCTCAGGGTCGAGCGGTCGCTGATGGCGCCGATAATCTGCGGCGAGAAGGTGTCGCCGAATGCGTGAATGCAGAAGAGGTTGACCGAAATGGCCGTGGCCCGGACTGCGCCGTCCACTGAGTTCACAATCGCTGCGTTCAACGGACCGGTATTGAGAAAAATGCAGAACTCAGCCAGGAATAGCGCCGGAATCGTGAACGCATGGGGGCCAAAGAACACCAGCATGCCAAACGGCAGCGTAAGAACGACGCTCCAGAACGAGAGCAGGTAGAGAGCGCGGTGGTCGGTGCGCAGCCAGCGGTGTGCTATCCAACCGCCCGTAACGGTGCCGGCAATGCCGTCGATCACGGTGATCGCGCTGACCACCAGGCTGGCGTTGGCCACTGAGAGGCCGTTGGCGCGGTGCAGAAACGTGGGCACCCACGCCGAAATCCCCCCTAACGCAAACGTAATCTCTGCCAAGCCGAACGTAGACGTGAGAAAAGCTGGATTCCTGAGAAGCTTGAAGAATTGGCCCGCGAATTCTCGAAAGGAATGCCAGGAGATTGTCCGCGCACCGGTCGGCCCACCTCGATCGCTTGCGCCGCGCACCGGTTCGCGGCCCCAGAACCCATAAAGCACGGCAACCAACAGACCGGGAATCGCACAAATCAGGAATGGCCTGCGCCAGCCCCACCCGCTGCCCAGTTCCCCGCCCGCCAAATAGCCCAGCGCCGCGCCCACTGGAATGGCCAGATAAAAGATGGTAAGAATGCGGTTGCGGTCGCGCTCGGGATAGAAATCGGCCAAGACAGCAGGGGCAAAGATGCCGAATGTGGCCTCGCCCACGCCCACCATCGCACGCCTGAAGTAGAGGCTCCAGTAGCTGTGCGCAAAGGCGGAGCCGAGCGTTGCCACGCTCCATAACACCGCGCCCGCGATGATGAGCGGCTTGCGACGGAACCAGTCGCCCAGCCAGCCGCTGGCCGGCGCAGCAAACATATAGAAAAAGAACAGCGCCGTGGTCAGCGCGCCCATCTGCTGGTCCGTGGCGTGAAACTCCCGCTGGATGAGCGGCTGCGCGCCCGGCAAAATGTAGCGGTCAATGTAGTTCAGCAGGTTCAGGGCCAGCAGCAGCGACATCGTGCCGATGGCAGGGCTGAAGCGGGGACGCAGGCGCTTGGACAATTTAGGCAAGGGGCTTCAATTCGGTGGTCATCGGTAAAAAATCAAGGACACCAACAAATATCACAACCGGCCATCGGCCCACTATGGGTGGTCAAAGGAATCCTGTTGGCGCTTATGGGCCTACTGCCCCGCCGCCGGCCGCGGCCAGCGCGCCTCCACGATGGTACCGATCCCGCCGCGTGGCCGGAATTCGCCTTTCACCACGGCCCACACCGGGTTGCAGGCTTTGACAACGTCCTCTAAAACCTGGTTCACAATGTTTTCCTGGAAGATGCCCAGATTGCGATAGCTGAAAAGGTACTCTTTCAGCGACCTCAACTCGAGACAGCGATCCCGCGGCATGTAGCGGATGGTTAGCACCCCGAAATCGGGCAGGCCGGTCTTGGGGCAAACCGAGGTCAGCTCCGGGTCGTCGATCTGGATCTCGTAGCCCGGGAACTGATTCTGCCAGGTTTCAATCGCGGGAAAAGCGAAGTCGAGGCCGGCTTTGGCGTGTTCGTCGGTGTAGCGCGGTCGAGAGGCCATAGCAGTATTGTACGAGTCGCGAGACGTTCCGCCGCAACCCGCTCTACCGCGACCACATGGTTTGGTAATCGGGTTCTTTCCACCCTAACCGGAAAAATAAAGACCCGGCGAGGGTGGGGCAACTGCGTAGATTCTGCTTTTTAAGCAAGCTTTTCGAGTCCTATATACTGGCCTTGGTTACCCGAATGATTCAAGAGCGCAAGCAAACGATCCGGCTCTGGTTTTGGACAAGTTCGGCCATCGCGGTTGTGATTGTGTTTTTCACGGCTCGCTATCTGCTGCGGGAACAGTTGCCCGTGCACGTGGCGCGGGTGGGGCACGAGATGCTGCAGAACACGGTGAGCACCAACGGGCGCGTGGAACCTCTAGTGAACTACCCGTTTTACAGCCCTCTGGCGACTACAGTGAATGCGGTCCATGTGCAGGAGGGCGACGTGGTCCCGTCGGGTAAGCTGCTTTTGACGCTTGACGACGTAGAAGCGCGGTCGCGGGTGGCAAGTGCCGAGAGCGGCGTTACAACGGCCCAGGCTGCGCTAGATGCAGCCATGCACAACGGAACCCAGGCGGAGCGGCAGGCGGCTGCCGCGGAGATCGAGCAGGACCGCTTAACGCGGGACCAGGCGCAGCATAATCTCGACGCGCTCATCAAATTAGCCGCCACAGGCGCGGCCTCGCAGGGCGAGGTAATTGCAGCACGCGAGCAGCTCGAGACGGCGCAGGCAAGTTTGAAAGCGGCGGAACAAAACGCGCAACATCGTTACTCGTCTAACGAGGTCGCGCGCGCCCGGGCCGCTTTGGCCGATGCTGAAGCTGCATTGGCGGCCGCGCGGCAAGTCGAGAACCAGACCTCTATCTACGCACCCATCGCCGGAACCATCTATACCATGGACGCAGCTCCTGGTGAATATGCAGAAGCGGGCAAATTGTTGCTCCAGATGGCAGACCTGCACCATGAGCGCGTGCGCGCCTATTTCGACGAGCCCGATTTGGGCCGTCTGGCTGTAGGTCAGAACGTATTAATCCGATGGGACGCGAAACCAGGCCGCGAGTGGCACGGTCATATCGTGCGCCTTCCCGTCACCGTGGTCACGTACACCACGCGCAATGTCGGTGAGGTTTTGGTCGGTATCGACGATGCCGAAGACGGCTTGCTGCCAGACACCAATGTCACCGTCACGGTGACCATTTCCAGCGAGCCCAATGCTCTGAGCATGCCGCGCGAGGCTCTGCACGAACAGAATGGAAAATACTTCGTCTACAAGGTCGTTCACAACGAGTTGAAGCGCGTGCCGGTCACAATCGGATCGCCCAATCTGACTGAGGTTTCTATTCTCTCCGGCCTCGAAGACGGCGATATGGTAGCCACCGGATCAACCAACGGGCAGCCCTTGCAGGAGGGCGTACCGATCAAGGAAGAACAGTGAGCGGGTTTGCGGTCACAGTCCGTGCGCTTCTGGTGGCATGGCTGGCGATGGCCGTGGTAACTCTGGCATGCGCGCAGATTCCGGCCGCGACGCTGGCTGAGGCCAATGCGGAGCTGCAGGCCGGCGAGGCGGACAAGGCCATCGCCCTGTTGTCGCCGTTGCCGAAGACCGGCTCCGGCGCTGACGAGGCGCCGAACCTTCTGTGCCGCGTACAATTCACTCTGCAACAGTGGGGCCAGGCCGCGACAGAGTGCCAGTTGGCAGTCACCCTCAATGGCAACGTCTCGGATTATCACATGTGGCTGGCGCGCGTTTTGGGCCTGCAGGCCAGCCACGCAGACTTCATTTCTGCATACGTTGACGCCAAACACTCGCTCTCTGAAATGCAAACCGCCATTCAACT
This sequence comes from uncultured Acidobacteriota bacterium, assembly GCA_963832535.1. GTDB lineage: Bacteria > Acidobacteriota > Terriglobia > Terriglobales > Acidobacteriaceae > Telmatobacter. The sequence goes on from CAWHUK010000004.1 coordinate 31,322, forward strand.
TGATCCGCAAAATGGCCCGGCTCTGTCGGACCTCGGCGATTATTACGCCCAGGCTCCCGCCATCGCAGGCGGAGGAACCGGCAAAGCCCAACAGATCGCCGCACAATTGGACAAGGTGGATCCGGCCAGAGCTGCTCAGTTGCGCGGTGACATCGCCGCCGAACAAAAGGACTACGCCACCGCTGAACAACAGTACCGTCAAGCTGCCACGGTCAGCCCTGAGCCCGCTGACGAGTGGACTGTGCTGGCCAACTTTTACCGTCAGCGCCAGCGATGGACCGATCTGGATGCCGCCATTCAAAATTGCATCGCTGCGGCAGCAAAGGTCAAGAACTCAGCCTTCGCACTTTATGACGGCGCGGGCGTGCTGATTGCGGCCAAGCGCAATCCGCAGCTCGCAAAGAAAATGCTGGAAGATTATCTTGCCAGCTCATCGCTCTCAGAGCAAGGCCCGGCATTTATTGCGCACATCCGGCTGGCGCGCCTGAAACAGCAGCTTGGCGATGCAGCAGGCGCACAGCAGGATTTTGCTGCTGCAACCGATTTGGCGCACGAATTCAGTCCGTCGCAGGATCCCGCGCCTTGAAACCAGAATGTGAGACCAGGAATGCAGGTTAGGGAGAAATCGGGCAGCCTCTTGCTACCGGCCTTGGTCGGCTTGGCGCTTGTCGCCGCGTCCTCTCTGGCCACGGCGCAGGTGTCGCTCACCTCTGTAGTGGAACTGGCCCAGAAGAACAGCGCAGCGGTGCGGCTCAGCCAGGCGGACGTCGAAAAAGCCTCAGCGGAGCTGGGTCAAAGCCGCGATGCTTTCATCCCTGCGGTTTCGTTCGGTTCGGGACTTCCCGCATTCCCTGAGGTTGGTTTTACCGGCTCCCTGCCCACGATCTGGGACAGCACTGTGCAATCCATGGTCTTCAGCATGCCGCAATTCCGCTATATCCAGGCGGCAAAAGCGGCCTTGCAGGCGGCTCAGCTTTCGCTCAAGGACGCGCAAGAGCAGGTCGCGCTTGACGCCTCCGCGGCCTACATCGAGCTCGACACGGTCGACCTCGCACTCGAAGCCGTGCGGCAGCAGGAGCAGGATGCGGCGCGTCTGGTGGAGATCGAGCAGCAGCGGACCGAGGCCGGCGTCGACCCCCTCAGCGAGCTGTTACAGGCGCAGTTGACGGCAGCGCAACTGAAGCTGAAGCGACTGCACCTTGAGACGCGCGCGGCCACGCTCTCAAAACAGCTTGCCGTGCTTACCGGTCTGCCTGTGGGTTCCATTACGCCCGATCACGCCAGCATTCCCGAGATACCGGCGGTCACCGCGGACGAGCACGCGCTCTCGACGTCCGCCATCGATGCGGCACAGGCGCTGGCGCACTCCCGAGAACTAGCGGCTAAGGGCGATCGGGAGCATACGTGGCTCTTGCCCGAGGTTGCCTTCGGAGCTCTCTATAATCGCAATACCACGCTGCTGAACGACATCAACTTGTATTACGCCCGTCCCCTTCCCGCCAATGACTTCAGCACCGGGTTCTCCATCCGGGTGCCGGTTTTTGACGCCGGCCTCCACGCCAAAGCCAAAGAATCAGCAGCCGAAGCGCTGCGAGCGAGAGTTGAGGCTGAACAGGCACAGCGCCAGAACGACATTCAGATCACCGAGCTGACCGCGAGCCTGCGTGAGCTCGATGCCGAAGCCGATGTCGCCAGCCTCAAGCAGCAGATCGCCGGCGAACAGTTGAAGAGCGTCCTTGCGCAACTGGAATTGGGCAACGGCGCCAGCAACGTGCCCGGCGCGCCGCCCCAGCTTTCTCCCACGGCAGAGCAGCAGGCGCGCATTGATGAGCGCGAGAAGTACCTGGACGCGCTCGACGCCGGATTTGACCTGAGCAAGGCGCGCCTCAACCTACTCCGCGCGCTCGGCCACATGCAGGACTGGTTGAACGAGCTGCACAGTAAATAGACCAGCCGGAACCTGAAAACGAACCCCAGCGTAAAGTGCCGTTGATTCTGAGGGGTTTATGCGTTCGGAAGTTCCTGCTTCCTCAACCCGCACCTGCTCCGTCTTTCCCCGCAAATCCGTCTAAGAGAACAGACCGAATGTTAGGATAGAAGGGATGCCTATGCCGCTGAAAACACTTCTACTGAACCCTCCTTCTTTCGAAAACTTCGACGGCGGCGCTGGCTCGCGCTGGCCGGCGACACGCGAGATTGAGTCCTACTGGTACCCAGTCTGGCTCACCTATCCGGCAGGCCTGCTTGAGGGTTCGCGCCTGCTCGATGCGCCGCCCCACCACGTCTCCGCACAGGAAACCATCAAAATCTGCAAGGATTATGAGTTTCTGGTGCTGTTCACATCCACGGTGGGATGGGAAGGCGACCAACGCCTCGCCAAAGCCATCAAAGCGGCCAATCCGTCGATTCGCATCGCCTTTGTCGGTCCGCCGGTGACCACCGACCCCGACCGCGCCCTCAATGAGTGCTCCGCTCTCGACTTCATCTGCCGGCGCGAGTTTGACTATTCGGTGGTTGAATTTGCGCAGGGCAAGCCGCTGAACCAGATCCTTGGCATCAGCTATAAGGAGCACGGCAAGATCGTTCACAATCCCGACCGTCCGCAGGTAGAAGATCTCGACGCGATGCCCTGGGCAACCAAAATATACAAGCGCGATCTCGACGTCACGCGCTATAACGTGCCCTTCCTGCTGCATCCGTTTATCTCGCTCTACTCCACGCGCGGCTGCCCGGCGCAGTGCACCTTCTGCCTGTGGCCGCAAACGCTCAGCGGGCACGCCTGGCGCAAGCGCTCCACTGACGATGTGGCTGCAGAGATGAAGTGGGCTAAGGAGAACTTCCCCGAGGTAAAGGAATTCTTCTTCGACGACGACACCTTCAATATCCAGAAGGCGCGGACTATCGAGATCTGCGGAAAATTGAAGCCTCTCGGCATCACCTGGAGCTGCACTTCGCGCGTTACCACCGACTACGAAACACTGAAGGCGATGCGTGGAGCCGGCTGCCGCCTGCTCATCGTCGGCTTTGAGTCGGGCGATCCGCAGATTCTTAAGAACATCAAGAAGGGCGCCACCGTCGAGCGCGCACGAGACTTCGCTCGCGATTGCCACTCCTTAGGTCTAACGATTCACGGCGACTTCATATTAGGCCTGCCCGGAGAAACCAAGCAGTCGATTCGCAACACCATCAACTTTGCCAAGACCCTCGACTGCGAAACCATTCAGGTTTCCATCGCGCACGCTTACCCCGGCACCGAGCTCTACGAGTACGCAGCCAAAAACGGATACATCACCAATAAGTCGATGCAGGACGGCGGAGGGCATCAGATGGCGCACATCGAGTATCCCGGCCTGCCTGCCGACTACGTGCTCGAGATGGTGCACCGCTTCTACGACGAGTACTATTTCCGTCCCAAGGCCGCCTTCCGTGTCATATGGAAGGCCATCGTCAATCGCGACCTGCCCCGGCTCTACGTCGAGGCCAAATCGTTCCTCAAGCTGCGCGCGCAGCGCAATAAGATGGTGAAAGCCGCGCGCACACAGCAGGCCGAGCCGCGAGCCCCCGTCGGCGCCGGCGTTTAGCGGGACTTGCCTTGATCCTGGAAGCTCCGTGCTCCAATTTCGCGGCCTTTTTGTTTTTTGCGGCAACCGCTTTAGCCGAGCAGCTTTGGCAGTGAGTGCGGGCATGGGCGCCCGCACCACAGCCGGCCTGGAGGCCGGCGTTACGTTCTAGTTATTTGAAAACCAGGCCGCGCCGGTTCTAGGGCAGGAAACAACGGCTTTGCCCGGCGTTTTTCATCGGATCAAACCGCAAGATGGCTCACCGCACACTTTCGCCGCGCCAATACCTCATCCTGGGCCTCGTTGCCGTTTGCGCCCCGCTCGGCGACAGTTGCCTTTCGCGTGGCATGACCCGCATCCCGGCCATCACACTCGCTCATCCCGCTGCTCTTGTTGCCGCCGTCTTTACTCCCTGGATCGCCGCCGGCATCGCCCTGCTCATCGGCTTCTTTGCCAGCTACCTTACGGCGCTCTCCTGGGCCGATCTCACGTTCGTCCTCCCCGCCACGGCCTTCGGCAACGTGATCGTCGCGCTCCTCTCGCGCTTTTGGTTGCATGAGGCTATCTCGATCGAGCGCTGGGCGGGCATTGTGCTCATCACAGTGGGCGTGGGATTCGTAACCCAAGGCCCCTCGCGCACCGAGCGGCCAGAACCGCCAGTGAAAGAGCCGGATCCCGGTAAACCGGAAGTGAAAGAACCACCGGCAAAACGCCCAGACATCGAAGAGCCACTGGAAAAAAAGCCTGATGTGAAAAAGCCCGCAATCATCGAACGCCAGCCGAACGAGCCCGAGCCAAAGGAAATTGGAACGCGATGACGATGCTTACTCCTCCAACGCTGCTTGAAACAGGGCCATGGCTCGCCGCCGGAATGATCGCGGCCGTCGTGCTCCTCTCCTCCACCGGCGAAGTGCTGACGGCAGCGGCCATGAAGTCCATCGGCGACCTCGACCTGATTCGCGCTCGCTCCGGTCTCAAAGGCGCCATTCGGGCCGTCAGCACCTGTCCGTTATTTTTCGCAGGAGTCTTCTTTCTCGCTCTCGCCTTCTTCTCGCTTCTCCTGGCCCTCAATCACCTCAACCTGAGCCTCGTCGCTCCCGCCTCCGCCTCGCTCACGCTGGTCACAAATGCCGTCGCAGGTAAAATCTTCCTCAAGGAAAACGTCGACCGGCGCCGCTGGGCCGCAGCGGTGCTTGTGTGCATCGGCGTGTATCTCCTGGCGCATTGAAGAAGTGACAGACTACGCTGGCCATTCGGGATTGAACGGCCAGCGCGTTTTGCTCCATCTCAGAACGAGAACTTCGCCGAGAACTGAAACTGCCGCGGATTGAACATCGTTCTCTGCGTGCCGAAAACTGGATTAGGAGCATTGGGAATGCCGACCGGGATGAGCCCATCAGCGAGCCAGCCGGCCACCGGGTTTCCACCAACCGTAACCACCTGCTGCTGCGTAGCGCAAGAAGCTGACGGCGCTCCCTGCTGGATGGCGTGCGTGGTTGCGTCGTTGAAGTGCTTCGGTATGGTGGGATTGGCGCCGCAGAAAACCGGTGAGCCGTAAACCGAGTTCAACTCGTCCATGTTCGGGTGGTTGAGCAGGTTGAAGCTATCGACGCTCAACAAGAGCGTCCTATCCTCGCGTAGTTTGAAATCTCGCGACAGGCGCAGGTCCCACGCATAGAATGCCGCGCCGACATAGGTGTTTCGGCCGATAGCGGGGGCGCAGTTCGTGACGGAAGTGCACGCGCCAGTGACGGGTGGCCCCCCGACGCGATCCGTGTCAAGGCCGGCAAGGTCACCCAGCACATTTGCACCGGGGTACAAAGTAAATGGACGGCCAGATTGCAGGGTGATAATGCTGCTCAGTTCGAAGTTGCGCAAGAACGTGTGGTCGGGAGTGGTTGCAGTGAAGTTCGCCACCAGGTGGTGACGAAGATCCTGATTGGAGTTTGCCCGCTCTGCGGGATAGTCGAACTGATTGATGGGAAGGTTGATAAAGGTCTCGAAATTCCCGTTGTCGATGGTGTGAGAGTAGGTGTAGTTGGCGGTCATTTGGAAATACTTCACGCGCTCGTTCGCGGTCACCGTCAGGCCGTGGTAATTGGAATTGACAACGCCGTTGTTGTAATCGAGAAGGCCGCCGCTCAGAGTTGATTGGCCGGGAGCTCCCGGAGTTCCGAATTCCAATCCGGAAGGATTCGCCAGAGTGCCGAAAAACGGACCTAGTCCAAACGGACCGAGAGCTGGGGTTCCCTGGCAAGGCGTGAGTGTACCGCTGGGATCCTCCCATCCTTGAGCATCGGGGGGATTGTCCGGCTTGCTGGTGCCGAGCGGACACGGTACGTTGGTGTTATTGCCCCGGATGAGTTTGTGAGCCCCGACAAAGAGATACCCCACTTCCATCGCGAAGCCCTTTCCGAATTGATGCTCAATTTGCAAGCTGGCTTGTTCGGCATAGGGCAGTCTGGCATTTCGCTGCGTGCCCCCTGCGCCAACTCCGCATGCGCCTGTGAGTCCGGTTTCTCCCAAGGTGCACGGCCCTGTCAAAGTTTCCGGTAAGTAGGGCGCACCCAGCAAGACACCGGTTGTTATTTCCGCCAGTACGTCTGCGGGGGTCCCGGGATACCCCGGAAGACCACCCAGTTGCCAGCCACCGTTTGCCGCAGTGCTATTGATAAAGGGAACTACTACCGGCGTGAGTCCCGACGCCGCACAAGCCGGATCTGCACTGGGCGGATTGCAGAAGTAGCCGGGAAGCGTCTTCTGGTTTCCCGTGACGAAGAGGAACGACATGTTATTGCGATCGAAGAAAATTCCGCCGCCTCCGTGGATAACGGTGTTCGCGTTCGGCGAGTAGGCAAAGCCCAAGCGAGGTGCAATGGCCCTGTAGTCGGAGTCGAGTGCGCTTGAGAGACCGGTTTCGAAATCCCAGCGCAGGCCGTAATTCAAAGTCAGCTTGGGTGTGACCCGCCATTGATCTTGCCCATAGAATCCCCAGTAGCCGTGGTTCAGGGTGTAGCCGGTATTGGAATAGAGGTTCGTGGGAAACGCGTTTGGCCATCCGCTGTCATACCCACCCCCCGTTGCCGGTGGAGGAACGTAGCCGTTTACGAATCCGGTTCTCGGAAGTTCAGTCCCCTCGTAGAGAAACGACACGCCATCGGCTTCAGGTGGTAATATGCACGACGATCCATCCAGAGTTCCCGGAGTGCCAGTCACTTCTCCCTCCACGAAGTCGGCAAAAGTGAACAAACATCCTTGATTCGGCAACAGGATTCGTGCCGGCGTAAATCCTGGGTATTTGTTGTTATCCCAAAGATAGTTTCCGTCGAATCCGAACTTGGCGACGTGTTTGCCTTTCACCCATGCGACGGAGTCGGCGGCTTCAAAGCGGCTGTCATAAATCGCGTCAAAGACTCCGAAGTTGTGGCCGAAGCTCAAGTCGTTGACGACATCGAGATCCGGCTCGCCGGTGGCTCCGGGAAAGTTGTAATGGCGGCGGGCCCACTGTACAAGCACAGTGTTGACCAGATTCGGCTTGAGCACCGAGTTCAACGTGCCCACCAGCGATTGGTCGCGGACGAAAAGATTGCGCGCCCCGCTCGGGGTGCCGATGCCGCCGCCATCCTCCGTCTCGCCGATGAGTTCTCCCAGGTCGCGCGCATCCTCTATGTTGTAGCGCAACGCGAAGTTATTATTGGTGTTGAACTGGTGATCGATTCTGGCAAAGCCGTAGTCGTTGTCCTGGGTCTGGAGAACCCCTTGAAGATACGCGAGGGGTGAGGCCGTGCAGTTTTCAGGCAGAAGACTACAGCCCTCCGGCGAGAGGCCGAGATATTCTTTTGCGGTATCGAGGTCCGCGATGCTTGCGCTCATATCGGGAGCGTAGGTGGGAGATGCGCCGCGGCGGTGCCCTTCGTAGTTGGCGAAGTAGAACGTCTTGTTTTTTGCGATCGGGCCGCCAAGAGTACCGCCGAACTGGTTTTCGCGCACGGCGTGCGGCAGGGGCGCCGGCTGCAGGTAGGAACGCGCGTCAGTAACGCCGTTCTGCAGGTAATCGTAAACTGAACCGTGGAATTGGTTGGTGCCGGACCGGGTGACGATGTTGACGATGCCGCCCAGCGCCCGGCCGTATTCCGCTCCATAGCTATTGTTCACGACGCGGAATGCCTCCACCGAGTCCTGCGGCGGAGTTGCGCGCTGCACACCCGTGATGGCGTTCACGAAATCGGCGCCGTCCACGGTGATCTCGTTGCTGAACGAGCGCATGCCGCCGAAGGAAATTTGCGTCACCTCGAACTCGGTGATGGTGGTTCCCAGGCTGGTCCGGCTGGTGGCAACGCCCGGCGTAAGCAATGCAAAGTCCGTAAAGAGCCGGCTACTGATGGGCAAATCCTCGACCTGCTGTTTATTGACGACCTGACTCACCTCAGAGCTGGTCGTCTCGATGACTGGCGCTTCGGCGGCATTGACGACAACATTTTCCTGGACAGTCGCCACTTTGAGTTGCACATTGACGGTCGCGATCTGAGCGACCGTCAACTCCACGCCGGTGCCCGTGTACTTACCGAAGCCAGGTGCGGTCACGGTAAGTTCGTAGTGACCGGGCGGCAAGCTCGGCAGGGCGTAATAGCCGGAGCCGCTCGACACCGCCGTAAAGGTCTGGTTGGTGTCGAGGGAGCGGAGCGTGACCTTGGCTTGGGGGACCACTCGCCCCGCCTCATCGGTTATGGTCCCGTTAAGCGTGGCGTAGCTGATGGTCGCTTGGGTTCGAGCATACTGAGTGAAAACCAGAACCAGCAAGCCACACAGGCAGGCAAATACAAATAGTCGATGCGATTTCATTCGTCTCCTCCAATTCAAATGAGCTTTCAAATTCGATAAACCCCTTCCCGGACTAGCGGGATATGGTCTTCCGTAGCCATGATTGGGTCCGATAAATCGATTCCGTTCGCAATAGACCGACCGCAGACAGGTTGACGCCACCACATGGGGAGCCGAAACTGCAGGGAGCAAAAAACTGCAGGGGCGCAGAAAATTGCACAGTCATATTCGGATGAAGCCTAGAACGACACAACCGTGTCACATAGGCGTATAACGGAAAAACGATATGATTGTCAAGAACTAAATGCAAATGCCTTCAAAGATTTAGGCCTCGGGTACCGGTATAAGATCCAGCTCTCAGAGAGCTTGCCGCGCAGCCAATGTGTTTTCGAGTTAGTTGAAGAATCGCATCAGGCCGTGCGGCTTGAGGTCCGGATTGAGAAACTGGCGCGGGCTGCCGGTCGGCGGCACAGACGGCCTCTGCAGCCAAATGCCCGCTCCGCGCAGCGCTCTCCATCGTCGAGGGCCAACCGGTCTGAATCCAGTCCCCGGCCAATGCGCAATTCGGCCATGGCGAAACTGGTCCCGGCCGCGCCGCATCGATCCCCGGCGGCACAGTGAAGGTGGCGCGCACTTCCTTCACCAGCGCGGCTTTTTCCACCTTCGCGGCGGCAACTGCTGGGAAAAACTCCGCCAGTTGGCGGACGGCCAGATCGATCGCGTTTTTGCGTTCAAGGGCCGCGAAGGGCCGGGACGCGCTCACCACCAACTCAAGATAACTGCCCTTAGCGTTCCGGGCCTGGCTGCAGGCGGCTCTTGTTGTACATCCAGTGAATCTCCCGGTCCAGGAGCACGGCATGCTCCAACTCGGTAATCTCTCTGTCAAACCACAGATGCACGCTGCAGATGGGCCCGTGCTCATGCCGTTCGACCTGGCCGGCAAGCGCGTCGGCGCCCTCCGCCGGCGGCATGTGCGGCAGCAGATTGGCCATGCCCTCAAACGGCAGCGCCAGCACCAGAAAATCCGCCATCAGCCCGCCCGCCCTCGTCGCCAGCGCCCACTGCGCAGTCTCGTCATCCCACTCCGCGGCGTCCACACCTGCATTCAGCACCACATTGCCGCCACGCTCGCGAAGATACCGCTCCGCTCCCCCGTAGAGCTCGCCCAATGGCACGGAGCTCATGCCCATGCTGCCCGCCTGGGCCGAGTTCATGAACAGCTCGCGGATTACTTTCGCCGCGTAAGGCAGTGCGATCTCGTCAACGTCCGCGTTCAGCGCGCTCGCAATCACCAACCGCCAGAAGCGCTCAATCGCGCCCGGAGTTTGCCCACAGCGCCTGAGCCACGCCCCCAACGTCTCGGGGGAATCAGCCGGAACCGGCCGCATCAGCGCGCGAAAGGCGCGCGCCAGCGCCAGCTTGTCTATGCGCGTGAACGCCTTCGCCGTCATCAGCCGCGGCATCGCGTGCAGGGGCGCCGGCAACCCAAACGGGCCGAACTGCGACGGCCCCAGCAACGACCGCTGCCCGCCGGGCTCAATCATGGTCATTGTCTGCGTCCAGTGGATGCGATCCGCCACAGCGATGCGCTGGTAAAACCCAAACAGATTGGTGCAGCAGCCGAAGAGCACATGCTGACAGTTGTCGATGACCTCATCCACGCCTGGATGCCGGTACGAGGTCGCCCGTCCGCCCAGGTAGCCACGGCGCTCCACCAGGGTGACGCGCAGCCCAGCCTCGGCCAGCGCGCAGGCCGCACTCATGCCTGCCACGCCGCCGCCCACCACGATTACCGTCTTTTCAGGCTCAGGCTGTAAATCGCTCACAATCAGCTCTGCCCCTTGCGCGTGCATTTCCTATGATCGCTGAAATTACGCGCCATCTTAACCGCGGAAATCGGCCTCGTCAATCCTTCGTGAAGCCAAAAACAACGGGGATCGATTGTTTACGCAATTTGTGGTGTAGAAGTCCTCTAAAACATGGTGGGCAGTGAGGGACTCGAACCCCCGACTTCCTGCTTGTAAGGCAGGCGCTCTAACCAACTGAGCTAACCGCCCACTCTGCCGCGCTCGGGTCGCGGCCTGTTGTCATGATACCAGTGCGTTCGACCTCGAGAAGGCGGCGCGCCTTCAGTTGATAAACTCACCTCGTGGGCCGTCTTATTGTGAACGCCGACGATTTTGGCCTGACGGCTGGAGTCAATCGCGCCATTGCGGAACTCCATTCCACCGGCGTTCTCACCAGCACTTCGCTCATGGCGTGTGCTGGGGCAACCGCCGAGGCCATCGAAATCGCCCGCTCAGCGCCCACGCTCGGCGTCGGCTGCCACGTGGTTCTGGTCGATGGCGAGCCAGTGCTCCCAGAGCGCCAGATTCCCTCCCTTATCGATCCGCGAACAGGATCGCCGCGAACCGGCTCGTTGCATTCAACGCTCACTGCATTTTTACCGCGCCTGTTCACGAGGCGCATCCGGTTGGCTGAAATCGAGGCCGAAACCCGCGCCCAGATCGAGTTTCTCCAAAACAAAGGCCTCCAACTCACCCACATCGACACCCACAAGCACACGCACATGTTTCCCGCCGTCCTCCGATCCGTGCTCCGCGCCGCGCGGGCATGCGGCATCGGCGCCATACGCAATCCTTTCGAGCCATCCTGGGCCCTGCGCTCCGCCATCGGCGCTCCCTGGCTGCGTCTCGCTCAGGTGGGCGCTCTGCGATGGCTGGAACCCGTTTGCCGACGCATCATCGCCGAAGAGGGATTCTCCACCACCGACGGCACCATCGCCGTGGCAGGCACGGGAACCCTCGACGCCGCCACCCTGCGTTGTTTGCTCGAACAAATGTCCGCCGGCACATGGGAACTCGTGACCCACCCCGGCTATAACGACGCCGATCTGGCGCGCGTCCGCACCCGCCTCCGCGCCTCGCGCGACGTCGAGCGCCAGGCCCTCGCCGCGATCAAAGAATTCCCCACCATCAGGCTCGTCTCCTTCGCCGATCTGGGAAGCCCCTGATTTCCGTAGATGCTGACCTGCCGGCTCGCTGACTTGCTCATTCCCTGAGTCTTCCATCCCTCTCCACGCGTCCCATAGCATAGAAACAAATTCAAGATCAAGAAGGCTTCATGCGCATTGGAATCACGTGTTATCCCACCTACGGCGGCTCTGGCGTGGTCGCCACTGAGCTGGGCATTGAACTGTCCGCCCTCGGCCACGAGGTCCATTTCATCTCCTATTCGCAGCCCTTCCGCCTCAATGGCCGCGAGGACGGCATTTTTTACCACGAGGTTCCCGTCTCCAGCTACCCGCTCTTCGAATTTCCCCCTTACGACCTGGCTCTGGCTTCGCGCATGGCCGAAGTGGCCGAATACTACGCTCTCGATCTGCTCCATGTGCACTACGCCATCCCTCACTCGGTCTCGGCGCTCCTCGCCCGGCAAATGCTCGCCGCTCGCGGCCGTCGGTTGCCCTACGTCACCACCCTCCACGGTACCGACATCACGCTCGTCGGTCTCGACCGCTGCTATCTCCCCATCACCCGCCACGCCATCCAGGAAAGCAATGGCGTCACAAGCATCTCCGACTACCTCAAAGAACAGACCATCGCCGATTTCGACGTGACCCGCCCCATTGAAACCATCACTAACTTCGTCAACTGCGATGTCTATATGCCCATCAAAGATGAAGCCGCACGCGCCCGCTGCCGCTCCCATTACGCCGCGCCCGATGAGGCCATCCTGATGCACCTTTCCAACTTCCGCCCCGTTAAGCGTGTCGTTGACGTGGTCAAGATCTTCGCCCGCGTGGTCCGCGAGCGCCCCGCGCAGTTGGTTTTGATTGGCGATGGCCCCGACCGCTCCGCCGCCGAGTGGTTCGCCCACGACCTCGGCATCCACTCTCGCGTCCACTTCCTCGGCAAGCAGGAACGAGTCAGTGAGCTGCTCGCCCTCGCCGATCTTCTCCTCATGCCCAGCGAACTCGAATCCTTCGGCCTCGCCGCCCTTGAAGCCATGGCCTGCAAGGTTCCCTCCATCGCCACCCGCGTTGGCGGCGTGCCGGAGCTGATCGACGACGGCGTCACCGGCCTGCTCTTCCCGGTGGGCGACGTGGACGCTATGGCCGCGGGGGCCTTGAGCCTTCTCGCCAGCCCCTCGCGCCTACAGGCCATGCGCGAAGCCGCCCGCCAAACGGCGCAAAGGCGCTTCTGCGCCAGCCTCGTCGTCCCTCAATACGTCCGCTTCTACGAGCAGGTGCTGGGCGCAGCAGGCTCCGACCGGCCGCAAAATTCTTCGGAGAAGTAGTTGCCAAAAGTTTCCAGTTCACCAAGCAAACCGATCAGCCTGCGGCCGCGCCGCCTGCCGCGGCCCCGCCGCCTGCGCAGTAAGGGTCCTTCCGCCAAGCCGAACCGAGAGCCTGATAGCGCCTGAAACAGAGCCATTCCATCAGGCCCCCGGCGGTTCATCGCTGTTCAACCTGATTACCTCTGACGACTAAATTCCGAAGTTGGGTAACTTGCGCGCCCCTCGTTCCCGTAATATGGTATCGTTGCCGTGTCCGATCCGCGCTTCCTGGCTCTGCTTGTCGTTGCGCCGGATGGGATCGTTTAGGCCATGAACACAGATGTAATTCGCAAGGATTGGGTCGGGCGCCTCGTCGACGCCAGGTTTCGTCTTCTCCAATGGCTGGGTAGTTCCGGCCAGTCCGGTGTCTTTCTGTGTGAACTCGAAGAAAACGGGAAACAGAGAGCCGGCATCAAGCTGTTTCCTGCCGCGGCGGATGGCGCCCGGTCATGCGCATCGGATTGGGCCGCAGCAGCGGATCTCTATCATCCCCACCTCATTCGCGTGCTTCACACCGGCCGCTATCGGTTCGACGATACCGAGTTCCATTACGTGGTGACGGAATACGCCGGCGAGGTTCTCTCGGAAATCCTGCCCGAGCGCCCGCTGACGCCCGCTGAAGTAAAGGAGATGCTCGGCCCGATTTTCGACGCGCTTACTTATCTTCACGGAAAGGGCTTAGTGCATGGTCGGCTCAAGCCTTCGAACATTATGGTTGTCGATGACCAGTTGAAGCTTTCCGTAGAAAACATTCGTGGCGCATCCGCGATTCCCAAGCCACCGCAGATGTTGGATATCTACGATGCCCCGAAGGGCACGTTCATCAAACTCTCCCCTGCCTCCGACATCTGGTCTCTCGGCGTCACTATGGTCGAAGCGCTTACCCAAATTCCTCCAGCCTGGAATCGCTCAGGCCCAAACGAGCCGATTGTGCCTTCAACAGTTCCCGCCCCCTTCGCGCAGATTGCACAGGAGTGTTTGCGACTGGACCCGGCGCTGCGCTGCACGTTGAACGAAATCAGGAAGAGTCTCGAAACGGGGGCTCCGATCCCTCATAGGACTGCCAAATCCGTCTCAAGTCCGACCCGCAAGCGGCCGGTGGCGATCCTGGCTACCTGCGCAGCGGTTCTGCTCGCAATCTTTGCGGTGCTGGTGATTCATTCTCATCAGACGGCACCACCGGCGCCAGTTGATACTGAACGGCCAGAAACGAGCACATCGGCCCCTGGGCAAGCGGTCCCCCCGCCTGAAGCATCTGCCCAAGAGCAGGCTGAAAACCCGCCGCCTGAGACCCAAACTTCATCACCCCAGGCCCAAACTCAGCCGCCTCCGGCCGTTCATGGCCCGACTATCCAAGGCTCTTCTGTCAGGGGCGTGGTAGTCCATCAGGTAATGCCGGACGTACCAGAAAAGGCCATTCGCACCATTCAAGGCGAGGTTCAGGTCGGCATCCAGGTCAACGTTGACACAGGCGGCTCCGTTAGAAATGCATCTATCGCGTCGCAGGGGCAGAGCAAGTATTTCGCAAATTTGGCCCTGCAATCGGCGAAGTCATGGAAGTTCACGCCGGCGCAGGCGAATGGACAAGTCGTCCCCAGCGTATGGCTCCTGCATTTTGAGTTCCGTCGATCAGGAGTTGACGTCACACCCACCGAACAATCGCCCGTGGAGTAGAGGAGGCCCGATGCGCTGTTGGCTTCCCTTGGCTGTATCAGCCGTTTCCAGCTCCGTGCCCGCTTAGCTCCCTCCTGGCGCACCGAGAACTCCACCCCCTACAGATTCCGCCTGCCCGGCTTGCCAAACATTGGAAAGTCGGTTAATTTACTAACTAGTTAGTTAATTATGGCTGGCAAAAACAACTTCGAGGCCCAAGCCGACCGCGCGGCGGAGACCCGAAAGCGGATTTTGGATGCTGCGCTGAGCGAATTCGCTGTGCATGGACTGGCAGGCGCGCGAACGGAACAGATTGCCGCCGCGGCGGGCGTAAATAAAGCGCTGCTCTACTACTACTTCGAGAGCAAGGAGAAGCTGTACGCCGCTGCATTAGAAATGGTGTCGGCACGGGTTCGGGACAAATCAATGGCGGTACTTCTCCGGGACTCGAGCCCAGGAGAGCGGCTGCTGCGCGCGGCGCTGGAGCACTTTGACCGGATTCTGACGCAGCGCGAGTTCCAGAGCCTGATGCAGCAGGAGATGATGCGGCTGCGCAAAGGCGAGGAGGGGCAACTTCCGATCCTGGTGAAGCGCGTCTTTGGGCCGCTGCAGGCGGTCTTTCAGTCCATGGTGCGGGAGGGGATCGCATCGGGCGAACTGATCGAGGCAGATTGGCTGCAGATTGTGTTGGCGGCGTTGGGAGGAAATGTCTTCTATTTCCTCAGCGCGCCGGTGTGGCGGCTGTCAATGCCATTTGAGCCCTTCGACCCGGAAGTTCTGCGGGCACGTAGAGTGGCTCTGGTAGAGTTTTTGGGCAACGCGATTTTTCAGGACCGGAAGCACGGCGCGGAGCTGGCGGCGCGAGTGCTGGTAGATATGCCGATGCCGGAGTTCGCCGAATTCAAGGGATTTGAGGTGGGTGGCGAGTGAACGCGCGAAATCGAGTATTCATGATCTTGGGTCTGCTGACCGTGGGATCGCTGGTCTGGTATTTCGCAACCACGCAGCGCACTGCCGACTTGCAGTTGATCGGGACCGTGGACGCCAACGAGGTGGTGGTGAGCTCGAAGATTCCGGGGCGCATCCAGACGCTGACCGTGGAAGAGGGGCAGGACGTAAATACAGGGCAACTGATCGCGGTGATCGAGAGCCAGGACCTGACGGCTGCACTGCATGCAGCTGAAGCGACGGCGGCGAGCGAGCGGTCCAAGCTAAACAGCACGGTGGAAACGGAGCGCCAGAACCGTGGCGAAACGACAAGCGCGACGGTGAGCGCAGAGGCGCAGGTGAAGACCGCTGAGGCAAACCTGGCGCAGGCGCAGGCGCAGTATGAGCACCAGCAGGCAGACACCAGCCGGACAGTAGCACTGGCACAGCAAGGGATTGTGAGTGCGCAGTCGCGAGACGAAGAGGTGACGTCGCTACAGGCGGCGAAGGCGGCGGTGGATGCGGCACGGCAGAATCTTGCCGCAGCGCAAGCGAATCTGCGGCAGGCGCGCGCGCATGAGCTGCTGGCGGACGCCTCTGCGAAAACAGTGGACGAGACGCGCGCGGAGGCTGCGAACGCTCGCGCTCTGGCAGATGAAGCCCGGGTGGAAGAAGGCTATGCGGATGTGGTTTCGCCGGTGAGCGGCAAGGTGAATGTGTGGGCGGCGCGGCAGGGCGAAGTGGTGGCCGCGGGAACGCCGATTGTGACCATCATGGACCTGACGCAGACCTGGGTGTATGCGCCGCTGCCTGAGACGCAGGCCGACAGCGTGCAACTGGGCGACACGCTGCGCGTGGTGATGCCGAGCGGTGAGACGGTTTATGGCAAGATCATCGCCAAATCCGCGGAGGGCGACTTTGCCACGCAGCGCGACGTGAGCAGCATGAAGCGCGACATCAAGACCATCCAGTTGAAGCTGCTCATCCCCAACCCAGGCGAGAAGTTTGTGCCGGGGATGACGGCCGAAGTGTATATCCCCAAAGGCAAGCTGGTGAAGCAGTGAGCGCGGCCGCCAACGGTAGTCCGGCCGGCAACGGCAGCGCTGGCCCGCGCGCCACGGCGATCGCGGTGGAGCACATCGTCAAGCGCTACGGAGACTTTGAAGCGGTGAAGGATGTGAGCTTCAGCGTGGCCGAGGGCGAAATCTTTGGTTTGTTGGGGCCAAACGGGGCGGGCAAGACGACGCTTATTCGGATGTTGACCACGCTGGTGGCGGTAACCGAGGGCAAGGCCATCGTTGCCGGGCACGACGTGAGCAAAGATCCCGACGATGTGCGGCGGATGATCGGCGTAATTCCGCAGGCGCTGACCAGCGACCAGGATTTAACCGTGGAAGAGAACCTGCGCATCTATGCCAAGCTCTACAGCGTGCCGCGCGTGCAGCGCGAAAAGAACATCGACGCTGTGCTGGAGGCCGTGGACTTGAGCAAGTGGCGCGATGCGCAGACCAAAACGCTTTCGGGCGGCATGAGGCGGCGGCTGGAGATCGCCCGGGGGCTCGTGCACAATCCGAGCATCTTCTTTCTCGACGAGCCCACTACGGGACTCGACCCTGTGTCGCGCATCGCGGTGTGGGAGATGCTAAGCAATCTGAAGGCGCAGCGCAACCTGACCATGCTGCTGACAACCCACTACATGGAAGAGGCGGACAAGCTGTGCGACCGCATTGCCATTGTGGATCATGGCAAGCTGGTGGCGCTGGGCACGCCGGTGGAGCTGAAGAACAGCGTGGCGGGCGCGAATGTTGTGGAAGTGCACTTCGACCGCGAGGACGAGGAGTGGCAGGGGCGATTGGAAAAGCTGGAGGGCGTGACCAGCGTGCAACCGGAGAGCGCGGGGTTTTATCGCGTGCTGACGCGCTCGGGATCGAAGACCACCATGCAGTTGGTGGAGCTGGCGGCCAGCCTGGGCGAGACGCTGACTTCGCTGAGCGTGCAAAACACCACTCTGGACGACGTGTTTATTCACTACACGGGGAGGCAACTGCGCGATGAGCAGGTGAAGCCGGTGTATACGCTGCCGCCGCGGCCGGGAGCGCGCCCATGAACCGGATGTATGCCATCATCGAGCGCGAGATGCGCAAGTTCTTCCGCTCGCCAACGCTGATGATCATGTCGCTGATGATGCCGATTCTGCAGCTGATCATTATCGGCAATGCATTCGGCGGCAAGATTGTGGGCACGCACGTAGCCGTGGTGGACTATGACCACGGGCCGCAGGCTGTGAAGGTACATGAGGCATTCGACGCCGTTGCCGCGAACATCAAAACGTTTACAACCATTCCGTATTACAACGAAGTGCAGGCGCGCGAAGACGTGCGCACGGGCAAGATCGACGCGGCCGTGATCATTCCGGCGCAATACTCGCGGCGCGTATACTCGCAGGACGCGCCCAAACTCGGCCTCGTGGTGGACAACTCCGATTTGTTCACTTCGGCCAGCCTGGAGGCGGAGATGCAGTCGCTGGTAGACGCCATGAACGCGCCGCAAATCCAGGACCGGCTCTCGAAGTCGATCGCGCTCGAGGTGGTGGAGATCTATCCCTATGTGAACTATCTGAAGTATCTTCTGCCGATGACCGTGGCGCTGGCCATGTACATCTCGGTGATGATCGGCGGCGGCATGCTCTACATCGACGACAAGGCGCGCGGCGTCCACGAGGGCTACCTGGTCACGCCCATCACCAAGCTCGAGCTCGTCTTCGGCCTCAACATTGCAGGCTCCATGAAGGCAGTTCTGGCCGGCCTCTCTCTCACCGTAATCGGATCGCTGACTTCCGGTCTGGGCGTGGTTTTTCACCCCATCATCATGCTGCAGATGCTCGCGCTCATCGTGGCCGGTTCCATTGCCTTCAACGGCATGATGTTCCTGCTCATGGTGCGCATCGACGATCCGCTCGTTCCCCGCGCCATGTTCGGCGTGCTCAATGTCCTCCTGTTATATCCCTCGGGCGCCATGTATCCCACTGCGTCGTTCCCCAAGTGGATGCAGGCGATCGGTGTCGTCGATCCCTTCACTTACGTGATTCACGGCTTCAAGTCGATTCTGCTCAAGGACGGCGGATGGGTAGCCATCCGATACGATCTGGCGTTTTTGACAATCTTCGGCATCGCCACGCTGCTGATTGCCACACCGCTATTCAAGCGGACACTGTAAGCCTGGACTCGAAAGCGAACCTGAACGATATGCACGCCGAGTAGAGGAGACCCCGATGCGCGCCAGTTCAGCCAGGCAGCGCCCAGCGCCTTTGCATTCTACAATGCTCCCACCATGTTTTCATCGCTCAGATACTCGATCACACTCTCCTTTTTGCCTACGATGGGGAGCATCAGGTGCGATTGATATTCGCTATTGCGATAGATTTTGTGCAGCGTAGTTCTGCTACTGGGCAGATGCGGATGATAGTGAATCTGCAGCTCCGGGTCCCTGGGAGATTCCATGCTCATGATCTCCAGTTTGATCCGGTGGCCTGCCTTGAAGACATTGGTCACTTTGCCCAGGCTCACGTTGTATTCGTTGATTTCACCCGGAACCACCGGATCCGAATGGGTGTGCAGATGATATGGCGCATAAGGTTTCGTTTCCTTGGAGTCTACAGCGCGACGGGAGGCCTTCAGGAAGCCCTTGCCCAGAGTGGTCTCGGCTCCGCCCGGAGCCACATCGCTCAGCTTGACAATCCAGTTGGTGTCGTCCGTGTCAATGGAGGCATAGAAATTAAAGGCCGTGGGGCCAATCACCGTCAGGTCCTGAGGCACGGGCCCGCTGACATACTTTACGGAATCTCTCTTGGTGGAAAGGAATAGCGGTTGCTGCAGGAAGCAGTCCGGATAAGGTTGATAGCGTTCGGGAGCAAAGGCCAGTCCTTCCCAACGCCGCGGGTAGCACTTCACCCAATCCGTTTCCGGCAGGGGGAACTCCGCAGCATCCAACCACTGGTTGCTGCCCTGGACGAACATGCGAACGGGAGGCCCGTCCAGAATGCCGGTGTCGATTCCCTTCAGCCAGTGATCGTACCAGCGGATGATTAATTCCGAATCTTCGCGCCAGGGACGCTCTTCGGGCCCAAAGGGCTTGACCATAAGTCTCTTGGTCGATTGAATACCGTTGTAGATGTCCCAATAAGAAGCGGCGGGATGCGCAACCTTGCCTACGACGAACACCGGGACCTTGATCTTATCGAAAAATGGGTAAATTGACTTGTCCTTCCAATACGGACCGTCGTAGGGATGCATAACGATGTCGAAGAACATGGGATTCTTATACGGATAATTCAACAGATGATATACGTTGGGATAATTCCGGATATCCGGGTCGTTCAATAGCGCCTGCCGCAGGCGCTCGAACTCCTCCGGCGAAAGCTCCTTCATGGTTTTCGAAAGGACATTCTTGGGCGCGTACCCGCTGGTGCCGTGCCGGCCATCCCACAGTCCATAGTGAAACAAGCCGAGCACCCCGCCGTCGTAGTCAGTGCTGTCACGATAGGCATCGTTGTGTATGTGAGAAACAAAAATGGCTTTTAAGTGCGGCGGCTGCTCGATGGCCACCTTCAATTGCACCCCGCCGTAGTAGGAATATCCAATCATTCCCACATTCCCATCGCACCACGGCTGCTGAGCAATCCACTCCACAACGTCTGCGCCATCCCTGCCTTGCTGAGATGACCGTGCGCCAGAATATTCCCCCTCCGATTGGCCGATGCCCCGCACGTCCCCAATCACGTGGACATAGCCTCGGGAAACAATGTCCGGAGTGTCTCCGGCTTCTATGTTTCCATCCCACAGCGCGCTCTTCTGAAGCGGCTGCGGCGGGATCAGGACTTCCTGGAGTTCCTTGCCATACCCTGACATGGCCAACAGCGCTGGAAATTTTCCACCGGCATCTGGACGATAAATATTCACGCATAACCGGATTCCATCCCGAACGGGAACAAATACGTCCTTCTCTGTTTTGATTCCATGCTTGGGTTGACTGATAAGTTCACGCCAGTTCTTGCTCATGCTTCGCCACCCTCTTGAGAACCCGGAGTTTGGAATTTTGTGTTGTTGATTTTGCCGCAGCCGCGTCCTCTACTCCCCCTCAGTCGCGAGCAGTTCCACTTGCAATTTCGCCGCTCGGGGTGCGGAATGCGCCTGGAGGCAGCATAATCCTGTCTGAGCATTTTGTGGGAAACAGTATCCTGGCCTGCCAATGAATGGCGTGAAGCGAGGCATTTATTCCTGGATAGCGCTTCTCCATACCTTGAACCAGTTCGTCTCCTGTCGTCGCCTTCGCTAAAACCTCCTCATAGTCGTCGAGATACTTAAGGGTGAAATCAATTCCAGAAGTATCTGCGCAATTGAGCTTGCTAGGCGAGCAATGGCCGGGAACTACCACCCGAGGGTTCATCTCCCTAAGCTTTTTCAGAGAAGCTCTCCACTTGTTCCGGCGTGGCGCGTCGCTCTCAATCGTCCAGACATGAACTTCATTGAACACCACGTCAGTTCCGCATGCCACTCGTATGGAGGGGATCCAGACCATGGTGTTGTTCGGGCTGTCGCCGTCCCAATCGTCAGAAAACTCTATGACCTGCCCTTCCACTTCGAGGCGGCTTTCCGGCATAGGCTGAGGAAAGGTCACGGTCGCGGGTACCTTTTCGCCTAAGAACTGGCGCGCGAGCTTCAACTTGTCTTCCGCGCTCGCAAGAATATCTTCCACAACACTGGGCAACGCGACGACCTTGGCCCCAGGAAACGCGTCGAGCAGTACCCCCACTGACAAATAATGATCTGGATGAAAGTGCGATATATAAATGTGAGTGATGTTCTTCTGCATTCCAATCAACTCGGCCGCAAGCCTGTGTGCGTCTTCTAATCGGGCACATGCGTCTATCAAAACCGCATCGCGTTCTCCATAGATCAACGTGGAAGTGCCGCTCATGCCTTCTACTGGGCTATGATGGAAAACTTTATAGTTCAGCGTCATGATTCTCCTCTCGACTGCATGATTGTGTGTACTCTAAGCAAATTGCCCGTGTGGCTCATTATTATTCATCTTACGTGCGAATTCAAGCGTCGCCGGATCGATAAACATGTCTTCGCCCACCTGGATCGGCGTGAACCCCGCACTATCCGGGCTTGGCTCACTCGCCATTCTGGAGCCGCCTTTGGCTCCGGCGCAGCCTTCCCTGTTTTCACCCCTCTTGAGACTCAGCTAAGGGTAGCGAAAGCGATCGGTCCCTTGCACAACCGGCGAGGCCGACAGTACCATGGTAGCTGTAATCAGTGAGGATGCGCTGGGATGCTTGAAAGACGAGAAAGGCTCCAGCATCTCGCTGCCGGCCGATTTCCTGACGCGTTTGGGCCGTTGGTTTGTTATCTACCGCGATGATTCGAAGTCGATTTCAACTCCAGTCAAGGACGAGGGAGCTGACTAATCGAGTTGCATTTCGATTGGTTTAAGGAGGATATACCCATGGCATTGCAACCCTGGCTTCATGTAGAAACCTTTGAAGAATACAGCGAGCGATTCAAAGATTTTGCTCACATGACACGCTCGGAAGACGGCATCCTTTTTGTGCGTCTGCACTGGAAAGGCGAGCCGGTTGTATGGAGCTGCCAGACGCAGAACGCGTATGGCGAACTTTGGACAGCCATAGGACACGATAGGAAGAATGAGATCATGATTCTTACCTGTGAGGATCCTTATTGGCTATGCCAGAAGAGCGATCCCAAATCCTTCGACGAGGCCGAGGAATCTGCCCCGGAGATCAGGTACGACTGGCTCGTTCTCGATACGATGAACTTCGTTGAGAACTTCATCAACGACATCGAGATCCCGACCATAGCGGCCATTAACGGAATCGGGCAGCACTACGAATTCGCGTTGATGTCGGATATTACCCTCTGCGTTCCCGACTTTTATTTCTCCGACTCCCACTTTTCCCACAACATCGTTCCCGGCGACGGCATGAACTTCTCTTTCCGCACCAGCCTCGGCGTCAAGCGCGCCACCTATATGGCGTACATGGAGCCGAAGATCGACGCCAAGACCGCGCTGGAATGGGGTCTTATCCACGAGATCGTCGAGCACGACAAGCTCATTGACCGCGCCTGGGAGATTGCCCGGCACATCATGAAACAAAGCCGTGCCGTCCGCCGCCTGACGCATGAAATTGCCATGCGCCCGTGGAAACGCGCCCTGCAGGACGACCAACGGGTCCATGTTCTTGCGGAAATATATGCAATGGAGTTACAGGGCACCAAGCATCATTTCGACAAGATTGCCGCCGATTACGTGGGCAATCGGCCTCAACAGAAGAAATAGTGAAATGCACAGGGCATCAACGAAGAAATGACTGAAGCATCTTGTGCGGGGCGAAGCATTCCTCCCTGGGATGGTTCAGTTTCCGGCCACGTTTGCAAGCTTCTCGCGCATCGCGTTGTACTCGGTCTGCAAATAGGCTTCCGCCGCCGCCTGATCCTTGATGCTCTCCAGCTTTGCCGCAGTGTACTTGTATTCGGGAGTCTTCGAGACCGGGTCAAAGTGATCCACTGTGAGCTCGTTGCAGGCGCCAACCCACCATTGATATGTCATGTATACGGCGCCTTCATTGGCGCGATCTGTCACCTGAGCCCGCACTAGGACTTTGCCCCGCCGCGAGGAGATCCACACGAGCTGCTGGTCTTCGATTCCATGCTTTCTCGCGTCGGCACTGTTGATCTGTAAATATCCGGGCTCATCGGCCAGGGTCTGCAAAGCCCTGCAGTTTCCGGTCATGGTACGGACGGAATAGTGCCCGACCTCACGTACAGTGCACAAAATTACCGGGAACTCCTCGTCTAGTTTGTCAAAAGGAGGTATCCATTCAGTCGCAGAGAGAATTCCTTTTCGATTCGGCATATCGAACTTGTTGCCACTGTATAGATATTGGGTTCCAGGATGCTCGGGAGCAGGGCACGGCCATTGTACATAGCCAAGCCCTTCCATCCTTTCATATGTGGCCCCGAGGTAGAGCGGGCATAGCTCACGCAATTCGTCCCAAATTTCCTTTGTATTCTTGTACTTCATCGGGTAGCCCATGGCGGTGGCCAGCAGGCTCAGGATCTCCCAATCGGGCTTAACATCACCCTGGGGTTCAATCGCCTTGTTGAAACGCTGAAATCCCCGGTCGGCGCAGGTAAAGACGCCCTCATGCTCCCCCCACGAAGTTGCAGGAAAAATGACGTCGGCAAAGACCGCAGTCTTGTTCATGAAGATGTCCTGGACGACGACAAACTCCATCTCTTCGAGCGCTTCACGGATTCCCGCCAGATCCGGGTCGCTTTGCGCCGGGTCCTCGCCGAAGACATAGTAGGCCTTGAGCTTGCCCTGCTTTACGAGGCGCGGAACTTCAGTAATGCAATAGCCTGGATTCTGCGGGGAGAGCGGAAACTCCCCACGCCCTTGCAAATTTTGCGCGCGCTTCCGGGTCTGTTACTTTCTGGTATCCGGGAAAAACGTTGGGTAGCACTCCCATGTCGCAAGTGCCCTGCACATTGTTCTGGCCGCGAACCGGACCGACACCGACATTTGGACGTCCCAAATTGCCGGTCAAGAGCGCCAATGTGGCGAGGCCCTTCACTACGCTGACACCCTGCCCCCACTGCGTTACCCCCATGCCCCAGAGAATGGTGGCGGAAGGTGCAGCAGCATATATACGCATTGCCTGACGAATCTGCGCGGCAGGGACACCCGCGATTTTCTCAACATATTCAGGAGTGTATTTGGCCACCACTGCCTTGTACTCATCGAAGCCTTCGGTGTAATTGCGAACGTACTCCTGGTTGTAGAGCTTCTCTTCGATCAAAACATTGCCAAATGCGTTGACAAGCGCCATATTGCAACCGTTCTTGATGGGAAGGTAGAGATCGGCGATGCGAGCCGTCTCAATGCGGCGGGGATCGCATACAACGATCTTTGCGCCCTTCTCCTTTGCCTTCACGATGCGGCGGGCGACGATGGGGTGCGAATCGGCCGCATTGTAGCCGAAGACGAAAATGCACTTCGTATCTTCTATTTCGACGATGGAATTGCTCATTGCCCCGTTGCCCAGCGTGGCCTGCAATCCCGCGACAGATGGCGCATGGCAAACACGAGCGCAGTGATCGATGTTGTTGGTTCCGATGACTGCGCGAGTGAATTTCTGCATGACATAGTTTGCTTCGTTACCCGGTCCACGCGCAGAGCCGGTCAACATGATGGAATCGGCGCCGTATTTGTGTTTGATCTCCTTGAGGCGCGAAGCCGTGAACTGAATCGCTTCATCCCAGGAAACCTCTTTCAGGTCTTCGCCGCGATGCCGCCTTCAGGAGAGGCTTTCTTAGACGAGGCGTCAACAGTTTGGTGTCGTTCAGGAAATCCCACCCGTAATATCCCTTCAGACACAGCTCGCCTTCGTTGGTAACTCCATGCGCGCCTTCCGCGCCGACAATTGCTCCATCCTCCACAAGGAGGTTCATTTTGCACCCAGAGCCGCAATAGGGACATACCGTCAGAACTTTTTCTGCCATCGCGTCAATCCTTCTCCCATTAGCCTTTCCCATGAGTCTGCCTAACTTCAGTTGGCGCCTGCGCCGGCGGGCGCAAAACACCTCGGCTTACGTCCCCAACTGGCCCGGATACTCGATCTGACTAATAGCAACCTGCGCCATTGCCGTATGCTCGCGCCGTTTGCGCCCCGCATCGGCAAGCACAACCCCATCAATGACGGAGATCGCCTTGGTCGGGCATACCTCGGCGCAAGCCGGACCGTTTGCGCGATGCGCGCATAGATCGCATTTGACAGCTTCCACATGCGTGCCAGAAGAAAGCGGCCGGTCTGAAAGCAGCGCCTCGCAAGGCAACACTTCTATGACTCCGAAGCGGCAGGCGATCATGCAGCTCTTGCAGCCAATGCACCGCGAGGGGATGACCTCGACCGTATTGTTGCGCAAAACCAGCGTGCCCGTGGGACAGACTGCCGCACAGGGCGCATCCTCGCATTGGCGGCACTGAACCGGCGTACTTACCGTGGCGGTTTTCACCACCATCAGGCGCGGGTTGAAGGATGCAGGCGACATTTTAACCATTGCATCCCCTGCGGAATGGGCCAGCACGCAAGCAATCTCGCACGTGCGGCAACCAATGCATTTACCCGGATCGGCGATCACCAGCTTATTCATTTGTTCACCTGCCTTTTCCCTCAACCTGCATATAGCTTGCCGGTCGGCAATATGTTGACTATGACCAGATGTTTGCGAAACTTTCTGCAGTTGCGGCCATACGCTTCCGCTTGCAGTCGAGGCAAAGGACTTCGGATTGCCCCTCGGGAAGCGCTTGCAAACGCCGATCCATGAATTTTTCCGTTACCAGCGGAGCGCCGCAGGATGTGCAGGCGAGAAGCTGGAATCGCGCGATCGTCAGGTCATCTCGCACGATGGCGCGTTCTCCGCCGCTGTCTTCCACGCGGATCATTCCCGTGGGGCAGACCGCGGCACAAGAGCCGCACCCGATACACAATTCTGAAAGCGCGCCAAACTCGGTACTCACGTCCCGGCTTTGTCCCCTGCCCGAAAATGAAATAGCAGCAGTACCGATTTTCTCCTTGCAAGCGCGCACGCAGAGGCCGCAGCGCACGCACAGGTCGTGCCGCGCGCCCTCGCCGTACGGAGTGGCAGTGACGCCGTAACGCTTCGCAATGGAGCGAAGCGATTCCGACTCCGGAGAGCGTCCGAGCAGGAGTTCAAAGATGACTCGGCGTGCACTCTTGACAGCCGCAGATTCCGTCTGTACCGCAAGTCCGTTTGAGACAGGCGTCATACAAGCTGCGGTCAACCCCGGGCGCTGGGCCGGCCCTTCAGCCCACACCACGCACACACGGCAGGCTCCATACCCACCGAGAGCTTCGTGATGGCAGAGCGTGGGGATGTCGATTCCGGCCATTCGCGCAGCTTCCAGCACGGTCATGCCTTCCGGGACTTCCTGAATCTGGCCATTCAGCGTAATCGTTGCCATGGTTAAGCCTTTTTCACCCCGCCAAATTTGCAGGTTTCGAAACAGATTCCGCACTTGATACATGCCGCTTGGTCGATGCTATGAGCTTTCTTTTTCTCTCCGTGGATGGCTTTCTGCGGACACTGGCGCGCGCATGCAGTACAGCCTGTGCAAGCCTCGGGATCGATGGTGAACTCAATCAGCGATTTGCAGATTCCCGCCGGGCACTTCTTCTGATGGATGTGCGCCTCGTATTCGTCGCGGAAGTAGCGCAGGGTGGACAGCACAGGATTCGGCGCGGTCTTTCCCAGAGCGCAGAGCGACATGTCCCGCATGACAGCCGACAATTCATCGAGGGCGGTGAGATGCTCCGGAGTCCCTTTGCCGGTGGTGATTTCGTTCAACAGGCGGGACAACTCGCGCGTGCCCTCGCGGCAGGGAGTGCATTTGCCGCAGGACTCGTCCATGCAGAGGGTGACGAAGTATTTCGCGACGTCCACCATGCAGGTGTCTTCATCCATCACAACCATGCCGCCGGATCCCATGATGGACCCAACCGCAGTGAGGTTTTCGTAGTCGACAGGCACATCGATGTGCTCTGCCGGGATACAGCCGCCTGATGGACCGCCGGTCTGGACGGCTTTGAACTTTTTATTCTTGGGAATGCCGCCTCCGACTTCGTAGATGATCTCGCGCAGCGGGATGCCCATCGGCACTTCGACCAGACCGGTATGATTGACCTTGCCTACCAGCGAAAAGATCTTGGTGCCCTTCGATTTGCCCGTCCCGATTGCAGCAAACCAAGCGGCGCCGTTCTTGACGATCTTCGGTATAGTGGCCAACGTTTCAACATTGTTGATGCAGGTTGGCAATCCCCAAAGCCCCTTATCGGCGGGAAACGGAGGTTTCGGCTTCGGTTCGCCAATCTGGTCTTCCAGCGAGGCGATCAGCGCGGTTTCCTCGCCACAGACGAAAGCTCCCGCTCCGAGCTTGACCTGAATATCGAAGTCGAGACCGAGCCCAAGGACGTTGGATCCCAGGTATCCGCATTGGCGGGCTTGGGCGATGGCGTGGCGCAAACGCTGCACTGCCAGAGGATATTCGGCACGGATATATACATAGCCTTTGGAGGCGCCAATGGCGTAGGCAGCGATGATCATGCCTTCGATCACCGCATGTGGATCGCCCTCAATGACGGCGCGATCCATGTAGGCCCCGGGATCGCCTTCATCGGCATTGCAGATAAGGTACTTCGTGTTACCCGGCGCACGGCGGCAAAGATCCCACTTCACCCCGGTTGGGAAGCCGGCTCCGCCACGCCCCCTAAGGCCAGAAGCTTTGATTTCCTCAATTACTTTTTCGGGCGTAAAGGAGGAAATGGCAAGCTTCGCGCTCTCATAGCCGCCGATCGCACAGTAGGCATCGATGTCTTCCGGGTCGATCGTGCCGCAGGCTCCGAGTACTACTTTATTCTGCTTGGAAAAGAATTCCTCGTACTCTGGCCCGGGCACCAGCCATTCCTTCACAGGGACACCGCCAATGATGTGTTCGTCGACGATCCGGCGGACCATGTGCGGCTTGACCCACTGGTAAGCGGTCATCACGCCGTCGATCCGGACCTCTATAATGGCATTCTTGGCGCAAAGGCCCATGCAGCCGACCTGCTCCACGCACTTCTTGCCCAAGGTTGCCTCGAGGCCCTTTTCCGCCATAACCTCCTGAAACGCTTTCAGGACATCCGGAGCACCAGCCAACACACCGCCCAGGCTCATGCAGATCTTCACGCTGATGGAGCGGGAACTAAGGGCGTCCGCGACGGTGTGGCGCTCGTTGTCTGGAGCCGGGGCTGCCTGGGCTGCCTGTTCCGCCGGCGGCTCGGCGGCTCCAGCCTGGTATTTCTTCAGGATTTCCGGTATCTTTTTGGAGCTGACCGGGCCGTAGGTTTGATCTCCCACGACAACCACCGGAGAGAGAGCGCAGGCGCCAACGCAATGCACTTCATTCAATGTGAACTGCTTGTCTGGAGTGGTTTCGCCCAGTTTAATCCCCAGCTTCCGTGTCAACTCGTCCAGGAGTCGAAGCGAACCGTTGACGTGACATGCCGTACCGGTACAAACCTGGATCTCATGCCGGCCTTTGGGCGTCAAGCTAAAGTAGTGGTAGAACGTGGCAATACTGTAGAGGCGAGTGATGGGAATTCCGGTCTTCTTGGCCAGATAATAGAGCGCATCCTTGGGCAGGTAGCCAAAGTGCGATTGCACCTCTTGGAGGAGCGAGATCAGGTTTCCCGTAACCTCAACATAACGCGAAAGAATGCCGTCGATGGGGTCGGTGGTCGCCATCGGGCGGGTGATTGCTATTGGATCGGTGGTTGCCATTCAATAAGCATGCGCAGCAAAAAAAGCGGCGCAATTGCCTCCCATAGCAGATGTGCTAAAAAACGGCGACAAAAACTCCCTATTTTTAGTATCCACGACCCAAGAATACTATTATAGTATTATTGGTGTCAAGAGTTTTCGCTCGCTGCGAAAAAAGGGATGTGCAATGTGATTCCCCGCATTGTGTCTGTGACCGGTGTCAACGAGTGGCGGGAAGGAGAACTCCGCTCGCAGAACGACTATCTCGTGGGCGAGGAGCCGCTTGAGATTCGCATCGGCGAAGATGCCCTCAACGTCACCATGCGCACTCCGGGCCACGAACTTGAACTTGCGGCTGGCTTCTTCTTTACCGAAGGCCTGATCTCATCCCGAAACCAGATTGCCTCCCTTCGCTTTGAGGCCACCGCCAAGCAGAATGGCGCCAATCGAGTGCGTGTCGACCTGGCTCCGGGCGTCACGCTCCCTCCAGAGGCGGCCCAGCGCAACTTTTATACGACTTCAAGTTGCGGAGTCTGCGGCAAGGCTTCGATCGATGCCGTGCGCGTACGCGGCATTAAAATTCCGAACACCGCCTGCGCCATCGATCCTGAAGTGCTCTGCCGCCTGCCCAATAAACTAAGCGAATCGCAGGCGGCTTTTAACAGGACCGGCGCAATACACGCCGCCGGGTTGTTCAGCATTGCCGGCGAGTTGCTTGTTCTTCGCGAGGACGTTGGGCGCCACAATGCAGTCGACAAAGCTATTGGTTGGGCGCTGGCCAATGACCTCATACCGCTGCGTGAAGCTGTGCTTCTTGTCAGCGGGCGAGGCGGCTTTGAGATTGTGCAGAAGGCCCTTGTCGCCGGGGTGCCCATTCTGGCTTCGGTTTCGGCGCCATCGGATCTTGCGGTTAGTCTTGCCCGCGAGTTTGGCATGACCCTGGTCGGCTTCTTACGAGGCCGCCGCTTTGTAATCTATTCCGGGGCGGAACGGCTCGTGGCGGGACCGCCGCTAACGCAAGACTGACTTTCTCCGGATGAGCCGGCCCGTTCTCGCTTGCTTTTGCTTGACGATTCCTACATTTGCTTTTTGATCTTCGCGCTCATCCACGCGGCGCACGAACTTCCGCACACTCAAGAAGCTCTCCCTTTATTGACCTGGTTCCGACCGCATGGATTTGATCCAGTTGAGATCCTCGCGATCCCAGGCTAGGCGCAAAAAAAGCGCGCCGAGCCTGGGGCACCCGGCGGCGTATTGCCGGCCGACCATCTTCTCAAGAGACGTGGCCTAAAGAGACAATTCTCCCTTTCGAAAAGCAGTCGTATACTTACGGCAATTTTTGTCGTTCGCGGTAAGGAGATCAACGGCGAGCAGCGTTCCTTTGATATCTTTATCCGCTGGATCAAGGATTGCAGAATCCATCCCTTCGTACATCGCGAGGCATAAGAAATTACGGTTAATGAGCTTTCGAAGCGGCAATCCGAAGGAGATATTGCTCAGGCCGGAGGTAAACTTCACTCCGGGAAACTTTTGCCGAATCGCTCGCATAGTTTCCACAAAATTAAAGACCGAGTTGTTGGCTGTGGATACGGCTATGACAAGTGGATCGATATAAAGCCGCTCTTGCCCGAGACCGTAGCGGGCCGCCTTCTCGATCAGGCAGCTGGCGATCTCGATTCTATGTTCCGACGTCTTGGGAATTCCGGCGTCGTCAAGCGCAAGAACAATGACGTCAAAGCCATACTCTTTCGCCAGGGGGTAGAGGATCTCGCACTTGGACCCTTCTCCAGATACGGAGTTAATCAAACCCGGCTTTTTCAAGTAGGGAATCAGTTGTGCCACTGTATTCGGATTGGGATTGTCGATGCATATCGGCGTCTCCACCGCATCCTGCACGATATCCACCATCCACTTGAGGGTATCCACTTCCACACATTGTTCGGTTCCGGCGCATACATCCAAATAATTAGATCCGGCATTGGCCTGCTTTATGGCCAGGTTTCGAATGAATTCAGAATCCTTCTTTGCGATGGCTTCGCCCACCGATTTGATGGTTCCATTGAGTTTTTCACCGATGATAATCATGTCGATCATTTCCGCCTTTGGAGGCTAATTGGATTATGCTGACCGGAAAGCTGCTCGACTGGCAGGCGCCGATCTTTGGCCGATCGACCGCCATTTGTCTGCGTCTTCCTTTCCTGGGACACGGACCATAAAATCCTGCCCCAGGCCGCAATGGTGGTTCGGCTTATAATAATATGATAGAATTATTGAAAAGGGAAGCTTAAATTTCAAACCGCGGGCAACTCGGGCTCGGTACTCATTCCAGCTGGGCTTTTTGGCAGAATCGCAACTACCCTCAGCTGATCTGGCGCAAATGAATCTCGGTGGCGCTTCCCGCCTCGCAGGGAACGCCTGTCTGGCACTTGCCGCACCCATATCTTGGCTCGTGGCGAACTTTTGTTTCCTCTATATAAAGGGCGCAAATGGCGTTGTCCTTGCCATTCTTATCGATGGCCAGGGGCGGGCAACGGTGGATGCAGGCGCCGCATTTTGTGCAATATTCATCAACCTCGCTGTAAGGACGTGACGTTGGCTCCAAGGCTAGATCGGTGACCACGCTGATGAACCGGCCAGCCGAGCCCCGGTCGGTAATCAGCGAGCGATTCAGGCAAAAGGTACCAAGGCCCGCGATGAATGCAGCGTGGCGCTCAGACCAATTACTTCGCCGCTGGATGACGCTGAATCGTTTATCCAGAGCAGGCGCTAAGGCGTGATCGCCGGCTGCTCGGATTATGTCTACCAGAAAGCGGCGTACGGCATCGTTGAACATTCCTCCTTCGTGGCGCCCATACAGCCACTCGATAGCGGGCGGACCTTGCGGCCGATTAGCGGAACGAACCCGTTCTGTGGACGGCAGGAAACAGGAAATGACGGATCTCGCTCCGCTCAACCACTCTGTTGGAGATAAGTGGTGGGGGCCGATCACGTCCGGCTCTTTGAGCTTCTCCCAAAGCATATCTTCGGCGCTAGCCACGGCGACCAGAGGTTGATCGTATATACGCATCATTCCAAGATCATTCGCAATATTATCTGGGCTATTCAAAACGAATTCGTTGAGCCGCTGTTTTATCGTATGTAAAGACATGTTGTCCATATCATACCTATGCTGCTTTAATATTGGCGGCGCCGGTCAATGCCCTGGAACACTATCCTACGAGCGAATGGTCCTTAAGGGCCCGCCGCATTTTAGCCGCTTTGAGCGTATTCGCCATCAGCATGGCGATGGTCATGGGTCCGACTCCTCCCGGAACCGGGGTGATTGCCCGGCATACTTCGGCGACCTTCGGATGCACGTCTCCGACCAGGGTCGAGCCTTTTTCCGAGAACTCCTTTTCCCGCTTCGGATCGCCGGCAAAGAGACTTTGAAAGAGCTCGCGGCTGTCGATCCGGTTAATTCCGACGTCGATGACGGTAGCGTCCGGATTCACCATCTCCGGGGTAATCATCGCGGGTTTGCCGATGGCCGCGATCAGGATGTCGGCGCGCCGGCAAACGCCGGCCAGATCGCGCGTGCGGGAGTGGCAGATGGTGACGGTGGCGCTGGCATTGGTCAGCAACATGGCCACGGGCTTGCCGACAATGTCGCTCCTGCCCACCACAACCGCATCCTTGCCGGCGACTTCGATGCCGCTGCGGCTGAGAATTTCCATGCAGCCGGCCGGTGTGCAAGGCACCAGGCTCGGGCGCATGGTGGAGAGCAGTCCGATGTTGATGGGATGGAAGCCGTCGACGTCTTTGGCGGGATCGACCGCCAGCAGGATGCGCTTGGAATCGATCTGGCGGGGAAGCGGCAGTTGCACCAGAATGCCGTCGATGTCATCGCGGCGGTTCAGCTCGTCGACGATGGCCAGTAACTCCTCAGTGGATGTGCTTGCCGGGGGCGTAATCATTTCGCTGAAGAAGCCCAACTGCTCGCAGGTGCGGACCTTGCTGCGCACGTAGACTTGCGAAGCCGGATTTTCTCCCACCAGCACCGCTGCCAGTCCGGGACGCACTCCCTCGCGGCAGAGTTGGGCCGTTTCCGTTTTCAGTTCCGCCTTGATCTGGGCGCTGATGCTATTTCCATCGAGAATTCTTGCCGTCACTGGTTTTGCCCTCGTCCCATCTAAATTTGTGAAGAATTTCCTTCCGCCGAATCATAGCACCGCCACATAACTGCTATGCAGTGACGGCGCTGCTGCCGGGTTATTCGCCGGACTCCTGTTTTGTAACGCCGGACTCCTGTCCGGCTGTCGTGCGGGTCTCGACCGCATTCGTGAAATTCCGGCGTGGACGCTGTTGCCGCTAACTCCGCGTTGACTTGCCGGCTTGCTAACTCGCCGACTCGCTAACTCGCTGACTTGCTGACTTGCTATTCAGCGGCAGGGGCCGGTTTCTTCCCCTTGCCTTTCCCGGCTTTGAGCAAACCGAGCTTCTTTGCCGAGTGATCGCGCTCAAGATAGAAGTTGATCCACGAAGAGCTCTGGCTGAGGTCGTAGTTGGCCGGGGGCGTACGCTCGCCGTTCAGCTCTTCCTCGGCTCCGTGGCTTTTCAGCCGGTCGTAGGCCCGCACGTAAATGCACTTTTGCTGATTGGGATACTTCTCGCACCAGCCTTCAAAGCTTCCGCCGCAGGGGCCGTTGCGCTGGCCTTTGGGGCACTGGCTCATAGGGCACAGGTAGGCGGTGTCAAGCATGGCGCAGTCGCCGCAGTGCATGCAATCGTTGGTGATGCCCTTGATGATTTGCTCCGCCTTGATGTAGGCGCCCTCGGCTGGTGTTTTATCCACTGCCTTTGAGAGCCAAACCATGGGACGGAAGAGAAATCCGCGCGGATCGAACATCGTATGGTGAAAACATCTGAATAGCTGATAACCGAGGCCCGCCGCGGGAGCCTTGCTCCTGGCAGCCGGCGTCTGGGTATTCAGCCCGGTCTTCTCGTCCGCCTCGAAGCAATACCAGCCGTTGGGCTGGGGAAAGCGGAATTCATGAACGAACTCGGGCCAGTTCGGCAGCAGCTCTTCTCCCCGGTCAACTACGTATTCCAGGTCCGCGAAGGTCATGCCATGGCCGGAGATGTGCGCGCCCGCAAAGCCCATCCCTTTCATCATCGCGTACATCTTGGCGGCCCGCTCCTTGCGCATGCCCTTGCCCTTGTCTGCCGCAGCCGCCTCGCTTTGCAGCACCGCGAGGAATTCGTCGGTCACCACGCAGCCCGGCAGCTGGTTGTCGTGCATCACCTTGGCCGCGCCGAAGGGCAGCAGGTAGATGTTTCCGACCACGGGAATATCCGCGAAGCCCAGCAGCTTCACCGCCTGGAGCAACTCGTGAAACTTGCGCATGTCGTAACCGAGTTGAGAGACGACGAACTGCGCGCCGGCTTCGAGCTTCTTCCTGAGCTTGAAATACTGCCCCATCTGCTCCGCTTCAAGGGCCTTGAACGGGCTGGCGGCCACGCCCGCGAAAAAGTGCGTCGGCTTCAGGGTTTTGGTTCCCTTGGGGGCGGGAACTTCCTGGCCCCGGTTCAGGCTTCCGATCAACGCCATCAGGTTCACCGGGTCAAGATCGAATACCGGCTTGGGGCCTCCCATAAACCCGGTCTTCGGGAAATCGCCTGTCATGGCCAGCACATTGCGTATGCCGGCTCGCTCCATCCCGTAGAGAAGGCTTTCCAGCTCGTTGCGGTTCTTGTCCTTGCACGTCAGATGAACCAGCGGCTCGCAGCCCAGGCGGATGATTTCAGCGCCCAGCATCTCGGCGGAAAGCGCGGGAGCTCCTCCGGGATTATCCGTAATCGTGAGCGCGTGAACCCGGCCCGATTTTGCCGCCTGCTCTGCCGTCGCGAAAACATCCATTTGGGATTTTTCGAACGCGCCCCGTCCCGGCACCAACTCCCAGGTGATACTGAACTTCGCCGGGTCGCGCAACGACTGCTCATATCCCCCTGCGCCATTGCGATCGCCGTCACTTGCTGGTTTCGATTCCTCACCCGACATTGGACCCCCTCCGCGCGTTTCCTGCCCCGGAAAGACTGGATATTCCGATTTGCAATCTGAATAATTCTATCATAACATGATATTGATAGCCCTCAAAAAATCTGGCATCTGGAGAGTACAGCCCAATGGCTCAGAATGTGACGGAACTTCCGAATAGCTCAATCTCGACAACTCAACCTGCGGCGGCCGCTGCAGCCAAGCCGGCCGTGCCCAGCGATATAGCGATTGCCCAAGCGGCGGTTCCCCTCCCGATTGCCGAGATTGCTCAGGCAGCCGGTATCCTCAGTCACGAGCTGGAGTTATACGGCAATACCAAGGCGAAGGTGAGGTTGTCGATTCTCGACCGGCTCCGCACAAGCCGGCGGGAAAGTACGTGGTGGTGACAGCAGTCACGCCGACTCCCCTCGGCGAGGGAAAGACGACGACGACCGTCGGACTAAGCCAGGCATTAGGAGCGCATTTACATAAGAAGGTGTTTACCTGCATCCGCCAGCCCAGCATGGGACCGACGTTCGGAATCAAGGGCGGCGCGGCCGGCGGCGGATACAGCCAGATTATTCCGATGGAAGAGTTTAATCTGCATCTGACCGGCGACATTCACGCCATCACCGCAGCCAACAATCTGCTGGCCGCGGCCATCGACACGCGCATGATGCACGAGTCGGAGGCAACCGACGAACAACTCTTCGACCGCCTTTGCCCCGCGGCAAAGGACGGCTCGCGCCGCTTCAGCCCGATCATGTTCCGCCGCCTGCGCAAACTGGGAATCGGCAAGAAAGATCCCAACGAGTTGACTGCCCGAAGAGCGTTCGCGGTGGGCGCGCCTGGATATCGATCCGGCAACCATTACCTGGCGGCGCGTGATCGACACCAACGACCGCATGCTGCGCGGGATCACGGTCGGACAGGGACCGGAGGAGAAGGGACACACGCGCGAGACTGGCTTCGATATCTCTGTGGCCAGCGAAATCATGGCGGTTCTGGCGCTGACCACCAGCCTGAGCGACTTGCGCGAGCGTCTGGGGCGCATGGTGATTGGGTCGAACCGCAAGGGCGAGCCGATCACTGCCGACGACCTGGGCGTGGGCGGCGCGCTTACGGTGATGATGAAGGACGCCATCATGCCCAACCTGATGCAGACGCTCGAGGGAACTCCTGCGTTTGTTCATGCCGGCCCCTTTGCCAACATCGCCCACGGCAACTCGTCGATTTTGGCCGACATGATTGCCCTGAAACTGGTGGGAAAAGACGGCTACGTCGTTACCGAAGCCGGCTTCGGCGCCGACATGGGCTTTGAGAAGTTCTGCAATATCAAGTGCCGCGAGAGCCTGCTGATTCCCAACTGCGCGGTGATCGTGGCGACCATTCGCGCGCTGAAGATGCACGGCGGCGGCCCCAAAGTAGTGGCCGGCCAGAAGCTCGCCCACGCCTACACGGAAGAAAATCTTGAATTGCTCGAGAAGGGCTGCGTCAATTTGACGCGGCACATCGAAAATGTGCGCAAGTTTGGCATACCGGCAGTTGTGGCGGTGAACTGCTTCAGCACGGATACGGCCGCGGAAGTCGAGTTGGTGCGCAAGGCGGCGCTCACGGCCGGCGCCGAAGATGCCGTCATCGCCAACAACTGGGCCGAAGGCGGCGCCGGCGCTGTGGCGCTGGGCGAAGCCGTAATCAAGGCTTGCGCAAAGCCCAGCGAGTTCCACTTCCTGTATCCGCGCGAAGCTTCGATCAAGGAAAAGATCGAGTGCATCGTGCGCGAGATCTACCGCGGCGCGGGAGTCGAATACTCGCCGGAGGCGGAAAAGCAGATCGAGCTGTACACCCGCCAAGGCTTCGACAAGCTTCCGGTATGCATGGCCAAGACGCATTTAAGCTTCAGCCATGACCCGGCTCTCAAAGGCGCGCCCACGGGATTTGTGGTTCCCGTGCGTTAAGTTCGCGCCAGCGTGGGTGCAGGGTTCGTCTACCCGCTGCTGGGCAAAATGAGCACCATGCCCGGACTTTCCAGCCGGCCCGGTTATTACGAAATCGATATCAATACCGAAACCGGCCAGGTAGTCGGCCTGTCGTAACTGCCAGGCCAGCAGCGTACCGCAACACTGCGGCCATCTTTGCTGACCCAAAGATGGCCGCTGTCATTCGCTGGAGGGTGTAGGCCTGGACCGCAGCCAGGCCCGATTTCGCTGGCATACTACACTAGCTGTCCAGAGTTGCAGAAATGACCGCTGCAATGTTTTCTCTTTTCGCATCCACCGGAACCGAACAACCAGAGGCCATGATGAACCCCTCTTTGCCCATGTCCGCACAAAGCTTCTTGGCGTAGTCATAGCACTGGTCGGGTGTACCGACCGACAACAGCGCCGGTGAGACATTGCCGGTAATGCACATGCGGTCGCCCAGCACCTCTTTGATTTTCAGAATGTCAGTCATCTGATCCGGATCCCAGATGCACTGCTTTTTGTCGAATTCCTTGAAGAAATGCAGGAAGCCGCCCCAGTCGTTGTCCATGTGCAGCCAGCTCCGAACGTTGATGGCCTGCATTGCGGGGATCAGCTTTTGGTAGAACGGAAAGTAAAACTTCTCAAACGTGGCCGCTGAGATGAAGGTGCTTCCGGCGCGCGTCCCGCCGATGAATCCGTAGACGATGGGCGGTCCCGCCTTCAGCATTTTGATTGACTGCTCGATCGAGGCGTCTTCGACGATTTCCAGCGCAGCTCTTACCTTGTCCGGCATGCGGCGCAGATCGCGGACGAAGTGATTCAGTCTGCGCGCCCCGCAGATCACCTCAAAGGCAGGGATCGGCAAGAGGCCTCTAATGCCGATGCTGGCCTTGCCGAGTGGGGCGATTTTCTGCGCCAGTTCGCCCAAGTATGCCATGTCTGGCCGAGCCACGCTCTTAGGGTCGAAGCCGATCCTGCGATTCAGTTCCTCGACCATGTAGGGCCAGCCCTTGTCGATGATGGTGTCGTAATCGGCTTCCGTCATCGGGCCCAGTTCGTCAAAGTTCCAGAGGCTGTCATCCGGCAGGTCGCGGCCCGGAAGCTTCACCTTGGCAAAGTAGGCGGCGCCAAAGGCTGCCTGACCTGCCTCTGTGACAAATCCGCACGACGGCGCCTGATCGATCTCCGCAAGGTCAGGCAATGCGGCCGCCTGAATCAGCAGATCGTCCACATACTTTGGCTTTCTGAAATAGTCAGCCAAAGTAGCTTTGGGATCCACATACTTGAAGAACCCCTGGCCGCTCAGAAAAATCGGTATCCGGTCCGGCTTCTCCAGGTTAAGGGCATCCATGATTCTCTTGTCTCGTACTTTCGTCATTTCTTGTGGCGTCATCCGAGGTTCCGCTCCTTAACTAATATTTTCCTTGGCTTTAGTCAGGCCCGCATTCGTGCTGGCCGAACTCTCGCGTTGCAATAGGCCTGAATCATCTTCGGCCTGGCACCTTCCATCTTCAAAGTGTCGGTGGAAAGATGGGGGTTTCATCAAGCTGGACGCGAATCAGGCCACAGCTACATCGCTCCACTGCTTGGCCAATCTCACCGCCTGCTGCGCGTTCTCCCCCAGGCATCGGCGCCCACCGCCTTGCAGACGTTGCCGTCAACCGGTCCGCCGCCAACCATGATTTTCACCTTGTCCCGCATCCCTGCCGCAGCCACTGCCTTCACGGTTTCTTTCATGGAGTCGAACGCCAATGTGAGCAGCCCCGACAAGCCCAGCACCGTCGCGCCGCTTTCCTTCAACGTATCCACAAAGCGGGCCGCCGGCACGTCCACGCCTAAATCGAGGACTTCAAAGCCCGCCGATTTCAGCATGTTCACCACAATGTCCTTGCCAATATCGTGAATGTCGCCCTTCACCGTGCCCACCACCACTTTGCCCACATACGCCGCTGCTCCCAGCTTCAGATGGGGCTCCAGAATCGCCCCTATCTGCTTGAAAATCTCGCCCGACATAATCAGGTCCGAAACGAAATAATCCTGGCACTCAAAGCGGCTGCCGACCTGGTTCATGCCTTCCTGGCAGGCCTGCAAAATCTCGCCGGCGGCAACATCGCCCTCAAGCGCTTCCTTGACCAGCTGCAAGGCCCGATCTTCGTCCAGCTCGGCAAGCGCATTCGTGATTTCTACGAGCTTACTCATTCCTTCCTCCAGTGATTCAGATTACCGTGCCGGCTTTCACCTGCGCGAATCGGCTGCGGAGCTTGGTTCGCGATTCTCAGCAATGGCAAGGCCGGCAATCCCCCTTCGGTTCGGATGGCGCCACAGCGCAAGGCCGCTTTCATTCATCAGCCGTGGGTCGCCGCAAAGGGACAGAAAAATACCGAAATATCCAGGTGTGCCAGCTCCCTGGCTAAGCATGCTGAAATTTATTCGCGAGCTATCGATGTAGATCTTATCAAAGGATGATCGCCGGGGAGAAGGCTTTTTGCACTCTTTTCCCGCGCCGGGGAATCAGGATGAATAGAAATGTTTGAGCTCGATCCGCTCTCCGGGCTGGACCACAACGAAATCCCCATTCCATTGCTGCGCCATCATGCGCCGCAGCCACTCCGGCGTACCGTCAACCTCCTCGTAGCGAAGGCCAAATCGAGCCGCCATGGCGTGCGCATACTCGCGATCCGGCTCCAACGATTCCGTATTGGGCATGCGGATGTACACCAGCCGCTTATAATGGCCCATCATCGTTCGCAGCAGTTTTTCCGCCCGTTCCTTTCCATACCTGGCCACCGCCCGCTCGAACTCCGAATAGACCATGGAATTCCCGTCGCCGATGTAGCCCGACGTCAGAAAATAGGTTCCTGGCTCGTTCGCCACTTCATCGAGGCGCGCCTTCCGCGAGCCCAGGAAAATCTCGATACAATCGTCGCTCTTGGGAACGATCAAGCGCGATTTCCTGGCCATCAGGCCCAGGACCGCCTTCGAGCACATGCCGTAGCCTAAATAGATCGGGTCGTAAAGACCGTCCGAGGCATCGATCACCTGCTGTAGCCGCTGCTGTAGTTGCTCCGGCGAGACATGCAGGCTGATCTCCAGAACCTCAATCGCAATCTCCTTCGGTAGAAATGGCCGCAGCTCTTCGACCATCACCCGGCACGAGATGAGTTTAGGATCCATCGATTCCTGCTCTCCATAAATGGTCTCATGTTCGGTCCTTAATAGCGAATGAATCCTGACCCGCACCGAACCGGACCGCTTGCCGCACTATGAGTCAGCAAGGAGAAACTGCGAGGAGCAGTTCCCCATATCCCAACCCACAAACCATGCTCTACTGGCAATACGAGGCGGTGCGCCGCGACGAGGTCGTGGGCATCCGGCTGCTTGCGCTGTTCCTCGGCGGCTTTTGCCATTCCACATTTCTATCTGCGCCGCACCGGCCTGGGGGTACAATTCCCTTGATCCATCGCGACAAAAGGTATGATTACCGGCTTCAGCATTTCCGTTTGGATTGTTGAACTTAGTTTGAATTTCTAAGGACTGTGGGATTCCGTTCAGGATGAGAGCGGAGGAGGAATGCATGAAACCTATCTTGCCGGCCTTGCTCGACTGCCGTCCCGAATCGTTGGAGATCGATCTGAACCGGACTGCGGTTGTTTGCATCGATATGCAGAATGCCTTCGTACATAAAGGAGGGTTGTTCGACCTAGCCGGGTGGCCGACCAAGGGTGCTCGGGCGGTGATTGAACCCAGCCGCAGGATCGTTGAGGCTGCGAGGACCGCCGGCGTGAAAGTCGTATTTGTGAAAATGAGCTACAACCGCGGTTTGACCAACGCGGGTGGGCCAGAGTCGCCCAACTACCACAAAGAGATGGGCATGATTCTCCTAAGAGAGAAGCCCGGATTGGCGGACCGGTCCGTCATCCAGGGCACTTGGGGCGAAGAGATCATCGATGAGCTTAAGCCGTTGCCCGGCGAAGCAGTCATCCGAAAGCAGCGCTACAGCGGCTTCGTCGGCACCAACCTGGATCTAGTCCTTAAAACGGCGGGCGTCAAGTACTGCGTGTTCATCGGCGGCGCAACCAACATCTGTGTAGGCCATACTTTGATGGATGCCTTTTCGCACGATTACTGGCCGATTCTAGTGTCCGACTCGGTCTTTACGCCATGTCCTCCCGTAACCGTTGAGGCCACTTGCTGGACGGTCGAGAACGTCTTCGGCTGGGTCAGCACCAGCGGGGCCATCGTCAAAGCGTTTGCCACCGGCAAGAGCCGGGCGGACGCAGCCGGGAGCATAGAGAACCGGCCGGAATCAGGAGCAGGCCGTAAATTGGACCAGCCGTCCCGAGAACCTGACTTATAACTAACAAACCATTGCAAGGCAAAGTCATCATACCTTATACTTATAGTATGGTTTCATTTCCGCAAATTAAGCTGCCGGAAAATCTTCATAGCCGGGTAACCCGCGTGCTCGCTCTGCAAATACTTGAAGCCGAGCGGGATTCGCGCGCCTTGGTGTTTCCGAACGAAGCGGAATTGTGCCAGCAGCTCGGGGTGAGCCGAACCATTTTGCGTGAAGCCGTAAAAGTGTTAGCAGACAAAGGCATGATCGAGGCGCGCCAAAAGCTGGGCACTCGCGCTAAACCCCGGACGGCATGGAATCAACTCGATCCCGATATCCTGGGCTGGTGGGCGGAATTGGGGCCCGATACGCGTTTTCTGCGCGACCTTTGTGAAGTTCGACTGGCAATCGAACCGACCGCATCCGGCTTCGCTGCCGTTCGCGCTACTTCCGACGAAATTGAGGCCATCGGGCGGTGCCTGAAGCTGCGCGAGGCAAAGATTAAGGCTTCCAATTTTGCCGAAGCTGTCGATCTCAATCTCGAATTTCATTCAGCCGTCGCTTCCGCCAGCCACAATTCATTGCTTGAGCAGCTAAATCGGGCAATCAGCCGTCCGCTGCGGATTGCCTTGTCATACACCACGGGCCTGCACGCGTCGGATGTGCTCGATATCGCGGCTCATCGCCAACTTTATGAAGCAATCTGCAATCGCGACTCGATGAAAGCACGCGCGGCAGCGGAACGCATCGTCGGATTTGCCATGCTCGGAGTTGAAGAGGTGATTCTACTGGAGGAGACGGGCAAGGTAGAGAGGGCGGGTGCAGTTGCCACGCGGGCTTCCTCTCGCTCGCGTCTCAGTAAACAAAGGTAGATTGAGCTGGAGTTCGCCAAGGCTCCGCCCGAAGGCAAAAGGGCTTACACTCGGCCGTTAAGACTAGAGCTACTCGCAGAGACCATGAGCCTCCAAAATTAATGACCGCAAACCATTCAATCAACAACCAGTTAAAGTCACCGGTTTTTCCGCAAATTTCAATAATTGCCCTAACTTGGTTCGGGACCGGAAGGCCAACTCGCCGACTCGTGGCTTTATGGAATCAGTAAACGCGATTCGGCGAAAGCGACCTACATGGCGTAGCGGCCGAAATCTCGTTAGGGTCATGCCAAACTCGCCGGTAATCCGTTCGGTCGCAACCCGTATAACGGCTTTGATGTGTCTGCTTTTTCGCTAGAATTGCCTCCCCTACCATAATCTCCAAAGAACGCGGTCTCCCGCTTTTTCGGCACGGACCTTTTCCATATGTCGAAGGACCGCGAATTCACGTTCCAGTTCATTATTCGTAAGCTTATGATTGAGACGCAAAAGAAGGACAGGCGGCTCCAGGCTCCCCGCGCCTCTCAGGATGTCCAGTATCTCGGATTGAATTGACGTCAATGGCGGGGGTTCCGCCGTGTTCCGCTCAAGCGACTTTGCATTGTAAAGAGCCCATGGATCACAGACTTTCACGGGTGAAAGAGCATCGATGTAGCAATCTTCGCAAAGTATCTGGTCCCGAAGCTCTCTTTCTTCCCCGGTATCAATCGACGCGCCGCACTTGCTACATTGCATAAAGCTATTCTCCGTGATCCTTCCGGTTACCGGTTGTTTGGCAGCTCAGTTACGAAGGCTCCTCTGCAGATGCAACAATTGTATTCCCACAGCTTAGTATTGTCAGCATAGGGTTGGAAAAGGTCGCAAGGGAACTCCGGCATCCAGAACATTCGCTGATTCCTCTCTTCTGTGCGCATGGATAAACGCGGCAATGCACAGGAAGATGGCGCATTTTCCCTTTTCCTCCCGACGTCCTCTACAGATTGACATCTCCTCACAAAGACCTGGCTCTTTCGCTACCATGGCTGTAATCTCTTCACTTTCGCTATCCAAGAACAGGAAAGATTCAAAACACGGAAGTCCGTAAGGAGCCGTCATGCGGGTGCAATCCATTTTGCCCTCCCTTATGAGGCCGGCTCCCTCCCTGAACCCTCGAATTGCCGCTTGACATTGCACGAGTGGGAGAATTTAATAAAAGCTATTCATCTGACGTCCGGGAAGGCGGTACGACTCCGCCACTACCCCGTAACTGTATTCGCTGAGAACTGAACAAAGAGCACGCTCGGCCACTGAGGGTTGCCTCGGGAAGGCAGTTCAGATTCGATGAAGCGTAAGTCAGGAGACCGGCCAGATGCCATTCTGGGCTTGATCCAGCTTCGATGGGAGAGCTGGAGAGCGTTCCATTACCGGCGATGACAAGCGCCGGCTACGTGAAAGCAGCCTATATCAGGAATCCCGCTGTCCGGAGTGAAGTTGCACTCTGTGATCAGAGGTAAAAACATGCCGGAGAGAGACCGCAAGGCGGTCACCCTCGTACTCGGCGGCGTTCGCAGCGGCAAGAGCCGCTGGGCGCAAGAGTTTGCCGCGAAGAATGAGCGCGTGGCGTATGTCGCGACGGCACAGGCTCGTGACGCAGAGATGCGAGAGAAGATCCGCCGTCACCAGGTTGAGCGCCCGCGCCATTGGCACACCGTGGAAGAACCGCTGGAACTGGGGCGTGCCATTGCCGAGCATGGCGCGGCGTTCGACGTCATCTTGGTGGATTGCCTGACGGTATTCGTTGCGAATCTTCTGGAAGCCGCAGAGATTGATTCAAACAGTATGGAGCCGCGTATTGAGAGCTTTCTCGAGACGCTGCGCGCAGCGCCTGCTTCGATGGTTCTGGTTTCTAACGAAGTTGGCAGTGGCGTGGTGCCGCCTTATCCATCGGGGCGCAGATTTCGCGATGCACTGGGCGAATTGAACCAGCGGGTGGCGGCGATTGCGGACAATGTGGTGCTGTTGGTAGCCGGACTCCCTTTGGCGCTCAAGGGAACGATCGGAGCACGTTCATGATCGCTTTCATGGTGGCCGGGACCGCGAGCGGCGTTGGGAAGACAACGGTTGCGTTGACGCTGATGGCGATGTTGCGGCAACGCGGATACTCCGTACAGCCGTTCAAGTGCGGGCCGGATTTTCTCGATGCCGGCCACCATAGTGCGATCTGCGGCCGAGTTTCGCGCAATCTTGACACCTGGATG
This sequence comes from uncultured Acidobacteriota bacterium, assembly GCA_963832535.1. Taxonomy (GTDB): domain Bacteria; phylum Acidobacteriota; class Terriglobia; order Terriglobales; family Acidobacteriaceae; genus Telmatobacter. The sequence continues at coordinate 75,449 of CAWHUK010000004.1, forward strand.
CTTGATGGCGCGGCGATCCGAATGAGTTTCGCAACCGCGTGCCTTGATGCCGATGCCGCGATCGTCGAAGGCATGATGGGGCTGTATGACGGAGCAGCGGGCGATTCCGAAGACGGATGCTCGGCGCAGATCGCGAAGCATCTGAGGATTCCTGTTGTGCTGGTGTTGGACGCCGGGAAGAGTGCACGCAGTATTGCCGCAGTCGTCAAGGGCTTCGAGAGCTTCGATCCCGAGCTGCGCTTTGCTGGAATTGTGCTGAACCATGTTGACAGCGACCAGCACTACGGAATGCTCGAGGCGGCTATTCGTTCAGTCACCACGACGCCGCTGCTGGGCCGGATATCGACGGCCGAGGAAATTCGAATTCCGGAAAGGCATTTGGGGCTGCATACAACCGAAGAGACAACCTCGGCGGAGGACCGGCTTGCCGTATTCGCTCAAGCTGGACAAGACCATTTGGATCTGACACCGCTGCTGAAATCGCCGTGGACGGGCGCTGAGCTGCAGAAGGAATCCGCGCCTGCTGTCTGCGTGGAGCAGTGGCGCGTGCGCATTGGCGTTGCGAGGGATAAGGCGTTCTCGTTTTATTACGAGGACAATTTTGACCTGCTGCGCGAGAATGGCGCGGAGATTGTCTTCTTCAGCCCGCTCTCGGATGCGAGTCTTCCGCGGAACCTTGACGGCCTGTACCTTGGAGGCGGCTACCCGGAGTTGCACGCAGAGGCGTTGAACCGCAATGCTCAAATGCTCACCGATATTCGCGCTTTCGTGGAGCAAGGCAAACCGGTATATGCGGAGTGCGGCGGCATGATCTATCTGGGCCAGTCGCTGGCGCTCGAGCATGGGGGGAACTACGCCATGGCCGGAGTGCTGCCGCTGGAGTTCGAAATGACGCCGCGGCTAGTGAAATTCGGCTATGTAGAGGTCACTTTCATTGAGGACTGCCTGCTCGGCAGGAAAGGGACGAAGGTGCGCGGACACAGCTTTCACCATTCGCGCGTGCGAGCCGGCAGCATGACACGCGCCGCATATCGGCTCAAATATTCGCTCTCCCGAAGCGAAGAGCTGGAGGGATTTTTGAGCGCTAATTTGCTGGCCAGCTATGTGCATTTGCACTTCCGGGCGAATCCATCGCTGGCCGCTTCGCTCGCTGGCGCCGCGCGCCAAACGCAGGCCGAGGGGGCGCCGGTATGAAGCGATGGTGCGCACTCCTGATTTTTTGCGTAGCGCTTCCTGCCTGCGGTGCGCGCACGATTCGAGACGAGCTAGGAAGGACCGTTCAGGTTCCGGAGCATCCTCATCGGGTTGTATGCTTGATGCCCAGCGTGGTGGACGATGTGTATTCGCTGGGAGCCGGGACGGATGTCGTCGGCGTTCCGGACTACACGAAATACCCGGCGGAGGCCAGAACTAAGCGCAGCATTGGTTTGCCGCTGACGCCTTCCATCGAAACCATCGTGGCCCTTCATCCGGATCTGGTGCTGGGCGATGCCGACATGAACAGCCCGGACACCATGGAGGTCCTGGAAAGACTTGGCATTCCGGTCTTCATGGTGGCGCCGCATAACTTCGACGACATCTACCGGTCGCTGGCCAGCATCGGACAAGCGCTCAACCGGGAGGAGCCCGCCAGGGAACTGATCGGCAGGTTGCGGGGGCGTGAAGCGGCGGTGCGGCGACGGGTAAGCGGCAAGCCGGTGGTGAATATCCTCATGCCCGTGGGCTTCGACCCTGTGGTCACCATCGGCAAACACGCCTTCCTCACCGGATTGATCGAGATTGCCGGCGGGCGCTCAGTGACCAGCGATCTGCCGAATGACTGGCAAGATGTCAGCCTGGAGGCAGTGATGGCGCGGGCGCCGGAGGCGCTGCTGCTGGTAAGAAACTCCGCAATGTCGACGGAGCAGATTCTAAGCAGGCCCGGATGGTCCAACCTGCCGGCGGTCAAAAACAAACGGATTTTTTACATAGACGATCGCATCGAGCTTCCTTGCCCGGTTGTTTTCGATGCACTGGAGGAACTAGCCGAAGAACTTCATCCGTGAGATGGATGCACCATCTCGAACCGTAAACCAACAACACCTGGATGATCGGGAAGCGCGGTGAGAATCCGCCACTACCCCGTAACTGTGAGCGACAAGGCGCGGTTTGCAAGCCACTGGAGCAGACTCCGGGAAGGCGGCCGGCAGCCGATGAAGCGCGAGTCAGGAGACCGGTCCAGGCGCAACTTCCGAGGGGAAAATCATGTTTCGATCATCTCTTAGACTTCTATGGACCTGCAGTTTCGTCCTCGCCTTCACCGCTCTTGCTCTCGCCGCACCGATCTCCGACCTTCACGGCACGGTATTCGATCCCTCCGGCGCTGCGATTCCGCATGCGCAGGTTGAACTTCTGGAAGACGGTGCACCTGTTGCAACCACGGTCACCGACGCCAAGGGTCAATACAGTATTTCGCGAAGGCCCGGCCCTAACCAGAGCCTGCGCGTAACGGCGCAGGGATTCAGCGTACAGCAAAAATCCATAGCGAAATTGCCTACCGGCAGAGACCTCACCGTCGACTTCACCCTTGCGCTTGCGGCCTTCTCCGATCAGGTCACCGTTACATCAACTGGGCTGCCTACGCCGCAGTCGCAGTTGGGCGCGGCCGTAACGGTGCTCGACACCGGCGATCTTCAGGGGACGCAGGAGTTGGAGGAGAGGCTGCGCTATGTGCCCGGCCTCCAGACCAATCACGTTGGTCAAGCCGGAGGCTCGACCGGCCTGTTCATTCGCGGCGGCGGCCCGGATGCCAATAAGACTCTCATCGACGGCATTGCAATGAACGATATTGGCGGCCTGGTGGAATATGCCAACGTGGCCAGCGCGGCTGTTTCGCAAATTGAGGTTCTGCGCGGACCCAACAGCGCTCTCTACGGCCCCGATGCTATGGCTGGCGTCGTGAGCATCAGCACTCCCCGCGGGGCGACAGCGCTGCCTCTCTTCACTTATGCGGTCAATGGCGGAAACTTCGGCAGTTACAGCCAGGATGGCTCGGTGAGCGGAATTCAGGGGAAACTAGACTATTTCGCCGATTACTTCCGCTTCGATACGCGCAACTCGATTCCCGGCAACACCGTTCACGATGGTACGCTGGCGGGAAACTTTGGATGGGCGCTGACTCCGGCCTCGAGCCTGCGCGCCACCATTCACCATGACCAGGATGCCTCGGGCCAGCCGAATGCAATCGAGCTCTACGGTATTCCAGACCAGGCGAAGACCTCCAATGAAGACGCCTACTTCGGTGTGACCTTGGAAGATGAGACCACGCGCAACTGGAACAATCTTATTCGCTACGGTGGCGTGCGGCTGCGGTCCGATTACATCGAATTCGCTCCGGTCGGGACTCCTCAGTATGAAGACTATCTCACCTATCTCCCTTGCACACCGCAAACGGACCCCAACTGCGTGATAGCTGACTATCTTGGCGCTCCCGTGACGCTTACTGGCGCCAACGGCTACACAGTCAGCGGTCAGGCGCAATATAACTATCCGGGGACTTACCCGAGTTACGATCCGGGCTCCACGGACAAGGACTTTGTTTACGCTCAGTCGGACTACCAGTTTCTACCCAGTCTCCGTGGGCTGTTCGCATTCCGCTACGAAGATGAGCGCGGTTATTCCTACGGCCAGGCCAATGCCGTCGAGCGCGGCAACTATAGCTACACCATGGAAGTGCAGGGCGATTTTCATGGTCGTCTGTTTTACACGCTGGGCGGCGGTCTCGAAGACAACGGTCTCTTCGGTTTTGCCGCCACGCCGCGGGCTTCATTGGCCTGGCAGGTTGCCGGCAGCACGAAGCTGCGTGCCAGCTTCGGAAAGGGTATTAAGGAGCCAGCGGTCTTCGATCAGCTCGAATCGCTCTATGCCCTGCTCGATCAGAATGGTTACACTAACCTCATTGCGCAATACCATATAAGTCCGATCGGCCCGGAGTACTCCAGGAGTTATGACGGCGGCGTTGACCGATTCTTCTCTTCCGGACGCACGCGGCTGAGTCTCTCGCTCTTTCATAACGAATTCACCGGCGGCATCGAGTATGTTCCCTCCCAGGGGCTGACTGAGCTCGGGCTACCGGTCTCGATCATAGCCGTGGCCAACGCGACGTACTACGGAGCAACTGTCAATACCAAGGCTTATTTCGCGCAGGGCATTGAGGCAGAGTTCGAGTCTCAATTGACGCGAAGCTGGTTTGCGCGCGGCGGTTACACGTACACCGACGCTAAGATCCAGCATTCGTTCTCCAGCGACAACATCGGACCGAGCAATAATCCTAGCTTTCCGACGATCGACATCGGAGCCTATTCCCCACTGGACGGCGCGCGGCCCTTCCGCGTCGCGCCGCACACGGGCTACTTTCAGGCGGGCTACCGCCAAGGCAAGCTCTTTGCCGCGTTGAGCGGCTCTCTGGTTTCGAAACGCGACGACAGCGACTTTCTGGAGTACGACGCCAACGGCGGCCAGACGATGTTGTTGCCCAACCGCAATCTGGACGGGGCGTACCAGCAGTTGGATCTGAACACAAGCTATCAGGCGACGCACATGGTATCCGTCGAAGGCAATTTCCAGAATCTGCTGTGTGAGCACTTCAGCGAGGCCTTCGGTTATCCGTCGCTGCCGTTCACCATTCGCATGGGAGTGAAGCTCACTTTGGGAGGGGAATCGTGGCCTTGGAAGTAGCCAGGGAGCGAGCCGGAAACGCGCATCGGTGGCAACACGATCGCCGGCAGTTGTGGCTGCTAGGGGTGGTGTTTGTCGCGCTCGCGCTCGCCATGCTGGTGGCCTTGGGAATGGGTGCGGTGCGCGTGCCGTTGCGCGACTTGGTGGAGAGCATCACCGGTCTCCGGCCGCTCTCCGGAGATCAGCGCGTCATTCTGTTTGCCATCCGTTTGCCGCGGATCATCGCGGCAGTTCTGATCGGTAGCGGCCTCTCTGTCTCCGGCTTGCTGTTTCAAGGGCTGTTCCGCAATCCACTGGCCGACCCTTACGTCATCGGCTCTTCCGGCGGAGCTTTGCTAGGCGCCGCGATTGGGGTGTTTCTGTTGCCCGCGGTTTCGATTGCAGGTTTCGGAACAACCGCGCTGCTGGCCTTTGCCGGAGCCATGGGCTCAATCCTGCTGGTTTATTGGCTGGCCAGCGAAGACGGCCGCACCCCGGTGGTGGCCCTGTTGCTGGCGGGATTTGCGGTGAGCACCATGCTGAGCTACTCATCGTATTTTCTGGAGACGCTCGATCAAGGCTTCGGAGCGGGAATGCATATTCTCTCATCCTGGCTGCATGGAACTGTCACGCAGCCCACCTGGCCGCAACTGGCGATTGTGGCAGCCATGGTAGCCGTAGGACTTGCCGGTTCCGCGCCGCTGGCGCGAAGACTCAACACCCTGGCGCTGGGCGAGGAGTATGCTACGCATCTCGGCGTTTCCGTGCAGCAGACGCGCATCGCAGTGATCGCGATCGGATCTATTCTGACTGCCGCTGCCGTAGCTTTGGGCGGCCTGATCAGTTTTACGGGCCTGATCATCCCTCACATGCTGCGCATGATCCTGGGTCCGGACCATGTGCGGCTGCTGCCCGCTACAGCACTGGCTGGGGCGCTTTTTCTGCTGGTGGCGGATACGGCGGCGCGTACTGTCATCGCTCCGTCAGAGCTGCCCGTGGGCGTGCTGACTGCTTTCATAGGCGGACCATTTTTTCTCTATCTGTTGCGCAAAGCCAGGCGGGAGGTGGCGTTATGACGCCGTTGCTCGAGTTTGCACGCGTCGGATTCGGATATGGGCATGGAAGCCTCTTCGACGATTTCGACGCCAAAATTTTCACGAACGATTGCATTGCTCTTGTGGGCCCGAACGGTGTGGGCAAGACGACGCTGTTGCGACTGGCGGCAGGCTCTCTCGCTCCGGACTTCGGCGATGTACGCCTTAAGGACACAACTCTGGTATCGCTGAGACAGCGCGAGATTGCCAAATCGATCGCATTTGTGCCGCAGAACGTCGAGATTGCGTTTCCCTTCACCGTCGAGCAGTTTGTGGAGCAGGGACGAACGCCGTTTCTGAGATTGTTCGGCGGATTGGGCGCGGCCGACCGCGCAGCCGTGGAGCGCGCGATGGAGTTGACCGATACCCGGTCACTGCGTTCGCGCGTCTTCAACCAACTGAGCGGCGGCGAGCGCCAGCGGGTGAAGATTGCCCTGGGCCTGGCCCAGCAGCCGCAGTTGCTGCTGCTGGACGAGCCGATGCAGCAACTGGATATCGGCCGCCAATTCGAGATGATCGACCTGATCGGCTCGCTGCGCCGCGAGGGCATTACGATCCTTGCTGCGATGCACGACTTGACACTGATCGAAGGCGTATTTTCTTCCGTGTGGTTGCTCAGCCCGGACGAAGAGATGAGGCAGGGACAGCCGGAGCAGGTGTTGCAGCCGGAAATTCTCGAGAGCGCCTTTAATTGTCCGCCTCGCCACCGTCCCATGCTGGTGAAGCGCACCCGGAGCCGAATGGAGATAGCCATATGACTTTGATTGATTCTTCCCTTTTTGCAGAAGTAGTTGCGGGCATCGCGCCTTGCGACGCACGATACATCGCCGAGGCCCAACTCCATCTTGACGACCTGACCAAGCCGCTAGGAAGTCTGGGCCGTTTGGAGGCAATTGCAGCGCAGATGTACGCCGCTTTTTCAGGAAATCTTCCACAGCCTTTGCGGCGCGGCGCATACGTCTTTGCTGCCGATCACGGCGTCACCGAGGAAGGCGTGAGCGCATATCCTCGTGAAGTGACAGCGCAGATGGTGCGCAATTTTCTGAATGGCGGCGCGGCCATTAATGTGCTCGCGCGGCTGCACGAAGCGGAGCTTACGGTTGTGGATGTGGGCGTGGATGCGGATTTCGAGAATGCGCCTGGATTCTGCGCGGCAAAGGTTCGCCGCGGCAGCCGGAACATGCGCCGCGAGGCGGCCATGACGCACGAGGAGCTTGCCGCTGCGATTGAAGTCGGCATTCGCCAGGCGCAAGGGGCCAAAGACAAGGGGCAGCATTTGGTTGCCGTTGGTGAAATGGGGATTGGAAACACGACGGCCGCCAGCGCAATTGCAGCGGTGCTGACCAACGAGCCGTGCGATGCCTTGATTGGCCGCGGCACGGGGTTGGATGATGCTGGGAAAAGCCGCAAACTGCAGATTGTCGAGGAGTCGGTGAAGCTGCATTTCGGCGCCGTGAATGGCACGCCGGAACCGCTCGAGGTGCTGCGTTGCGTCGGCGGCCTGGAGATTGCGGCGATGACCGGATTCATCCTTGGGGCCGCGGCTCGGGGAATGGCCGTTGTGTGTGACGGATTTATTTCGACTGCGGCGGCAGCGGTGGCGCACGCAATCGCCCCTCAGGTGAGTGGCTATCTTCTTGCCGGGCACTGCTCGGAAGAGCCGGGGCATCGCCACCTGCTGCACGCCATCGGACTTACACCGATTCTTAATTTGAACATGCGGTTGGGCGAAGGGACGGGAGCGGTTCTGGCCATGCCGTTGATCGAATCGTCGCTGAGGTTGTTCTCGGAGATGGCGACGTTTTCGTCCGCGGGAGTGAGCACGAAAAGCGAATGAGCGGAATATTCCAGGATATTGCGGCGGCATTTCAGTTTCTTACGCGTCTGCCGCTGCCACGACTGGCCTACCGGCCGGATGCCCTGTCACGCTCGGCAAAATTCTTCCCGATCGTGGGGCTTGCGCTGGGCGCTGCCCTTGCAGGAATCTACCGCATCCTGTCGCCGCATCTTCCCGCCACGATCGTCTCTCTGGCGATCGTGCTCTTCTCGGTTCTGGTCACCGGAGGCTTGCATGAAGACGGTTTGGCCGACGCAGCCGATGCCTTCGGCGGCGGATGGGAGCGGCAACGCATCCTCGACATCATGAAAGACAGCCGCATAGGCGTTTATGGATCCCTGGCCATCGTGTTTTCCGTTGCCGCGCGCGTGCTGCTCCTTGCGCACCTCGCACCGGAAACTTTTGCTTCCTATGTAGTCTCCGCTGAGGTACTCTGCCGCTGGACTGTGCTTCCACTCGGCGTGGCACTGCCCGGCGCGCGGCAAGAGGCGAGTCAGGGCGCTCGCCTTGCCCGGCAGATCTCCGTCACATCCCTGGTGGTGGGAACGCTTTTTGCGCTGGCTGTCGTGGGTTATCTGTCGCGGATGTCGATGTGGAAGCCGGTAGTCGCCGCATTGCTGGTGACGTTCTTGACCGGGCTTTACTACAGAAAGCGCATCGGGGGCGTTACGGGCGACTGCTTCGGAGCCACGATCCAACTGACTTTGCCGGCCGTTTATCTTTGCGGGGTGTGGAAGGGATGAGCGCTCTGATTTTCATTCGCCATGGCGAGACGGATATGGCCGGAAAATTCTGCGGACACAGTGACCCGGAATTGAACGCAGCCGGAGAGCTTCAGGCCGCGCGTGTCGCCGAAGAGGTTGCGAATCTGGGAATCGAGCGAATCTATTCGAGCGATCTGCTGCGTGCCGCGCAGACGGCTGCTGTTCTGGCAAGGCGCATCGGCGTCGAAGCTGAACTTCGAGATAGCCTGAGGGAGATTTACTTCGGATTGTGGGAGGGCCTTAGCTGGCAAGAGATTGAAACTCGCTTTCCGCAAGAGGCCGGCCGCTGGATGCATGAATTTCCTCCGCGTGGCGCACCGGGCGGGGAAGCATATTCAATCTTTAAAGCAAGAATCGACGCGGCACTTGAGCCATTGCTGCGCGAATCGCTTCTCCGGACGATCGCCGTTGTCACTCATCTCGGCGTGATGAGCTACGCTCTGACAGAGTTCTTCGGCTTTTCCGAGGAGGAAGCCTGGACAAGAACCGCGCCCTATGGGGCGGTGGTTGTGGCCGCCTGCTCACCATCTTGCAGGCCGCGGGAGGCGACGCCATGACAGCGAGGGCCATCATGGTGCTAGGCACCGGCTCGCATGTGGGCAAATCGCTGGTGACGGCCGCGTTGTGCCGTATCTTCGCACGAGCGGGGTATCGCGTAGCGCCATTCAAGGCTCAGAACATGGCGCTGAATTCGGCGGCCACTCCGGACGGGTACGAGATAGGGCGCGCGCAGGCGCTGCAAGCCGAGGCCGCCGGAATCGCATCGTCCGTGCACATGAATCCGGTTCTCATCAAACCCGGCAGCGACACTGCCGCGCAAATTGTGGTGCAGGGCGTGGTGTGGCGCAATCTCGATGCGCGCAACTATCAGGAAACTACAGTCGCATCGCTGCTGCCGATCGTCGAAGAGAGTTATCGCTTCCTGGCTGCGCGTCACGATGTCATCGTGTTGGAGGGCGCCGGTTCTCCGGCCGAGATCAATTTGAAAGAGAACGACATTGTGAACATGCGCATGGCGAAGCTCGCCCGTGCGCAGTGTTTGTTGGTGGGAGACATCGACCGCGGCGGCGTCTTCGCCTCTTTGCTGGGAACCTGCGAACTGCTGGACGAGGACGAGCGCGGCCGCATTGCCGGCTTCGTTATCAACAAGTTTCGCGGCGATGTCTCGCTGCTTTGGCCGGGGATTCGCATGATCGAGCAGCGGCTGGGCAAGTCCTGCATGGGGGTGATTCCGTATCTGGGCAATTTGTCGCTGGACGAAGAAGACAGTGTTGGATTCGACCGGCGCGATCAAGCGCCGTGGACGGAGCGGCTGGCGCCTGCGCGGAAACTGCAGATTGGGGTCATTGCCTTTCCCTCGATCTCCAACTTCACCGACTTCGATCCTCTCTCCGCGGAGCCCTCCGTGGCCCTCAAGCACTTTCACGATCCCGGCGAGCCTGGCAGCTGGCGGACGTCATCGTCCTGCCCGGCAGCAAGCAGACAGCGGACGATCTCGACTGGCTGCGGGAGCGCGGATTTGAGCCGGCGCTCAAACAACATGCGCGTAAAGGAGGACTGATCGTAGGAATTTGCGGCGGCTTTCAGATGCTGGGCAAGGAGATTCTCGACCCGCATGGACTGGAGCGCGCGGGAAGCGAAGTGGCGCTCGGCCTGCTCCCTGTGCGCACGATCATGGAGCGCGACAAAGTCACCGTTCCCGCGCGCGGACGGCTCTCCGGCAAATCGCTATTCGGTCAAAAGGCCGATCCACACGAGTTTTGCGGCTACGAGATTCACCTGGGCACAACGGAATACCTTGACGGAGCCGAGCCGTTTGCCTTCATTGCGCGGCAAGGCGATGCGGCGCAAACCGTGCCCGATGGATGCGTCTCGGCCGATGGGCGCGTCTTCGGCAGCTATCTGCACGGACTCTTCGACCATGACTCCTTCCGGCATGAATTTCTGCGTTGCTCGCGCGCCGCGCTTCAGATGAGCGCTCCGCAGGAGTTGGTCGCGTGGAGCGAACGGCGCCGGCAGCAGTTGGACCTGCTGGCGGATACGTTTGGCCGCGCCCTCGATTTGGATGCCATTTTTCGCGTGACCGGCCTGCCCCTCGCGCGTGATGCAAGATACTCGCGGCAGGCGCAGTCTCTGTAACCACGCATTGACTGCTCGTTGCGTGAGCAATAAGGACAAACCGAATGCATTGGCGTTGGCAGTTACTTTTGATTCCCTGGTTTATCTGTTCGGCGTTCGCCACGATTGCCCAGAGTTCTTCGTCCTTGCGGGGCGAAGTGACAGACTCGTCTGGCGCGGTAATCGCTGGCGCCCAGGTGGTTTTGGAGAACAAGGAGACCGGGTTCACAAACCAGGCCCTCACCGGCGCGCAGGGCCAATACCGGTTTTATCAGATTCCCTTCGGAACGTACACAATCTCGGTTGCGGCCAAGGGCTTCGCCATGCAGTCGAAAGTTGCCGAGTTGCTGGTGGATCAACCGGCCACTGTCAATTTCCCGCTTTCTTTGCAGGAGCTGAATACGGTGGTGGAGGTAAGTGGAGAAGCGAATGCATTGAACTTGGTGGATGCCAGCCTGGGGAATGCGGTCGATGATGCAACCATTCAGTCTCTTCCCATGGAGGGCCGCAATGTTCCGGATTTGCTCAGCCTGCAACCCGGAGTGCTCTATCTCGGGGACTGGAACGACCAGAGTTACGACAGCCGTAGCGGGGCCTCGGCAGGCGGCCGCTCCGACCAGGGAAACATCACCTTGGATGGCGTGGATAACAACGATCAGGTGAACGGCTACGCCTTTACGGGAGTGCTCCGCTCTACGCTCGATTCCGTGCAGGAGTTTCGCGTAACTACCGGCGGCTATGGGGCCGACAGCGGGCGTTCATCCGGATCGCAAGTCAGCGTGGTCACCAAAAGCGGCGCCAATCGGATGCAGGGGAGCCTTTATGAGTACAACCGGAGTTCGCTGGGAGAGGCAAACGACTGGTTTAACAAGCAGGCGGAGGCGTCGTATGGTCTGCCCGATGTGCCCGGAAAACTAATTCGTAATACCTTTGGCGTTTCGCTAGGCGGTCCGATCGAGAAAGACAAAGCGTTCTTCTTTGTCAATTACGAAGGGCAGCGAACCGAGGAAAATCAGCAGGAGACGCTCACGGTTCCCACCGCCTCGATGCGCTCCGGGAATATCCAGTATCTGGTTGCAGGCAGCTCTCCGATCATGCTCAGCCCTGCGCAGATTGCGGCAATGGACCCGAACTGTTTGGCAAATGGCGCCTGTCCGTGGGGACCGGGCGTAGACCCGAACGTGCTCACGGTACTGAACCAGTATCCGGCGCCGAATGGGCTTTCCGCCGGCGATGGCCTGAACACTGCGTCCTACACCTGGCCGGCGCCGGACCCAGCATCGTTGAACACCTATATAGCGCGCTTCGATTACATGCCGACGCATCGCAACTGGCTCTTCGCCAGGGGCAATCTGCAGAACGACAAGAGCTTCAGCGCGCCGCAGTTTCCCTCAGAGCCGGCCAGCGCAACCGTTTGGGATAACAGCAAGGGATTTGCCGTGGGAGATACATGGAATGTCTCCCCTTATCTCATCAACAATCTCCGCTACGGATTTATTCGACAGGGCAGCGCCAGCCGCGGCATCGGCCAGGGACAGTACGCCAATTTTTATAACATCAGTCCGCTCAACGCCGAGACCAGGACGACGATCGTCGATGTTCCCGTTCATAACATCGTCGACGAGCTAACCTTGATCCGCAAACAGCATACGATTCAATTCGGCGCGAATTACCGGCTGATTTACGATCACCGCAATTCCGACGCCTTGTCTTATAACTATGGCTATACCAACGCCTACGCGCTGGCCGATGCCGGCATTGCCAATACCGGGCAGAGCTTCGACCCGGCGGCCTTCGGGTATCCGGCGGTAGATAGTAGTTTTGCGGATTCTTATAGCTTTGCAATGGCCAATCTTGCCGGACTTTTGGACCTGGTGACCACGCAGGCCAATTACCGGATCGCGCAGGACGGAAACTCGGCGAGCCTGCTCCCCGATGGCGCCATGCTGAATCGCGAATTCAAAAACAACGAGTTTGAGTACTATGCGCAGGACTCTTGGCATTTGCGTCCGCGCCTTACATTGACATTCGGCTTGCGCCATTCCCTGCTGCAAACGCCCTTTGAGATGCATGGTCAGCAGGCGCAACCCACCATCGACATTGACCAGTGGTTCAAGACGCGCGGTCAACAGGCGGCGCTGGGCAACAGCGTGCAGCCCGACGTCTACTTTGCGCCATCGGGACAGGCGCGCGGCAAAAAGGCGTACTGGCCGATGCAGAAAGCAAACATCGCGCCCCGAATTTCGATTGTGTTTTCGCCCGCAGCAGCGGACGGATTCTGGCACAAACTTTTCGGCGGAGCAGACAAAAGCTCGATACGCGCCGGTTATGGGATGTACTACGACCACTATGGCGAAGGAATCGTAAATCTTTTTGACCAGTACGGTTCGTTTGGACTAAGTGAAAGTATTACCAATCCGACCAATCTACTTACACCGGATACCTCGCCGCGTTTTACCGGGATTCACGATCTGTTTAATATCACAGGCACGCCGACGAGCACGATCAGCTACCCGGCACTGGCGCCGAACGATCCGCTCTGGACGGGTTTTGAAATCGCCCACGGCCTGGACGACCATATGACAACGCCATACGCGCACTCGTTGGAGTTTTCCATCCAGCGCGAACTGCCCCGGGGATTCATCATGGAGATCGCATATATAGGCAGGTTCGGCCGCCATGAGTTGCAGCAGATCGATCTGGCGCAACCGCTGGATCTCGTGGATCCGCAATCGGGCCAGGACTATTTCTCGGCTGCCACTGAGCTTTCCAAACAGCAGTACGCGGGTGTCAAGGCGGCGAACGTGGCCAAGATTCCTTATTTCGAAGATATGTTCCCCGATGCGGCCGGGAGCGGTCTTTCCGCTACTCAAAATATTTACAATATCTGGCTTCCCGGCAACGAAACCGGATCGCTCTACATGCTGGATATTCTCTGCACTCCAGGCTGCGGGGGCCAGACCAACCGCTTCTGGCCGCGCCAATATGCCAGCATGTTTGCGTGGTCTTCGATCGGAAGCAGTAACTATAACGCGGTCCAATTCAAGCTGCTGCGCAAGGCGAGTCACGGCGTGCAAACGGAGTTGAGCTACACCTTTTCCAAGTCGCTCGATATGGGATCCGATGACGAGCGTACCTTGTTTTCTTCAAGCACCGGTACCAGCGCAGGCAGCAGTTTCGGAGCCATACTCAATGCATGGAAACCGCGCTTGAATTATGCGGTTTCTGACTTCGATGTCAGGCACCTGATCACCGGGAATTGGGTGGCGGAGTTGCCGGTTGGAAGAGGAAAGGCATTGGTGGGCGGAGCGGGCCGGTGGCTGAATGGCGCGATCGGTAACTGGCAATTTTCCGGAGTCACGCGCTGGACCAGCGGACTACCGTTCAGCGTTATCAGCGGAGCGGGTTGGGGAACCAATTGGGATGAGAAGAGCAACATGATCCAGACTGGACCGATCGAGACCCATACTCATATCGACGGCAATGGAGCACCGCAAGTCTTTGCGGACTCTCAAGAAGCATTAGCCAATATGCGCAATCCTTACCCTGGAGAAGCCGGGCAACGGAACAATTTCCGCGGCGATGGCTACTTCGGCGCCGATGCCAGCCTGTCGAAGAGTTGGAAGGTGCGCGAAAACAGCGGCCTCAAATTTGCGTGGGACGTCTTCAATGTTTCGAACTCAGTACGCTTTGACGTGAATCCGCTCACTTCTTTACAGAACATGACAACCAGTGGAGAATTCGGCGTATATGGCGCGACCCTGACAAAACCACGGGTACAGCAAATTTCTCTCCGCTTTTGGTTCTGAAGGCAACACACTCTCACCCAGCTCGGTCCCTCTTATTCAACCCCTGCCGATGGAAATAACGCGCCGTTGGTGTGCGGCAAAAAACATGCAGCGGTAAAAGCGTCCATGTATCGGGGCTGGACGCTCAATTCCAAATAGGTGATGCTTTTTGCAAGCTTATGCAGGCGGACTGCCGCTGCTTTTGAAATGAGTGTGGCGTAAGCTCCGGCGAGAGACGAGTTTCCTATATAACGATACTTTTCGAGCGGAACATCGGGGAACATGCCAATCCGGATTGCATTCTTGAAGTTGATGCCACTGCCGATTCCGCCCGCTACGGAAATGTGTTCGACTTTTGTCAGCGAAAATCCGAGTGAACCCAGAAGGGTTGTAGTTGCGGAGAAGATAGCGCCCTTTGCACGTATCAAATTATCGATATCCACTTCGGTAATCGTTATGCTGCGCCCGGTCTCCGATTCATCCGCGAACGCCAAGACAAAGCTGCCGACACCGAATTCGTCAAACTCGATGCGCTTCCCTTCACGAATGAACTTGCCTTTGCCGTTAATGATCCTTGCATGAAACAACTCCGCAATTACGTCGATGATTCCGGAGCCGCAAAGGCCGACAGGCCGCACGCCGCCAATCACAGAGAGAACCGGCTCCATTGTATCTTTGTCTATGACGCATGCCTCGATTGCCCCATCCATAGCCCGCATACCGCAACTGATATCGCCCCCCTCGAAAGCAGGTCCGGCCGAGCAGGCGCACGCCATGAGAAACTCGCTGTTGCCGAATACTATTTCTCCGTTCGTGCCGAGGTCTATCAGCAGTGATAGATCCGGTCTGTTCCACATCATGCCCGCCAAAGTACCGGCGGTAATATCCCCGCCCACGTAGCTTCCGATATTTGGCGCGAGCTGGAGTTTTGCGCTCGGAGCAAGTTCAATGCCTAGATCCTGTGTGAATAAGGGATCAATTTCGAAAAACGTGGGAATATACGGCTCCGTGCGCAAGGCATTTGCATCCACACCGAGCAAAAGGTGGTTCATCGTGGTGTTGGAGGCGACGGTTATGCGGTAAATGCGGTTCTTTGGTATGGCCGCCGCATGGCACATAAGATCAATGAGCGGCAAGAGCGTCTCGCCGACGATGGCCCTTTGAAGCCGGTCGGCCCCGCCGGTTTTTTGCTGCTCGACAATTCGATTGATCACATCCGCGCCATAGCGGATCTGCCCATTTCCGGTGCTGGCCTTGGCTAGAATCTTTCCGGTTTCCATATCGACCAGGAGACCGCACACCGTCGTCGTTCCGATATCTACAGCCAGGCCGCAGACAGGAAGAGTATCTGTGTTGGGCAGCAGGTCAAGAATTTCAAGCGAATCTTCAGACTTCTCAAATATGCATCGCAGATTGAATTCATTTTGCCGAAGAAGGTTTGGCAATTTCTTAAGCGCGAAGTATGGCAACTTGACGTTCCGCATCCCTGTTGCTGCGCAGATTGCCCGCAAGAGCCGCTCATTGTCTGGCATCGTGTCGGAGAGGGTGGGCATCTCCATTTGGACCGTGAACGACTTTATGTCATTTATTTTTGTGAGGCCCGCCCCCTCCATGGCGGCTTGAAGGGCATTAAACGCTGCCATCTCATCCGCAGATGACAGGTCGGCCACCTTCATGCGGCTCTGATAGGCGGACGCAATCTCGGGAACCATAACCGCGGCGTCTCCGCTCACGGTGCTGGCGCATGCGAGGCGCCAACCGGCGTCCCACGATGCCTTGTCTATATGTATCGTTTCCTCAGAGTCAAGTTCGCCGCTCAGAAGCCTGACTCTACATTTTCCGCAGGACAGGTTTCCAGAACACAGCGCATCGATGGCGACATTGGCCTTTCGCGCCAATGCCAGCAGGTTCTCGCCGGGGGGGGCAGAAATGGCGACCTCCTCGCCCCCCTCCAGTTGAAATGTTATCCTGCCCATCAATTCTCACAGTAACTTCGACATTTCCCTGGGTGTGAATGAGGAGGTCGCCTACTTTCGCGGCTTGACTCCGACAATCGTAGCTCGTATACCTCTAGATTTCGAGATACGAATCCGCATAGAGGGTGTTGTTGCGGATGATGTCGCAAGATCGGATGGTCTCATTCACCCGTTGCTCGCAGGGGTTGACGATCGCACTACTGAGACCGTTCGCAATTGACATTGCAATCAAAGTGGCATTCATGATCGGGCGGATGTTTTTCGGCATGCCGTTGGAGGAATTTGAAACGCCGCCCGTTGTCTTGAGGCCCATTTCAGTAACCAACCTGATGAACTCAAGCATTTCGAGCAAGCATTCCTGCATTCCTTTGATCACGAGGTATTGCGGATCGAACCAGAGGTCTTCAGCTTCCATGCCCTGCGACATGCCCCTCTCCAGCATCTCCTGGCAATACGCCATGCGTTCTTCATTCCTAGACGCCACACCAGCCTTGGAACACAGGCTCAGAACGATGGCGTCATTTGCGGCGGCGAGGTCAATATTTTCGATGCGGTCGCCCGCGTTGGCGGAGTTGATGATCGGCTTGCCTTTGCTGCGGTTGTACACCGAGATTCCGGCCTCGATCGCCTTTTTGTTCGCGGTATCGAGCGAGAGAGGGATATTGTCGAAGTTTTCCTGAAGAAGCTTTACGGCCCACTTCATGAGTTCCTCGCCCGTATCCTCCGCCGGTCCGATGTTCACGTCCAGGTAGGCTGCGCCCGCATTCAACTGTTCCGTGGCGCGCTGTAGAATCGGTTCCGGATTCCTGTTTGCCATCGCATCGCGAATGGCCGGCGAAATACAATGGATCCTCTCGCCGATCATGACAAATTTGCCCATTACGTGCTCCTTTATTGGAAGTCTTTCAAGAACTTCACAAGCTGAATTGCCTCATTGGGGCCAACCACGATCTTCCAGTCGGGAAGCTTGTCTTCCAGGGCGCCCTTCAAGACAGCTACCTTGCCCGGCATGATCAGGGTATGATTTTTGATCTTCGAATCGATTTCAAATTCCTGAATGAACTTAGCAATGGAGGCGCCAGAGAGCTTTCCTGCCGCCCAGGCAGTCAGGACAGAATAGCCGCCGGCGTCGGGAACAAGCAGATTAATTGGCACGTGTGAGCGGTCGATTTCGCCAGAGACCACGAAATAAGTGAGCGCGAAATCCACCGTGAGGCAGCAGATGGAATTCTCGTTTGCCCCGCCGATCGGATAAATTCCAGGAGTCACCCGCATGGGTTTCTGCGGATCGGTAAAGATATTCTGCCGGAGACCGAAGAGCGGGAGTGCCTCGGCGTATCCGATGCGCTCCATGATGATGATCGAGCCGTACCGCACGGTAAAGAGCGATGCGAGCGACGCCTGAGTCACGATATCGCCGGGCGCCAAAGCGGCCAGGTTTACGATGGAAGGATAACCGAAACTGCGATCACCGTCCTTAAGGGCGGCGCGGCGGATTTCCACTGCGTTTGCAAAAGCTTCCTTAATAGAAGCTGAGCCGAGGCCCAATATCAGATTGTGGTTGCCGGCGGCTTCCAGCTTCTCTACCGTGTTGTGCAGCTCATTCAGATCGGCGCCCGAGACGCCAAGGACGATTCCAGCAGTTTTGGCTACTGCATTCATCGCCTCCCAGTTTGCCGCGTTCGCTCCGCACAGTACGGGTTTGGCTTCTTTTGTTGCCTCGACGACCGCCTTGGCAGCCTCGGCATCGGCACATTCGAGAATGAGCTCCCGTCCAAGGCCAAGCACCTTCTTTGCCACCTCGATATTGCGCGCGGTGTTGGCGCCGCACTTCAGAAGCACGCATTCCACATACATACGGGTGCTAATGCGTTCGTAGTCGATCTTTACCATTTCCGCCAAAAGCGCATCGATAGCGGAATCCGGCATCTCGGCAGAGAGGAAGATTCCGTAGAGATTCTGATTGATCAGCGTCTTTTCGTGGCGCAGCATGACGGTTTCTCCGCCCAGCTTATAAGCGCATTCTCCAACGCCGACCTCGATGGTTTTCATCGGAGGTTCTGTGGCCGCCGAGAGCTTAGCCAGAGCTTCAGCTGACATATGAGGGCATTCAGAGATGGAAATCGCTCCCTGAGCGACTTTCATGGCAAATGCCATACAAGTTGGGCTGCCGCAATCCTTGCAGTTTGTCTTGGGCGTCAATTTGAAGATGTCGAGTCCCTTAAGCGCCATATCTTTTCATCCTTTAAACCAGTGCGGCGATGAGCGCCGCAGTTTTCTCTACCGATACCGGGTGCCGCAGGATCACGGCATCGGAGCCAGAGGCAAGGCAGGCCGCCGCTGTAACGGTCTCCATCTGAATTCCACGTTGTTCCAAATCACCCCATTCGGGCATGTCGGCTTGTGGTAGGATCGACTCCTTCACCGACCATGCTTCGGTGGAAACAGGGGTGATGACCGGCATTTGAAGCATGCCATCGCCTTGTTCCAGCCCTGCCGCTTTGACAAGGTCCATGACAGAAGACAAATATTCAAACCCGTAACCAGCGGCGGCAGAACCGAGGTTCATGACAATCTTGTTTTTCGGAACTCCAAGTTGTGTCATAAGAATGTTGAGTTGTTTGGCGAGATTGATGTCCACAGGGGATTCTGCCACTACTTCGTGCCCATAGGCGAGAGCCGTAGCGGCGCCGACCGTCTTGTAATTCCCCTCTTCTGCCGAAATGAAAAGGACATTGTGATCCTGAAGGGCCGCCCCCAGGGCTTTGAATAGTTCGGTATTCTTCTCAACATTTTTGCAACCGGCTACACAGAGTGGTTTGGGACAGGCAGCGGCGACTTCTTGCGCGAGCTTTGCGCAATCCTCGGCGGAACGGTTAAGCCCGAAAGGGTCAGCACCTTCAAAACGCAGGCAAACAAAGTCAACTCCATTTAGATTCGCTGCGCGTACAGCCCGTTCGGCCAAAGTCACCGCGCCGTCATAAGAGGCAGCAAGTAGCGGGAGACTAGCAGTGTCAGCGCCAGTGTCCGTGATCTCGATACCCACTGCCGGAAGGTTACTCGGCTTAGCATCGAAAAAGCAGAGAGGGGACGTATTTCCGCCGCCTAAGGTCACAGCACGCTCGCCGTCTCCAAAGCTCACGGCGCCATTTGGCGTGAATGTTTTCGGTTTTCTATTGAATGGCATAATTGCGTTCCTCGCGATTGTTGGTTATGCATCCTGTTCCAGGCACACACTGCTTCGGCCAGAGCGGAGATTATCCAGTGTCAGCAGAATCTTTAATTCTACCGATCCCTCATGCTCTCCGTCCCACATCCTGGACTCCCGTCCTAGACCGCAACCGCGAGAACTCCTGGTTTCCCAGGTCTCAAAATCGAAACCTGGGCCACCAAAGTCTATGGGCGCGATTACGAGATCACCAAGTCAGTCCTAGACCGCTACTGCCCGCTCCGCATCTACGGCCGCAGCTTCCGGTGAGGGTTCAGTGATGTCCCACATCGAAAGAGCGGGGTGATTGATCGTCTGCATGTATTCCTGAAGTTGGTTGGGATCCGTGGTTATGGTTTCGTCGGCGATCAGGTCCACGAAGTTCTCAATTTCCAGGCGCTTTCCGATTAGCTCCAACTCTTCCTTCATTGCTTCCTTCAAGGCTTTCGGCATCCAGACAATTCGTTTATGACCGCCTTCGGCGGAGATGAACTTGCGGCTGGTAATGTAGGTTTTTCCAATGCCAGCGAAGCCAGGGTTTTGCTGCCCACCGCCCGTGACTGAGGCCAGGGTGGAAAACTTCATTCCGGCTGGCGTATCGCCCATATACTCGCGATTCACAATCATCACGCCGTTGCACTCCGGCAGCAGAGCCACCACCGCTTCGAAGCATCCGCAGCTGGTCATAGGATTTTCCATCATCGAATAGGCGTTGACGTTCGTGACGGTCTGCTTGGAGTTGGCCCACACGTATTTGTTGATATTCTCCCACTGGCCGCGCACTGGATCGATGCAAGTGCCCTTCAGCAGAGGCTGGTTTGCACCCGTAGGGTCGATCTCGTAAGCAGCTTTGCCGTCGAGCCAATTGTAGGCGCCGCAGAGTCCGAGGCGTTCAGGCGTGATCACGCAAACGTGACTGGGCGCGAAGCTTTGGCAGAGCAGGCATGAATAGAACGTATCTACCGAATCATCCGTCATCTGTTCCATGCGCTGATTGCGGGCGCGGTAGACCTCGCGAACCTGCACCAGCCGGCGGTCAACCTCTTCCTTTTCGGTGAAGAGCGTGACCTGAACCTTATCGACAATGGCCGGATAATCGTTGATAAGCCGCGCGTGGAGAATATCTCCGAAGTGCCGGAAGGTGAATCCTTTTTCCTTGGCGGCTTTGCTGATGCGGAGCCAGCAGATGTCCCGCTGCCCCATGTGCCAGATGCCCTCTCCACCGTTGATCAAGTGGTGGATCTGGCGCTCGAGAATCGGTTCGAAGTCGGTCTGCATCTTGCGGCCGGCCACTTCGACCCAAATACCTAGCGGCAGCGCGGTGCCCGGCTCTAATCGCATCGATATCCGGTCCGACAACAGTAATCTTTCCGTTTTCAATCTCTATCGAGATTGCGTGTGGTTACATATTCAAACGCCTGGCTACGGTTACCACCGAATTCGACGTAGGTCTCTTCCTTGCGAATGCGCTCGCCTGCAAAGGCCGCGCCGTAGGTAACCGGAATTGGGATCTTGGTTATTTTGACCTTGCAGCCACGCACCTCAAGGCACTTTTCAACCATGTGGTCAATGGGCACATTGGCGATAACGTGCTCATAGGTGCAAATGCCGGTGGGAAGAACCTCCGGAATATCCGTATCGGCAATCGTGGGGAAGCCGTAAGAGATGGCTCCCGCGGCAGCCGCATATTTCTCGTCCGTCACTTCGCCAAGGGCCATGACAAAGGCAAAGACGCGGTCCTTGTTGTAGTGCAAATTACGCTCGTAGTCGCCTGGCTTGACGTTGCCGAAGCTCAGTGCGGCGCGATTGGCGAAGCCCAGAGCATAGATGGCCGCCGAGATATCCTTGCCGAAGGGCACCAGGCGGGTTCCCAGCCTGTCTGCACGCCGGCCTCTTCCAGTTGTTCGGCGAACGAAACACCGTTGGTGTTGCCGGCGATAAACGTGTAGAGGTTCCTCTCCTGCAACGCACGGGCAATGCGGACAGCATCCTCCTTGGTTGGAGCGGCGCCTACCACTGCGGCGAAACCGGGAGCCGAGCCGTCGACGAACTCAATGCCGCGCTCGCGAATGATGACGTCGGATGCAGCTCCGAGCCAAATCCCGTTGACCGGATTCGGTCCGATCAGATATTTGCAGGCTTCGACTATCTCGAAGGCAAACAGCGTCGCCATTCCTGCGTCCAGCGTGTCCCCCAGGTAGGGGAGCGAGACTTTCTCGGATGGAATGGCAGGCAACAGCCGGTCACATTCGCCAATGACACCCTCGAGTTCGGAGAGCTTGCTAATCTTTTCACCGAGCATTGAATAGATCACAGGCAAGACGATTCGTATCCGGGAAAGCCACGGCTGCATCAACCCCTTTTTGCTGCGATGGCGCGCGCCAGATAGTCTTTGGCCTGTGCTACAACTTTATGAATGCCGCTAATAGCGGAAGTTGCGATTAGCTTCGTGTTTACACTC
>CAWHUK010000005.1:0-132581 GCA_963832535.1 uncultured Acidobacteriota bacterium
CTGCCCACACGCGGCGCCGCGCGCTATACCGGCGGCCTGTGGGTGGGCAAGTTTATGAAGACCTGCAGCTATCAGCAGCTCACGCCGGAAGCCAGCGTTCTCATCGGCCAGTACGGCTCGCGGCTCTGCGCCATCGAACGATTCTGGGCATAAGGAGCAAGCCGATCTGCGCGTACGGCGATACGGTCATCCGGGCAAAACTGCCAATGAACCGGCTCTTGTGGAGCCGCGATAAGCCATGCCCGATTGCAAAGCAGAAACCATTGCTCCAGTGCTGCGAAACGCGGTCGCACTCGTGACGGGCTCCGGCAGAGGCTTGGGCGCGGCAACGGCAGAATTGCTGGCCCGCGCGGGCGCCGATGTGGTTCTGATGAGCCGGACGGCCGCCGAACTTGACACGGTAGCCGAAAACATTCACGCCGAGGGCGGCAAAGCCACGCCCTGCATTTGCGACGTGTGCGACAGCAACGCCGTCCGCGCCGCGATCGGGCAACTTCCGCGATTGGACATCCTGGTGAACAACGCCGGAACCAACATTCCCGCTGAATTCGTCGATGTGAAGGAAAAGGACCTGGATCGCATGATCTCGTTGACGGTTCGCGCGGATTTCTGGTGGCGCAAACGGCCGTGCGCAAGATCCTCGAGACGCCGCCCGATCAACGGATCGCCGGCGGGTCTTCTGTAGTGCACGTCACCTCGCAAATGGGACGCGTCGGCTCGACGCGACGCACCGTTTATTGCATGGTGAAGCACGCGCTGGAGGGACTGAATAAAGCCATGGCCGTCGAGTTAGCCCCCCACGGCATCCGCTCCAACTCCGTCGCACCCACATTTCTCAAGACCGCCTTGACCGCGCCGTTCTTCGCTCGCGATCCGGCATTTTCCGATTGGGCGTTGAATCGGATTCCTCTGGGGCGTCTGGGAACGGTGGAAGAGGTGGCCGGCACAATTCTGTTTCTCGTCTCGCCCGCCGCTTCGTCGATCAAGGCGAAAACATCGCCGTGGATGGCGGCTGGACTGCGCAATAAAGACCGCGCAATAGACTGCATTCCAGCCGTCGGCACAGCAAATTCCACCGCACCGGCTTGGTCCAAGGAGGTTAGAAGATGAAGCTGGCAACACTTCAGGATGGAACTCCCGACGGAAACCTGGTTGTGGTGTCGCGCGACTGAGCCGCGCCGTACCTGCCGCAGATATCGCGCCCAATCTGCGCACGGCGCTCGAATCCTGGCCGGATTTGGAGGAAAGGCTCAAAGAGCGATCGAACCTGCTTGATGCCGGCCGTGCCCCGGACACTTTCGAATTCGACCCGGCCGCCGCGGCTGCGCCCCTTCCCCGCGCCCCGCAGTTTATCGACGGATCTTTGTTCCTCTCCCACGGACAACGCATGGTGCGCGCCTCAACCTCTCCACAGCTTCGCTTGAGGTCAAGCACCCGCTCATGTATCAGGGCGCCTCAGACGCATTTCTTGGCGCCCGTGCGGCCATGCCCCTTCCCAGCGAGGAACACGGTATCGACATCGAGGCGGAGCTAGGCATCATCACTGATGCTGTGCCCATGGGCGTTACCAGTACGCAGGCCGCCGCCCACGTGCGCCTGCTGGTTCTCTTTGACGATGTTAGTCTGCGCGTCTGCTCTTGCAGAAATGACGCTGGGCTTCGGCATGATCCAATGCAAACCCACTTGCGTCTTCTCTCCCGTTGCCGTAACGCCCGACGAATTAGGCGATGCCTGGCGTGGCGGGCGGGTCCATCTTCGCATGGAGGTTGGCATCAATGGCAATCGCTTGGGCAACCTGGCCACGGATCAGATGGGTTTCTCGTTTACGATCTGATTGCGCATGCCGCCAGAACGCGCACTCTTGGCGCGGGAACCATCATCGGCTCCGGCACAGTCTCTAACGAAGACGCTTCCGCCGGCACCGGATGCATCGCCGAGCGGCGCGCCCTTGAGGTTCTGGAACACGGCGAGGCAAAAACCGATTGGCTGCGCTTCCACAACCGCGTACACATTGAAGCCCTGGATCGGACCGGACGCTCCCCATTCGGCGCCATCGAGCACACGTTCATTCCCTACCAAACCATCGAACAACCAAGATAAGGGATTCGTCGCGAAGATCGGCACGCAATCCGGCTGCCTCAGTTGCAGAGTATCCACAACGCGCTTCTAGTAATTGACCTTTGCCTTTCGGCGGAATTCAGCACTTCACTGGTACTCATCATTGTCCCCTTGTAGTTGCCATTAAGCACGCAATGCCCAAGATTTCCATCAACCCTCCCTGCGTGCCGAGCCGGGCGCTCCGCCGCAAGGCGAAAGATTTCAATGGCTTCCGCCCGCGCCGCGTGGTTCACTGATCCGCTTTAACGGCAGCCCTTACCGGCTTCGAGGGCTTGAGATACTTCTCGTATTTCTTAAATCGTTGCGGAATCTCGTGCATGTTGGGATGTGGCACCAGCGGCGCTCCTGGAGTTCGCGCGCGTGCTCGAATTTGCCTGAAAGCAGAACGTGGGAGTGCCGCCGGTCTTCTTCCTTGATGTCAAACTTCACCTTGCCCTCGGTCACGCTGAGAGTACCACGCACACCGCAAATGCCGAGATGGCGGGATAGTTGCTGTCGCCTTCGAGAATCTCCACCAGTTTGGAGTGGCATATCGGGCAGATGCCCTTTTCGCCGATATAGTCGGCAGGGGTGACGTCCCGCTTCAAACACTCGGCCAGGTGTTTGCCCGGGTTGTTCGCCCCGTCGCAAATCCTCGCGAAAGAGCACGGATTTGGGCAGAGCGACCCAGTTGGCGATGATCGTATCCAGGACCTCAATCTGCATGGAAAAGACAAACAGTTGAAGTAGAGGAGCAGCCAGCGTATCCCACTCGTTGCCGCCGACGCCGATCAGGATGGCGCGCGCTGCTTGAAGAAGCGCGGATCGGGGCCCGTTCCCATGGTGATGCCCTTGGCCTGGCGCATGTCGCGGGCGATGGTCTGAAATGCCATGTCGTGTGACGGGCCCATGCGATCATTCAAGCTCTTCAATTGGCCGCTGGGGCTCTTTTCGTAGATCGGCGATCCTACTACCAGCCCATCGCAGTCCAGGATTTTGTCGTTAATGAAATTGAAGTCGTCATCTCTGATCGTGTGGCAATGCCCTGATCCGCCCTTCTCAAACAGGTCTATGACACATGCGTTGCATCCGGTGCACGGCTTGATCGTGAGATCATGCAGGCGCACCAGTCCCACCTCGGCGCCAGCCTCTTCAGCTCCCATCAAGGCTTCCTTGACCAGAATCTCCGTGTTGCTGTTGCTTCTGCCACAGGTAATTCCAAGGATCTTCATCTTTCCCTCCATATTTCTCAAAGTTTCTTTTCCCTGTTTGCAAAGGATCTGTTAGAAAAGGCCAACGGCCAGGAAGTGGAACTTCCCGGGATTGGTTCGCGCTTATACTCGAGGCTGGCTGCCGCGTTCTCACGAAACATCTCGCCCGACCGAGTGTAGCACCGGAGCATCTACACGGTCTTGGTGCGGTACCGCATCCGCCAAAACCGCTACGGCCTCAACCAACTCCGCTACGGCCTCAACCAACTCCGCTACGGCCTGCGCAAGATCAAAGCCCACGGACTGCTCGCCCGCGATGGAAAACGCTACGCCTATCGGCTGACCGAGAAAAGGAACCAAGGTCATCACACAGCCCGAAAGCAGAAATGAGGTCATCAGCACATTTGTAGCTGTGCCCGGATCGTGCAGATTGGTGGCGATGACCGGCACAAGCGGCGCCACCGAGAGGTTAATCAGCTGCATGGAGATGAATCCCAGCGACGCCAGAACGAGGACCCACCAGCGGAACCCCGGAAAGCGATCAACCTCGCTCGCCATCTTCTTTTCACTCTCAGCCAGCGCATTTCCCGTAGACATTTCAAACGTCCTTTCGCTCTTGCGCGCACGATGGCGCTCAAAATCTGTTCTCTATTTCTTGTTTGGCGCCAGCAGGATCTTCGTCTGATCGTTCTTCTTCGAAAGCCGCTCCAGCCCCCGGTCTATCACCTCGTCCATCTTGATGATGTCGGTGACCATCTTCTTGGCCTCCGGCAGCCGCCCCTCAGCGATGAAGTTCAACACCATCGCAATCTCCGCGGCACCGTACACAAACGACGTGGTCAGCTCCACTTCGCGCGGCACCACGCGTGCAGTCACGATGGACGTCGGTTGTCCCGCAACGCCGATCAGCAGTACCTGCCCGCCACTGCGCACCAGATCGATGCACGAGTTCACTGAAGCCGGCGCCCCGGCGCACTCAAACGCAATATCCACGCCTTTGCCGTCCGTCAGTTCGCGCACCTTCTCAGCCAGCTTGTCTCCCAGTTGCGCCGGGTTCAGCGCCACGTCCGCGCCATATTGTAGCGCCAATTGCAATCTCTCTTCGCTCACCTCGATCGCGATCAGTTTCCCTGCGCCCGCAAGCCGCAGCAGCATGATGGCTGAAATCCCGATCGGCCCAGCGCGCTCACCAGAACCGTATCGCCTACTTTGAAGCACGATCTCCGTATGCCATGGAATGCGGTCCCGATGATATCGAACAGCGCCGCCTCCTCAAAGCTCACATTCGCCGGAATCGGCAGCAGCATCTTCTTCGGATCGCGCACCAGAAGATACTCGGCATAGCCGCCGTCGGTCTTCGGCGTAATGCCCGTGGTCCGCTCAAATCCATTGGTGCAGATGCTTGCGCGGCCCTGCAGGCAGTTGTGGCACTTTCCGCAGTTTCCCGGCGGCCCCACAGCCGATCGCCAATCTTGAACGTATCGGTTCCCTGCCCTAGTTCCGCAACGGTCCCCACAGTTTCATGGCCTAGCACCGTCGGCGGCGAAATAATGCCCTCGTGCATGTAGCTGTGAACATCGGTCCCGCAAATCCCGCAGTATTCTACCTTCACAACGGCTTCCCCGGGCCGGCAACAGGCTTGGGCCGGTCTTCAAGCACAACATCCCGCACTCCCTTGTACAAAGCGACTTTCATATCGAGCTTCCTTCCTTCTTTGTTTTGTTTGTTTTTTGCTGCCATGATCGCTGGGGTAGATAGCAGTACTCAAAGAATCGACATCGCTGCAAGGTATCCTTCCTTGACCGCTTCGTAGACCTTGGCTGCCCGAACGCAATCGCCGATTTCAAAAACTGAAACATTTCTCGCCTTCGCCGCGTCCCGCAGCGCCTCCGTTTGTCTTCGGTTCGCCCGCATGCCCAGGGCATAAACGACCGTATCGGCGGGGATGAACTCTTCCGCCCCTGTGGCGTCTACAGTCATCACGCCGTTCTTGGCGATAGAAACAACCTTCAACCCCGTCCGGTACTTGAGCATGTTGTCCATTTCGCGCATCAGGGCCACCCGGTGCATCGGATAGGAATCCGGCGCCACCTTATCCAGCATCTCGATGATTGTTACCTCTCTCCCATTTTTTGCCAGATGAAGACCAGCCTCACTGCCTACAAGGCCTCCGCCCACCATCACAACGTTCTTGCCCACGTCCTTCAAGCTCTTGTAAATATCCAGGGCCGGAAGCGCGTTCTCAATTCCTAAGATAGGAATCTCGATGGGGGTGGATCCCACTGCCAAAATCACGGCATCCGCATTGGTCGCCGCCACTTCTCCAGGAGTGATCTCTTTGCCCATGAGGACGTTGATATTCCGCTTGCCAACGCGACGAATCATCAGATCCTTGAAGTCCTTGAGGTCGCCCTTGTATTCGTCTGAGTCAGAGAATTTAAGCAGCCCGCCAAGAGAATTCGTTTTCTCGTAGAGTGTCACTTCGTGGCCGCGATCGGCAGCCACCACCGCGGCCTCCATACCGGCGATGCCGCCTCCTACCACCAGCACCTTGCGCGAGGCTGCCGGTTTGCTGTCGAGGATATTCTTGTCGAAGAAGAAGGCCTCGGGATTCACCGTGCACCCGAAAAGCGTGCTCAGATCGTCCATCACGTCTTCCAGCGTTCCAGGAAAGCACTTATAGCACCGGAGGCAATGTGCGATATCGTCTTCCTGTCCCGCCTCCGCCTTGGCTGCAAAGTCGAAGTCCGCAGTCAACTGCCGGCCCAGCGCCACAAAATCGCACTTCCCCTCGGCTATCAGTTTTTCCGCAAGTTCCGGTGAATTGATGCCTCCGACTACGGTTACCGGAATCGAAACCGCTTTCTTGATCGTGGCGGAAAGCTCAGCGTTCAGCCCATGAGGATCGAAGAGCGGGAAAACTGCCCGCTCAAGATCGGATCGCGGTAGAGGCCCACGGAGACATGAATCGAATCCGCCAGATTCTCGATCATCCTGGCAAATTCTGCCACTTCATCGACATGCATCCCGTGCTCAGCCCGCTCGTCTCCGCTGACACGCACTTCGATGAGAAAATCCTTGCCGATCGCCTCGCGCACACTCTGAATTACGCGAATGGGAAACTTCGCCCGGTTCGTCAGCGAGCCGCCGTATTCGTCGCTGCGCATGTTGGTCCGGGCCGACAAGAACTGATTGAGCAGCCACCCATGCCCGCAATGAATCATCACGCCGTCGTATCCTGCGGCTATCATGAATTGAGCGCAGACCGCAAAATCTCTGCAGATCAGTCCATCATGACCTCGTCTACAGCCACCACTTCCGCGCCGTCCTCGCGCAGGTAATTCACGGGTCCGATGGGATTCTTCAGTTCAGGAAGCTTCAGCCGTGCAGCGCCGCAGTGACTTACTTCGATCATCGCGATGGCATCGTACTGCTTGATGATCCTGGCCAACCTGGCCAGCTTTTCGAATGCCGGATCGTTATGGTTCGTGAAGTCGATGGGCGCGAATGGATCCTTGTTGGCGTACTCGAAGTTGACAGGAGTCTCTCCCACCGTAACCTGCGCACAGCCCCCCTTCGCCCGCCCTTCCACCGCCTGCAGCAAGACATCGGAAAGAAACGGCAAAGAGACAAACGGCCCGCAAAAAATCGGGGCGCCGATGATTCGATTCTTGTAAACATAAGTTCCCACCTGAATGGGAGAGAACAGATTTGGAAATTTGGGATGCATCATTGAATTCATGCTTCCTTCCAGAGGTCGGGTTGCTGGGTGAGTTCGATCAGGTTCCCGGTATTATCCCGGATGAACGAGACGGTCGATGGTCCTACGTCAATGACAAAGACGATATCGGCTCCGCGATGCTTCAGTTCGTCAGCAACCGCACGAACATCCTTTACTGCAAAAGAAAGATGTTTATTGCCGTGCGTGCGCAAATCCTGATCGGGAATGCGGCGGTCATCGGGCAGGGAAGCAGCACCGGTCACCTCAAATAACTCGATACGCAGATCTCCGCGCCGAAGAAAAGCTACCTTAGCCTGTGCGTGCGGAAGAGCATCTCTTCTTTCGAGCTCGAACCCGAGCATCGCTTTGTACCAGGCAATTGAGGCTTCAAGATCCGGTACGCTGATGCCCTCATGATGAAACTTCAACTCGAATGGATGGATAGATCTCGCTGGAATGCTATTTGTAGTCATGGTTCCAATTTATCTCCAAATCTCTCGTTCAACTTGCGGTCTACTTACTCACGGTGCAGTCGAATGATCTATTCGCACGCAGGCCTCTGAATTCACTATATTTTCCGTCAATGGTCACTCGGCCCATGATGGTCTTGCCATCAGCAGAGCCGGCAAAGTCGAGGCCTCCGGGGCCCACCTGCACGTGAAAGACGAAGCCCGATTTGTTGAGCGCGGCATCAGTCAGATTGTTGAGAAACTTGCTGTCAGCCTGTTCGCGCAGATTTCCGGTCAGTTTACTGTCTTTACTGCACAGGGTCAAGTAATTGTGAACAGTCCACGCGGGCAGGACAAGATCGACGGCATAAGTGCCGTCGATCTCATTTATGGGAGTAACCAGCCTTTCATTGGCATTCTTCATCTGGCCGGCGCCGGCAGGCGCGTTCCCCGCCGGTGGACTGGCCGGCCCGGCAGCCTGTGCCGGCGCCGCTGTTGCCGCGAGCAACGATGCTGTCTTCTGCCAAAACCTGAATCGCCTCGGATGGACAAATAGGAACACATGCGCCGCATCCGCCCATGCCTCATCTCTGGCTCGCCATTTTGGTGCAAAGCTATTTGTCCAGTACGTCGTCGAGTTCGGGCAGTATCCATCTGTCAATTTCGTGCCAAATGCCGATGCGTATGACGAGTTCTGCGCCGCACTGCTCAGCCAGGGCGAAGCTCGCTTGCGCGCCTTCATTCAGGCTCATAGAAAGTATGAAGTAGATCCTGAATGCGTAACCAGCAGAGGGATAGCCACCGATTGCGTCCTATCCTTTGCGAAACAGCAGGCCATCAACCTGATCGTAATGGGAACGCACGGACTCCGAGGATTTGAAAGGTTGATGCTGGGCTCAGTAACCGAGAAAGTGCTGCGGATGGCGCAATGCCCCGTCTTGGCGGTATCGGAACCTCCGTCCGAATTCGTCACATCAACGACAGCGGGCGATGAGATCAAATTACGGCAGATTATTGCATGTATTGATTTCTCGGAAAGGTCGTACGGGGCGTTGGACTACGGGATTTCCGTAGCGGAGGAATACCACGCTAACCTCACCCTGGTGCACGTTCTCGAGGACGTTTCGACGCCAGGATGCGTGGAGGATACTGCGACCGCATATAAGCGTCTGGATGAACTTATTCCCGCACAAACAAAGCTGAGTGTCACGATCACCACTGCTGTGAGGATTGGCAGAGCCTATCGAGAGATCAGCCAACTTGCTCGCGATACTCACGCTGAACTGGTGATCATGGCCGTGCATGGCCGTAATTCTCTGGACGACGCCATCTTTGGCTCCACAACATATCGGGTGATCCAGTCGGGAGTTTGTCCGGTTCTCGCGATTCACCGTTAAGGTCCATCTTGATTTTGCAGCAGACGTGAAGCGGCAACAGGGTCTTAGAGCGGCCTCCAGCGATCAATGTCACCTGGCCCACTAGGGTCGATGAGATTGGAGGAGCAATATGGTCAAGTCGACAAGAATCAGCTTTGGCGGAACAGCGGGAATTGTGACGAGCATGGCGCTACTCGTCGGCCTTGACGCCGCACATGCGGGAAAAGCAAGTGTGATCGGGGCGCTCCTTATCGTTGCTGTCGCCGATAACCTCACAGACTCGTTGAGTGTCCAAATGTACCAGGAATCGGAGCGCCGTGAAAGGAAGGAAGCGATTCTTGGAACCCTCACCAACTTTGCAACACGATTTCTTGTCTGCCTTAGCTTCGTGGGGATTGTTGCATTGTTCTGGAAGCACGCTGTGGCCGCTGGAATTATGTGGGGTATCGCGCTGCTTTCGGTAATGAGTTACATGCTCGCCCGAGGTCGAAGCGTCAGTGTCTTTGTTGAGATAGCAAAACACCTCGGCATTGCAGCGATCGTCATTATGGCCAGCGAAGGGATCGGGCAATGGATCACGGTGCACATTGCTTAGACAGAAATCTCAATCTTCCACATCGAGTTGAACAATCTCTGCTAAGTCAGCCGCTGATGACTCTTGCCTTCAAAGCCGATTTGGAACGTGTGAGCCAAATCACATTTAATGGAGATGCCGAATGCCGTAAATGCTTTTAAATCAGTGACGTATAGGCTGCAAAGTCCCATTGGGATTTGAACGCTCCAATTACATTTTATTGGTGGTACCATGTGCACCATGAAAGCCAGTGAGCCGAGCTGGGTCACCAACGATGAGAGCCTCCGCCTTCGCATGGTGATCGACTCGGCTCCGGCGTTGATTCACACCGCCCGGCCCGATGGTTACATTGATTTTTTCAACCAAACGTGGCTTGACTTCATTGGTCAGCCGCTGGATAAAATGCTGGGGTGGAAATGGACTTCGTGGATTCACCCTGAAGATCTTGAGGTCCTTTTGCGGAAGCGGCGGGAGTCGCTTGCTACTGGAGATCGCTTCGAGGAAGAGGCGCGGGTGCTCCGGGCTGATGGGGAATATCGCTGGATGATTCATTGCGCTGTTTCCCAGCGTGATGCGCATGGAAATGTCGTCGAGTGGTTCGGAGCCAGTATTGACATCGAGGACCGCAAGCGGGCTGAAGAGGCTTTGCGGCAGAGCGAAGCCTACCTGGCAGAGGGACAGAGGCTGGTCCACGCAGGCAGTTGGGCTTTGGACGTGGCCAACAACAAGTACGTCTACGTTTCCGAGGAAGATTTGCGGATTTGGGGATTCGATCCGGGGACTTCACCGACGAGGGAAGAAGTTTTTCAACGGTTGCTCCTAGAGGATCGGAGCAAGGTGGAAGCGAGTCTTCAGAAGGCGATCCGTGAAAAAGCAGATACCGAGTACGAGTACAGGATCATGCTGCCCGACGGAACGGTCAAGCACATTCACACCATCCGGCACCCTGTCCTGAATGGCGCGGGAGATGTTGTTCAATTGTTCGGCACTTCGGTCGATATTACGGAACGCAAGCAGGCCGAAGAGAAGATCCGTCAGTCCGAGGAATGCCTGCGGCTGACTTTGGAGGCTACCCAGATCGGAACCTTCGATTGGGACGTGGCCCACGATGTGTGGTACGCGTCTCCAATTTACTACACGGCTCTTGGATACGAGCCCCGAGAGGGGCCAGGGAGTCGGGCAGAATGGGTTGACCGTCTGCATCCCGACGACCGCGACCCCTTCGCACGGCTGACGCACGACATTTTGACCGGCGAGTCCGATCAATATGAATACGATGCCCGCCTCCGCCACGCGAATGGCTCCTACCGTTGGGTTCACGTGAAGGCAACAGGTGTCGAGCATGGCCCGGACGGGAAGGTTAATCGCATATTGGGTATCCGGATAGATATTACGGATCGCAAACATGCCGAAGAGGCGCTGCACGACAGCGAGACACGCTTCCGCACGTTTGTGGACCACGCGGCGGACGCCTTTTTCATGCTGGACTTAGAACAAGGAACCATTATTGATGTGAATCGCTGTGCCTGCGAGAGCCTGGGCTACTCCCGGCAGGAGCTGATCGGAATGACCCCGCTGGTCTTCGACGTGAATCTGGATCGACAGGCCTTCGAATCCGTCGCGGCGCAGGCGGCTGCCGGCGAAACCTTGCTGTTTGACAGACACTGGCATCGGCGAAAAGACGGGTCAGAGTTCCCGGTCGAGGTTCAGACCAGCGCCTTCTGGTACGGCGGGCGCCGTTTTCTGCTGAAGGTAGCCCGCGACATTACCGAGCGCTTGAGGGCCGAAGAGACGATTCGCCAAAGCGAAAAGGAACTTCGCGATGTAATTCAAACCATGCCTTCGATCGCGTTGACGAATCGGCCCGATGGCTCGGTTGAATTCGTCAATCAGCGCTGGCAGGACTATACGGGTATGTCGATGGAGGAGTCGACAGGCTCTGGGTGGCAATGCATGATTCATCCCCAAGACCTCGATGGCTACCTCGAGAAAAGAGGTGCCGCGCTAGCGACTGGGAAGCCATACGAGGGCGAGTTTCGCATCCGTTCTGGCGCAACCGGAGATTATCGCTGGTTCCTGTCTCGTGTGGTACCGCTGCGGGATGAGCGAGGAAACATCCTCAGGTGGTATGGAACCGTAACCGATATCGATGATCGCAAGCGCGCCGAAGAGAAACTTCAACATGAGAACGTCGTGCTGCGGGAGGAGATTGACAAGTCATCGATGTTTGAAGAGATTGTCGGCTCATCTGCCGCGTTGCGCGCCGTGCTCTCTCGGGTCGCCAAAGTTGCGCCGAGCGATTCTACAGTCCTCATCACCGGCGAGACTGGCACGGGCAAGGAATTGATCGCTCGCGCGATTCACAAACGATCGCCGCGCTCGTCAAGGACGTTCGTAAGTGTAAATTGTGCATCGATACCACGGGACTTGATCGCATCGGAGTTGTTTGGGCATGAGAAGGGAGCCTTTACCGGCGCTTCCCAGAGGCATTTGGGGCGGTTCGAGCTGGCCGATGGAGGCACGATCTTTCTCGACGAAGTTGGAGACCTTCCCGCGGAAACGCAAATTGCACTCTTGCGTGTCTTGCAGGAAAAGGAGTTTCAGCGAGTGGGCGGAGATCGGTCAATTCGCTGCAACGTGCGGGTGATTACCGCTACGAATCGGAATCTTCAATCGGCCATCGAGTCGGGTGCATTTCGTAGCGACCTCTTCTATCGCCTGAACGTTTTTCCGATTGAGACCCCTCCCTTGCGGAAGAGAAAAGAAGACATTCCGTTGCTGGTCGCATATTTCATCGACCGTTATACGAGAAAGTCGGGAAAGACCATCAAACAGATCAGCAAACGGAGTTTAGAGTTGCTCCAGTCCTACCCGTGGCCGGGCAATATCCGCGAGCTTCAGAACGTCATTGAGCGATCTGTGATCCTCTGCGAAACCGATATCTTTTCGGTAGATGAGAGCTGGCTGTCGAGTGAGACGCCCGGCCCAGGGTCCGAGACCAATGTTGGACTAGCGCAGATGCTCTCCAGCGAAGAGAAACAAGTGATCGAGACCGCGTTGCGCGAATCCAGAGGACGTGTGTCGGGAAGTTCTGGCGCGGCTGCAAGATTGGGCGTACCTCGGTCGACCCTCGAATCCAGGATCAGGTCACTCAAAATCGACAAAAACCGCTTCAAAACCATCTGAACTGCAAAAACCCCACCGAACACTCCCGCCCCATAATTGCCGAGTTGGTTTTGTGCGGAATCTCGCCAATTGGTGAAATCTCGCCATTCTTCTATAAGACAACTCATCGTTCCTCAGCGACATAGGTTTGGCTCGCGAATTGCACATGTATATATCGATCGCGTAAGCCAGAAAAAACATATGTTGAAAATCGAGCGAACTGCAAATGGAATGGGAGTCCTCTTCAGGTTGAGCGGTCGCATTGAAGCGGAGGAGTTAGCGGAACTTGAATCGCTCGTCAAGTCAGAGGCGGGAAAAAATCATATTGTCCTGAATCTTAAAGATGTGACCCTTGTGGACCTGAATGCAGTGAAGTCTCTCGACCGCTATGAGATGGCAAAGATCGAGCTCATCAACGCTCCTGCATATATTCGCGCGTGGATTGAAACAGAAAGAGCGGCCTCATCGGAACAGGATGATGTAAACAATTGTTGAAAAATCCACCTGACTGGAGGATCTCAATGAACTTGGAATCAGTGATGGACCACGATTTGCGTGATGATCCGCGGTTTCTCGCCAGTCTGGCTGCGAACTGCGGCAAAGACGCGATCATTCCACAGGATCATCGTAATGCTCAAACGGGGTTCGCGGAAATTGTGGGTCAAAGCAGCGCGCTGCGCGAGGTATTGGAACTCGTCGACCTGGTTGCTTCGACCGATTCGACCATTCTGCTGCGGGGTGAGACGGGAACCGGTAAGGAACTGATTGCGCACGCCATTCACGATCGAAGCCGCCGCCGCTCGAAACCGTTTGTCAAAGTCAACTGCGCTGCCATCCCGAGCGGCCTTCTTGAGAGTGAACTTTTTGGCTACGAGCGGGGTGCATTTACCGGCGCCGTCGCGCAGAAGGTCGGCCGGCTAGAGTTGTCTGACCAGGGGTCGCTGTTTCTGGATGAGATTGGCGATATTCCGCTGGAGTTGCAGCCGAAACTCCTTCGTCTCCTGCAGGAACGGGAGTTCGAACGTTTGGGTAGTACGCGGACCAAGCAAGTGAACGTGCGTGTGATTGCCGCGACTCATCGTGATCTGGAAGAGATGGTTATGCGCAACGAGTTTCGCAGCGATCTTTACTATCGCCTGAATGTTGTGCCTATCTCAATTCCTCCGTTGCGAGAACGGGCAGAAGACATACCCCTGCTGGTGCGGCATTTTGCCCGGCAATTCGCGCGGCAGATGAACAAGACCATCGATGCGATCTCTCCGGAAACGATGGAGGCGCTGGTTCAATATCCATGGCCCGGAAACATCCGTGAACTGCAGAACATCATTGAGAGATCCGTGGTGATTCATGCACGAGGGAATCTCACGGTAAAGAAAAGTTGGCTCTGCCACGGCTACTTCCACAATGAATCGCCAGCACTCACCTCTTTTGTCGCGTCCGCAACGGGAGAGCGCGATATGATCGGCGCGGCTTTGACGCGGGCGCGGGGTAGAGTATCAGGGCCGTCGGGTGCAGCAGCCATGCTCGGCGTTCCGCCATCGACCCTCGAGTCGAGGATCAGGTCGATGAACATCAACAAGTACCAGTTCAAGACTGCATAGCTCGACTCCCACGGTTCGATATCCCCTGTACGCGACCTTCGCGAATTCGCGGTTAAGCCGCGATTCTGGCCATCTTGCGTGCAATCAATTCAAGAGTTTACGTGTGGCACGTGGCTTGCATAACTTAAGTCGAAGCCTTCCCCAAAGAGAAAGGACCTACGCTATGTCCGCTAAATCGGTAAACGATTCCACGGCAGTCTACCTGGTCGGAGGTGGAGTCGCATCCCTCGCTGCGGCCGCTTTCCTGATCCGCGACGGAAACATCTTAGGCAAGAACATCACCATCCTGGAAGAGTCGCCGAAGATCGGCGGAAGCCTTGACGCTACAGGCAACCCCCAAAATGGGTACATCATGCGCGGCGGCAGAATGTTCGAGAGCAAGTACGCCTGCACCTTCGATCTGTTTTCTTCGATTCCGACATTGGATGAGAGCAAGACGGTGACGCAGGAGATCTTCCAGTGGAACGAGACGATGAAGACCTCGTCGAAGTCCCGTCTATTCCGGGACGGTCATAGAGTGTGCGCTCCAAAATTCGGGCTGTCGGAGCGGCACATCCTGGCTCTCGAACGCATCGCGCTTGAGCCGGAAGAGACGCTGGGACGAAGCAGCATCTGGGATCAATTCGATCCCTCATTCTTCGAAACGGACTTCTGGGTGATGTGGTGTACGACCTTTGCCTTTCAGCGCTGGCACAGTGCCGCTGAATTCAAACGTTACCTGAACCGATTCACGCATATGATCTCCGGTTTTAACACGCTGAAAGGGATCATGCGCACTGTCTATAACCAATACGACTCGATGGTGCGCCCTCTGGAGAGATGGCTTTTGGACCGGGGAGTGAAATTTCAGATGAACACACGCGTTGTCGATCTCGAGTTCCACGACGGCTTCGATGGATATTGGGTGCGACGAATTCACTGCCAAGGACCTGGCCGTGGAGATATAGAGGTACGCGAGGAAGACAAAGTCATTGTAACGCTGGGCTCAATGGTAGAAGGTTCCAGCCTGGGTTCAATGGATTCGGCGCCCGAAATCAGCGGCAAATCCAGACGTGGCGGCTGGGGACTCTGGGAGAAGATAGCAGTCGGCAATTATCAATTCGGATGTCCCGATAATTTCACTGAACATGTTGAGCAATCGCGGTGGGTGTCTTTCACCACGACCCTTCATGACGCCATGCTCTTCCGGCTCGTCACAAACCGCACAGGTAATGTTCCGGGAGAAGGGGGGCTTATCACTTTTCCTGAATCCCGCTGGTTGGCATCAATCGTCCTCCCCCATCAGCCGCACTTCATCGGACAACCTGCGGACGTCCAAGTCTTCTGGGGCTATGGCCTTTTTGTCGATGTGGAAGGGAATTTCGTAGAGAAGCCGATGGCTGAATGCACCGGCCGCGAGATCATGACGGAGATCCTGGGCCACCTGGGAGTTGCGGACTATGCAAAGAGGATTCTGGAATCCTCCACCTGCATCCCCTGCGTGATGCCCTACATCACCAGCCAGTTCTTGTGCCGGTCAAAGGGCGATCGCCCCGGAGTGGTGCCACCCGGCTCATTGAATCTTGCTTTCATCGGACAGTTTTGTGAGCTTCCTGAGGATGTTGTGTTCACCGTAGAGTATTCCATCCGGTCGGCACAAACGGCCGTCTATTCACTCCTTGGGCTGGAACGGACGCCCCCTGCGGTCTACAAGGGCCAAGACAGTTTGCGTGTTCTGTTGCGAGCCGTCGAAATGTTGCATGACAAGGAGCGCGCCTGAGAAGCAAGCCTGCTGTGGGGATACAAGCAGTCTAGCCTGGCTCAAAGAGGAACGGCGTTGAAAGGAATGTTCAAGCTCGCCTTTAAGCTGCTCGTCAATGACACTGCCAAGTTCACGGCGTTGCTGATGGGTATTACGTTCGCCGTCTTTCTGATGATGTTTGTTACTTCGATGTTCGTCGGAGTGTTAAATCACGCTTCCGCAACGGTCATCAATATCGGCTCCACGATCTGGGTCATGGATCCTGCAGTGCAGACGGTCGCCAACACGGTCGGGATACCGGATTACGTCCTCGATGCGGTGCGAAGCATGCAAGGAGTCAAATATGCAGTGCCGCTCTATTCGGGCGGAGGATTGGCCAAACTCCCTGACGGGACATATCAATCGGTCAACATCATCGGATTGGACGATACAAGCCTGCTGGGCAGACCCAATCTCATCGAGGGAAAGATCGAAGACATCTATGCGGAGAACGGTTTTATTGCGGTGCGCGATGCGGAGTTTTCCAAGCTCGAGAATCCACACATCGGGTCGGAGTTCGAGCTGAATGACAATCGCGGGGTCATCGTAGGCATCGCCACGGTGAATACCTCTGGTTTGTATGGAACTCCGACCCTGTACACGACCTACGAGAGAGCCGTTCAATATCTTCCCAATCCGCGCTACACCATATCGTACGTGCTCGTGGAGCCGAAGAGCCCGTCCGACATACAGAGGATCAAGCGGCAGGTGCAGGCGCTCGGATATCTGGCGCTGACCAAAGAAGAGTTCATGCAGAGAACCGCCGATTTCTTCGTGTACAAGACCGGCGGAGGGACCAACATCCTGATCATGGTCATCATCAGCTTTACCGTCGGCCTGTCGATTTCAGGTCAAACGTTCTACACGTTTATTCTCGAGAACCTGGAACGATTCGGAGCACTGAAAGCCATCGGCGCTAAGAGCCGCGACTTGATCTCCATGATCCTTTTTCAGGCCACATTCGCTTCGTTTACCGGGTATGGCCTTGGGATAGGACTGTCGGTTGTCGTCATCTGGCTTGCAAAGGCGAGATTACCCAGCTACGCCGCCATGCTCACATTCGGGAATCTTGCAATTGGATTTGTCATGGTGGCCATCATTGCCGCGATTTCAAGCTATGCGGGAATTCGCAGAGTCTTGCGGATCGATCCGTTCGAGATTTTCAGAGGTTGATATGACCCGTGTAGCCATTCAAGCTAAGGGCCTGGTCAAGTGGTTTGGTGAAGGCGAAGCCAGGACAAATGCTTTGAAGAATGTAGATCTCGAGACCTACTTCGGCGAGATGGTCTACATCGTGGGCCCATCCGGGAGCGGCAAAACGACGTTACTCAGCGTTCTCTCCGGAATCCTGAAGCCCAATGAGGGCAGCGTCCAGGTGGAGGATGTCGATATCTGGAAGCTGGACGCCGATCGTCTGGCTGAGTTCCGTCTCGCTAAGATCGGATTTGTATTTCAAGACTTTCACCTGTTCCCCCTTCTAACAACCGCAGAGAACGCAGCCATCCCTCTCATCCTGAAGAAGAGAAACTGGGACGAGTCCATTCGCGAGGCGGCAGGCTACCTGGAGATCGTCGGACTGAAAGCACGGGCGGATATCCCGCCCGTGAAGCTGAGCGGCGGGGAGCAGCAGCGCGTGGCTATCGCACGAGCAATGATCAGCAAGCCCGACATCCTGATCATGGACGAACCCACCGCTTCGCTGGACGGGGATACGGGAAATGCGATTCTCAGTTTTGTTCGCAAGAACATTCTCAATGAAAATCGCTGCGTGGTAGTTGTAACGCATGACAGCAGAATCTACGAGTATGCAAGCCGGATCCTGCAAATGCAGGATGGGCGTCTGACTTCAACCACAGAAAAGAGCGCGATATGAAGCACAAACTCATCTTTGCGATTTCGCTTGCCGGAATCCTGGCAGGTATCGCAACTGCAATCTTCTTCAGTGTGAAGTCGCCGGCCCTGCCTCCTGCCTTCAGCCCTGCCTCGAACCCCTACGCGAGCGCAATCTACGCCGAAGGGATTGTGGAGAGTGCGCAGACCAGCGGCGAGAACATCAACATGTATCCCGAAGTTGCGGGTACCGTGAAAGAAATCCTTGTCTCTGAGGGTCAGCAAGTGAAGGCCGGGGATCCTCTGCTTCGACTTGATGATTCGATCCAGCGAGCGACTGCGGAGCAACAGGGTGCACAGGCAGCCGCTGCAAGGACGCTGCTCACCGAGTTGAAGGCGGAGCCAAGGAAAGAGACTCTCGATGTGGCAGCGGCACAAGTGGTGGCCGCGGAAGCCATGCTGCGCACGGCGACGGACACGTTGCAGAAGACCAAAGCCGCTTACCAAGCGGATTCGCGCTCAGTGAGCAGAGATGCACTGGACGGCGCGGTGTTATGGGCAAAGTGAACTTGCTGTTTATGCGCGGCGTGGGCCAAAAGCCAGGGTACGGCGGGAACCAGCAAGGCTGTCCAGCCGCCCCGGTGAAATGGCCAAATAACTTCCGCAGTTTCGCGAATTCGCGAGGGAACCGCGACTCACGACCCGTTTCCTTGAACATTATCAGCGGTTTAGGTGTGGCATTCGCCGTGCAGTAGGAAAGGGTGGGGTTAAGGAACCATCGAACTGCCAACGCAAATCGGAAAGGTGAGGGATACGAGATGAGTATTGAAGTGAGCACAGCGAAACACGTCGTCCACGACAAGCTTGAGTCCCAGATCAAGAGCGCTGAGGCAAAGCTTGACACGTTGAAATCACGGGCAGAGGTCGCAAAGGCCAACCTTGAGATCAGGGCGATCGGAGGCCTTGCACCTCAAAAGCTGGAGATACATGAGAAGCTCCGGGAGTTGAAGACGACCAGCGATGCCAACTGGGAGAAGGCAAAAAAGGATCTTGAAGTACGGGTCGCAGCCTTCGAGAAGTCTATCAAGGAAATCGAAGCCAAGGTGAAGACACACTGAAGAGCGATCGTGCCTTGCGGGATTCGCAGCCGGGCCGAGCAGCAGCTGTCAGATTGGCGAGGGATGCGCGGAGATGTCTGTGAACTCGATCGCCGGAACACAACCGTCGTCCTCGCCGAACTATTAAGTGAGAATTCCGAGCGGAAGTGAGGAATCGCGTGCCTCACTTCCAGCGGTTTAACCGATAAGGAGGGAACCTCATGGGAAATGCAAAAGGCTTATTCAAGGAAGTTACGGGAGCATCCATAGGATGGGCAATCGTCATGATCCTGCTGGGACTTTTGGCGGTGATTCTTCCCCTTGCAACGGGCATCGCCGTTTCAGTCATTGTTTCGTGGCTCATCGTCATCGCTGGTGTGGCATACCTCGCGTCCGCCTTTGCCGGCCGGAACGCCGGGGCCTTCATCTGGCGCATGCTGATCGGGCTCGCCTACGTCGCGGGTGGCGGCTATCTCGCACTCCACCCGCAACTGGCTCTGGAGTCTTTCACGTTGGTGATGGCGGTGATCTTCGTGATGGAGGGCGTGCTGGAACTTATCACGTTTTTCCAGTTCCGCGTCTATTCGGGCTCCGGATGGGTTCTTTTCGACTCCATTGTCACGCTGTTGTTGGCATTCCTGATCATGTCCCCCTGGCCGTCGAGCTCGACCTGGGCCATCGGAACAATCCTGGGCATCAATCTGATTTTTAGCGGCTGCACAGTGTTGATGTATTCGCTAGGCGCCCGAAGAACCTTGGAGGCCTTTAACTCATGAGCGGAGAACCTTTGATTCTGGCGATTGAGCTGCAGCTTTGCCTCGTGGTGGCCTCAACCCTCAACGGCATGAGGAAGGCACGCAAGGCAGCGGTCGTTGAGTGCAGTGGGACAACACGGATCGTTGAATCTGGTCGACGGTTGCCGTCGCCGGTTTCGATGCCCTACGGCTTCTGCGACGAAGCAAGATCGCCTGCCCATGAGTCTAGCGTGCCGGCACGAAGAGCGCGAATCGTTCTTTAGTCGCAATAGCCCTCCCCAAGGTCCGGCCATGACGAGAGCATCGTTCCTGGCTGGTCGTAATTAACCGAAACCCCTGAAAGGAGCAAAGACAATGATGGACTCAATGACTGTAGTTCAGGCCAGCCCGGAAATGATCCATAACTGGGGATGGCTCCTCGCATTTGGAATCGTGTTGGTGGTGATTGGCGTTGCCGCGGTGATCCGCTCTTTTGCGGCTACGGTGGCTTCGATGGTGTTCTTCGGATGGTTGCTGTTGTTCGCCGGAGTTGTCGAATTCGTCAACGCCTTTATGGTGGGGCACTGGAGCGGGTTTTTCCTGCACCTGCTCGCATCGATCCTGTTTGTGGTTACCGGCTTCCTCTTGGTGATCAGGCCGACGATCAGCGCAGAGGTTGCAACTCTTGTGATGTCGATGTTCTTTTTGATTGGCGGATTGTTCGAGTTCATCGCCGCTTGCTGGACCCATCAGTCGGGTTGGGGCTGGCAAGCCTTGGACGGAGTTATTTCTTCGCTCATGGGATTGCTATTGCTGGTTCAATGGCCGCTCTCCGGGCTTTGGGCGATCGGCCTGTTCATCGGGATCGATCTGATCTTCGCCGGCTGGGCGTGGGCCGCGCTGGCGGTGAACCTTCGCAAAATGTGATCTCAAGCGTGCGATTAGTCACGCTCAAGGGTCAATACCTGGACTCGCTTCAGAAAAACCTGTCCGGGCTTAGGCCAATGCCTACGCTGCTGAGACCACTCAAAGCCAGAAAACCGAAAGGAGCGGCAATATGAACACGAGGATCATGAGCCAACTGGAATATGAGGGCACCGCCGCTCCGCGCTCTGTCGGCGACGAGTGGGTTCTTGTGCAACAGGCGATAACGGGAGATGCAAGGGCCTTTGATCTTCTCATCGCTCCTACGCTGGGTAGGCTTAAAAGTGTCGCATACGCCATCCTTCGCAACAGGGAGGATGCAGAAGACGCCTTACAGGATGGTCTGTGCAACGCCTATTGCCGTCTGCGCTCCTTTCAGGGTCGGTCGTCATTCTCGACGTGGCTTACCCGAATTGTCGTCAACTCGGCGCTCATGACGCTTCGCCGGCAGAAGCGGAAAAAAAGTCATCTGGAACTCTCTTTGGACGAAATGAAGGATAATCATCAGGGGTGGTTGGCGCGGTCCGCTGTTGATGAGCGACCCAATCCGGAAAGGATCTGCGCACTAATCGAATTGAGCGCATTGATCAAAGAGCAGATCATGAAACTTCCCGCATCGGAGCGAGCTGCCTTTTTGCACCACGCAATCAACGGTCATTCAGTGATTGAGTCGAGCCTGACATTTGGCGTTCCCGCGGCCACATTAAAATCGAGGATTCTCCGTACACGGCGCAAGTTGGCTCATGGGCTGCAACGATCAATTGGCAAAACTTGCGCCCCGCGGGCCAAGGAACAATCTGCCCATGCCGCCCAATGCTGATGGCCTTGACGTCGCGTCCAGGGGCCTGACTACAGGGGAAGCCGAGGCACGGCTCGCCCAGTTCGGGCCGAATGAACCTGCAAGCGCAGCGCACTACTCCCCTGTTGCCGATCTCCTGCAGATGTTTTTGAATCCCTTGACGCTAATTCTGCTTTTTTCGGCAGGGGCACCGGCATTTCTCGGTGATGCGGTCGATGCGGGGATCATAGGAACTATTGTTCTATTGAGCGCGTCGATGGATTTTAGCCAAACCTATCGCTCGCAGCGGGCCGTCAAACGCCTGCGTGATCAGGTGGCACCAACGGTAACCGTCCAGCGCGACGGCTCGTGGCAGGAGATTCGGCGGCGCGATGTGGTGCCCGGAGATATGGTCCGGCTCTCCGCCGGAGATCTGGTTCCGGCGGACGCTTGCCTTCTGGTTGCGCGCGATCTTTATGTTCAGCAAGCGGCGTTGACGGGCGAGTCGCTCCTTACTCCAAAGACCGCAAACGCGGAGCCGCAGACGCTGGTCGTCTTCGTCATCCGTACATCGACAAATCCGCTGCGCAGCCGCCCCAGCGGTCCTTTGCTTGCGACGTGCCTTGCGGTTGTGGCTGTCGGAACTTATCTGCCGTTCAGCCCCCTTGCAAAGCCTGGAGTGGACCCCAAAATTGAGACAGGCGAATCAGGCACAATTTTCAGCGAATGGAGAATTGTGTTATGGGCATGTCGAAACGGAAGTTCACGCGGGAGTTCAAGGAGGCCGCCGTGCGGCGGCTGGAGCTGGGGGCGTCGATGGCCGAAGTGGCCCGCGCCTGTGAGGTTAACCCCAACCTTCTGCACCGCTGGCGGCGGGAGCTACGGGAGTTCGGGCGGAAGGCTTTTGCCGGGCCAGGCCGGAGCCGGGCGGAGGAGGACCGGATCGCCGCTCTGGAGCGGAAGGTGGGCCGGCAGGCGGTGGAGATCGATTTTTTGCGGGGATGCTTGCAACATGTAGAAGAGCAGCGGCGTCTGCAAGCATTGACTACCCGCGGCTCGTCTACCCGTACCTCGAAGAACAAATGAGTTTGGCCATTCCCATTGCGTTGGGCAAGCTCTGCCGGCTGACCGAGGTCAGCCGTGCGGGCTTTTACCGCTGGCGCTCGGCCACGCCTGACCCGGACCCGGATATGGAGCTGCACGACGAGATCCAGCGCATCGCCCTGGAGTTCAGCTGTTACGGCAGCCGCCGTATCGCGCGGGAACTCGACGAGCGCGGCTGGCGCGTGAACCGCAAGAAGGTGCAGCGGCTGATGCGCGAGGACAACCTGCTGTGCCTGCGCAAGCGCCGGTTCGTCGTGACCACCGACTCCAATCATGCTCTGCCGGTGTATCCAAACCTGGCGCGGGATATGGTGCTGAAGGGCATCGATCAGCTGTGGCGGGCCGACATCACCTATGTCCGGCTGGAAACGGAGTTCGTCTATCTGGCGGTGGTCCTGGATGCGTTCTCGCGCAAAGTCAT
Source organism: uncultured Acidobacteriota bacterium (assembly GCA_963832535.1). GTDB lineage: Bacteria > Acidobacteriota > Terriglobia > Terriglobales > Acidobacteriaceae > Telmatobacter. The sequence goes on from CAWHUK010000005.1 coordinate 22,863, forward strand.
CGGCTGGGCGCTGGACCGCACGCTGGAGGCGACGCTGACCATCGAAGCCTTAGAGATGGCACTTAGAACACGGAAGCCCGCTCCCGGCCTGGTGCATCACTCTGATCGCGGCGTGCAGTACGCATCGGGAATTTACACCGATCTGCTCAAAGCCAACGGCATCCAGATCAGCATGAGCCGCCGCGGCAATCCGTACGACAACGCCCAGTGCGAATCATTCATGAAGACGCTCAAGTACGAGGAAGTTTATCGCAACGAATATCGGGACCTGGCCGAGGCGCGCGCCCAGATCGGCGCATTCCTGGAAAAGGTCTACAACCAAAAACGCCTGCATTCGGCGCTGGGCTATCTGCCTCCGGCCAAGTTCGAAGCGCAACTGACGGCGAACACTATGGAGGCCGCTGCGCGGCGGCAAGTCGCATGAGTTTTCTGAGGCATCGGCGATCTATCCATCCGATGTGGAAAGAACAAACCGGGAGCAGGCTTGGCGCCCACTCCCGGCTCTCATCGGCTCGGATGAGTCGCAGCCAGCTATTCCTCGGCGGGCCGGTCTCCACCGGAGCCCGCCTCCGCTTCACCGGCTGCTGTCAGAATGCTGTACGGTGGTCCTGCCGGTCGAGTAATTTGCAGCGAACGGCGAACAGTGTCTTATTCGGTTGTCTCAGCCAAGGGGTCCACCCCAGCCCTCGGCTTCACTACGATGTCGCTCAGCCAGTTTGTCTTTGTTGCTGTCGCGACCGTGGTCTACCTGCTGCTGGTGGAAGCCGTCAAACGGATTCTTCTGCATAGAGCAACACGTAACAACACTCGGAAGCATGGGAATCTGCTGGTGGCTGCAGCTTAGCTTTGGCGAATGAATTCGTTTGGAGACGAATAACGGAGAGAATTAACATGACAGACCGCTTGCTTTCAGTTCGAAATCTCAAGGTTGCTTTCGGGAATCGTGTGGTTCTACGTGACTTGAGTTTCGAGGTGAATTCCGGAGACTGCCTAGCCATCATCGGACCGAACGGCGCCGGAAAGAGCGTGTTACTTAAGACCTTGCAACATCTGATTCGGTTTGAGGGAGAAGTTGAATGGAGCGAAAAGGCGCACCTTGGCTATGTTCCCCAGAGAGTTCCGGCAGACCGGCAGCTTCCCCTGAGAGTCGGTGAATTGTTGGAAGCGAAGGTTCGCTTTCTGCATCTTGATGAGGGGGAAACGAAACAAGTTTCTACTGAAATGGGTTTTTCGCCGGAATTTGCTGATGCTGCACTCGGCACTCTGTCGGGGGGGCAATTTCAGAAGGCTTTGATTGCCTTTGCGCTGCTCGGCAATCCCAACGTACTCCTCTTCGACGAGCCGACGGCCAGTCTCGACGAACTCAGTGAAGAACGCATCTATGAATTGATCCATCAACTGCAACAGCGGCGAGGAATCACCGTCATTTTGGTTTCCCACGATCTAAGCGTGGTGTATCGCTATGCAAGCCAGGTCTTGTGTTTGGGTAAGGGCAAACTCTGCATGGGACCGCCCAAGGAAATCCTGACACCGGAGATACTCGAGGAAGTGTACGGAGCTCCGCTGAAATTCTATCGCCATATTGAGGAACATTCGACTTAATCGAGGGGCACTTGATCGCCGAAGAGAGAGGACTTAATCAATATGGACGCGAGCCACAGTTACGCGGTAATGCTTGCCGCGCTTTTTGCTATCGCGGCCGGCCTTGTTGGATCTGTCGCCCTGATGAAGCGCATGGTGCTCGCGAGTGACGTCATTTCGCACCTGGCGCTTCCCGGACTCGGAATAGCCTATCTTCTCAAGGGTAACCCGCTGATCGGCGGGGGAGCGACGTTATTCCTGGGAACGTTTCTTGTCTGGCAGCTCCAAAAGAGGACTGGACTGGCGACAGACTCCTCTATCGGCGTGGTGTTTGCTGCTTGTCTCGGAATCGGAGCCCTTGTTACTCCAAACGAAGACATGCTTGAGGCACTTTTTGGCACCTTCGAGAAGCTATCGCTCTTTGGTTTTCTCCTCGGGGCTGCAGCTGTCATTCTAATTGCTCTCTTCATTTTCAAGATGAAAGATCGATTGATTCTGGAGCTGTTTTCTCCGGAGCTGGCTGAGGCAACCGGGGTGAAGGTTGCGAGAATGGACCTCGGGTTTCTGCTCGTGTTCAGCCTGACGGTTCTGGTCGGCCTTCGCTTCATGGGAGCATTACTTTCCAGCGCCTTGATCATTATTCCGGCGGCAACGGCACGCCATCTTACCGACAGAATGGCCCAGTTCGTGCTTCTCGCCTGTGCGGCGAGCCTGACTTCGGTGGGTGCTGGGTTTGCGGTCAGTACGCTAATTTTCAAGACGGCGACAGTCGGGCCGACGATCGTTATCATTTCCGTGCTGCTATTTGCCGTAAGCCTGCTGAAAAGAAAGTGAAGTAAGGGAGATGGATCATGAAAGCATCGCCAACGCCACCCGGAAAACGAGATCGCGACGAGCAAAAGAAGCGCGAGGAACAAAGCCGGCGACGGTTTCGCTTCGCTGTCGGCTACTTCATCACCTGTATGCTTGTCTTGTGGCTGTACCCGCTCTTCTTCCTGAATCATGCGACGCGTAATGCTGAAATCCCATACAGCGAGTTCAAACAGAAACTGGCTGCCGGACAGATTTGGGATGTAACGGTCGGCGAAAGGAGCATCGTCGGCCAGATGAAAAACCCCGAGCAGAGCAAATCTCCAGCGACGGTCCCGTTCAATACCATTCCCGCGCCGGCGGGCGACCCCGAACTTATTGATCAGTTACAGAAAGCAAATGTAACTTACCATTTCGAACACCCACCAAATCCCCTTGGCACTATCTTTCTCGATAACCTTCTGCCGCTCCTGCTTCTCGGTGGGTTCTGGTACATGGCTTACCGTGGAGCTGGGGCAGCTGCCGGCGGAGGGATGGGTGGGATTTTTGGAGTCGGCAAGAGCAAAGCCATTTCGGTCAAACCCGAGGATGTAACGGTCACCTTCAAAGACGTGGGCGGGGCGGATGAAGCCATTGCCGAGCTCCAGGAGATCATTCAATTTCTGAAGGCGCCGGAACAATTCGCTCAACTCGGCGGACATATCCCCAAGGGCGTGTTGCTCGTCGGGCCTCCAGGCACAGGAAAAACACTTCTCGCCAAAGCTACTGCCGGCGAGGCCCATGTCGCGTTCTTTGAGACCAGCGGGTCTGAGTTTGTTGAGATGTTCGTTGGTGTGGGCGCCGCACGCGTGCGCGACCTGTTCGAGCAGGCGCGCAAGGCGGCTCCTGCGATCGTCTTCATCGACGAAATCGATGCCATAGGCCAAAGCCGTGGAGGCGTGGCGCGCATGGGCACCAATGACGAGCGCGAGCAAACCCTGAACCAACTACTGGCCGAGATCGACGGCTTCAAGACCGACACCAGCGCACCGGTGATCATCATGGCTGCCACCAATCGTCCGGAAGTGCTCGATCCAGCACTCATGCGCGCAGGCCGCTTTGATCGTCAAATCGCCATCGGCAATCCGGATCTCATTGGCCGGGTACAAATCCTGAAGATCCACAGTAAGAATGTGAAGCTAGCCGCCGATTTCGACATGGACCGGGCTGCGCGAATGACAGCTGGATTCAGCGGCGCTGACCTGGAGAACGCCATGAATGAAGCAGCGCTACTTGGTGCCCGGCAGAACGCCGCATCTGTTACTTTGAATGATTTCGAAGCTGCCATTGAACGCGTGATTGCGGGTTCTGAGAAGAAAAGCCGTGTAATGAATGAACAGGAGCGAACTACGGTTGCATACCATGAGGCCGGCCATGCGCTCGTGGCTGAACTGGTGCCGCATGGGGAGCCGGTGAGCAAGATCAGCATCGTTCCACACAGTCGTGGCGCCCTGGGCTACACGATGCAGATGCCAACCGAAGACCGCTATTTGCTCTCGATAGACGAATTGAAGGACAGGATCGCCGTGATGTTGGGCGGGCGAGCTGGCGAATTGGTGGAATTCGGAACCATCAGCACTGGGGCAAGTGACGACATCATGCGAGCAACTGAGTTGGCCCGACGCATGGTCACGGAATTCGGCATGAGCGAGAAGCTCGGATCCGTGCGATACGCGGGTCAGCAACTCCAATATCTTGGAGGATCCGTCGAGGACAATAGCCAGATCAGTCCTGAGACTCGTGAAGTGATCGACACGGAAGTCCAGCGCCTCGTGACCGAACAGTATGTGCGCGCTCAGGCGCTGCTGAAAGGCCACCACGCGGCCCATGATACTTTGGCTCGGCAACTGCTGAAGCAGGAGACGGTGAGCGGGGAGGACGTGAAAAAAGCGCTGGAGATTGGGTCGCGGGCAGGGTCTCAAGCCGATGGCGCGTAATTGGAAAGGAGGCCACCTTAATGCGGAGCATGTTGCCTGTTCTTTTCCTGGTCATTCCGATCGCAGTATTCGTCCCTCGCAGCGCCGCACAGTCGAATCCCCGTCTGCAGGCGTTCTTTACACAGAATGTCGGCCTTAGTCAAGATCAAATCGACGACATCCGTCACGGGATCCCGGTTGTAAAGGTCCTTCCCCCTCGTGCGTCGACCGAGGTCTTTCTGTTTGGCGCGGTCTACATTCACGCCGCGCCGGAAAGCTATCTGAGTTTCGCCCTGGATTTCGACCGTCTTCGCAAGCTTCCGAATTACCTGGCTCTCGGAGTGTTCAAGCGACCACCGCAGCTTTCGGACCTGAGCGGCTTCTTGTTGGATGACAAAGATCTGCGTGACCTTGAGACATGCCGTCCCGGCGACTGCACGATGCAACTGCCGGGCAGCTCGATTGAGGAGCTTCAACGAACTGTCAATTGGTCGGCGCCCGATGCAAATGCCCGAGTCAGTTTATTTCTTCAGAACCAGGCGCTGCACCTTGTTCAGGCCTACCAGCGCCAGGGCAATTACGCGCTAGGTGTCTATAACGACAAGCCCAATCCAGCCTTCGTTTCGCAGCAATTTGCCTACATGCTCAGTTATTCCAAAGCGTTGCCGGCTCAACTTCCGGATTTCTACAGTTACCTTCTCGCCTATCCCGACGCGAAGCCTGGAAATGTTGAAGATCGCTTCTATTGGGCGAAAGTGAAATTCGGACTTAAGTCAACTCTGCGTATCGTCCATTTGGCGGCGATGAAAGGCGATCCCGGCGACGATGTGGCCTATGCCATTGCCGAGAAACAGCTTTATTCGAGCCACTACTTTGACACCGCGCTGGACCTCTCTTTCTGCGTCCGGAGCCGTGACGACCCGCAGCGTCCTGGCTTTTATCTGATAATGGCCATGGGTACTGAACAGTCGTCCCTGGTTGGTCTCAAAGGAGAAGTCATTCGAAAGGTCGCAGTCGGCCGCTCGGCTTCCAATCTCCAGGCCTTGCTCACAAACCTAAGGAATGAACTGGAAGCGGAGCGTAGGCCTTAAGACAAACGGCAGCTGAAGCGATCTGCGGCACCCGAAGCGGACAGTCGAGGCTCCACTCGGCGCACTGAAAGGCATGCGGTGAGAAGATGTCGACGACGAATAGAAAGACCGTGTCCCTGGTTCTCGGAAGCGGCGGCGCTCGAGGTTTGGCGCACATTGGCGTCATTCATTGGCTCGAAGAAAACGATTTCAAGATCAAGTCGATCGTCGGCTGCTCGATCGGCGCAGTCATCGGGGGCATATACGCTGCCGGGAAACTGGATGTGTATGAGCAATGGGTGCGTACCTTGACGAAAGTCGACATCGTCACGCTGCTCGATCTTTCGTGGGAGAAGAGCGGACTGGTGAGAGGCGAGAAACTCGTCAACACCCTGATCGGCCTGGTGGGGGAGAAATTGATCGAAGACCTCCCGATTTCATTTACGGCCGTCGCCACTGACCTGAGAGGCCAGAAGGAGGTTTGGATACGGTCGGGCAGTCTCTTCGATGCCATGCGCGCCTCTTTCGCTATACCTCTCTTCTTCACTCCGTTCAAGTTGAAGGGGGTCGATCTTGTCGATGGAGGGATTCTGAATCCCGTGCCCATCGCGCCGACGTCTTGCGATGGAACCGACATGACGATCGCCGTGAATCTGAACGGGCCCGCGGAGAGTCCGATAGAGCCGGTTGACGTGAGCGCCGCCCCGGAGTCCCCTTCGTCCCCACTTCCGTGAGAAGATCAATCGCTTCATCGGCCGCCTGCAACCATCCACGACAAGCGACGGCAGTCGGGATTGGGGAGCGTACGAAATCGCCACTCAGGCGTTCGACGCCATGCAGAGCGCCATAGCCCGCCAGAAGCTGGCCGCCTATCCACCGGACAGGGTCATAGAAATCCCCAGGAACGCGTGTCGGACGTTGGAGTTCGACCGGGCAGCCGAGATGATCGCATTGGGATACAGAAAGGCCAAGATGTGCGACTTCGCGACTTCGGCTAGCAGGCGCTAGCAGGCGATGGCAAACAACTCGATGCCGATAGTCGAGTCTCCCTTCGGCGCGCTGTGATTATCGACTCGGCCCATAAATACTGAGACTTTTTTTGTTTTTGATTCGTCTCAGGGTATATGGGACATGAGGATGCACGAAAGTTAAGTCCAGCGGCTCAGCATGAGCGCCGACGGCAGGTGATTCGAGCCCATAAGCGGGGCCGGAATCGATCTCAAATTGCGCAGGATGTGGGCCTGAGTTACACCGCAGTCACGAACACCCTGAAGCGCTATGCGCAAGCAGGTATGCAGGGTCTGGCGTCGGGCAAGAGAGGACGCCCGGTTTTCTTCGGCCGGTCACTCACCAAGGAGCAGGAGGATCGCGTGCAGCGGCTGATTCAGGAGAGGCGTCCGGAGCAGTTGAAGATGGACTTTGCTCTCTGGACGCGCGCCGCGGTGATGTTGTTGATTGCGCGCGAGTGCGCTGTAAAGATGAGCGTGCGCGCCGTGGGCAAGTACCTGAAGCGATGGGGATTCACTCCACAAAAGCCCATCCGGCGCGCCTATGAGCAGAACCCCGTGGCCATCGAGGCGTGGCTGCATGAGACGTATCCCGCCATCGCCGAACGCGCCAAAGACGAAGGAGCGGAGATACATTGGGGCGACGAGACAGCGTTGGTCAACACCGATGTGCGGGGGCGGGGATTTGCACCCAAGGGCCAGACGCCCATCGCTCGCGTCGTGGGGGGAACCAGACAGAGACTGTCGATGATCTCCACCGTGACCAATCAAGGCAAGACCTGCTGGGAGATCGTCGACGGTAACTTCAATCACCAACGATTGATCGATTTCCTCCAGGCACTTATCAAACAGGCGGGACGCAAGGTATTCCTGGTGCTCGATAACCTGGGCGTGCATCACTGTAAGCCGGTGAAGCAATGGCTGGCCGAGCACAGCGAGCAGATCGAGGTCTTCTACCTTCCCAGTTACTCGCCGGAACTGAATCCGGACGAACGACTCAACGCCGGCCTCAAACACGCGATCGCAACCAAGGTTCCGATGAGAACGAAAGCAAAATTGCAATCTGCCGCTGCCCTGCATATGGAGAAGCTGACCACCACACCAGAACGCGTCAAAGCCTTCTTCAAAGACCCGAGAGTCGCATATGCTGCTTAACACTATTTTGGGGCCGGATCAATAGCGGCTTGCGTCTGGACAGTTCGGCGGCCTGTTTGGCCGCCTTGGCGGCTTCCTGTTCTGCAATCGTCTGCAGTTCGATTTTGACTGGGTCACGCTTGTCACGTTCGGCCTGAGCCATCCGCTCCGCTTGCTGCCACGAGCGCGTCTTGGCGCTCACGACGGTCTTCTTTCCGCCCTCATAAATGTAGAGAGACCTGCGACAATTGCACCGTCTCCATTGAGGATCATGACGTTTCGGACAATCCACAGAATGGCGCGTGAATACTGATATAGTCGATGTGGTAGCAACTGGTTCTTCAAAAGGCATGGTGGGCAACCTCTTCCACAATTTTTCCACAAAATCAGGTTTCGGTTTTGTTGGATATTGATAATAAAGAGGATAGCACGCTCGCACTAAATCGATTGAATCTACTCCTCGGAGAGGCGATGCAGGCGATCCTGGCGCTCGAAGACGGGCGCATCTTCCGCGGGCACGGCCATGGCGCGCTGGTTGAATGCCAGGGAGAAGTCGTTTTTAATACTTCACTCACCGGTTACCAGGAAATCGCCACCGATCCCTCCTACGCCGGCCAGATCGTCGTCCTCACCAACCCCCAAATCGGCAACTACGGCACCAATCGCGCAGACAATGAGGCTGCCCGGCCCTATATCGAGGGCCTGATCGTCCGTGAGTTCTCCGCCATCAGCTCCAATTGGCGCTCCGAGCAGGTCACCGACGAGTACATGGAGCGCTACACCGTCCCGGTTCTGGCCGAGATCGACACTCGCGCCCTTGTTCGCCATTTGCGCACCCACGGCGTAATGCGCGGCGTGATCTCGACCACCGAGACCAACCCCGACTTCCTCGTTCAAAGGGCCAGAAGCATCCGCAAGATGGACGGCACGGACCTGGCTCGCGTCGTCTCCACGAAGTCGAGCTATGAGTTCGATGCCTCTGACCCGCGCAGCCAGATGGGAGATCCGCTTTTGCCGGGTGCCCCATCCTTGACGCAAATTCACCGCGTCAAGAGTGGGACAGGTGGGGACTCCATCCTTGACGCAGCCTCATCGCGTCAAGGGCGGGAGAGCGCAACCCTTCATGTTGTTGCTTATGATTTCGGCATCAAGCGGAACATTCTGCGCATGTTAACGCGTGAAAGCTGCCGCGTTACGGTGGTCCCGGCCGAAACCACAGCCGACGACGTGCTCGCGCTCAACCCCGACGGCGTCTTCCTGTCGAACGGTCCCGGCGACCCCGAGCCGGTCGATTACGCTGTCCGCGCCATTCGCAACATGATGGGCCGCGTGCCGGTTTTTGGAATTTGTTTGGGCCATCAGCTCACTGGCCTCGCTCTCGGCGGCCGCACCTACAAGCTCAAGTTCGGCCATCACGGCGGAAACCATCCGGTGCGCAACAACACCACCGGCAAAGTCGAGATCACTGCCCACAACCACAACTTCGCCGTCGATCCCGACTCCATCAACGCCAACGAGGTCGAGTTGACCCACGTAGACCTAAACGACCAGACGCTCGAAGGCCTGCGCCACAAGACGCTGCCGCTCTTCAGCGTGCAATACCACCCCGAAGCCGCCCCCGGCCCGCACGACTCGCATTATCTGTTTCGCGACTTCCGCAAAATGATGGAGGAGTGGAAGGGATGAGGGCGCAAGGCAGTTATTACATGTATGCCCTCAAGGATCCTCGTTCAAGTCCCGCTCAACCTTTTTACATCGGAAAAGGTACCGGTGTACGCGCTTGGGAGCACGAGCTCACATTGGATCAAACCCGGAAAGGTCAGAGGATCCAGGAGATTCTTAGGGCGAGCAAGAAGCCAGTGATTACGAAGCTGCTCATTGGGCTGACTGAAAACGAAGCCCTATTGATTGAGTCCGAATTGATTTCTGCGTTTGGTATTGAGGCTAAGGGAGGATTGCTAACGAATTCGGTGGTCCCCGCTGGCACGAAGAGCATTTCCGCAAGGGCGGGACTGATTGTTCCGTCTGGCGCTGTCGAAAAGGCGCAGATTGCGGTGTCGCTCCTGAAGGAATCGATTTTTGAACTCGCTCTCGCAAATGAAGAGGGCATAACCAACTCGGACATAGTGCATGCTCTTGGTCTTCATAGCGACTACTTAGGAGGCTCGAAAGACTACCTAAGCTGGAGCATTCTTGGGCTGCTCATGCGCGAAGGCAAGCTTAAGCGGGTTGAGAAGAAAAGGCACAAGGCACAGGTGAGGTAGTTCGTAGAATGCCACGTAGAAATGACATTCAGAAAATCCTGGTGATCGGCTCCGGCCCCATCGTCATCGGCCAGTCGGCCGAGTTCGACTACTCCGGCACGCAGGCCTGCAAAGCCCTCAAGCAGGATGGCTACGAGGTGGTGCTGGTCAACTCGAACCCGGCCACCATCATGACCGATCCCGAGCTGGCCGACCGCACCTACATCGAGCCGCTCACCCACGAGTACGTCGAAGAGATCATCCGCATTGAAGCCGGAGATGCTGCCGGTGCTGGCCCACGGCGCGAGCCTCCGGGCAAAATTTGCTCTGCTGCCCACCGTCGGCGGCCAAACCGCCCTCAACCTCGCCGTCGATCTGGCCGACACCGGCGTTCTCGACCGCTACAACGTCGAGCTGATCGGCGCCAAGCTCGAAGCCATCAAGAAGGCCGAAGACCGTCTGCTCTTCAAGGACGCGATGATTCGCATCGGCCTCGAAGTCGCGCGTTCCGCGCTCGTCAACAATCTTCGCGACGGCCTCGACTACGCCAGCAAGCTCGGTTTCCCGGTGCTCATCCGTCCCAGCTTCACGCTCGGCGGCACGGGCGGCGGCATCGCCTACAACCGCGAGGAGCTGATGGAAGTTCTCGCGCGCGGCCTCGATCTCTCGCCGGTCCACGAGTGCCTCATTGAGGAGAGCGTGCTCGGCTGGAAGGAATATGAGCTCGAGGTGATGCGCGACCTCGCCGACAACGTCATCATCATCTGCTCCATTGAAAACTTCGACCCCATGGGCGTGCATACCGGCGACTCCATCACCGTCGCGCCCGCGCAAACCCTCACCGACCGCGAGTATCAGAAGATGCGCGACGCCGCCATCGCCATCATGCGCGAAATCGGCGTGGAAACCGGCGGGTCCAATGTGCAGTTCGCCATCAACCCCATCGACGGCCGCATGATTGTCATCGAGATGAACCCGCGCGTCTCGCGCTCCTCGGCGCTGGCCTCGAAGGCCACCGGATTTCCCATCGCCAAAATCGCCGCCAGGCTCGCCGTCGGCTACACGCTCGACGAGATTCCCAACGACATCACGCGCAAAACTCCGGCCTGCTTCGAGCCCACCATCGATTACGTGGTCGTCAAGATTCCCAAGTGGCAGTTCGAAAAGTTTCCCGGCGCCGACGACACGCTGGGCCCGCAGATGAAGTCGGTGGGCGAAGTGATGGCCATCGGCCGCACCTTCAAGGAAGCGCTGATGAAGGCCTGGCGCTCGCTTGAAACCGGCAAGAAGACCGGCGCGGAAATTCTGGAGCCGCGCCGCCTGACGCAGATGCTCGTCACTCCGCGGCCCGAGCGCCTCGGCTACATCCGCTACGCCTTCGAGCGCGCCATGAGCGTGCGCGAGGTTGCGCGCCTCACCAGGATGGATCCCTGGTTCCTCCATCAGCTGCGCGAGATCACGCAGGCGCAAGCCGCTATCGCAAGAACTGCTCCAAAGGATATAAGCGCGGAAGCGCATGCGCCGGCTCAAGCGCCTCGGCCTGAGCGACGAGCGCATCGCAACGGAGTGGAAGCTCGAAGGCCACGAGGGCATTCAGCAGGTGAGGGAACTGCGCGAAGGGCAGGGAATTCGCCCCGTCTTCAAACTTGTCGACACCTGCGCCGCCGAGTTCGAATCCATGACGCCCTATCTCTACTCCACCTACGAGGAAGAGGACGAGGCGCCGCCGACTGCAACACCCAAGATCATCATTCTCGGCTCCGGCCCCAACCGCATCGGCCAGGGCATCGAGTTCGACTACTGCTGCTGCCACGCCGCCTTCGCGCTCAAGGACGACGGCTACGAGACCATCATGGTCAACTGCAACCCTGAGACCGTCTCCACCGACTACGACACCAGCGACCGCCTCTACTTTGAGCCGCTGGTGCTTGAAGACGTGCTGGCCATCTACAACCACGAGGCGCAGTCCGGCGCGAAGATCGGCATGATCGTCCAGTTCGGCGGGCAAACGCCGCTGAATCTCGCGCAGCGCCTGCTCGCCGCCGGCGTGCCCATCATCGGCACCTCGCCCGAATCCATCGACCTGGCCGAAGACCGCAAGCAATTCGGCAAGTTGCTTGAAGATTTGAAGATTCCGCAGCCACGCGGCGGCACAGCCACCAGCGTCGAGCAGGCGCTGGCCGTCGCCGAGCAAATCGGCTATCCCGTCCTCGTCCGCCCCAGCTACGTGCTCGGCGGCCGGGCGATGGTGATCGCTTACGACGCCGACGCCGTCACGCGCTACATGCGCCAGGCCGTCGAGTACTCGCAGGAGCGCCCGGTCCTCGTCGACCACTTCCTCGAAAACGCCGTCGAAGTCGACGTCGACGCGCTCTGCGACTCGAAAGACGTCCTCATCGCCGGCATCATGCAGCACATCGAGGAGGCCGGCATTCACTCCGGCGACTCCTCTTGCGTGCTGCCCGCCGTCGACATCCGCGAAGAGACGCTCGAAACTCTGCGCACTTACACGCGCAAGCTGGCTCTCGCCCTCAAGGTCGTTGGTCTGGTCAATTTGCAGTTCGCCATTCAGCGCGACGATGAGGGCAACGACCACGTCTACGTCATCGAGGTCAATCCGCGCGCCTCGCGCACCGTTCCTTATGTTTCCAAGGCCACCGGCGTGCCTCTCGCCAAGATCGCCGCGCGGCTCATGACCGGCCGCACTCTGCGCGAACTGCTACCGGCCGAGGTTGCTTCCGGCAAAGATCTCGGAACCGGCGCGCACTACTACGTGAAATCGCCCGTCTTCCCCTGGTCGAAGTTTGCCGGCGTCGATACGGTTCTCGGGCCGGAGATGAAGTCCACAGGCGAAGTGATGGGCGTCGCGGCCAGTTTTGGAGAAGCCTTTGCCAAGGCGCAACTCTCAGCCGGCCAGATACTGCCCACCGGCGGCACGGTATTTTTCACCGTCAACGATCACGACAAGCAGGCCGCGATTGGTCTGGCGCGCCGCTACGTCCATCTTGGATTCAAGATTGTCGCCACTGAGGGCACGGCCAACGTGCTTGAGGGCGCGGGAATGATCGTGGAGCGGGTCTTCAAGGTGGAAGAAGGCCGGCCCAACGCCGTGGACCTCATCAAGGAAAAGCGCATTCAACTCATCGTGAATACGCCGCGCGGCCAGGACGCGATCTTCGACGAGAAGGCCATCCGCCGCGCTGCGGTCCTCGCGCGCATTCCCACCATCACTACGCTCGCCGCTGCACAGGCCGCTGCCGAGGGAATTGCCGCCATGCAAAAGCACCGCGTCACCATCTATGCCTTGCAGGAATTGCACAGCGCCAACGGGCGGTGAGCTGCGCCCTCCGTAGCAACTTGGGCTGGAAAAGGTAGGAGGCAAATAGCCATGCGAGGATATCCGGTCAAGATCCGCAAAGACGGAAAACATCTCTTCGTCTCGTTTCCCGACATCCCGGAGGCCTTCACCCAGGGACGTGACCGCGCCGAGGCGATGAAGGCAGCCAGGGATGTCTTGGAAACGGCGATGGATGTCTATTTCGACGAACGCCGTCCCGTTCCCGAGCCGTCTCGACCGAAGCGCGGCCAGCCGGTCGTGGAATTGCCCCCGAGCGTCGCGGCAAAGGTGCTGCTGCTCAATGAAATGCTGCGGCAAAATGTCCGTCCCGTCGAATTGGCCAGGCGCATCGGCGTAACACGACAGGAAGTAAACCGCCTCACGAACCTCCGGCACGCAACGAAAATCGACCGCATCGATGTTGCGCTTCGCGCGCTGGGGAAGCGTCTTTTTCTCGACGCTGCCTAGAAACGCCGTGTAGGCAAGCGGCTTAATCCCGCCGCCGCATCCCGATCCACGCGCCAATCGAGTAGCCCACCAGCGCTGCGGCCGGCCATGTACCCAAAAACGGACCGTCGTTATCGATCAGACCGCTCGGCCTGGGCAAGCTGAAAAATGTGCGCGTCAGCTTCTCTGTTGCGCCGCAATGCAAGCAGGCGCCCGGCCCGGTCGGCATATCGAGCACCCAGAGAGTGACAATCAGGATCCAGATCAGGCCCACAAGCCAAACCACTGCCGCCATCTCGCTTGGGTGGATCTTGGTCACAATCAGCCCCACCAGCAGCGGAACCGCCATCGATAACAGAAGGATCGCCGTCTGCGGAACCCCGACCGGATCCACGGCATAACCGACCAGCATGAGCGCAATCCAAGAGCCCAGCGCCAAAAAGGTGTGCAGGAAAAACGACAGGGCTTGCCGCGAAAGCTTCGATGCTCCCTGGTTCTCCTGTTCGCTATTCAGCAAAGAATCCATCTTCGCGGCTCCTGATTCCGCATCCTCAACCACCTACCTTATAACGCCGCAGCCCAGAGCAACAATTCCGGTCCGCCGGAGCAGGGAAGAGTTCCGTGCTCTCACGCCAGGTTCTACAATAAATCCATGCTGATAGAGGGTGTCTTTGCAGCGGTAACCACTCCGTTTTACGCCGATGAACGCATCTATTTTCGCAAGATCGAGGCCAACATGGCCCGTTACTCGCGCAGCTTGCTGGCGGGAATGGTGGTTCTCGGCTCCACGGGCGAGGCGATCATGCTCGACGACGCCGAATCACGGGACGTACTACGCGTGGCCGCTGAAGCCACGGCGCCGGAAAAAGTCCTCATCGCCGGAGTGGGCCGCGAAAGCGTCAAATTGACGGTCGAACTTGCCGAATCCGCTGCGCAATACCGGTACGACGCTGTCCTCGTCCGCCCTCCCAGCTACTATGCCGGCCAAATGTCCTCTGCCGCCATGCTCCACTACTTTCGCAGCGTAGCCGACCGCTGTCCCCTCCCGGTCATCCTCTATAACATCCCAAAGTTTGTCCCCAACCAGATACCGATCGAAGTGGCCGCGGAACTGGCCCAGCACCCCAACATTATTGCCATGAAAGATTCGAGCGGCAGCGTCGAGCGCATCCATGCCGCGGTCGCCGCCACCGCAAACGCGCCCCGGCGCACCGTCCCTGTCACGCAGGTCTTTGAGGCTGTCACGGCGCGCATGTTGGCTCCTGGCGCCGAGGAAACTGCAGGCAACTTTGTCTCCGTCAGCCACCTCGCCGGCAGCGCCGCCGTGGCCACGGCTCCTCCGGCCGCCTCCGTCAAGACCCGCACCAGGGAAGTGGGCTTCCAGGTTCTGACAGGCGCAGAAGGGTCCATCCTGACGTCCCTCCAGGCCGGAGCCGCGGGCGCCATCGTCGCCTTTGCCGCCTTCGCGCCGCAAGCCTGCCAGGAAATTTATCTCGCCTGGAAGGACCACGACATGGCGCTCGCCCGAGAAAAGCAGGAGCGCATTTCGGCAGCCGGCAAGCGCATCGTGGGCGAACTCGGCATTGCAGGTATCAAGTATGCCTGCGATTTCAACGGCTACTACGGAGGCCGGGCCGCGCCGCCGCTGCTTCCGCTCACGGCCGAGGAAAAGGCCGAAATCGAGCAATTACTGGCGGAAATCCGCAACTAACCCAGGTTCGTCACGGAACCCTCTGCGCAAGGGGTAAGGCGTTTAGGAATCAGATCAGGGGCTAGGCCTCGCACTACATTCCTGATCGAAAGCTGAGCCGGCTGCACTGCACCGGCGGCTGAAATTCTGGCGAAAGTCCTGGGCATTGAGTGCTTGACAGTGATATCGGTGTTCGGTTATAGAATGTGTGATATCGTCACACGTCCCTGTGTGACTTGATCGTAGTATGTAATCGGTCATGTGATTGTTGGCTCCCCATTCATAGGGGCGTTATCCCTGTCAGCCGTCTGTCTATTGCGAACGAAATCGCATTTCTCTGACTCAACCATGGCTATGTAAAACATAGCCCGCCAATCGTGCAAGTGGTTTGTCGAATTCGAAAGTTCATTTGAATAGGAGGAGGTTTATGAAATCACAGTGGCTATTTGCCTGCCTGTGTGGCTTGCTGGTTCTGGTTTTCACTCAGTATGCTCGAACCCAGGCGACCAACACCAACGCAGTGCTCAACGGAAGCATAACCGATGAGGCGGGGCGAACGGTCGCCCAGGCCAAGGTCACGCTCCGCTCCGTCGATACCAACCAGACCTTTACGGCGGTGTCGAACGGCTCCGGCTATTACGCCCTACCCAGCCTGCCGCCCGGTCGCTACGAACTTTCCGTGACCGCATCTGGCTTCGGTAAATACACGCGCACCGGCGTGGAGTTGACGGTTGCTCAGACCGCGACCATCGATGTGCAGCTCAAAGTGGCGTCTGTCCAGGAAAATGTTGTCGTCAATGCCACCGAAGCGCCAGTCGTCGAGACGACCCGCTCTGAGGAGAGTCAGGTCGTCAACAAACAGCAGGTCGAGGATTTGCCCACCAGTGACCGGCTTTTTACGGACTTTGCATTACTTACGCCGAGCGTTGCGACCAGCCGGACCAGCCTGGGAACGACATTCACCGAGTTCGAGGTGACGCAAATTTCTTTCGGCGGCATGCGCTCGTTCAGCAACGAGATCACCGTGGATGGCGCCGACTTTGTAAACACCATCACGGGTGTGCAACGCGCAACGCCGCCACAGGACTCGGTGGAGGAATTCCGCGTCGTGAACAATAGTTTTGGAGCGGAATACGGCCGGGCGCTGGGCGGCATCGTCAACATCGTTACCCGGTCCGGCACCAACCAGTTCCACGGCACAATTTACGATTACCTGCAGAACAGCGCTACTGACGCGCGTTCCTACCTGCAGCCGGCGCCCCTGCCGCACGCCATACGCGAAAACCAGTTCGGCGGTACTCTTGGCGGCCCGATCGCAAAAAACAAGACGTTCTACTTCGCCAACTACGAGGGGCACCGCCGCGGCGCATCTCCCACCTACGCTCCCGATATGGGCACAAGCATCGCGAACCTCGATACCGCAAAAGAATATCTCGGCCTCTCGCCTGAGGGCTGCTATGTTAAGCCAGCAGACTGCACGGCCTCACCACTCGCGTATCTTCAAGGGGTTCTGCAGGCCGTCGACAACGACTACGGCTTTGCCAGAATCGATCACCAGTTCAACGCCAATAATAACCTCGCAGTTGCGCTACACCGTGGAGGATGCGCGCGACCTGGGAGAACTCATCGGCAGTACAGAGGATGGCGGCGGCATCGGCACCCCGAGCGGGGCGCGCAATCTTTTCATCCGCGACCAATCGCTGGTGGGCACGTTGAGCTCGGTGCTCAAGCAGAATCTGGTCAACACCGTGCTTGTACAGCTACGCCCGCCGCCATTACAACTTTCCCGGAGCCACCGGCGAGCCGGATCTCGACGTCGTCAACGACTTGAGCTTCGGCCACAACTTCGGAACCTATGACGCGATTTATGAAAGCCGCGCGGAAGCCTCCGACTCTGTCGCCTGGGTGAAAGGCAACCACGTCACCAGGTTTGGATTCGACGGAAACTATGTCTGGAGTTACACCACTTTCCCGGGATTCACGCCCACGCGAATTCTGCTTCCGAATCAAGGATGTTTATCCGCTTTTGCCGATTTCGTAAAAGACACAGTGACAAACAACCCTTTGGCGGGAACTCTGGATGGATCGTCGTGCCCGTTACCACCGGAAGCCGATGGCGTGGAGTTTCTCTACTGGGGGGTTACACTTCCGAGGACAAATGGACCCACCGGATTCTACAACGGCTACGTTCCTTCAGCGGCCACGGGGGGTGGGTATGACAGCGGATGGCCGAACGCGTATCCCACCTCCGAATATTCCAATACCGGCTACAAGCTCGACCACGGCTACTGGGGAATCTATGGGCAAGATCAATGGCAGGTTAAACCCAAGCTCACTTTGAATTACGGCGTGCGTTGGGATTTCGAATCCGGTCTCCAAAGCACGATCAACGCCGACTACAGGGCTGTTCAACCTCGCGTGGGCTTTGCCTACTCGCCAAACGCGAACACCGTTATCCGCGGCGGCGGGGGAATGTTCTTCGATCGCAATAACCTGGTCTTCTTCTTCGTCACGGGAGACCAAAAGACGCTTCCCGGCTACTTCTGCAATCCGCCCAGTGCAGATCCGAATTGTGCGGCATCGGGACTCACGCCGGTAGTAGCTCCGATGATCAATGGCAATGCGGCAAACGGTGGCTGGCAGCTGAATGCTCTTCCGGGGTATCCCGGAACCCCCCCAAACGTAGTGGCCGGTCTGGCAACCAGTATCTTGACGGGTAATGCCTATCCACCGGTAACTTTGACAGGGCCGTGCACCGAGGAACAAGTACCGGGAGCGCCCACAGGCGTAGGGGAACCCGAAGGCGGATGCGGAATTGGCGCAGGCGGCATGCAGCGAAACGCCAGACTGCCCTATGCCGAGCAAGCCAGCCTGCAGATTCAGCATCAATTCGGAAAGGGCTTCGCGTTGGAAGTGGGGTATCTCTTTGTTGGGGCTCACAAACTCATCCGGGGCAATAACATCAACGTCCCGTGCCCGCTCGGCACCAGCAAGCCGGGCAATCCCAGCGATGCTCAGGGATTGGTCGATCCCAGCGGTACACTCACGGCTTGCCAGGGAACGCCAACGCTCGGTCCATTTAATCTATACTCAGCGTCTTAAATAATTGCGCATAGTTTACGAAGTATTTCATTGGGGGCTTGCCAGCGGGCGAACTGGTTTTCTACAGCCTGCACCACGTTGTCGAGGTGCGGAAAGTAGCGGTTATGCACGGCGAGCCGGCGCGTCAGTTTCCAGACGCGCTCGATGGGGTTCAGTTCCGGACTGTAAGGGGGCAGGAAGTCCAGGGCGAAATGGTCAGTTTGCGCTCGCCGCCAGTCGCGATGCATGCGCGCGTGGTGGTACTTGGCGTTATCGACGATCACCACCACTTTGCGTCCGGAGCGGGCGCTGCGGACACGCAGTTCTTTCAGAAACTGCCAGCATGTGGCGGCGTTGAACCGGTCCGTTTCCCGGCAAAAGAAGAACTTGCCGTCGCGAAGACGGACGGCGCCAAAGTAGCCCACACTCTTGCGGGTGGGATGATGCAGTAAGACCGGGCAGCGGGTCTCGGCAGGAATCCACATGCGGCAGGCGGAGCCGTACTGCTGAAAGTGCACCTCGTCAGCCGCCCACAGATCAATGGCTGGATCGACGGCGAGTTGCTGGAGTTTTTTTGTGTGCCTGCTGCAGTTCGGCGTCGGCGTGGGCAATCAGGGGACGGGGCTTGCGCAGGCGGAAACCCTGCTGCCGGAACAGTCGCTGGCACTGGCGCACGCCCAGACGGATACGGAAACGCCGTGCGATCCATGCCCCGAGCGTCTTGCCATCCCACAGCGTGCCGTTCAGTCCGCAGTCCCGCGGCGTCTGGCGCAACGCCTGGTCGACTTCCTTCAGCTGCGCTTCGCTCAGACGCCGGGGACGGCCGCTGCGCCGGCCCTCGGTCAATCCGCCCAACCCACGGGCTTCGAACCGCTGCACCCAATACTCGACGGTGCGCGGGGCGTCGCCCAGCAGGCGCCCCACCTCCGGGCAACTCATTCCCTGGGCCACCAGCAGCACACCGTGCAGGCGGTGATCGTAGCGGGACTCCTCGGAGCGGCGGATTTCGTCTTGCAGCCCCAGGATCATGGTCGTGGCGTCGGCTATACGCAAGGATCGCATGCCAACATCACATCATATTTCGCCTATTATGCGCAATTACTTATGGCGTCGAGTATAGGTCCGTTTTTCGGCAATCTGGCGAACCCTTCCGGATTGGAATTCGGACCCCCCGGAAGTACCCTCGGGGATTCCAGCATCAGCGCCGGCCTTCTCGATTACAACAACAGTGTTGTCAATTCCGATTACCACGGCCTGACGGTGACCGCGAACGAGCGTGTGAAGTATTTCCGCATGGTCGCCAACTACACCTACTCTCACACCATCGACAACGGGAATTTCACCACCTTTATCAACTATCCCATCAATCAGTTCGACTATTCCGCGGAGCGGGCAAACTCCAATCAGGATCTTCGTCACCACTTGGTGACGAACCTCGCTGCAACCACTCCCGACCACACGTTCTTGCGCAACTTCGAACTGAGCAGCATTATCACCTTGCAATCTGGCCGTCCATTTACTTTGTACGCCGGTGAAAATGTGCTGGGCGACGTTTCCGGCCTTGACACGGATCGAGTCGGGGGGCCACCCGTCACTGGCGCGTGCACTGACGTCGCGCACTGCGCCCCCGCTGTCGGCCGAAACACCTACGTCGGCCCGGCATTCTATGCGTGGGACCTGCGCCTGTCGCGAAATTTCAAACTACGCGAGGATAGGGCGCTCTTGTTGAGCGTCGATAGCTTCAACATGCTCAACCACCCGAACGTGGACGAGATAAACTCGATCTACGGCTCACCGGCTTTCTGCGGCGCCAATCCCTCAATACCTCAGCACTACAACGACGCGACCACACTCGCCATTCAGCAGGGAAAGCCGTCAGCGTCTTGCTCGACGCAGCAGGTTGTAGGAAACCCGGGTGCTTGGGTCGCTGATGGAGTTTTGCCGGTCGGCATTCCCAATGCTCCTGATACAAATTTCGCCACGCCGAGAACGATGTTCAATCCGCGGCAGTTTCAGTTCTCGGCGAAGTTCTCGTTCTGAAATGAAGCAAAACGCGCTGGCCGTTCAATCCTGAATGGCCGGCGCAGCTCCATCACGCCGGAGCAGAAGATCGCCAGGATATGGACGCAAACATTATTGAGAGTCATATAGGCGGCCGCGGCGTCGGATGGTGCGCTGCGGGAGCGCGGGTGGATTGTCTCTTTAAGGAATGGCACGACGAGGAGCAGCAGAACCATTCCGCCAGTGGCCATGAGCATGGTGGTGCCGAGGCCGTAGGATTCGGCCAGCGTGCCGCCCAGCGTAGGCGCGACCGTTGAGCCTATCAGTTCGCCGATCATGTTGATCAGCCCGATCGCTGTGCCGGTAAATTCCGGGGGCACGCTCTCGGCAGGAATGAGCACAATCACCAGAGCGGCGATAGCCTGGCCGCCCTGTGTGAAGAACAGAATCGCCGCCAGCAGCCAAAGATGCGAGTATAGCGGGCGTATGAGAAGCGCCAGCGGCAACAACGACGATATCGCGGCCAGTACCAAGAGCGTCGGTTTGCGTCCCACCCGGTCTGACACCGAGGGCAGTATAAGACCCATAAAGAAGCTACCGAGGCCCGCGGCTCCCAGCAGGAAGCCCGCCGTGCGCGGGTCCTGGTGCATATCGCGGGTGATTAACAGTGGCGCAAAAGTGTTTTGCAGAAAAAGCCAGGAAATAAAGCCGCCCGCGCCAATGGCGGTCAACCAGATGTTGCGATAGCGCAAGATTGAGAAGTAATGGGATAGCTGCGTGCCGCGTTTATGCAGCGCCACTACAGCGGCGGTTGGCTCCGGCTCTTTTATGTACTTCCAGATGAGCAGCGCCAACAGGAGCCCCGGAACGCCGGTTACGAAAAAGCCCCAGCGCCAGCCGAATCGCGAAGCAATTTGCGTGGTCAAAATGGGCGCGCCAAATAGACCCACCAACGCGGCGCCGCTCGTCACGATGCCAACATTGCGACCGCGCCGCGACACGTGAGACGATTGTTCGAGGAGCGCGCCGATCGCAACCCAGCATGGCCCCTCCGCTAAGCCGATCAAAGCGCGGATTGCCAGCAATTCGTGGTAGCTTCGCGCCAGGCCTGAAATCCAGGAGAGCGCCGAAAAGAAAAGGACGGCGGGAATCAGGATTTTTCGGCGCCCGAAGCGATCCGAAACCGCGCCGAAAACCAAAGATCCGAAAGCCCAGGCGATCGAAACAATGGATGCCAGGAAACCGATTTGCTGGTCGCTGAGCCGGAAAACTGGCGCGAAATACGGAGCGAGATAAAGCTGCGACATCCGGTCCAGAAAAACCGTGCCCCAGGTGAAAAACAGGATGCCGACAAGAGCTTTCTCGTAACGCCGCGAATAGTCCACTATTGTTATTGCCCCGGAACTACCCAAACATCGCAGTGCGGGCGCCCCATAATTATTAGAAACAATCCGATCATATACAGCAGGCGCAAGCCGGTCAACAAGCTAAGGGTGGATTAAATCGGGAATCTCATCGTTCCATCCTGCGGCCTTGGCTGGGTCGCGCCGTTCTAAATACGTACAGCCTTTCTCATCTCTCCCGCCAAGCTGCCTCTAAGCGCAAGAGCGGCGCAGGCATGTACAATTGCGGCGTCCGGGAAACCATAATGGAAATCTTGGTTGGATGCTGACTGGAGAGCAATCATGAATCGAAGCAAGGGTGGTTTGGCGCTGGCTGCGGCGCTGGTGATGCTGCTTGCGACGACAGGCTGCAACAAGTTGACGGCTCGCGCCCAGCTCGACAAGGGCGTGCAAGAGTTCAATGGCCAGAGATACGAAGGTGCAATTGAGCATTTCAAGACCGCAGCGGCACTCGATCCCGACCTGCTTACGGCGCGCCTATATCTGGCCATTGCCGAGGGCGTGCAAGAGTTCAAAGGTCAGAAATACGAAGGTGCAATTGAGCATTTCAAGGCTGCAGTGGCACTCGATCCCGAGCTGCTAGCGGCACACCTCTATCTGGCCATTGCCTTGGAGCAGCTTTATATCCCCTCGGAGGAGACGCCTGACAATTTGCGCACCGCCAGCCAAGCGATCGAAGAATTCAAGAAGGTGCAGGCCGGCGTGAATTCCCCCGCAGTGGCACTCGATCCCGACGTACTGACTGCAGGCCTCTCTGCGCCCCCTCCCCCTCCGCCGCCACCTCCAGATAACTTAGCGGCCTTTGGTTATTTACCTGAGTCTTGCGGATCCGCGACGCCCGACAGCGCCAACCAGGCGATCAAAGGATACAAGAAGGTTCAGATGGACGCGAACTCCGCCAAGGAAGCGAAATTGTACGCGCTCAAGGGCATCGGCTCCCTCTACTTCTTAACGAGGGAGTTCGACCAGTCGCGGGACTTCTACAGACAGGCGACCGAAATGAACCCGAACGATCCGGAAAATTATTACATGCTGGGAGCGATGGCTTGGTTCGACACGTACGAGACCGCTGTCAATCTAAAGGAAAGTGTCGGGTTGAGAATCGACGACCCGTACCTTAAGACCAAGGAGAGCCAGAAGGCTTGCGAAAGCGTCAGGAGCGCGAGCGGGACCAAGATTGACAGCGGCCTCGATTCATTCCAGAAGGCCTTGGCGTTGCGGCCCGAGTACTGGGAGGCCATGGCGTACATGACCCAGCTGTATGTGCGCAAGGCGGACATCGAGTGCAGCAATCAGGCCGCCCACGACACAGACATCAGCATGGCCAATGAGTGGAACGTCCGAACACTGGCTAGCTGCAAGGTCGAGAAGCAGACGGCGGGCTCTAGTAACGGGAATTCCAAGTAGCAGACCCTCCCCGCTATTCGGAAGCAGGGGTTTAAAGCGATTGCGGCGGTGTAGTTGCATTTGCGTCAGGTCCGCTTTGGTCTTGCCCTTTCGCCATTGGACTCAACCCCGGTGATCACTCTTCAAAAAGGAAATTTGGGCTAAGCGGGCAGACCTAACGCGGGTCTGAGAAATTTAGCGAGAAAGAGGGAAGATTAAGGGGTGCGCATTTTGAGGGCAAGGTCAACTGGTTGGCCCGCTAACTTAGTTTGAGAAGGCTTGAAACATTTCCGCTCGAGATTTTTGCGCGATCCTCCTCGCTAACCGGCAGGTTTTTTAGAAACCGTATTGCTGGATCGATTGGGTTGAATGGGTAATCCACGGAAAAGATAATTCGGTCAGCGCCAAATACCTTCAAGGCGAGTTCGAAGGGCGGATTGGTGGCGTACCCGCTGGTGGTGACATGAACGTTGCGGGGAAAATAGTCGCGAACAGGCAGATCGAGTTCTTTGGCGCGTGGTTCAAGCCACTGTCCGATACGCTCCCAGAAGAACGGAATCATTTCTCCGAGGTGGCCGATAATAATCTGAAGATTGGGGTGCCGATCGAAAACCCCGGAGACGATCATACGTAGTGTGTGCAGGGCAACTTCCCAATGCCAACCGGCTACCGTGGTGCTTAGAGTGTAGCTAATGAGATCGCTGAATTCTCCCTTGTAGTAAATGTTGCTTATAGCGGGCACGGGGTATGCCGGGTGAAGGTAAAGGGGAACCCCCAGCTTCTCGGCCTTATCGAGGAGCGGCTCAAAGCGAGGATGATCCAGGAACTGCCCATCGATAGTGCCATTGATCATGGCCCCCTTGAAACCATACTCGGTAACAGTTCGCTCCAGCTCTCGGGCAGCGTCCGCCGCATTAGCCAAAGGCAACGCAGCAAAGGCTGCAAAGCGAGTGGGATATTTCGCCACGGCCTCTGCCGCCTGAGCATTAGCGGATCGAATGGCTGAGATCGGTGCTGTTGTTGCAGGGAACATTCCATGCCCAAGAACTTGAAGGTCAATCCCCGCCTTATCAAGATCGGAAATTCGGCTCTCGCCAATATTGGTCAGCACCTCAATGGGCGCATCTTGTCCGGGCGTGCCTGGGGCTGGGTAGAAAGAGGCAAAATCTTTTGAAATCCAGTGTTCTTCTATAGCCACTATAGTCACGAAAACCCCCTTCCTGAATATCTTATTCTAGGTAGTTATGGCGGGGGCTATCCAATGTAAGTTGTTCATTATACATGTTATATGAACGATGTTGTGTCGGATTGTTGCGTCGCCGTCCTTGGCTGTTTCGTTGCGTGGCCATCGAAGTGAAAAAGCAACATCTGTGTTTTCTGGCTAAAGGCGGATCCGTCAATTGAAGCCTGCTCGCAGTGCTACAATGCTTACATGAGTGACACCTTGAGGAAATCACGATGACAGCAGCTCGTTCAATGGTCATTAGTATGCGGCTTCCAACGGAGAGCGGAAGGCGCCTCAAGCGGATGGCCAACCGGCATGGCTGGACTGCAAGCGACGCCAGCGCGAAGCTCGTTGAGGAGGGTTTGCGCAGGTCGGAATTCGCGTTCATTGACTTTCGCGATTCACCCGTAGGCCGGCAGGCGTGCATCCAGGGGAGCTCTCTTGCAGCGTGGGAGATCATGATGCTCATTCGCAGCTACAAGGCCGATGTTGCCGCCGTGGCCAAGCACCTTGGTTGGCCGGTCGGAAAGGTTCAGGCCGCCGTTCACTATGCCGAGGCATTTCCACAAGAGGTCGAAGAGGCGCTATCCGAGAACGACTCGACCGGCTTTGACTCGTTGAAGCGGATGTTACCGCAGGCCGCCGAATTCGCGTCAGGGAAAGCTATGAGACGCTGAAATGCTCAAACTTCTCCTCGACGAGCACATCTCGCCAGAGGTAGCCAAAGGTCTGCGCCGAAGAGATCGGACAATCACTGTTTATGCCATGACGGAGTGGGAAGAGGGGAACTTCCTTGGCCAGGAGGACGCCGCCTGCCTGAAGGAAGCAACCGCCCAAAGATTGACGCTCGTAACCTATGATCGGCGGACGATTCCACCGCTCCTCAAGGCCTGGGCCGAAGAAGGGCGCCACCATGTCGGAGTGATTTTTGTGGATGACAAGACGATTGCTCCATCAAACATCGGCGGCCTCGTTTTGGCCCTGGCCGGTCTCGTAAAGGAAGCGCGAAACTGGGATTGGACCAACAGGATTTGTTTCCTGCGGGGTTGATCTGTGCTTTATTGACCGTGATTCAGGATTTACGGCAACTCCATCTGTTATTGCGCCGGAGCAACTCTTGTAGCTGCCGCGGCAAAGTTTGCCTCGGCGCGTCGGTCCGAGCTAAGCGAAAAAATGATGTTGTTGCGTAATAAAGGGTACGTTTTCAGAGGACCACGCAACACTAGAAAAAGTACCAAGACGTCCGATAACAGATATTCTGTTAACTAAGGCTCGCTGCCGTTCACGTACCTTATCTCTATGCCCGCCAAGCCGCTCGATGCCGTTGTTTTCTCCCATCTTCCCTTCGAGGACCTCGGTTCCCTGCGGCCTGCGACAGGAAGGCATCTCCGTACAGCACTCGCGCACAGCCGCGCACAAGCACGCACCAGCTCTTGCCACGGCTGCTGCGATATTTTGGAAGTTGTGGCTGGGCTACATCTTGTAACGGCCTAAGTCCTCGTCATTTAGGCCCTCGAGCCATCCCCGCAGCTGCTCCGCTGTCGGACCCTCGGGCGGGCCGCTGGTGTTTAGCTTTGCGCTCTCCATTACCTTTTCCGCGACGTAGATTGGGCAATCCGCCCGGAGGGCGAGAGCGATGGCATCGGAAGGACGCGAATCAATGGCGACTTGCTCCTCCCCTTGCCGCACCCAGAGAATCGCATAGAATGTATCGTCTGTAAGTTCTGTAATCACTACGCGTTCCAGCTCGCAATTCAAGTGACGGACGAGGTTTCTGGTCAGGTCGTGCGTCAGCGGGCGCGCAGTAGACATTTTCTCAATCTCCAGCGCAATCGCATTCGCCTCAAAAATTCCCACCCAGATCGGCATCACCGCATCCGATCCCACGTCCTTCAACACCACGATCGGCATGTTGGTCGACGGGTCCATCAGCAGGCCCCGAATCCGCACTTCAATGTCCATGGCGCTCCCCTTACAATTCAAATTCGCCAGCTTCGCTCTGCGTCATTTACTCCGGAATGCCGTCCCCTGCCTCTACTCCTAATTTCCCAACCGGTTAGACGCATTTCCCAACCAGACTGTTAGGATACGCCCCCGTGATGCTGACGCGAAGGTAACTGCCAGGCGCCGGAGAAATGGGCTGTGGGCATGTGAAGTTGACTGGAACATTCTGGCTGCTCCGGCCCGCAATCTGCCCTCGCGCCGGATTCGCTCCCTCCACCATCACCTCAACAACCTCCCCGATGTGCTTGGAATAATTGATCCTTTGAATCTCGCGCTGCCTCTCAAGCAACACTTGAAGCCGCTTCGCTTTCTCGTCTTCCGGAACGGTATCGATCATCGTAAGCGCCGGCGTGTTCGGCCGCGCGGAGTATTTGAAAGCAAAAACACAATCGAACTGCACCTCGGCCAGCAAGTCCATCGTCTGGATAAAATCGTCTTCCGCCTCGCCGGGAAAGCCCACGATAATGTCCGTCGAGATCGCGATTTGCCGCCGCGCCGCCTTGATCCATCCGATCCGCTCCAGATACCACTCCGGGGTGTATTCGCGCGCCATCCTCTTGAGCACCCGCGCCGAGCCCGACTGCACCGGAAGGTGAACGTGATCGCAAAGCGCCGGAACCCGGTCGATCGCCTCCACAATATCTCGCGTAAAGTCCCTGGGATGGCTGGTGGTAAAGCGAACGCGCCGGATGCCTGGGACCGCGCCCACGGCGGCCAGCAGCTCCGCGAAGCTATGCTTCCCTTCCGGGTCGCGGTAGCTGTTCACGTTCTGGCCCAGCAGTTGAATCTCGGTGTAGCCCACGTCGGCGATACGCCGTGCCTCGTTCAGCACCGACGACGAGGTGCGGCTGCGCTCTTTGCCGCGCGTATACGGCACCACACAGTAGGAACAGAACTTGTCGCACCCCTCAATGATCGTGATGTAGCCGCGATACGGGTTCTGCCGTGCCGTAAACTCGGTCTCGAAGGTCTCGCCGGTCTGCCGGTCGTCCAAGCCGGTGATTCGGCTCTCGCCCGCCTCCAGCCGCGTCAGCATCTCGGGCAGGCTGCGGTACGAAGCCGAGCCGGAAACGAGCGAAACGTAGGGCGCCCGCTCGAAGATCTTTTCGCCCTCCTGCTGCGCCACGCAGCCCAGCACGCCAAAGCGCTTCCCTTCCTTGTGCAGCCGCTTCGAGTCGTTCAGGCGATTAAAGACCTTCTGCTCCGCCTTGTCTCGGATGGAACAGGTGTTGTAAAGAATCAGGCCGGCATCTTCTTCCCGCTCCACCTGCCGGTACCCCTGCTGGCGGAGGGTGCCGATCACCTTTTCGGAGTCATGGGCATTCATCTGGCAGCCGAATGTCTCCAAATAAAATGTCTTTTCGGTTGCCATAGACCTCTCTCAGTATACGAGAATGCCGATTCCGAGGCTGTGGCAGGCACGTGAGTAGTAGTGGGTGGGTCAAATTGGTGTATGGTTTTGCTGGTAGAATTGGCGAGATTCCATTGAGCGGTCCGGGAACGATGTGAAGGAGAGATCAGTATGAGATTGACAGGCAAGGTTGTGATTGTCACCGGAGCGGCGCGCGGTATCGGGCAGGGTTTTGCGCACCGCTTGGCACGCGAGGGAGCCAAGGTTATTGTCGCCGACAAGCTCGATGTCGGCGAGACCATGCAGAAGCTAAGCGTACTGGGAGCCGACGCCACCGCGGTCTGTGTGGATGTAGCCAACGCAGCCAGCGCGCGCAGCATGGCCGAAACGGCGATTGAGGCTTATGGCCGCATCGATGTGCTGATCAATAATGCCGCCTTATGGGGAGGCATCAAGGTCAAGCCTTTCGACGAGATTCCCGAAGAGGAATGGGACCGCGTAATGGCCGTTAACTTGAAAGGCGTCTGGCAGTGTTGTAAGGCGGTGTATCCTTCCATGAAAAAGCAAGGCTCGGGCTCTATTATCAATATTTCCTCCGCCTCGATCCTGCAGGGCGTGCCTCTGATCAGCCATTATGTATCCTCCAAAGGCGGCGTCTGGGCCTTCACGCGATCCCTGTCGCGTGAACTTGGCCAATTCGGCATCCGGGTGAATTCCATCACTCCCGGCTACACCATGACGCAGGCATCTAAGGAAGTTTCCGACGATCCCGCGGTGTTGAAGCACACCTACGACATCAACGTGCAAGCACGCGTGATTCAGCGCGCCATGATGCCGGAGGACCTGGAAGGAACCGTACTGTTTCTTGCGTCCGACGATAGCGCCTTCATCTCCGGTCAGAACATTAATGTAGACGGAGGAGCGTGCCACTATTAGCGTGGTTGCGGCGTGTATTCGTTGGGCCTCCTCTCCTGGCAGGCTGCGGAAAAACTCCGGTCTGGAATGCCGTTTTGAAAGGGCACGGATTTATCAGGGCCGATCGGGTCGAATAAACCGACTCGGCTTTAGTGAGCCGCGGAGGGACGGTTTCTATTCCGCGTCAGACCCAAATTCTTGGGCAGTTTTTCCGAAACCTGCTTGTCAGGGCTCCTGATCTCGTCTGGGGAAGTGGGAGTAATCGGGAATGAACCAGCCGGAAAAAACAGCTCAGCGCTGCTACTGCCGCAGCAGCTTGAACGCGTGGGTCCATTCGTTCTTCGTAAATCCCAGGATGCACCACAACATGCACAGCGGTTCGATGGCGCGCGCAGCTTCCACCTTGCCCATGTCCGCCGTCTCCCATCCAAATTGCTCAAGAATCTGCGCGACGACCATCTTCGCGCCCTCATCGTTCCCGCAGATAAACATCGTCGGCCTTCCGCTCTTGTATTGCGGATTCACGAATTGAGCGTTTCCCACCGAGTTGAATGCCTTCACCAGATGCGCTTTGGGGAACTCGCGCTGCAGCCGTTCCATCAACGACTCATCGAGACTCGTAAAAAACTTCAAAACTCCGTTTGTCGGCGGCGCGTCGGCAATCGGGTTGCACGCGTCAATCACCAGCTTCCCATCCAGATTCTTGCTTCCCGCCCCACGTAAGGCATCGGCCGCGGCTGTCCCCTTCACCGCCAGCACAACCACCTCGCCAAACGCAGCCGTCTCGCTGAAGCTGCCGACCTGCGCATTGGCGTTTGCACGGTGCCACTCCGCCAACTTTGCCGTATCGCGCGTGCCAATCATCGTTTGGTGGCCATGCTTGATGAACCCGCCGGCCAGTGCCTTCGCCACGTCGCCCGACCCGAGAACTCCAACCTTCATCTTCTCCTCCCTCTTCTATGGATTCTGCTCGTCCTGCATCCCCGTGTGCAGGTAGGCCAGCAAAGCAGTCATCTGTTCTCTGGTCAACTGATAGGCAAACGACGGCATCGTTCCCTTCCCTGTCATGATCAGATGCTCCACGCCAGCATCGGTTGCCGGTGCGCCGCTGGGCAAGGTTGCCTTATTGAACAAGCCATGCAGATTCGGTGGCGCCTTCTTCAGGTGCAGGTCGTTCTCCTCGTGACAGTGAGCGCAACCTACGTCATAGACTTGTTTGCCTGCCGCTTGCTGCGGCGTCAACTTGGGCGCCGAACGGCAACCCAGCAGGCCCGCAGCGACTGCCAGCAGCGAGATCGCCGCGCCGCGGATTCCCCGGAGCGGTATTCCGCTATGCTTTCCTGGAAAACTCGCCGCTAACATAATCCCAGTTGATCACATGAAAGAATGCCTTCACCTAATCCGCGCGCCGATTTTGGTAATTAAGGCGGTACGCGTATCGTGCCTTCTCCGGCCGAATCGTGTCTCTCCGCCGCCTCTGCTGGGCAGAGCAAGTATTCTGATTCCATGGAGCTTCCCTCGAAGGAACATCTCAAACCGTTTGCCCACGCGCCTCACAACCGCTGCTTCGGCTGCGGCCCGATCAACCCCGCCGGACTGCACCTTGAATTTCTGATCGCGCCCGACGGCGCCGTTGTGAGCGTACCGGCCGTGGGCGAAAATTTCGAAGGCCATCCCGGCTACCTGCATGGAGGAATTATCGCCACCTTGCTGGATGAGGCAATGAGCAAGGCGGTGCGCGCCCTGGGCAAGCCCGCAATGACACGAAATATGGAGGTCGATTACCGCCGCCCGGTTCCCAGCGGCGTCCCCATTCGCATCGAAGGCCGGGTCGTCCGCAGCGACCTGCACAAGCAATGGGCAGAGGCCAACATTCTGGATGCGCAAGGAACTGTATTGGCTCACAGCAAGGGATTATTTATTCAGGTTCGCCCAAAGCAAAAAATCACGGGGCAGCCCGAAGGCCACCCCGATGAGGATCGGTCAGGCGCCGATTAGTGAACCATATTGATGGTGTCCTGTGTTACGGTATCGAACGTGGTCACTGACTTCGCGTTGGCCTCGAATGCCCGTTGCGCGACGATCAGATCGGAGAACTCCGAAGAGATGTTCACGTTAGAAGCCTCGAGCGCGCCGTCCTGCATGGTTGCCAATCCTGAAGTTCCCGAGGGCCCGGTCACCGCCGCGCCGCTGGCCAGCGTGGTTGCATAGTCGCCGTCACCCAGCAGCGCAAGTCCCTGCACATTGGCTACATTCGCCAGCGCAAGTTGTCCGACGTTCTGCTGTTGCCCGTTGGAATAGGTTACTGTCACTGTTCCGTCGGAGCCGATGGTAAAGCTTTGATACTGGCCGCTGGCGTATCCGTTCTGTGTGGTTTCGGAAACTGCCGATGTCGTGTCCACTTGACTGATCGTGGGCGTTCCGCCGGAGCCAAGCAGGTTCCACTGCATATTCAGATCATTGGCGCCATCGGCGAGGCCGTTAAATGCGAGCGCAATCGACGAAACGTCCCCAGCCGCGGTTCCGACGGTCTCCGCGGCTCCCCCCGTCGGTGTAATTGTGGTGAGATTGCCGTTCGAATCAAACTGCATCGTTCCGGTCACCGGCGTTGAAACCCCCGAGGTGAAGTCCCCGGCCGGCAATGCAACAGAGTAGCTCCATGTGTTCGCTGCCGTCTGTTCATAGGTCACCGTAGCCACGTGCGGCTCGCCCAGCGAGTCATACACCGTAACCTGCGCCGGGAATTGCGTCCCCGTGGCAGAGGCCGCGTCGAGATTCGCGGTCATGTTCAGCGTCGTGGTAGCCTGCGGCTCCTCGACAGCGCCTACCGGAATGCTGATTGCAGTTAACGGCGCATTCGTGTTCACCACGCCATCAACGGCCGGGTAGCCCATCACGCTGAGGCCGTTGGAAGTGACCAGCGCCCCATCCGAGTTCATCGTGAAATCGCCGGCGCGTGTGTACTCGTACCCTCCGCCCCCGTTACTGGCGACAAAGAATCCATTTCCATTCAGTGCCACGTCAG
This sequence comes from uncultured Acidobacteriota bacterium, assembly GCA_963832535.1. Taxonomy (GTDB): domain Bacteria; phylum Acidobacteriota; class Terriglobia; order Terriglobales; family Acidobacteriaceae; genus Telmatobacter. Next base: position 54,528 of record CAWHUK010000005.1, read on the forward strand.
TGTCGTTCCCGGTCGAGTTGATGGAGCCTTGGGTAAAATCGATTTCATTCGTTGCCACCTGCACGCCGGCGCCCACCTGAATCGGGTCGCCGCTGCCGGTCGTGCCAATCTGCTGGTAGAAGAGGTCGGCGAAATTGGTCGACGCGGACTTGAATCCCGTCGTATTCATGTTTGAAAGATCGTTCGCAATGGTGTTCAAGGCCGTCGAATCTGCCTCAAGCCCGGTAAGTGGAATTGAAAAACTTGCCATGGTCCATCTCCTCTTGATCTTCAATGCGGTTGCGCCGGCCGCCAAGGCCGGCGGGTGATCGAAATTTCCAAATTTCCAAATTTCCAAATCTTATTGACCTGCGGAGAGACTGCCTGCGCTCGGCCGTGCTCGCGTTCGCCCGTCCAGGGCATGCGCCACGCGGTGCGCCGCGGCATTGCCGTTCGGCACGCTGAGATTGCCGGGCGCGAGTCCCGTTGCCCGTCTCTGCCCTGCTGCTGCGCTGCTTACTGTAATGCGGGATTGGGGCATGGACAGCGCACCCGTCCTGTGCGTCGCCGCCGATGCGCCGGTGCTGCCCGCGCCGGTCAGGTTCGTGCCCGTCACTCCGGGCGTTGCCTGAGCAGCCTGCGTGGACGCGTCGCTGCCGGAGCTTGTGGAGGTGCTGCCGACATCCGTGCTCAGCGTCTGGTTGATGTCGATCAGTTGCTCCAGGCTGTTCACCTGAACAAGCTGATCGATGTACTCATTGGGATCTGTGTCCGCAGTCGGATCCTGATTCTGCATCTCGGTCACCAGCAGCGTCAGAAAATCATTGGCACTGATGGTGGCTGAATCGCTGCTTGAGTCGCTGGAACTGCCCGTGCCGCTCGTTCCCGTCGTCGAACTGTCCATCGGCGTCACGGCCTTGCCCGTCAGCGCCTGCCCTGCCGTCATCGCATGATTGAAAATTCCTGCCGCCGCTGCCATCTTCCCTCCCTGCTCTTCTGATCCCTGATCCCTGTTCCCTGATCCCTGCTTTTCTCACGCCATCACCGAAATATGCCTGCCGCGCATCTCCCCCATGGGCACAACTCCGTCGAACCCGCCGTTCCCGATCCCGGTTCCCCGCCCCGCCGCGGCAGGAATCGTTGCCGTTTCCGCCTGCAAACTCGATTGCGATTGAGTTGGAGTGTTTCGCTCCGCATCTTGACCCAGATTCTGTCCTGTGCCCTGCTGCATGCTCTGGCCTGCGCCGGTTTCTGCTCCGCCCCCACTCGCGGCAGACATCGTCAACGACGCAACCGGCGTGTGCTGTTCGGCTAAGTAGGAATTCAGTCCCGCCAAATGACCGCTCAGGGTCTCTGCAGCCTCTGCCGTACCTGTCACCAGTGCGGCATGAACGTTGCCCCCATTTAGATCGGCGCGCACGCCCACCCAGCCCAGCGCCGGATCCTGGAATCCCGCCTCAGCCGTCTGGCCTCCGGCATGAATCCAACCCGGGGTTCCAACTTCTGTCCCCGCATCCATTGCGGCAAATGTCTCTCCTGCCGCCGTTCCCTTCGCAACCCCGGCCGAACCGCCGGCCTGCGCTGTCGTTGCGTTTGCCGTTTCCTCGGCACCGGCTGGGACGCGCGCCATGCCCGATACCTCCGCGCCTGCGCCGGCTTGCTGCGCCAAAACAGCGTGCACTGCCGGTTGAGACCCATCGCCGGCACTGTCCCGATGCGCCAGTCGCGCCGTTGCCTCCTCCGGCGACTGCCTGCCGCCTCCCAGATCGGGCTTCTCTGCAACCGAGGTTGCGGCCGGAGAGTAAGAGGCAAACGCGCTGTTTCCTTCGCCTCCCAGATTCGTACCTGTTGCGTGATACGTTCCGCTGCTCGCTGCTGCCCGTGCTTGGGCGGCTTCGACGAGAAGACTTCCATTCCCTGCACTGTGCTGGCTCGCAGCCGGCGCTAGATGCGTTGCCTCAGCCTGCGCCCCCGTCGCGCGCGACAACCCAGTCAGTCCCTTCGCGGCAGCCCCTGCATCCTCCGACGCCAATGAAGGGCTCCCGCTTGCTTCGCCGTCCCCGGACCTGCTTTGCGTTACGGATACAGGATTTCCGGTTGCGGCGCGCGAGTTAATTTGAGACCGCGCCGCGATTCCCGCTGTTCCCGTGGCGCCATTCCTCACATCGGCCACGGAGCCTGTCACTGCGTCCGCGGCGGTGTCCGGCCCTCGATCCGAACTCAGCACGCGATCCGCGAGAATGGATTGAGACGAGCCCACGAAATTCGCTGGTAAGATCTGCGCCTGCATCGCAGGAGCCGGCATAAGCGGATTCGCCGTCGCCATGATCGGCCCCGCAAACGCTCCATCGTTGCTTGCCACCGCCTGCGGCTCCGCGTTCAATCGCTGAGCGGTGCAGTTCCGCCTGTCGCTCTTAACAGCGCGGCCTGCGTGCGTGTCTCCGGAGGCGCCAGAATCCCGCGCAACGGCCCCGGATTGCACCTGCGGCGCGGCGGCCAGCCATTCCGAAATGCCGCTTTGCGAACGGGAGAGAGTTAGCCCGGTTGTGATGGCAACCAGGCCCCCGTCTGCTCAGTTACCTGCATCCACCCCGGAACAGCATCGGCGATGTCGGGCGAAACCGCCGCGACACTACTCTTCGACCCTTGTGGCAAAGTTGCTTCAACAGCCCCAGCAACTTCTCCACTCACATCCGATTGCTCGTCCGCGCTGTCGGCTTCGATTCCTGTCCCCAGCCGCGGCTTGATCGCCGCCCCTTGTCTCGTCCCCGATCCTGTTTCTTGCCCCGCACTCAGTCCTGTCGTCTGCCGCGCGGTTGGCCCCGTCACCAATGCATTCAGCGACGCTTGCCACCGGGAACGAAAACTTTCCGCGCCGGAGACGGAAGGTGTCGAGTTCTCATGGTCCGCGCTCAACCAACTTGCGCTCTGCCCCTTGCTCGACGCAAAGACTGTTCCCGCCAGGCTCTGCCCTGTCCCAATGCCCGCGCCCGCCGCGCGCTCCCGCGCCGGTCTCTAGGCCCACGTCGTTGCCCACGGCAGCGGTCATAAAGAAAGCTGGAGCAGAAGGCGTGCCAAAGGGCGCTGGAACGGGTTAGAAAATTGTCAGGGGTGGGACAGCTGATCCCGATTCAGGAAATTCTCCAGCAGCGTTGCAGCGATTCACTCAACTCCCGTCAGCAGCTCCGCAGTCTCATCCCTTGCGAGGCTCCTCCGTTGCCTCCGCTGGCGTTTCGCCGCGAGACTCCCGAGTTCCGCGCACTCCACGCAGAAACCAGTCATCAAGCCCCTGCTGTTGGCGGCGGCCGGCCTCGATTTCGTCCTCGGACTCGGTCTTCCGGATCAGCGTCTCCGCCTGCCTGCGTTCGATCCGCTTCGAGAGAAACTCCCGCTGCTGCGCGCCTGCTCGAAGTTTCGCCTCCGTAATCCGCGGCGCCAGTGCCGCGGCGTGACGGCGGGCGGCGCGCGTCTCCTCCAGGCCGGCCAGTCTGTCCTCCAACTCGCCCGTACTCGCGCTGGCCGCCACCAGCCGCCGTCCTCCGCGCTCGCGCTCTGAAGTCGCCGCCATCGCACCTTCCAGCCGTTTCAAATCGGCGAGCGCCGACGCGAGCGCCGCCCGGTACTGCTCTTCCTGAATTTCCAGTACGCGGAGCAGGCGCCTCATCGCACGCGACACGGCCATCGCTTACACCTCCGCGGCTAATGCGGCAAGCCGATGCAAACAGTCGGCAAAACAAACTCGTTCGCGTGCTTCCTGCATGAGAAAGGCGCGCATCGCCGCCCTTGCGCGCAGTGCGCGATCAAGCTCCGGGTCCGCGCCAGCCTTATAGGCCCCAATACGCACCAAATCCTCCGATCGCGCGTAGATTGCCATCAGCTTCCGCACCAGCGCGGCCTGTTCGCGATGCTCCTCTCCGGCCACGGCAGGCATCAGCCGGCTGATCGAGTCCAGCACTTCGATGGGCGGGTACCAGCCCTCCGCTGCCAGCGCACGCGAAAGCACTACATGTCCGTCGAGCAACGCCCGCACCGCGTCCACCAGCGGATCCTGCTGGTCGTCGCCTTCCATCAGCACCGTGTAAAACGCCGTAATCGAGCCGGTGCGAAAGTTTCCGGCGCGCTCCACGAGCCGCGCCAGCCGGGCAAATACCGAGGGCGTGTATCCTTTCGCCGTCGGCGGCTCCCCTGCCGCCAAACCGATCTCGCGCGCCGCCATCGCGAAGCGCGTCAGCGAATCGAGAACCAGCAGTACGTGCTTACCCTGCGCAGCAAAGAACTCCGCCACCGTGATTGCGGCCAACGCCGCCCGCATGCGCTTGAGCGGCGACTCGTCCGAAGTGGAGACGACGACGACCGAGCGAGCCAAACCTTCCGTGCCGAGGCTGTCCGAAAGAAACTCGCCCACCTCGCGGCCTCGTTCCCCCACCAGCCCCACCACTGTTACCTCCGCCTCAGTATTCCGCGTCATCATGCCGATCAGCGTGCTCTTGCCCACGCCCGACCCGCCGAAGATGCCCACCCTCTGGCCGCGGCCCACAGTCAACATGCCGTCGATAGCGCGGATGCCGGTGCCAAGAGGTTCGCGGATGGGCTTGCGGTCGAGCGGCGAGCGCACCGCTCCGTCCAACGGCATCGCTCTCGAGACCGCGGGCGGCCGGCCTCCGTCGATCGGCAGCCCCAGACCGTTCAGCACACGCCCCATCAGTGCTGCCCCCACCTCAATCTCGGGCCTGATCCCCAGCGAACAGACCGGATCGCCAAAGCGAATCCCTTCCGTTGTTTCTACAGGCATCGACAACACACTCGAGCCGCGAAACCCGATTACCTCGGCCAAATGAGCATGGCCGGCCTGGTCCTGAATCTCGCAACACTCGCCGACCGAGGCCGGCGGTCCTGCCGACTCAATCGTCTGGCCAACGGACTCGAGAACCTGGCCGCGCCAGCGCCAGGGTTGCCCCCGCTTTAGACGGGCAAAGTAGCTTTCGAGCAGCGGCGTCACGTCCGCGCCTCGTCACGCGCCGCATTCTGCGCGGCAAAACCTTCTTCCGTGCCCGCACCTTCCGTGAGCTTAGCCGCAGAGCCCGTGCGATCGAAAAAGCCGCGCTCAATCTCTCCCAACTGCGATCGCACCCCCAAGTCCACTGTCCCCACCTTGCTCTCGATCACGCAGTCGCCCAGGCGCATTCCCTCTCCCGCCACCACCGCCGGCTTCATTGCCAGGTTGGGAATCAGAGCGATGGTCTCCTTCCACAAATCGGCCTCCGCCGCAGGGACTTGCAACCGCACCTCTGACGCCCCCGCCAACTGTCCCAGCGCTACCCGCACCGCACCGGTCAACAGCAGCGGATCCATCTGCGCCTCGCGCCGCAGAATGCGCGCTGCCACCGCTAACGCCAGCTTCACTACCTCCTGCTCCACCGCATGCAGGAAGCGGTCGCGCTCCCCGGTGAAGCTTTCGAGCTGTCCGGCTAGCTGCCGCTTGCGCCGCTCCTCCTCCGCCGCCCGCGCTTCCGCCTGCGCCTCCCGCTCTGCCTCGCGGCCTTCCTGCCGGCCGCGCTCGCGCCCGGCCTCGAAGGACCTGCGTCTTTCTTCGGCAAGGCGCTCATCCAACGCGGTGCTGGCCGCGGGCGCCCGGATGCTTCTCGCGCCATCATGTGCCGGGTCATCCGCCACTCCGCTCTCCGGCGCTTCCACCCATCCGTTCCACGCGGGCAAAGGCGGCGCGCCGGGGCAGGCCGGATAGTCGAATACCTCGACCTCGCCGCCAGCGCCCCTTCCGTTTGCCGCCGTTGCCTGTTGCAAGCTTCCCTTCCCTCCGCGCTTTCTTTTCTTTATTTGCTATTTCCTGCTCCCTTGGTCCCTTGTTCCCTTGTTCCCTGCCTTTCTCACGCCAGCATCTCGTCGCCCGTCTCCAGCTTGAGGACGACTTTGCCCTCGGCCTCCAGCCGCCGGGCCAAATTCAGAATCTCCTGTTGCGCCTGCCCCACCTCGCGCGAGCGCACCGGGCCCAGCACCTCCATATCCTCCTTCAGCATCTCCACGGCCCGCGAGCTCATCGACTTGAAGATTTGCGCGCGCAATTCCTCATTGGCGCCGCGCAGGGCCATGGCCAACTGCCGCTTGTCGACACCGGAGACAATCTCGCGAATCGTCGCCGGCGGCACGGTGATCAGATCTTCAAAAGTGAACATCAGATTGCGGATGCTCAAGGCCAGTTCCGGCTGTCCTTCCTCGATGGTTTCGAGAATCTTTTTCGACTCTTCCGCGTTCAGCCGGTTCAGCAGGTCGGCTACTGCCTTAAAGCCGGAGTAGCTGCGGCGGGCTGTATCCCCCACGCTTTCGAGGCGCCGGTGCAGAATCAGAGCTACCTTTTGCGCCATCTCGGGAGAGAACTGGCGCATCTCCGCCAGCCGCTGAATTGAAACTACCTTGTGCTCTTCGTTCAGATTGTCCAGCACCATCGAGGCCCGTCGCGGGTCAAGGTGCGCCAGCACCAGTGCGATCGTCTGGGGATGCTCCGAGTCGAGCAGCTTGCCCAATTGCTGGGGATCGGTGCGCTGAAGCTTGGCCAGATTCCCCTGCTCCGCCTCTTGCGAACGCCGCATCATGAGCAGCAGGTCGTCGGCGCGCTCCTTGCCGAAGGCATCGATCAGCACACGGCTGGCGTAGTCCAGGCCCCCATGAACCAGAAAATTCTTGGTGTCGAGAAGCTCCCAGAACTCCTCCAGAACCTCGGCGGAAAGATCGGGCGTGATGCCGCGCAGATCGGCCAGCTCCTCGGTGAGCCGCTGCACATCCGCCTCCGGCAGCGCGCGTAAAACCTCCTTCGCGAGGGACTCGCCCACGGCAACGAGCAGAACTGCCGCCTTGCGCACGCCGGATAGATTCGCCGCCTGACGGCGCTGCGCTGTCCCGTTCTCTCTTCCCTGTTCGGCCACGGCGAGTTTTCTCTTCCTGTCGCTATTCGGAGTGAATCCAGCTCTGCAACAGCCGCGAGCTTTGCGTCGGCTCGCGCTTGAGGTGCGTTGTTACCTGCTCAAAGATTTCCTGGTTCCGCAGCCGTTCGGGATCGATTTGAGCCGGATCGGGAGAGCTTAACTCGCTTGGCGCCGCAGCTGCCGCTGCTGCGGCCAACCCCCGGCTTTCCCCCCTGGGGATTCCTTTCGCGGTCAGCGCGGTCCCGGCATGGCGGACGGCGGGCCGAACCGCAAAAGCCACTACCACAAACAAGCCCAGCAGCAGCGCGAGGTACTTGACCAACACCGGCGAGTTTTCCGCGCCGTTCAGCAGTTTTTCGCCGGGACTGGCAGGCGGCTCCGGGCGGTTGCCGTCGAACGCGAGATCCTCGACCGTCAGCGTGTCGCCGCGCGATGCGTCGAATCCCACAGCAGCTTGCGCCAGCGCGGTCACGTTACGCAGCTCGTCGGCCGATCGCGGCTGCCACACTGCCGCGCGGTTCTTCGTCGCGGGCTGCGATCAGCCGGTCGTTTACCACAATGGCTGCGGTCAGCCGCCGCACTTTTCCGGGGTTTTCCACGATGTGCCGCACCGTCTTCGACACTCCGTACGTGCCCGACTCGGTCTTGGCCGTTGCCGGCGGCGCCGTCTCATGCGGATAGACAGGCAGTGCCTGCGTATTGGGCGCATTCGAGGCCGTGCCGGGAACTCCCGCGGCCACAGGCTGGCTGCCGGTCGTCTGCTCGGTGCGCTGCATCGAGAGGGTCGCGGATTTGTCGGGATCGTAGCTCTCTTCGGTCTCCTCGGTGGCCGTCGCATCGTAGTCGAGCGTCACCGAGGCGCGCACGTTCCCCGCGCCGGTCACCGGCTCGAGCGTTCGAATCAGTTTGTCCTCCAAGGCCTGCTCGGCGCTCAATTGCATCGCCTCGGCGGTCTTCGGTCCCAGCGGCAGATTGCCCGCCGCATCCACCAGCACCACGCGATCCGGCGTCAGTCCGTCTACGGCTGAGGCCACCAGATTGCGAATTGCTTCCGGCTCGCCATCGGCCAGCGTGCGATGCCGCAGCTTAAGCACCACTGAGGCCTTGGCCGGCCTCTCTTCCTCCCGGAAGAGCGAATCGTGCGGCAGCACCAGATGTACGCGCGCCGACTCGATATCGGAGAGTGTGCCCACCGTGTGTTCAAGCTCGCCTTCGAGCGCGCGCTGGTAGTTCACCTGCTCGTCGAACTCCGATCCCACCCAGTTCGGTTTGTCGAAGATCTCAAAGCCCAGCCGCCCGCTTTTCACGCCGCCCTTGGCCGCCGTCGCGAGGCGCGCTTTGTCCAGTTGCGCGGCCGGAACCCGAATGCCGGCGCCATCGGCGGTCGGCTCAAACGCAATCTGCGCCTGAGCCAGAATCTGTTCCATCTGTTGCACATCGTCCGGTTCCAGATCGACGTACAGCGTGCGCCAGTCCGGGCGCGTTGCGTACCAGCCAAGCCCTCCCATCAGCGCGGCCAGCAGCAATGCTGCAACCACCACCCAGCCGCGCTCGGCCGGAGCCATCTCGGCCCAGCGTACCCGGGCCAATCCCCACAGTCCGGCCCACCGGCCGCTCCGCTGCGGTTGCCCTGGGGCTGCCGCCGGGCTTCTCTCCAACTGTGTTCCGATGGCCATGGTTTCCGTATCCCGACGATTTCCTCTGGCGGCTCTGTCCCGGCCAGCGAGCTTAGAACTGCATTCCCATCACGCTCTGGTAGGCCTGGACAGCCTTGTTGCGCACCGCCAGCGCCAACTCGAAGGCCATGTTCGCCTTCTCGGTGGCAATCATCGCCTGATGCACATCCACGCCGGAGCCGGTCATCAGGCCGCTCACTGCGGCGTTTGCCTGCTGCTCAAGCTGGCTAACCTGCCCCACCGTATCGGCGATCAGATCGGAGAACGGAGCCGGCGCAGCGGCCGGTTGTGCGCCCGCCGAAACCATATTGGACGCAGGCGTGAAGGTTCCTGCGCTGGCTGCTGCCGTCACCGCATCGATCCCGGTCAACATAGGCTTTCAACCTCCTTTACCCCGCCTCTATTTCCTACCCCTTATTCCCTGGTTCTTCACGACTTGGCAATCTCCAGCGCCGACGTGATCATGCCCTTCTCGGCCTGCACGGCAGCGCCGTTCAACCCGTATGCACGCGTCGCCCCCATCAGGTCCACCATCTCTGTGAGTGGATTAATATCCGGATAGGAGACATATCCATCGGGTCCGGCATCCGGATGTCCGGGATCGTAGCGCTTCAGAGGAGGCGAGGGGTCTTCGACCACCTGTGCGATATGCACGCCCGGAGCCACCGCTGCTCCACCAGGCAGGTTAAGCGTGGGCAGGGCAGCCCAGCTCAAAGACCCGCCCGTGGCGTTTCCCGTGGCTGCCGACATCGAATCGAGAAAACCGGAATCACCACGATCGGCGGCGAAAACAACCTCCTGGCGGCGATAGGGACCGCCCGAAGACGTGCGCGTCGTCTCTGCATTGGCCATGTTGGCCGCCACCACCTCGGCGCGCATTCGTTCCGCCTCCATCGCCTCGCCCGAGGTATCCATCAATCCAAAGAGGTTCATCGCGATCCCCTTTCCAGCTTTCAGCCTTCAGCTTTCAGCAATTGTTCCCGGCCGCGAATTTCAGATAGATGCTGAAAGCTAAGAGCTGAAGGCTGAGAGCTAAAAGCTACTTATCCGCATGGATGGCGTCCATCACGCGCTGGTACTCCTGGCGCAACAGGGCCACGCCGGTCTTGAACTTCAGTTGCGCTTCGGCCAGGTGAAGGCTTTCGCGGTCGATGGAAACGTTGTTCCCATCCGGGCGCGCCACGAGTCCGTCGGCTTCGGTGACATGCACTCTCCGCGCGGGGCGTCCCCGCTCCACATCGTCCATCGCCTCCCGCATCTCGGCCTCGAAGTCCATCCCCACGGTGCGGTAGCCGGGCGTGTCCACATTGGCCATGTTCGCTGCCGTCAGCTTGACCTCGGCCGCGGCCAGATCCAGATAGCGGGCGATCTGGTCGCTCAACTGCGTTTCAATCTCCATGCTCATCGGAACCTCCCCGCAGCGCATATGCACCCCGAGCTCTCGCCAAATCCCGAAGGTCAATTCACACTGAGGCCGAAGTCGATCTCCGGCGCGGTCAGCACCGGGTTCTCTCCGGCAAGGATGACGGCGCGCTCCAATACATGCTCAAGTTCGCGGACGTTTCCCGGCCAATTGTGTGCGGCTAGTTTGGCCATCGCCCACTCGTCCACGCGCTTGACCGGCGCCTCCCGCCCCAACTGCTGCAAGAAGTGATCGACGAGCAGGGGCAGATCCTGGGTATGCTCGGCCAGCGCGGGGGTACGGATTAGAAAGACCGCCAGCCGGTAGTAAAGATCGGAGCGGAAGCCTCCGTTTTGAGCGTGCAGGGCCAGCGGCCGGTGAGTGGCTGCGATGATGCGCACATCTACCTTCACGGTGTCGTTGTCGCCCACCCGCTGCAGCTCTCCGCACTCGACGAAGCGCAGCAGTTTGGATTGCAGGCCCAGCGGCATTTCGCCGATCTCGTCAAGAAACAGCGTTCCTCCATCGGCGGACTCGATGCGCCCGGTGCGGCCCTGCACGGCCCCGGTAAACGCGCCGCGCGTATGGCCAAAGAGTTCGGCTTCCAGCAGCGCCTCGGGAATGGCCGCGCAATTGATGGCGACAAACGGTCTGCGGCTGCGCGTCGAGAGACGGTGCAGGGCCTCCGCCACCAGTTCTTTGCCTGAGCCGGTTGGCCCCTCAATGAGCACCGGCGTCATCCGCGGGGCGACCAGCCGCACGCGGCGGCTGACCTCGAGCATGCAGGGGGCATTGCCGACCAGCTCCGGCAGCCGGTCTCCGGAGCCAGGTTCGGCTCCGGGAACAGCCACGCCGGACCGGATCAGGATCGACTTCGACAAGTTTTTCGGAGCGGTCGATGGATTGGGAATGGAAATGGGAATTGGCCTCGACGCCGAAGACGCAGCAGGTGTGGTTGAGGATTCCATCTGCGTTGAAGGCAGTGGCCGTTCCGCCACCGGATCGAGTGAAGCGAGTGCGGGTGCAGAGTTCCAAGCCGCGGTGTCGGTCTCCTGGCTGTGTCGCAGGGCGTAAAGCAACTCCTGGCGATAAGGGCCCCGCGGGCTCTCCTCGGCAAGAGATCCTGCCGCGGTCACCAGATCCACCTCAGGAAAACGTTCCCTGAAGTCGCTCAAAAATTCACCCAGAGCGAGATCGGGCAGCCACGAGTCGACGATCATCGCCTCGGGAGCCGCGGCCTCGGCTTGAGCCCAGGCCTCGGCGCCGCCTTCGGCTTCACGAACCTGCCAGCGTAGCCCCGCAAGCACCTGCGTAAGCCGTTGGCGGAAGCTGCGATCGGCGCTCGTTACCAGCGCGGTGCGCGGCCTGATGCGCGTATTGACCGGAAGAACCGGAACTGAACAAGGCTGCATGATGGTCTCCTCATCGAAGTTGTGTATCCGCAGTGGACAAGCGATCGCTACGTTGCGGCGGTCGCCGGAGGCGCGGTGAAAGCCTCCGCGGGGGCGGCACGAACCGCTTGAGGCACGGTGAGCGCCAACTCCACCTCCGAGGGCACCGTGTAGCCCTGCCCACGGACCGTGTGGATCAGGCGCCCCGGCGGTGGATCCGCAAGTTTGCGGCGAAGATAATTCACGTATACGTCCACAATGTTGGTGGTCTGCGCCGGCTCCAGTTTCCACACCGAATCCAGCAGCTCGACCCGCGAAACGCACTGGCCGCGGTTGAGCAACAGGTGCTCAAGCAATGCAAATTCCTTGTTGGTCAAGCCGATCAGCCGGCCGCCGCGCCGCGCGGAGTGGTCCAGCCGGTCCAGTTCGAGGTCGCCGGCGCGCAGCTGCAGCCGTGTTTCCCGCTTGCGGCGCAACAGTGCCCGGCAGCGCGCCCGCAGTTCGTGCAGGCTGAAGGGCTTGGTCATCAGGTCATCGGCGCCCCTGTCGAAGCAACGCACGCGCGTATCCACCTCCTGCCTACCCGTGAGCACCAGCACCGGCAGATCGGCATCGAGCGCGCGAACCTCCTCGAGTACCTGCTCGCCGTCCTTGACCGGCATGTTCAGGTCGAGAATCGTCAAATCCGGCATTTCCTGGCGAAACGCCTCCACAGCCGCAGCGCCATCGTAGGCCAGACGAATCCGATATCCATCGGCCGCCAGCCCGCGGCTCAAGAACTGTCCCAGGGCCTTGTCGTCTTCGGCGATGAGTAATCTCATATGAGCCTTTCCCTCTTCCGCGGAGCGCTCAACACCAAACGCCCACGCCTTCGTGCATGCCTTGGTTCCGTTTAAGCAACGCACACCTTAACCTTCCCGCGTGTGGCAAAGGAACTCAAGAGAGGCGCGAGGAAAGTTGGGAAGCGATTCCAGAAACGGGTTTGCTCGAATCGGGAGTCTTTGTGCGGGCAGATGAACGCTGATCTGTGACAGCGGACACAGAGAAAAGAAGGAGTGGATTCTGCCGCATAATTCTCGCAGAAAACACCCTTTCCACCACCTCAAGCTACTTTGGCGCGCGACGCCGCTTTCTGTTCATACATTGCGGCATCTGCCCGCGCCACAAGTTCCTTCATTTCCTCGCTGGCCGAGTGCGCCGCGAGGCCGATCGATGCATCCACGCGCAGTTTGAATCCGCCCGATTTCCCTTTTACTTCGTAATCGCCGCAGACCCATTTGCGCAGGCGGTCGGTTTGCGCCTCGGCCTCAGCAAGGCTGCAATCGTAGATCAGAATGAATTCGTCGCCGCCCCACCGCCCGATTACGTCCGTCGCGCGGCAGGCAGACCTCAACTCGGCGCCAAACCGCTTCAGCAATTCATCGCCGGTCAGGTGTCCATGACGGTCGTTCACCTTCTTAAAGCCATCGATGTCGATAAGGGCCAAGCAAAAGGCAGAGCCGATTTCAATGCGCCTCTCGATTTGGCCCTCCACATACAAGCGGCTGCTCAAACCTGTCAGCGCATCGCGCGACGCGATCTCCTCAGCCTCTTCCAGCTTAGTTTGATAACTTGTCACCTGTTCCCGCAGATACTTGAGAGCCTCTCTTCCCTCTGCCGTCATGCGGTCGATCGATGTCTTCAACGCCGTTGCGCTCTTCTCGATGGAGGCGCGAATCTCGGTCAGGTCTTCCAGGCTCGCAATCGCCTTAAGCCGTTCCGTCACCTCGCTCATCTGGCCGGCGCAGCGCTCGTCGCGCGCGCCCACCGATTCAGCCGTGCGGGCCATCACCAGCAACAGTTCTTTCACCTCGCAGGCTTTCTGCTGATAGTGCTTCGCCGAGTCCCGGCCCCAAACGCGCAATCGTTCCCGCACGCCGGTATCGGTCGCCTCAAGCGCCTCGCAGCTCATGCCGGGCGAAAGAACCGTCCTCAGTTCGCCCAGATTCCTCTTCAGATCGCCTCCCAGCCTGGGCAGGCATCCAAGCTGCAATTGCCCATCTCCAGCAAGGCAGATCCATACGCATCGACGACCACGCTGAGCAAATCGCGCTCGCCCGGCTCGGCCTCCGCGAATCGGTCCGCTGGCTGCGAATCGAGGTACTTTTTCAACGAGATCATCGGCCCCCCGAAGCAAGCGCCGCGCGGCGCATTCCTGCTCCTGCGCAAAGGAATCATTCATCTCTATCGGCAACGTGTGGGACTTTCTTTAGAGCGACGATACCGAATCCCTGTGCAATACTGGCCGAACCGAAAATGTACGCTGGCAAGCAAGTTTCCAGGAACACTGGCTCGGTAGGATCCCCCCATTCCTTCTCCTTGGGGCCATTCTCAGTGGGGGGGCGCGCAGACGGGTTTACGATTCGCGAAATAAAGTGACGCCAATCGCCGCCTTGCTCGCGGCAACCGCCGCGTTTATGAAAACCCAGACACGAATGCCCGGACTTAGCGTCCGGGCATTCTCGTTGAAGCTCCCTATCGATTTACCGCTGCCCGCCGCCGGGTCCGCGCCCGCCAGGCCCGCCGGGCCTGCGCCGGCGGTGCCGACGATTGCTGTTAGCCGGGGGACGGCCCCCGCCCGCCGGTTGAGCGCTCGGAGCTGGCGCCCCATCCACGCGGTTGAAGTTCGGCTCGCTCTCCTCGTCAAACTCGCCGCCCTCTCCATCGAATTCGTCTCCGCCCTCGATGAGAATGGTGCTCTGGTTTGAACTGGGCTGGCGCTCGTCGAATTCATGGCGAGGCCGGGCGTCCCTTGGGCCGGGCGCATCCGGCGCCGCCGATGAGGCGATCTCCACCTCTTCGGTTTCTGCCGGCGCCGAATGCGCCAGCTTCGCCTTCTGCTCCTTGATCAGCGCTTTGCGGCTGAGCTTGACGCGATTGCCTTCGATGGCCAGAACCTTCACCATCACCTGATCGCCCTCGCGCAACTCGTCCTTGACCTCCTTCACGCGATGTTCCGCGATCTCGGAGATGTGCAGCAAGCCGTCCGTGCCAGGGAAGAGCTCCACAAACGCGCCAAACTCGGCGATGCGCACCACCTTGCCGAGGTACGTCTTGCCCACCTCGGGAACCGCCGTGAGGTTGCCGATCATGGCCAAAGCCATCTTCAGCCCCTCGGCATCGCTCGAAGCAACGCTCACCTTGCCCGTGTCATCCACGTCGATCTTGGCGCCGGTCTGCTCGATAATGCCGCGAATGGTCGCGCCGCCTTTGCCAATCAGGTCGCGGATCTTGTCCGTCGGAATCATGACGGTCTCAATGCGCGGTGCGTACTTCGAGCGCTCCACGCGCGGTCCATCCAGCACCGCGTCCATCTTGTCCAGCAGGAACAACCTTCCCTGCCGCGCCTGCTCCATCGCCTGCTGCAGGATTTCACGCGATAGGCCGCCGATCTTGATGTCCATCTGCAGCGCGGTAATGCCCTTGCGCGTGCCCGCCACTTTGAAATCCATATCGCCATAGTGGTCTTCTGCGCCCGCAATGTCGGTCAGGATGGCGTAATCCTCGCCCTCCTTCACCAGACCCATTGCCACACCCGCCACGGCGCCTTTCAAAGCGATGCCCGAGTCGAAAAGGGCCAGGCTCGCTCCGCACACCGAGGCCATCGACGAGGAGCCGTTGGACTCGAGAATGTCCGAGACGATGCGGATCGAGTAGGGCGAGTCCTCGACGCTCGGCAAAACCGCGCTGATCGCGCGCTCCGCCAGGGCTCCGTGTCCCACCTCGCGCCGGCCTACGCCGGTCATGCGTCCGGTTTCGCCCACGCTGAACGGCGGAAAATTGTAGTGGAGCATGAAATTCTTCCGCTGCTCTCCTTCATAGCTCTCCAGGCGCTGGCCGTCATCGCTGGTTCCCAACGTGGCCGTCACCAGAGCCTGCGTCTCTCCGCGCGTAAACAGCGCAGATCCGTGCGTCCGCGGCAGCACGCTGGTTTCAATTGTGATGGGCCGAATCTCATCGAACGCGCGGCGATCGGGACGGACGCGCTCCTTGGTCACCTGCTCGCGGAAAATCCGCTCGCGCAAGTGCTCGTAATAATGCGCCAGCTTCTTCTTCGCATTCGCGTCGTCTGCGGGAAGTCCGGCAGCCAACTCGTCCTTGATCTGCTTGACCAGCGCATAGCTTTCCGTCTTGCCGTGGGTCTTTGTGTCCAGCGCATCCTTCAGCCGGTCGCCGGTCTTTGCCTGCAGCTCCGCGTAATAGGCTTCATCGAACTCCGGCGCGGTAAAGGCGCGCTTCGGTTTGCCGGCCTTGGCAACCAGTTCGTCGATCGCCGCCACAATCTTTTTGATCTCGCCGTGAGCAAACTCGATCGCGCCCAGGATCACCTCTTCGGTTTCTTCTTTTGCGCCCGACTCAATCATCACGATGCCGTCCTTGTGGCCGACCACCATGATGTTTACTGTCGTCGCGGCGCGCTCCGTGTAGGTGGGATTCACCACAAACTCGCCGTTCACGCGACCCACGCGCACCGCGCCCACCGTCGCGCCAAAAGGAATGTCGGAGAGCGCCAGTGCCGCGGCCGCGCCGTTGATGCCGATCACATCGGGGTCGTTTTCCTTGTCGGCGGAAAATACCAGCGCTATCAACTGCGTCTCGTTGCGGAAGCCTTCGGGAAAGAGCGGGCGAAGGGGACGGTCGATTTGCCGGCAGGTGAGAATTTCCTTTTCGCTGGGCCGGCCTTCCCGCTTGATAAATCCGCCCGGAATGCGTCCGCCGGCGTAGGTGTACTCGCGGTAATCCACCGTGAGCGGGAAGAAATCGATGCCTTCCCTCGGGTCGGGTGAAGCCACAGCGGTTGCCAGAACAACGGTTTCGCCCGCGCTCACCAGTGCGGCGCCAGAGGCCTGCTTGGCCATGCGGCCGGTCTCAAACACCAGCCGTTTGCCGCCAGCAAGCTCGACGGCCACTTCATGCTTAGTAGACATAATGTCCTCGTTTCATTTTTTTCGCTTGGGAAACTTGTGCGGGAAAGGCGCAAGGAAGCGCGCTCCGCCGACACCTGTGCGCAGGCCCCGGCAGCCGTTGAAGGCCGCCAGTTGCGTTGTGGTCCGGTGTTCCGAGTGGGAAAAGGACCGGGACCATTGTCCGGTCTGAATGCTTCCTGTTCAAAGTTTGCTTTCTGATTATTTGCGGATACCGAGCTTGCCGATCACATCACGATAGCGATCCGTATCGTGCGTCTTCAGGTAATCCAGCAAGCGGCGGCGCTTGCTGACCAGCATCAACAACCCACGCCGGGATGCGTGATCTTTCTTGTGGGTTTTGAAGTGTTCGGTCAGGTCGCTGATCCGCTCGCTCAAAATCGCGATCTGGACCTCCGGCGATCCGGTGTCCGTCTCGTGGGTGCGGAAGCGTTCAATCAGGTCTGTCTTTTTTTGAGTCGCCAGCACGGCGTGAATTACTCCTCTTTTTCTCTCAGGTCCACTCTTCAGTGTCTAGTGTGAGAGTACCATGAAGACCACCCATCAGGGAACTCGCGCGGCCTCGGAAATCACGTTGCAAACTCTTTATCGTCTGCACACTTCCACGCTAGTACCGGCGCTACATGATTTTGTAATTGCCGAAAAGTGTAACGCCGGTCTCCTGACCGGCTGTCGTGCGGGCGTCCACGCCCGCACCTGCTTGGCAGCGATTACCAAATCACACCGTCTGAGCACTAGGGAAACTCTGACCCCTGACCACTACTGTCCGGTTAACTCAGGCGTTTCGTTTTGCAAGCTGCTGAGGTGCGCGCAGTTGCAGACATTTTAGAGTGGTGTCGATTTGAAATTGCCGTGATGCTGATTCCAGAGATTTGCTCTGGAGGCAGCCATGAACGCTGGCAAGTTGCTGTTTTCGCAGTTGATGGACTTCGTGCCCTGGACGTCGTTCGCACGCAGTGTGGCCCGTTACGGCGGCGATGTCCGCGTCCGTGTGTTGACCTGCACCGAGCAGTATCGCGCCATGGCGTTCGCGCAACTGACCTATCGCGAGAGCCTGCGCGACATCGAAGCATGCCTCAACGCGCAACCCAACAAGCTTTATGCCATGGGCTTTCGCGCACCGCTGCGCCGCTCCACGCTGGCCGACGCCAACCAGATCCGCGATTGGCGCATCTACGCCGAGCTGGCGCAACGGCTGATGGCGCAGGCGCGCAGCCTCTATGCCAGCGAAAGCCTCAGCATCGATCTCGACGCTGCCGCCTACGCGCTGGACTCGACCACCATCGACCTGTGCCTGAGCCTGTTTCCCTGGGCGCATTTCCGTTCCACCAAGTCGGCCATCAAGGTGCACACACTGCTCGATCTGCGCGGCTCCATCCCCGCGTTCATCCGCGTCACCAGCGGCGATCGACACGACGTCAACATGCTCGATGAGATCCTGATCGAGCCCGGAGCCTATTACGTCATGGACCGCGGCTATGTGGATTTCTTTCGCCTCCATCGCATCCACCTTGGCGGAGCGTTCTTCGTCACCCGCGCCCGCAGCGATCAGCGCCTGCGCCGCGTCTATTCCCGTCCCACCGACAAGCCCAGCGGCATCATGGTGGATCAACTCGTCAGCTTGGAGGTGTTCCGAACCCATCGCGATTATCCTTCCCACCTGCGCCGCATCCGCTTCCACGATCCGGAAACCGGCCAGCGGCTGGTCTTCCTCACTAATCAGTTCACCTTGCCTGCCCAGACCATCTGTGCTCTCTACAAAAGCCGTTGGCGGGTCGAGTTGTTTTTCAAATGGATCAAGCAGCACTTGCGCATCAAGGCTTTCTATGGCACCACCGAAAACGCGGTCAAGACGCAAATTTGGATCGCCGTCTCGGTCTACCTGCTGGTTGCCATCATCAAGAAGCGCCTCCAACTGCCCGGCTCCCTCTACACTCTTCTCCAGGTGCTCTCGGTCACCTTGTTTGAGAAAATGCCCATTTCACAGGCCCTCCCGCAAGCCGATAACACATTCCCAACCATCCCCGATCCCAACCAACTGACCCTATTCGACTTTTAACCGGACAGTAGTGACCACTGACCACTGATCACCGACCACTGCCCTGCTGCGCATCCAGCCAGTAGTTCGCCCGCGCCACGATCCGCGCCCCATAATCCTCGGCGTCTGCACGCGAATCGTATGCAGCCCCGGCGTCGGATCCGACGGGCTGAAGGTAATCAGATAGCGGTTGCGCGTGTCCCTCGCCGCATCCAGCACCCGCGCCTCGAAACGCTTGTCGCCGATAAACGTGGTGTACTCGCCGCCGCTCATCTCCGCCACTTCTTTGGCCACATTCTTCTTGAACGCCTTCACCGCCATCACCAGCGCCGAAACCATGTTCATCGTCCGGTCGTCGCCGGAGTCCTTCACGTCGTGGGCCAACTCCGCCAGCGCCGGCGAAAACGACACGCTCAGCACCAGCACATCCGACTCGCCGATCTTGCGGATCAGCTCGACCGGCTTGGTGTGCTTGCTGCCGTGGTCGCGCTCCTCGCTGATCAGCAGCAGAACTCGGCGAAACTCCTTGGGCTGCGTCTCCAGCAGAGTCGACGCCATAATTCACGGTGTCCAGAATCGCCGCGCCGCCGTCGCCCGGATCGAGTTGCTGCAGCTCCGCGTTCACCTCGTCGCCGGAGTGCGTGTAGTCCTGAATCAGATGCGGCACGGAATCGAATCCCACCAGCGCCACCTGGCTGCGCGGGTCTGACAGAAACACATCCAGCAGCGGACCCATCTTGGCCAGCTTGTCAAACTCCAGCACGCTCACGCCGCCCAGTTCCACGGCCACTACCAGCGCCACCGGCGCCGTGTCCATCTCCTCCTGCACGCGAATCTTCTGCGGTACGCCGTTGTCTTCGAGAACAAAATCCGTCGGCTTCAGCCCGTAGACAATGCCGCCGCCGTGCTTCTCCACCAGCGTCGGCACCAGCACTTCAGTGGTCGTCACCCGCAGGTTCGGAGCCTCAGTCTGCGCGCCGGGCATCGGCTTTGGAGGCTGAGCCGGAGGCAGTTGCTGCGCGCTTAAAGTAGCAGCCAGGAAAGAGAAGGAAATAAGTGGTCGAAAAATGAGTGAAAGGCTAAATCTCATGTAAGCGTTACCCTATAAACGGAAAGCAATCTCGGTCCCTCATTCCCTTAGTCCCTCAGTCCCTAAGTCCCTCAATCCCTCAGTCCCTTAGTCCCTTAGTCCCTATCCCCGTCTTATGCGCCTCACGCTTCAGTTGGCCCGCCCATATCAGAAAGCGCAACAGCTCCCCGCGCGTGGCCCACAGAAAACGAAGCATGCTCTGGCAGTCAACGTCTCGGCTCGCTGGCCGGAGTAGGTCTCCACTCGCCAGCGCAGGTACTCGCTCCGCCACGGAGCCAGCCTGTGCCCACGCGTCGCATTCCAGACATAACGGAGCGCAGCGAACAAGGAAAATCCCCTCGAAGTGAGTATAGAGAAGGCCCCTCAATCCGCGTAGCGTGGCGGCGCCATAACCCGGCGCCGGCGGCCGCTTGTCGGCAATGGACAAATTTCGCAACTTGCCAAAAATGTGCGGCTATTTCCCGGTTCCTGATATTCTAACAAACGTTAGAATATGAGGTGAGACGATGCTGAAGTTGAAACTGACAACGATTGGAAGCTCCGTGGGGGTGGTCCTGCCGAAAGAGGCCTTGTCACGTTTGAAGGTTGACAAGGGCGACGTAATCTTCCTCACCGAAGAGAAAGATGGTTTCAGGGTTACTCCATTCGACCCCGAATTCGAAAAGGCCATGGAGTCGGCCCGCAAGGTTATGAAACGGCGTCGAAACGCACTGCGGGAATTAGCGAAGTGAAATCCCATCCGTGGGTATGGGTTCCGCTTGATGCTGTCCTTGCCATTCATGACGAACAGATTTCAGAACACGGCGGAATCGGTGGCGTTCGCGACTTGGCTGTGGTCGATTCTGCGCTTGCGCGGCCACGCAATCTCGTGGCGTACGGGAACCCCGATGCTGCTGCGTTAGCGGCTGCTTATGCATTTGGGCTATCGAGCAATCATGGTTTTCTCGACGGCAATAAACGTACAGCCTATGTCGTCGCGGAATCATTTCTTGATCTGAACGGGTACGTGATGGACGCGCCAGACGAGGCGGTCGTAAGCATGATGCTGGCCGTTGCATCCGGTGTTATGCCTGAAGAGCAACTGGCGAGATGGTTTCGGTCTTTTATTCGTTAGATGACAGCCTGTTTCAAGAAGCAGCGGCAGCATAGATCCAGAGCGAGTGCAAGATTCGGGATAACGAGCAGCCGAGCCGGTCCCGTGAACATCTAAACTGGTCCGCTACCGCATTTGAGAGTTCCGTATACTCCCGAATAACCGGCAATGCGGAAGTTTCAGGCCCAGACAAGAATTCCGCGCGGTTCCGGACACCTCTTTGAGTCAGGCCACGACTTTACAGGCTGCGGAAAAACTCAATCAAGGGCTCTGTAACAAGGGCACGACTTAAACGGCCGTTGAAAACAAATAACTTACTGATTTTTCAATGGGCAGGATAGCCAAGACAGACGTAGGCACATCCGTAGCGCAAATAGCACAGACCTCGGCACACAACGCTTCCTACAAAACCACTGTCATCCTGAACGCAGTGAGGGGTCTGCGGCTGCTTCTTGGCGAGCCCAAGCAGCGTTATTTCCGAATTGGCGACAATTCTCCCTGAACTCACAATAAGAGGCCTCGAGTTTACAATGAATGCCAAGTCCAGAGGAGCGAAAAATGTTTGATGGCTCTTGGCCCGGGTGGACACTTGCGCAAAGCGGTATCTCTGCCACAGCAGGTCTGTTGGGAGTATTTGCCGGCGCAATGATGACTTCTCGAAATCAGAAAAAGGAACGGAAAAATGCTCACACTCGACAACAACTGCAAGAGTTCTATTCCCCGATGCTCGGAATGAGGCAGGAGATCGCGGCTAAGGAAGAATCCCGACGAAAGATCAACGAGATGGTGAATACCACCATCGAAGAATCGAAAACGAATGACTCGGCGGAGTTCGACGGCCTTATTTTCCTGACGAACGGAAAGCTCTTAGAGGACTTTCTGCCCATGACCATAAACAGTGGGAGGAAGAAATTCTCCCGCTCTATAGGGAAATGCTGAAGAGGTTCACATCAGAGATGTGGCTAGCAGAACCGTCTACGCGCGCACACTATGGAGAGTTAACAAACTTCGTCGAACGATGGGGTCGGGTCCATGCTCTAACGGATGCTGCAGAAGTAGCGTGGCAAGTCGATCTCTCAGACGGTGATGTGAAACCTCTCTACGATGACCTTGAACTCCACTTCACTCGGCTACAAAAACTCATTCGAGAATAAGCTCTTCATTTCAGCCTGTATTGGGCAGCACGTGGGGCTGTCATTTTTTCTACGCAAGAATCGAGGAGAGACCTATGCGCAAATTCGTCGTAGCCACCATGCTTGCCGTGTTTGCAGCTTGCTGTTATTCGCAAGATGCGGCCCCGAAAGCCGACCAACAAGATACCCCCGAAATAGCCGCAAAGAAAGCTGTTTTAGTCGACCTCGACACGCGCAAGAAGAACCTCATTGCTCAATCGGACGACATGGACTCAATAGCGAAATCGTTGAACGGCTTCGACTTCAATAACGCGATGACAATAGCCGACCACGCACAGCAAGGAATGATGTACCTGGATGCGATGTTCTGGTTCGTCGGCACATATGACAAAATGCAGTGTGACGAAGACAAGAATCTCGCTAAGGCGGTGCTTCAGAATCGTCTCGGTTTCTACGCACACCTGCTCGATATGGCCGTTGACCAAACCAATGGGTCTCTGGGGCTGACCCGTGTACCTGCTGTGGCGCAGCAGGGTCAACGTATCAGAGACGAATTGCGGGCCGCGAAGGTTAAGCTGGAAGAAATCGCTGCATCTCTAAATTAATCAGGACACAATTTCGCGGTGGCTTAGGACCACTGCTGCGCACAAAGAATTAAGGGTGCTTACTCGACGCGACCCCAATGATTGCGCCTCAATCACCGGCAATGCGGAAGTTTCAGGCCCAGAAACTGCTCTTACCCATCGCATGTAGCACAAAATAAGCACAAAACTCGCCGGGCCTTCTGTTTGCCCAAGAATTCCGCGCGGCTCCGGACACCTCTCTGAGTCAGGGCACGACCGGGGCACCGGGGCGCCCTCTGGGCCGGGCCGGGCCGCGTGCCGAAAAGGGCCAGTAAAATCGCGGGCTTTAGCGCCCGAGGGACGGGGTTTCGCAAATTGATGCCTAGTCGCGCGCCGGCACTGAAAACTCACGCAATCCCGCGATCCCATCAAGCTGAATGCCAGCATCCGCTCGGGCTCCCGCGTTCGCAAAAGTCAATACGCCCGCCGCCACATTCCTTCGCAAGTCACTCCAAATCAATCACTTGCGTGACTCAAAACTTTGCGCAGTATTTCCTCGAATCGAGCTATTCTCTTTGCATAGGCAAATTGAGCGAACAGGCTCCTGAGCATGGGACCCGTCAGGAGCTTAACTCCATTGCTTTCAATAAGCTGCACCGAACTCCAATGGGCAGTAGAAGTTACAGCGAAAGCTATTCGCTAACCAGTTGAAAACGAAGGGCTTCTCCGCAGAATGCTTGCACAGGGGGGCGGGGGCGAGGAGAGATACCCATGGTCCGGAACTGTCGTCATAGGATGCCCACGGGCGCCACCTGCCATTCGCCGGCGATGCGGAAGTCGGCCTGGTGCTACTACCATGCTCGCCTTCACCAGCCGCAAAACCAGCGCGGGCCGGCAAAATCTCCCATCAAGCTGCCCGTTCTCGACAACAAGAATGCGCTCCAGATCGGCCTGACAGATGTTATGAATGCGATTGCTTCCGGGCAACTCGATCCTCGCCGCGCCGGACGAATTCTTTATGGCATGCAAATGGCCGCAACCGCCCTGAACAAACTTCCCAACCGGCGGTTGGCGCCGGATTCCACAAAACGTTGATTTTCCGACCCCGCGTCAACCGAAGATCGATGCAACCAGTGATGAGTCACCCGCCGACGGCTCAATGAGACAAAAAAGAAATCTCAAATCGCCCGGTCACGGCTGCAGCTTGCTGAACAGATTGTTCGACGTCGATTCCAATTGAGCAATCACATCTTCGAGAGCCGTTTGCTGCGTCTCTGCCAGCGAGAGTTGCGTGGAAACAGTTGGAAGGTCCGCCTGCATCAGGTCGGTCTGCGCCGTTATAATCTGCGTCTCCTGCTGCGTTACTGCGCTCGATGCCGTGCTGATCTGCGTGATGGAGTTGTCGATGTTCACGCGTTGCTCGGAAACGTAGTTCAGCGCCGTGCTTAATGCCTCCGTATCGCTCACCGCCTGCGCAGTATTGACTGTGCCGCTCGAATAATCGGCCACCAGCGCATTCATCGCCCCAAAAACGCTGTTCCGTTCCGCTGCCCAGAAAAATCTGGTCGCCCGGCACATTCAATTGGATCTTCTGGCCGTTGGGCATCTCGAGATAATTCACGTCCTCGTCGCCGTTATAAGTGGTCACAGCAGGCGAGGAAGCCGTCGACGTGGCAAACGGCGCCGTGTCCGTTTGACCGCCGGCAAAGATGTACTGGCCTTGATAACTGGTATTGGCCAGCGATTGCACCTCGTCGAGTATCCCCGAAATCTGATTCCCCACCGATTCCACGTCGCTCGCGCTCATGGTCCCGTTGTTGGCGCTCGTGGCCAGCGAAATGGCTTGCGTCAGCTCGCTCACCACGCTACCCAGCGCTGAATCCGCCACCTGCAACTGGCCCGTCACCAGGCTCGAACTCTGCGTGAACGAATCGTCCTGCTGAATCTGATTGAGCAGCAGCACATTTTCTCCCGAGCCCACTGGATTCTGGCTGAGAGAGGTGATGCTCACTCCGCTCGACAGTTCGGAGCTCAACTGCTGCTCGTTCGCCTGCGTTTGATCGAGCGAACTTACCAGATTCGTAATGTAAGAAGGATCGACTCGCATCTCGTAGGCTCCTAGCTTCTAGCCTCTAGCTTCTAGCTTGTCCTTGCTGCGAAGAGCTTTCTTGCTTGTCCCGCGGAACCGAAACCGGTTTCTTGCAGATGATTCCGGTTCTACGTCGACCAGGCTAGAGGCTAGAAGCTAGCAGCTAGAAGCTGCCTTTACGACACCGCTGTCTCGTCGCCCAGGTTCAGCGCTGAGGCCATGATTGTGTTCAGGAGCGTAAAGACCTGCGAGGCCGCTTGATAGCTGCTCTCCAGGGTCGACATCGCCGCCGCCTCATCGTTCAGATTCACGCTCGAAAGCGCATCGTTCTGCGTCTCGAGTTGCGTCACCGAGGCATTCTGCGCCGTGTTCTCTGTCTGCACCTCTGACACCGTCGAACCCAGCGTGGAAACAAAGTTCGAATAGTAGTTGATTGGCGTCTGACCGTTCACGATCGACTGGCCGTCCAAATTGGCCATTGCAGTCGCATTCGAGTTGTCGCCCGTCCCATCTCCAAATCCAGCCGCGGCTATCTGATTGGGATCGGTCATCACCACGCTCATACTGGCCGCGCTTTCGGCCACCTGCGTGGGCTCATTGAAGATGTAGAGAGGTGTAGCCCCGTTACCGGCAACCCCATCACCGTTGGTGCCTGTGCCCTCGTTTCCGTCCAGATCCGTTCCTGCATTGTTCTGCGCGTTCACCCCAGTCGAAATGCTGTACGCAAGTTGATCGAGCGAACTGAGCGCGCCGGGAATGTCCACGTCCCGCGCGGTTAAGTACCCTCCCAGTTGTCCGCCGCCTGTTGCCAACTGCGAGGTGATATCGGTTCCGCCGAGGAAAAAGTCCGTGACCCCGTTCACCGTTCCCGTGGTCAATTGGAAGTTTTGCCCTTCGGATACCAGCAACTGCCCCGAAGTGGTGGTGATCGAGAGCCCGTTGTTCTCCGTTGTCACCTGGTTGATCCCGACCAGTTGCGAAAGCTGGCTCAGGTCCTGCTGCCGCTGGTCCTCCAGCGTTCCAGCATCGGCGTCCGGTGAGGTGGACATGATTTGCTGATTGAGTTGTGCAAGGGCGCTGGTCAGCGAGTTCACCTGGCTCACGATGCCCGATGCCTCCTGGTCCAGCGCCGCGCTCTGCGAGTTCAAGCTGCTCGCGGCGCTCGAAATGTCTCTGGCCAATGTCGATGCCGACGAAAGCACCTGCTCACGCAGCGCGTTATCGGTCGGGTCGCTCTCGAGCGACGAAAACGAATCGAAGAAGCTTGTAATGTCGCTGCCAATGTCGCCCGCCGTCGAACTGGACGAGCCTGAATCCGGCGTAAACAACGCCTGAATGTTGTTGAGCGCGGTCAGCCGCGTGCTCGATGCCGATGCCAGTTGCTGCTGCTGATCCAGCATCGCATTCAGCACCAAGTCGCGCCGCGAGGTCGCGCCGGTCGCCGTCACCCCGTCGCCGACATAAATTCCGTCGACCTCGATCGGCGCATTCTCCTGCCGGTCGGGCGTCTCCTCGGTATACCCAGTGGTGTTGGCGTTGGCCACGTTGTTGGCCACCACGCTCAGAGCCGCCTGATCCGCATCCAGGGCCCCGGACGTCAAACTCAATGCGGAGTTAATGGTCCCCATGCCCGGCCTCCGCTCCTATGCCGCCGCGCGCCTGCCGCTCTGTGTACTCAAGGCGACCGATGCGCAGTTCCCGCAGCCGGTTCATCACCCTCAAGTTCCCCCGCGTCGCATCCAGCACCCGGGCAAACACCGCCATGTCGACCGCCGCATCCCGCGCCTGCCGCGCTAAATCCTCTCTGCCGCGCCCGTCAAGAGATTCCAGACTCCGGTTCAGGGCCTGACAGGAGAGCGCCATCTCTTCCAACCGAGCCGAGTCCAGGCCTGCCAGCGCCCGCGAAGCCTCCGCGATCAGCGCCTTCAGCTCCGTGCCAGCCGGCCGCTCCGTTAACTCCTCCATGAAGCGCTTTCCCTTCCTGTCCGTTTGCTTGCCCGCCCCGTTCGCCGATGCCGCCCGCCCAACTCGCCCAGAGCTGCCCCGGTTACTGTTCGCTGCCCAACATGGCGTCCACCATCTTTGAGGCCACAGCCGACGCGGGCACGTTGTACGTTCCCGCAGCCAGCGCCGCCTGGATCGATGCGACCTTCTCCGCGCTCACGCCTTCTTCCGAAACCGCCTGCGAAACCTCGCTCCCCGCATTGCTCAGCGTCGCACGATCACTGTCCAGCGCGGTCCCGTTCGTGCCTGTGGCGGATGTGTTCCTGCTCTGCGGCGCGGAGGGTACAGTGGGGTTCACGCCCAACAGAGACTTCAATCCATCCAGACTATTGCGAATATCCATACACTCACTCCTTACACCTTGCTCGTCTATCGGCCTCACTACTCATCACTTTAGTCATTCAGAAGTCCTCATCACGGTATTGCCGTGCAGGTTTCCGGTTACCCTTGCATGCCGTGCCGGTGACCCGAATGTGAGAGTTCTTTCACGATTTTGTCGGCAATGCCAAACCCGCCACGCTGGCTCAGCGCCTGCCCCAAAGCCTCCGACGCGAACTCCCCCAACGCTCCCTCCGACCCTGCGCCGGAGTCCGAATCGCCATCCTCGGCGCCTGTCAGCGCGTCGCCACCGGTCATCGGTTTCAGCAACTCCTTCATCATTTGTCCTTCGAACTCGTGCGCAGCCCGCACCAGCCGCGGCTGCCGCGCATCTCCACCCTGCCCTGTCACGGCAGTTTCGCTTATCAAGCCAACCTGCATCTTAGTCCCTCAGTCCCTAGTCCCTTGGCCCCTGGCTTATAGCACCTCCAGGTCCGCGTCCAGCGCGCCAGCCGCCTTCATCGCCTGCAGGATTGAGATCACGTCTCGCGCTCCTGCCCCGGTTCGCTGCAATTGCTGTACCAAATCCTCTACTGTCGCCCCCTCCCTCAGGTCGATCTCGTTCACCGGCTTATCCTGCGCCTGCACCGTAGTCTGCTGTACAACCTGCGTCGTGCCCGAAGACATCGCATTCGGCTGCGATACCTCGACCCTGGAGATCACGTTCACGCTCAATCCGCCATGCAAAATCGACACCGGCTGCAGCCGCACCGTGCCCCCGATCACCACCGTTCCCGTGCGCTCGTTCACCACCACCCGCGCCCTCGGGTACACGGCAATCTCCACCTCCTCCACCTTGTCCAGCAGTTCCGCCGTGTCCTCGCCGTCATTGACGGATATCTCCACCCGCCGGCTGTCGACGGCATGCGCGCGCGCCGAACCCAGTGCCTTATCGATCGCTTCCGCCATCTGCTCGGCGGTATGAAAATCGGCGTCGTTCAACACCACGCTTACGATGCGCATTTCCTTCAAATCGAAGGGAACCGGCCGCTCCACCAACGCACCCCCTGGAATCCGCGCGGTGGTCGGGTGGTTCATCTGTTTCGTATTGCCTCCCGCCGTCGCCATATAGCCGCCCAGCACCAGCGCCCCCTGCGCCTGCGCATAGATCTGTCCATCCGCGCCGTAGAGCGGCGTCATCAGCAGGATTCCGCCCTCAATCGAGCGCGCATCGCCGGCCGAGGAGATGGTTACGTCCACTTTGTAGCCAGGACGGCTGAAGGGCGGCAGCGTGGCCACCACAAATACCGCCGCCATGTTCTTCACCTGCATGTTGCTGGCGCTGTTCGATCCCGTCTGCGGCACGGTAATGCCCATGCGCTGCAATGCGGAAATCAGGGTCTGCGCGGGAAAGACCGTCTGCGAACTGTCTCCGGTGCCCCGCAGTCCCACCACCAGTCCATAACCCACCAACTGGTTGTCGCGAATTCCTTCGATGGTGGCTACGTCCTTGATCCGCGAGCTTCGCCCCGGCTCTTCGGGACGAAGGACAGTCATCGCCAGGAGCCACGCCACAGCCACCGCCAGCCACCACCAGAACGCCTGGCCGCACCCTCGCTTCAGCCCAAATGCACGCGCAACCCGCATCGCCATACTCATGCCACTACCCGTTCACAGTGATCCGCTCACAACGCCTGCTGCCCCGCCCGATCTGCTCCCGATTTCCCGTTTTCTGCCTCCTGTTCCCTTTTCCCTGCTCCCTATTCACTGCTCTTAGAACACCAGCAGCTTTTCCAGCAACCGCACCAGCGGATTCTGCCGGTAAGTCGAGTCGTTCACTATGCCCTTGCCGGTCACATCCAGCTCCAGGTCGGTCATGGCCGTCGACAGCACCTGATTCTGATTGCTCACGTCCTCGGGGCGCACCAGCCCGCGCAGCGTAATCAGTTGCGTCTGTTGGGAGAAGGTCAGTTGCCGCGTCGCCTGTACCACCAACATCCCGTTGGGCAGCACATCCACCACCTCTGCGCCAAAAGTCGTCGCCAGGCTGGAGTCCGTCGTGCTCTGCCCCTGTGCCGTCAGTCCCGACGAGGCGGACGCTCCGAGCAGATTCTGCAAGGCGTTGGAGGTTTTGAGTGCGCCGAAAAGCGAAGTGACCCCGGAGTTAGCGTTCGAGGCCCGCGAGTTTTTTACCTGTCCATCGGTCGAGGCCGTCAGGCTCTCGCCTACCACGATCATGACGACATCGTGGATCCTAAACGCCTTCACATCCGTGCCCAGCCTGACCAACTGCCCCTGCGCGCTCCAGATCGAGCCCGGCGTACGCACCTCCGCCGCCTGCTGCACGCGAACCTTCGTAATGTAAGCGCGCAGAGCCTCCTCGGGCGGAGTGGCTTTGGCCGCCGTAGCCGCATCGGTGTGTTTCTTGTTCAGCGCCAGCGCCGACGGCGCGAGCGATGCAGACAGGACGATTGCGATGATCCACGCCCTCATGGCTGCGCCGCCTCCTCCGGGGCAAAGACCGCGTGGCCCGCCGAAACTGCTACGGCCCTCACCAACTTGCCGCCGATCTTCAATCGCACCTGGAAGATTGCACCCTCGACAGCCGAACCCAGCGCAACTGCCTCCAGCCGCGCCTCCACCACCGCCGTGCGCTCTTCCACAATCAGCGCGTCTCCAGCATGAATCACGGGATGGAACTGCGTCTGCTTTGTGGCCGATAGGGCGGGCTGTTTCCGATCGCTTGCGCTGGCGCTCACCGGCTCAATTCCCGGCCCTGCGACCAGTACGAGCCTTCCCGGTCCCTCGGGATGAACCAGATCGCGCATCAGCTTCCACCTATCTCCCGTGTGCGGATCGTCGATCTCGCGCACCGCCTCGCCTGAAGGGCCTTCTGCCGCTCGCGTTGCCGCAACTCGAACCTTGCTCGCAGCCGGTCCGGGTGCAGATTGGCCCGAGGCCGGTAGCCAGGCTGTGGCCGCCATCACCGCCAACCCTGCCTTCGCCTTGAGCCTCATCGTCATCCCTCCGCCCCATCGTCTTCTCATCCCGCCACATCGCGATCTCATCCCGCCCAACTGCTCGAGAAAAATACCATCTCAATGCGTCATGTTATTGACCTGCGAATACATATCGTCGGCAGCCTTAATCACCTTGGAGTTCGATTCGTAGGCGCGCTGCGCCAGCACCATCTGCACAAACTCGGTCACCACGTCCACATTCGAGTTCTCCAGATACCCCTGCTGCAAAGTCCCCAGGCCCTCGGTTCCGCCGGGATTGCCGAGCACCGGATCGCCGGAGCTGAGCGTCGCCTGCAACAGGTTGTTGCCCATGCTCTCCAGGCCGCCGGGATTCGGGAACGTGGCCAGTTGGATCTGTCCCAGCTGCGAGGGATTCTGCTGTCCCGCCAGGGTCGCATTCACGACCCCGTACTGGGTAATCGTGACTGCCGTCGCATTCGATGGAATGGTGATGGTGGGGATCAGAGGGTCGCCGTCCGTGGTCACCATGGTTCCCTGGTTATTGAGCTGGAACTGTCCGGCGCGGGTGTAGGCAATCGTGCCGTCGGGCCGCTGTACCTGAAAGAATCCCGCCCCCTGAATCGCCGTATCGAGCGGGTTATCGGTCTCGTTCAGCTCGCCCTGGGTATTAATCACTTCGGTCGCCGCCGACTTGGTGCCGAGTCCGATCTGCAACCCCGCCGAGACGGTGTTCTGGCTTTGCGCCGCGCCCGGCGTCACCAGGTTCTGATACACCATGTCCTGGAACTCGAGGCGCAACTGCCGAAAACCGGTGGTCGACGAGTTGGCGAGATTGTTGGCGATCGTATCCAGATTCAGTTGCTGCGCGCTCATGCCGCTGGCTGCGGTATACAAAGCTCGAATCATCTTTCTCCTCGTCTCGGACTAGATTCGCGGAAGATCTTCCGTGGCAAACTTGTTGAACTCGGTATGGAAGACCGTGAGCGCTCGCTGCATCATCTCCGCCTGGCGCTGCATCATGACCAAATCGAGCGATCCCTGGACCACATCCTGGTTGGCCGCTTCAATCGCGCCCTGGTGAACCGAGGCGTCTTTTTGGAGCACCGGCGTAACCCCCGCCGGCGCCACATAGCGGTTGGCGCCCTCGGGCGTCAGGTCGGTTCCTGCTGGAAAAGTGAAAACCCCCACAGCCGCTACCGTCCCGCCCGCGACGGAGATGGTTCCGTCGGCGCCCACCGTCACCTCACCCGGCGGAACCGGAATCGGCTGGCCCGTTGCCGACAGCACCGGCTCGCCGGTCCTGGTCACCAGTTGCCCGGTTGGGGCGCGGTGGAAGCTGCCGTCCCGTGTGTAGCGCGTGCCGTTTGGCGTCTGCACCATGAAAAATCCCTGGCCCTCAATGGCCAGATCGAGCGGATTGCCGGTCTGTTCGAGTGCTCCCTGCGCCATGCTGAGCCGGTCGCCTCCCAGCAAGCCGTAGTTGTTTACCGTCTCGCCCAGTTGGGAATCTCCGGCGTCTGGCCCCAGCAGCACGGAACGGAAGAACTCGCGCTCGGCGCGAAACCCCGGCGTCCCGGCATTGGCCAAATTGGCTGCCGCCGTATCCAGGGCCTGTGTCCGCGCCACCAGGCCGGTCATCGCCGCATAATATCCGCTGTCCATGAGGAGGTCTCCTGCCGCACAGGAGAAACATCTGCAGAAATGGGACCGAAGGATGGGGAGAAAGATTAGAGGGAATTAGGGAAAGAGAAAGCGGTGCGCGCCGTGGTGAAACAGGCGCGGCCGGCTGGCCAACCACTGCTCCTTGAATGCCTGCTGCCGCCGGCTGCAGGTCTACAGCATTCCATCGCACACAATCGTCACTTCAAAGCGGGATTCGTCGAACCGGTAGGCGTGATGCACCTGAAACTCCGGCGCCTGCACGTGGAGGTTGTAATCCTGTCCGGTGATCACCGCCGGAACCGATAGCCCGCAGTTCGCCGCCAGCTCCGGAACCTTGCCCTTCCAGGCTCCGGCAAGCATGTTACAGATCTCGCCAATGCCGTCCTTTACCGTGTCGTCGATCGAGTCGAACTCCGCGCCGGTCATCCTGGCGGCGATCTTCAATGCCGCCGAAGCTCCCGACCGGAAGATGCACGCCCCGCTCAACACGCCGCCAAAACCCACCACAGCGGTCACCGATTCCGTCTCAGCGGTCGCTGGCCCAGTGTCGCGCCGGCATTCCACGCCCAACATCAGACGAAAGACCTCTTCCACGCCCGCATCCAGGTTCCGCGGGTCGGAGACCATATGAACGGATTCACGCAACGATACTGCCATCGTACGATCCCTTTCCTTTGCGCCGCACCACTGCGCCTGGCCAACTACACGCACACCGTTTAACAGCATGGCGTCCTCCCGTTCAGCTGCGCTACGTCCTCCAGCTCACGAAAGTCACGCCCCTGGATCCCAAGCGCTGCACCCTCTCCGTCAACGAAGCTTTGCCCAAAATTCAAGAGCACGGCGTCCTCCTCGTCATGCCACGCGCACCAGCGGCAACACCCGCTCCTTCACCTGTTCGGCGGTGAAGGGCTTGCGGATGTATCCCTTCGCACCCGCGTCAATGGCCTGCTTCACATGCTCCTCGCTCGACTCGGTGGTAATCATCACCACCGGAACGCCTGGCGCCAGGTTCTGCACGCGAATCTGGCGCAGAAACTCCAGCCCGTCCATCGCGGGCATGTTGATGTCGGAGAGGATCAGGTCCACTTGCTTGGCCCTCAACAATTCCAACCCCTCGGTGCCGCTGCCGGCCTCATGTACGACCAGCAGTTCCAGTCCGGCTTGGCGCAGCGCCCGTTCTACGATCTTGCGCATTACCGAGGAATCGTCAACGATCAGGGTTCGAATCTCGCTCATGCCCAAGCCCCTCCACTGTTATCCTTATCGTCCTTTCGAGCACATTCATGAGGGCGAGTTTCTTTTGACGCCCCGCTTTAGTGCGTCCCGGCCGAGCCGATCAGATCGCGAATTGTGCCATGTTGCGGTAAGGGGCCGTTCTGTGGGCGCAGCCACATCCGCAGCCACAGGCAGTCATGTACCCGCGTCAGGCGCGCTTCTATAGGGCGCGTCCGTTCCACGGCTTTGCTCAGCGCCATCGCGAGAGCCGGCTCTGTCGCGGCTTCGATCAGCTCCACCGCGGGAAACCCTGCCTCGAGCATGCGCGTGTGCGCCGGGCCAAACAGCGACTCCCGCACCAGCCCGCTCTCCACGCGCAGCTCCGTAATGCGCTCTAGAGCCAACGCCAGCGCGGGATCAAGACGGTCCTCGAACCCTAGATAGAGAATCTTGCCTGCGGCGACGCGCAAGGGCAGCGCTCGAAAAGCGTCGACGAACAGCCGGGGCACGAGCGCGGTGAGCCCTTCCGGGTTATGGAACTCCATTCCCAGCACCGGGCAGCCCCATTGCAGCCCCAGCGCTCGCGTCACCATCTCCTCGCTTACGCCCTGCTGCCGCACCAGCCACCCGCCCAGCTTGCCGCTCCCTGTTGCCCGCTGCGCCGCCAAAGCCGCGCGCAAATCTCTCTGTGTAATCCAGCCCTGCTCGAGCATTGCCAGACCCAGCGGAATGCGATGGCGATGGCCCTCCCCGGCAATACCCCTCGCATCCAGTTCCCGGCCCACCGCCGCTTCAACCCGCGCTGCTGTGCAGGCCGCCGAGCAACACCATCCGCCCTCGAAGACCGGAGCTTGCCGGCTGCGCCACAGGTGAAGCCATCCCGACTTGCAATGGGGGTTGGCACATGTCGGCAAGATGCCTGTCCCTAAGCTCGCCGGAATCCTTACAGGGCCGCCTTCGGTCCTGGCGGCGCTCCGTGCCCCGCTGGCCGCTTTCTCCTCAACGGCACCGCGCGGCACAAGCGCCGCCGAACGATTTAGAAGAGGCATCGGATGCTCTCCAGCCGTTTTTTGGGCGCGGCCACTTCAGTCACCCGCAGCCCGAAGTTGCCGTTAACCAGCACCACCTCGCCTCGCGCCACGATCTTGTCGCCCACAATCAGGTCCACCGGATCGGCCACATGGCGGTCCAGTTCGACCACGTCGCCCGGCCCCAGGTCGAGGATCTCGCCGAGCGGCATCTCCCGCGAGCCGAATCGCAGCGAAGCATCCAACTCGACATCAAGCAGCAGCTCGAGTCCCGGGCTCAGAGCCGGCGGCGCCGCGCCGGGTGATTGTAAGTCCCCCGGTTTTGCTGCTCCCTTCGCGGCGGTCTTCGCATCGATGTCCGCGTCGATGTTCAGATCGAGGTTCGCATCGCGATCGGGATCGGGCATCCGCACGTCGTCCCGCACCAGAATCGTCCACGCCCGCTGGCCGGACCGCAGTTGAAAAGCGCGGGAGACCTGGCTTTCGCTCGCGATCTCCTCGCACTTCACCACCTGGCACTTGCTGCCCGTCTTGGCCAGCAGTTCTCCGGCCGCGGCGCTGGCCGCCTCGCGCAACAACTCCATCCAGCCGGCCTTCTGGTCGACACCCTCGCCCACCAA
This sequence comes from uncultured Acidobacteriota bacterium, assembly GCA_963832535.1. GTDB lineage: Bacteria > Acidobacteriota > Terriglobia > Terriglobales > Acidobacteriaceae > Telmatobacter. Next base: position 88,712 of record CAWHUK010000005.1, read on the forward strand.
GGGCGTCTCCAGAATCGAGCCGTCGACAAGCACGGCGAACCGTCCCTCCGCATCCCCTGAAATCATGGCAGCAAGGCCGAACGATCCGGCCCCGAGCGGTTTGGGAAGCGATTCGGCGAGCTCCGGCTCGCCGGCCAGCGCCTGCGAAAAGAGCGCTGCGGCCACCTCGGCCCAGCAATCGAAGTAGGTTTTCACCTCTTGCCTCCGGCAATCGCGCGCTCGATGCGCGCGGCACGGTGCGAGCCGTGGCGCATGGCTTGGGCAAGAGAGAGCGGGAGGCCGCCCACACGCCACTCTGAAAGCGTGCCGGCGTTCAGATCCAGGCTGAGAACGCTGCCCGGCTTCAAATGCTCGAGCGAGCTCGCCGCCACCCGCGCGGTGGGCAGTTGCAGAGAGCACCCGAATTGGATGCGCCGCGCCACGTCTGCCATCCTCGTCCGCGTCTCGCCCGCGTGACGGCGCCGGCGGCTCCAGTCCGTGGTCAGCCGGCGCAGGATGGTATTGGCCACGACGGCCGGAAACGCCAGGTTCAGCAGTCCCGAGCCGTGCGGCATGCGGATTTCAAAGCTGAGGCAGAGCGTCTTTTCAGTAAGCGAAATAATGCGCGCCACCTGGGTCTGCATCTGGCGGCGTTCGAAGTTGAAGCTCAGCCCGACCGGCTGCCAGGCCACGGTCAACTCGCGGCAGATGTTTTCGATCACACTGCTGAGAATCGCTTCCTCGATGTCGGTCAGCTCCCTAAGCGGCCCGTCCTTGCCGTCGCCGCCGAGCAGCAGGTCGATGATCGGAGGCGCCAGTCCCAGGTCTAGTTGCAGCACCGATAGCGCCCCCAGCGGCTCCAGGCGCACCGAGGCCACATAGCTGATCTCGGGAATCCTAAGCAGAAACTCATTGAACTGAATCTGCTCGGCCGAGACCAGATTGACCTGGAACCGGGTGCGAAGCCACGCGGCCAGATTGTGCGTCAGATTGCGCGCGAAGAGGTCGTTGAGCATGCTGATGGCGCGCAACTGATCTGTGGATATCTGTCCGGCGGAGGAAAAGTTGTAGGGTACGACCTTGGCCCGGACTTCGGTTCGCGCCGCCTCCGGCGCGGTGCTGCGCGCCGCCTCGAAGAGAGCGTCGATCTCATCCTGCTTGAGCGTTTTCTCGGTCAATTGTTACGTCCTCCGCATTTCCTTGTGCGTAACGGGCCGCTCCAGCGCCCCGCTTTTCGCCAGGTCCCTCAGCGCGGCGCGCAGATGCACCACAGCCGATGCGTGCATCTGCGAGACCCGCGACTCGACCACGCCCAGCGCCAGGCCGATCTCGCGCATGGTCATCTCCTCGTAGTAGTAGAGCGTCATCACCAGCCGCTCCCTGCTGGGCAGATGCTGCAATGGCATCGGCCAGCCGCTCCTCGAGCTCGCCCCGCAGGCAGCGAAAGAGCGGATCCTCCTCGGGACGGCCCGGCACGTAGGCCAGCTCCTCCTCCCCCGAATCCTCATTGCGTTCCATGTGCAGAGTGCCGATTTCGAGACCCTTCAGATCGCCCAGCAGCTGCTGGTACTCTTCGAGATTCAGTCCCATCTCGGCGGCTACCTCAGCCTCGCCCGGAGCCCGGCCCAACCGCGCTGTCAGCACTCGGATGGCCTCTTCGACCGCGCGGCCCTTGCGCCTGAGCTCGCGCGGGCTCCAGTCCAGCGTGCGCAAACTGTCCAGGATCGCTCCCCGGATGCGGAACTGCGCGTAGCTGCGGAACTGCACCTTCTTCGCCGGATCGAATTTGGCGAAGGCATCCATCAGGCCCACGATTCCCGCCGAAACCAGATCCTCGATGTCGACGTGCTGGGGCAGCCGTTCATGAATGCGCCGGGCAAGAAATCTCACGATCGGCAGGTGCTCGAGCAACACCCGCTCCTGCTCGCTGGTGAGCGTCCCGGCAGCCGCAACCGGAGGCGGATACCCGCTTCCCGCTACGGCGCGCCGCACCGGCTTCGGCTCCCTGGCTGCAGCCGCTGCTTCAGGTCCCATGGCTTTCCCCTTCTGAACCGCATGCGCTTCTCAATCCAACCGCCATCGACCAGTACCGCAACCACCGTCATCGCACAGTGCCCACGGGGCGCAACCGGATCTCCGGCGGAATCTCGCTGGCCGCAACCACCGCCACGCGCGGCAGCACGGGCTCCAGCCAGCGCTTCACGTGATAACGAGCCGGACTGGGCAAAGGAGCACGGGCAGTGGCCGCGGCCGATGCGGAACCGATAAGCAATCTCACAGAATCGGTGAGACGGCGCAGCACCGGCGTTGCCGGCGGCGCGGCCGCGGCCAGCAGGCGCTGGCCCGTCTCGGGGCCGAGCGTGGCCAGAATCTCCTCTTCGAGTCCCGGATCGAGCAGCAGCACCGGCAGTTGGCCGTCGCCATCGAGGAGCGGGCGCACCAGCCTTCGTCCCAGCGCCTGGCGCGCCGCTTCGACCAGGGCCACCAGGCTTTTGTTCATCGGCGCAGTTTCGAGCAGAGCCTCCAGAATCGCGCCCAGGTCGCGGATCGAGACCCGCTCGCGCAGCAACTGCTCCAGAACCCGCCCCACCTCGCCCAGCGTCAGCAGTTTCGGCACCAGCTCCTCGAGCAGCTTGGGGTGCGAGTCGTTCAAGGCATCCAGCAGGCGCTTGGTCTCGGCCCTTCCCAGCAGCTCCCAGGCGTGCTGCCGGATCAACTCGCCGAGATGCGTCGTAATCACCGTGACCGCGTCCACCACCGAGTAGCCGGCCGCGATGGCCTGCTCTTCGAGGGCAGGCGCAATCCAGATCGCCGGAACCCCGAAGGCCGGCTCCCGCGTCTCTTTTCCCGTCAAAGGCCGGCGGCCCGCTTCGCCCGAGACGGCCAGCAGGTGCGGCCCCTCGGTCTGCCAGCGGCCGATCTCGATCCCGCGCAGCGAGACCAGATACTCCCGCGGCTTCAGCCGCAGATTGTCCGAGATGTGCACCGGCGGCACCAGGAAGCCCATCTCCGAGGAGAGGTGGCGGCGCAGCGCGCGCACCCGGTTCAGTAGTTGGCCGCCCTGCTTTTCGTCCACCAGCGGAATCAGTTGGAATCCGATCTCGAGCGTCAGCTCTTCCAGCCGCAGCAACTGCGCCATATCCGAGCCCTGCGCCTGCCCGGCCTTCTTCTTCTCGCCGCCGGTCAGCTCTGGCCGGAGCCGCAATTGCCGCCCGCGCCGCCAGCCGCCTTCCGCCCACGAACAATCCCGCGGCTACAGCCAGAAACGCGATCTTGGGCAGCCCGGGAATCAGGCACATGCCCGCCGAGACCGCGCTGGCCATATACAGCGTGGCGGGCCGCGCCAGCAGTTGCTGCCGGATCTCCGTGCCCAGCATCCCCGCCGAGTTGGCGCGGGTCAGCGTAATGCCTCCGGCGACAGAAACCAGCAGCGACGGAATAATCGTCACCAGGCCGTCGCCCACCGTGAGCACGGTGTAGGTGCGCGCGGCCTCGGCCAGCTCCACGCCCTGCTGCAGGGTGCCGATCAGCAGGCCGGCCACAATATTGATCGCCGTGATCAGGATCGTGGCCAGCGCGTCGCGCTGGTTGAAGCGCGCCGCCCCGTCCATGGCGCCGTAGAACTCCGCTTCGCGCGCGATGGCCTGGCGCCGCCGCCGCGCCTCGGCCTCGTCGATCAGTCCCGCATTCAGGTCCGCGTCGATCGCCATCTGCTTGCCGGGAAGCGCGTCGAGAGTGAACCGCGCCGTCACTTCCGCGGTGCGCACGGCGCCGTGCGAAACCACCAGAAACTGAATCGCAACCAGGGCCAGGAACAGCACGAAGCCCACCACGTAGTTGCCGCCCACCACGAACTGGCCGAAGGCTTCGATCACCTTTCCCGCCGCGGCCGTTCCCTCCTGTCCGTGCAGCAGAATGCGCCGGGTCGAAGCGATGTTCAGCGAGAGCCGGAAGAGAGTCAGCAGCAGAAGCAGCGTAGGAAACACCGAAAGCTCGACAGCGCGCCGGATCTGTACCGCGGAGAGGAAGACGATCACCGAGGCGGCCATCGAGAGCGCCAGCAGAAAATCCAGGCCCGCGGCCGGCACCGGCACCAGCATCACGAAGATCACGCTGATCGCGGCCAGAGGCAGCGCGACCTCGCGCAGCCGCTGCCAGATCGATTGCGCCGGAAGTGCGCTGGCCGGTAATGCCGTCGTACTCATTCGAACTCTCCTTCAAGAGGCAAAACCGCGAAACGCCTCATCGCTTCACCGCGCCAAAGCCCGGTACTGAGGAGCGTTGGCGCTCGCGCAGCTCGGCCTCCACCCGCTGACGGTAGAGATAGGCCAGAATCGCGGCCACTGCCGCATACAGCTCCACAGGAATCGCGTGGCCCACCTCGACCGTGCGGTAAAGCGAGCGCGCCAGCGGCGGATTTTCGATGATCGGTGCGCCCGCCCAGCGGGCCTCGGCCTTGATCTCCTCGGCCAGCAGGTTCCGTCCCTTGGCCAGCACCCGCGGAGCTTCCATGGTCGCGAAGTCGAAGCCCAGGGCTACGGCATAGTGCGTGGGATTGGTCAGCACCACTGCCGCCTTCGCCACATCGGCCTTCACGCGCCTTCTTCGCATTTGGCGCTGCAGGTTGCGGATGCGGCTGCGAATTTGCGGACTGCCTTCGGTCTCCTTGTACTCGTCGCGCAAATCCTGCCGGCTCATCTTCAGCCGCGACTCCCGGCTCTGCCACTCCACCATGTAGTCAATCGCCGACCAGCCGAAGAGGAGCCATGCCGCTGCCAGCAGCAATCCGTAAACGTCCTGGCCCAACAACTCCAGCCGCGCTGTCGAGAATGGCGGGATGGTCAGTTGCCTGCCGATCCTCTCGACGGCAAAAACAGCCAGAAGGCTGGCAGGGATCAGCGACTTCGCCAGCCGCGCCGCGGCGCGCAGCGAGAACAGATTCTTGATATTCGAGACGGGATTGATGCGCTCCGGCTTGAATCCGATCGCGCCCGCGTAAAAGTTCACTCCACCCGTCTGCGCGATGCCCGCCCCCAGCGCCGCCGCGGCCACCATCGCCATCACCACAGCAGGCGGGCCGAGGACCGACAGCATCAGCCGGCGCATGGCAACTAACGTGGGCTCGAGAGTGGCAGACTCCCAGCGGGCCGCCGCGCCCAGCCCGAGAAATCCCGCAAAGGCGCCCCGCCACGCCTCCACGGTCCGGCCACAGAGCAGCCCGAGCGCCGATACGCCGGCCAGGGTTCCCGCAGCAGCCGACAGCTCGCGGCTGTGCAGGATGTCGCCTTCCCTGCGCGCCTTCTCGCGCCGGTGCTGCGTGGCCTGTTCGGTGCGTTCTCCCGGCATCGGCTAGCCTCCCGCGCCAGTGCCCGGCACGGAGATCATCCGCTCGGCCATGTCGAGCAATCCTGCAAAGCGCGCCTCAATAAAACGCGGCCAGAGGGCCAGCGAGCCGGTCAGGATCACAAATCCCGTCAGGGTCTTCATCGGCACGGTCAGCGACATCACCGGCAGTTGCGGGCTTAGCTTGCCCAGGAGCGCCACAGCGACTTCGACCAGCAGCGTTGCCGCCAGCACCGGCGCGGCCAGCTCCAGCGCGGCCAGAAACACGCCTCCCGCCGCGCGCACAATCGACATCGCCGCCGGAGGACCCAGCGCATAGGTTCCCAGAGGGACCACGCGAAAGCTGCGCACCACGGACGCCAGCAGAATCCGGTCGAGGCCCGCCGTGATCACCACCAGCGTGCCCATCAGTTGGAACAGGTCGCCCATCAGCGGCGTCTGGATCGCCGAGGCCGGATCCATGAGGTTGACCAGCGAAAAGCTGAACTGCAAACCCACAACCTGTCCGGCAAAGAGCAGCATCTCGTTGAGCAGCGCGAGCGAAAGCCCGTAGACCAGCCCGACCGACAACTCGCCCACGATCGAGGAGAAGCTGATCGACGCCTGCGCGTTGGGCAAGGCGGCCGCCAAAGGAGCCAGCAGAAATGCGACCGCCCCGGCAAACACCGCTTTGGCGCGCACCGGCAGCGCAGTCGATGAGAAGAACGGAGCGAAGGCCGCCATCCCGCTCACCCGAACCAGGGCCAGCGTCGGCGCGCTCAGAAAGTGTGTCCAATCCGGCATCTACGCCTTTCGCTCCTAACTGCCAGATCTATCTGCTGTGGCCCAATGCGGGTTGCATCGGCGATCTGCAGCTAGAAGCTAGTAGCTAGAAGCTGCCTTTACCCCAGGTAGCGGCGAAAGTCGCCCAGCAGCAGCAGCGTATACGCCGCCAGCCGCTCCAGAAACCACGGCATCCCCACCAGCAAAATCAATGCCACCGCCGCCAGACGCGGCACCGAGGTCAGCGACTGCTCCTGCAGGCTGGTCAGGGTCTGGATCAGGCTGAGCACAAAGCTCAGCGCCGCAGCCGCGATCAAGAGAGGCGCGGCCAGAATCATGGCCTCCCGCATCAGTTGGCGCATCAGTTCGGCAACCAGGTCGGGTGTCATCGGCTCTCTCTCAAAAACTCTTCAGCAGCGAGTTCGCTAGCAGGTTCCATCCGTCCACCATCACAAACAGCAGAATCTTCAACGGCGTCGAAACCACCACCGGCGGCAACTGAAACATGCCGATCGAAGTCGTGATTGCGGCCGTCACCATATCGATCAGCAGAAAGGGCAGAAACAGCACCGCGCCGATGGCAAAACCGGCCTTGAGTTCGGAAAGCACGTAGGCCGGCACCACCACGCGCATGGGCAAGTCGTCGGCTGTGTTGGGCCGCGGAATCTGTCCGGCTGCCGTGAATAACGCCAGGTCCTTCTCGCGCGCGTACTTCAGCAGAAAATGCTTCACCGGCTGCGCCCCCCGGTCGATCGCATCGAGGCCCGTAATCTGCCCGTTGCGATACGGCTCTACGGCCTGCTGGTCGACTTGATTGAGCACCGGGGCCATCAGAAACCACGTCATCATCAGCGCGAGGCCCATCAGGGTGGGATTCGAAGGCGCCGTCTGCGTGCCCAAGGCCTGGCGCAAAAAGTGAAACACCACCAGCAGCCGCACCAGCGGCGTCATCGCCATCAGGATCGCGGGCAGAAGCGTAATCAGCGTGAGAACGAAGAGGATCGTCCACGGAGTCGCATCCGAGGGATGCAGCTTTGCGTTCAGATCGGGCAACAAGGGCACGGGCGCCGGCGCCGCCGCTGCCATCGAAACCATCTTTGCCACCCACACGGCTACCATGAGACCCTCGGCGAGCGATGCGCGCGCGCGCGTGAAGCCGGGCTCTCGCTGTCATCCAGCGCATAAAATGCCGGCCCGCCCTCAGCCGATGTCGCCACCAGAATCCTGCGTCCCTCGGCTTCCACCAGGGCGAGCGACTGCCGTGGCGCGAGCGCAATACGTTCCAGGAGCGCCAACCGCGGCTGTGCGCGCTCACTGCCGCGCAGCCTTGCCATCAGGCGCTCCAGCAGCAATCCCGCCGCTCCGCCGATCGACGGCTCGTGCCCCGGCTTCTCGTCCGGCACGGATTTCTTCTCAGCCCCCAATTCTCTCCTGCCTCTCGCTTCCCATCTCCTGCCCGCTTAGATCAGCCGCGTCACCCGCACCATCAGATGTGTGTCAGCCACCTCAAATTCGCTCCACGCCAACTGCACTTTGCCCGCCGCCAGCGGAAGGTCTTCCCCGTGGCTCCATTGCGACTCAATCAACTGTCCCGGCGTCAATGCCAGTAGATGGCGCACCCTGAAATCCCGCACCGGGACGGTCACATCCAGTTCCACCGGCAGTCGCGCTACCTCGGCGCCGAACGCGATCTCTTCGTCCTCCTCCGCCTGCCGCGGCACAGGAATCAGTGCCTGCCCTGTTGAAACACCCGCTGCGGGCGCTGTGCGGCCCGGCGATTTGCCCGCCAATGCTTCGCCCGCTGCCGGCGGTGGATGCGCTGTAGCCATGCGCCCTGAAACCCTGCAGAAAGATGACCAACGGATGGTGGGCAGGATTGGAAGGGCTTAAGGATTGCACGCTGCCGCCCTCTTCCCAGCGCGCGCTTAGCCACTGAGCCAGTTTGAAAGCGCCTTGAACGGCACGACATCAATCGCGCCGTAATCGCCGCAAATTGAATGGGGCTTTAGCTCCTGAGGGACGAGTTCCCCAAAACTGACCCGCTGCCTTCAAGCAACATCGCTGCTACACTGAAGGTGAGATCCATTTGGGGCCGTCTTCCTCGCAAACAGATGGGAAATGGCCCCGAATCGAGGTTGAAGACTATGCCCGAAGCGAAAGAAAACAAAAGCCCTTCCGAAACCAGCCTGCGCCTCAAAGTGGGTCTGGCTGAGATGCTCAAAGGCGGCGTCATCATGGACGTGATGAGCGTCGAGCAGGCCCGCATCGCCGAGGAGTCCGGCGCCGTCTCGGTCATGGCTCTTGAGCGCGTGCCCGCCATGATCCGCGCCGAGGGAGGCGTGGCCCGCATGGCCAAGCCGAGCCTCATCAAGCAGATCATCCAGGCCGTCTCCATCCCGGTCATGGCCAAGGCCCGCATCGGCCACTTCGCCGAGGCACAGATTTTGCAGGAACTGGGCGTCGACTTCATCGACGAGAGCGAGGTGCTCACCCCCGCCGACGAAGCCCACCACATCGACAAGCACGCCTTTACTACGCCATTTGTCTGCGGCGCGCGCAACCTGGGCGAAGCCCTCCGCCGCATCGCCGAAGGCGCGGCCATGATCCGAACAAAGGGCGAGGCCGGAACCGGCGACGTCGTGCATGCCGTCCAGCACATGCGCCAGATCACCCGCGAGATGCGCATGCTCACCGTGCTCACCGAGCAGGAGCTCTACGCAGCCGCGAAAGACCTCCAGGCGCCCTACGAACTGGTCAGAATGGTTGCCAAGGCTGGAAAGCTTCCAGTTCCCAACTTTTCCGCCGGCGGCATCGCCACGCCGGCCGACGCCGCCCTCATGATGCAGCTCGGCGCCGAGGCCATCTTTGTTGGCTCGGGAATCTTCATGAAGGAACGCGCCACGCCGCTCGATGTCGAAAACGACGCCAGGGAGCGCGAAGAGGCCGTCTCCCGCGCCAAGGCCATCGTCATCGCCACTACGCACTACAACGATCCCAGGATCCTGGCTGAAGCTAGCGAACAGGTCACTGGAACCATGAAAGGCCTCGCCGCAGCCTCCATCGAGGAGTCGCAACTTCTGCAAACCCGCGGCTGGTAGGACTGCCTCACCCCTTGACATGTACGGTACAACCGTACATTATGGATCAGCGAGGCTTCATGGAGCTTGTCCGGTTTCGTCACAAGGGACTGCGCCAGCTCTATGAGGATGAAGATGCGCGTTCAGTGCCCTCCGCGATGGCAGGCAAACTGACCAAGTTGCTGTTTGCCATTGAAACCGCCGAGACGCTGGAACAACTCGGCAAGTTCCCCGGCTGGAAGCTGCATCCGCTCAAGGGTGACCTGAAGGGATTCTGGAGCTTGACCGTAACCGGAAACTGGCGATTGATCTTCCGCCACGACGAAGTTGCAAACGCGGCAACCGATATCGATTTGATCGACTACCACTGAGGAGGCCGAGATGCCCATGAAGAACCCGCCTCATCCAGGCGACCTCATTAAGACCGAAGTCATCGAAGCCCTCGGTCTCAGCGTGACAAAGGCAGCAGAAATCCTGCAAGTGCGCCGCGCCACTCTCTCCGATCTTCTCCACGGCAAGGCCGCGCTGACACCCGATATGGCTCTGCGCATCGAAAAGGCATTCGGCCCGGAGATGGACCACCTGTTGCGCATGCAGTTGGCGTATGACGTGTCGAAGACCAGGGAGCACGCAAAGAACATTTCCATCAAGCGGTACGTGGCGGCTTAAATACTGCCTGCCGAGTGCCCGCTGGGCCGATACCCCGCGCGGCAGTTTCACGCCGCCTCGATCGCGATCAGTTCATCTTTCACAAAATGTAGTTGGATGAGCTTGGGCTTTTCCGGTGCATCTTCAAAGTGAAGGCTCGTCACTTCCCGCACGTTGTCGCGCAGTTCCTGCCAGGTCTCGGCTTCCGTAAAGATCGCCTGCCCCAGCGCCCGCGCCACGTAGCCGCCCTCTTGCGCCTAGCGCACCTCGAAGATCAGTTCCATGCAGATAGCATAACCGAAACATTGCAAACAGGCGCTCCATCCCTCGTCTCTTTCCCGCTGCGTGCCCTATCCTTCGCGTTTTTTGCGAAGGGTGGGAAACCAGCAATGCACACTCACCGCGCCGACGGCCGCTGGCCCCAACGTATTTGGCGCGCTCACGCTGTAAACTAAATCGTATAAAATAAATCACGATCAGCCCGTTCCGGCAGTTCCATCTCGCACGTAATCCGGAGTACCGTACCGATCACGGCAAAGAGTTAGAGGAGACGAGATCTGTTATGGCAAATGGAGCGATTCATTCCAACCTTGCTCATCCTTTTGAAATGAAGTTTGATCATGCGGGTATCAGCGTTCCCGATCTGGAAAGCTCGATCGCCTGGTACGGCACGATGCTTGGCTTCGAGGTCGAAGGCCGGGCTACTCTTCCGCCCGTGCAGGCCAAAATAGCCTTCCTGCGGCGCGGGAATCTGCGCGTCGAATTGTTCGAGGTTCCCGGAGCAGCGGTGCTGCCTGACGATCGGCGCGTACCCGACGAGGATTTGCGCACTCATGGCAACAAGCACGTTTGCTACGCGGTGAAAGACGTTCGCGCTCTGACCGATGAGTTGAAGAGCCGCGGGGCGGATGTTGTCTTCATCAAGGAGATGGCTCAGGTGACGGTGGCATACATTCGCGATAATGCCGGCAACCTGATCGAGCTGGTTCAGAGACCCGAGACCCGATCTTTGGTAAGAAAGCTCATGGGGATGGGACGGCGCGATGCCGCCGGGTAGACGAAATAACAGAAAGTGCCGTCCGTCCAATCACCTGGGCGACCCCAGAGCATGGCAAGATCTGCCTTCTTACGAGACATTGTTGAACAGCACAATCGGACCACTTCTGAGAGAGTAAGATTACCCCTGACAGATTTCCCAACCTTTTCCCCGTCCAGGGTTTGAACCCCTTTGCCTGACATGCAAAAGAACGAGAACCATGAACTACTTGCCGGCCCCTGGGTTGGTTTAATTAAATGCACTTCGGCGAGCCGGACCACTCTTCCGATTCTCCATGCGTCCAAATGATAGGGAGCGTAATCTGATCCTCACAGAGGCCCTGAATGCCCTCAATCTTTACGCCCACCCCGTCCGAGATCGAGCGCAAAGCGCCTGGAACCGGCGGCAAGCCGCCCGTCGACCGCCGTCCCACTGGCGGCGGTGGCGGAGGCGGCGACGACGACTGGAGAAATCCCCGCCACAAACCTCGTGAGCTTCTTTATCGCATTCGTGCCTTTGTCTTCTGCGCCCTAGCCGGGGACATGATGTTCTTTGTCGTGCTTGTCGCGCTGTTTTACGCGCGCCAGGCCGGCACCCACATGGATCCCCAAACCCTCCGCCAGATCGGCGATTGGCATCCCGTCCTGCTTCCGCCCATCCTCTTCCTCAACACTGCGGTCCTGCTGCTCAGCAGCCTCACAATGGAGCGGGCCCGGTGGCATATCTTTCGCGAGTTCGACGTGCTGGAGGAGTGGCTGGGTATGGGAAAGCCCGCCCTGCGCCGCACCCTGCCCTGGGTCGCCCTCACGCTGGTTCTGGGACTGATGTTTCTCTCTGGCCAGGTCCTGGCCTGGAAGCAATTGACCGCGCAAGGCTTTGCCTTCGATCATTGGGCGACTCCGGCGAGCTACTTCTTCTACGTCATCACCGGGCTGCACGCCGCCCATCTGCTTGTCGGCGTAGTTGCTTTGCTGCTCTGCCTCTGCGCTCTCACCAGGCTCAAACGCGTTGAAGCGCGTCAGATCGCTGTTGACGCGACGGCATGGTTCTGGCACACCATGGGCCTCGCCTGGCTGGTCTTGTTTGGGGTTTTGGTACTGGGACAATAAAGCAGCAAGCGAGTAGCCAGAAGTTGTTTTTACGCCGTCCGCAGGTGCAACAGCGAACGCCAGCGCTCTCCCAACGAGGGTACTTCCGGGCAAGTAAAATAAATCTGCCGGTTCACCGTCATCAGCAACTGCACCGCCTCCACCTGACCATCGCGCGCGGAAAACGATCCTCCCGCGTGGACAAACTCATCGGTCAGGTATTCGATCGCATGACCTAGAATTTCAAGCGCATGGCCCTTCTCAGGCGAAATCCTGCGGCGGCGCAAAACCCCAAGGCCTGAAGCTGCCACGGGAGCAGATGCCGGGACCGCGAAACCACTCGTCGTTGAAGAAGCTGCCATGCTGGTGATCCTCACACAATTCTTCGGCGCTTCGTACCTTGTTAAAGAGATAACGAAAGTACCTGTCCTGAAGCGGAGCGCGCCCGGTGATCTTGCTCACATCATATTCGGATCGACAACCCGAGAAGCGTCGAAAACACGTTATGTGTTGCCGAAAATTGAACTTTTAGCCATTCCGCTGCGACTTACCTTGACGGGATGAGGCTGAAAACCTAATCTCAAACTAGAGCCAGGTTCTTTTTCCGGCCAGGGATTTCTTTCTCTCTGGTGAAACAGACGCAATCATATCGAACCCCTTTTGGGCTGGGCGGCAATGAATCCGATTCCTTATGACTGGCAATATCTCCCGCTGTTGATGCAGATTCTTGCCGCCATCCTCCTTGGGGTGGTAATGGTTGTCGCCTCATGGTTTGTGGGCCGCCATCGCAACACGGCCGTCAAACTCGATGCTTACGAGTGCGGCATTCAGGCGGTAGGCGACGCGCGCGGCCGCTTCAGCGTTCGCTTCTATCTGGTCGCCGTCCTCTTCATCCTCTTCGACGTGGAAGCAGTCTTCATGATGCCGTGGGCAGTCATCTACCGTCGCCTGCCCGCGCTCACCGGCTGCTCCCGCCTTTTCGGTTTCTGGGAAATGCTTGTCTACCTGGGTTTTGTGGCCGTCGGTCTCTACTACATCGTGCGCAAGGGCATCCTCAACTGGAGCCAGGACAAGGCGGATCTCTAGGATGAGCACTCCATCTCTCACCCAATCCCCAAATTTGTCCGGCAAGCGGGCTGTGCTCGAAGCGATGCCCGACCACCCTGCGATCAAGGCGCTCCTCAAATGGAATGCGCAGGCCCTCACTGACGCGAAACTCGACTTCGGGGAGCTGACGCTCACCATCGCGTCCACTGAAATTCGCGCCGCCTGCTCCGTCGTCCAAGCCGCAGGCTACAATTTCTTTGAGGACATGACCGCGGTCGACTGGCTTCCTCGCTCGCCCCGCTTTCAGTTGAGCTACCACATCCTCTCGCACGCATTTAAAGAGCGCATCCGCCTGCGCGTCCTGCTCGACGAGCCCGATCTGTCCGTTGACTCCATCACTTCCGTCTGGCCCGGCGCCAACTTCTTTGAGCGCGAGGTCTTCGATCTCTTCGGCATCCACTTCTTGGGGCACCCGGATCTCCGCCGCATCATGCTTCCCGACGATTGGAAAGGCCATCCCCTGCGCAAGGATTACCCCGTGGAGGGATACCGCTGATGAACGAGAAATCGCCGAGCGAGAACCGAGGTGCGCCTGTTCTCGAGCTTCCCGCCTCCGAAAGCGCCGGCGAGCGCCGCATGATCCTGAACATGGGCCCGCAGCACCCGGCCACGCATGGCGTGCTGCGTCTTGTCGTCGAGCTCGACGGCGAAGTCATCCAAAGCGTCCGCCCCGAGATCGGCTATCTCCACACCGGCATCGAGAAAACCTGCGAGGCAAAGTTCTATCAGCAGGTGGTGCCGCTCACCGACCGCATCAACTATCTCGATCCGCTCTCCAACAATCTCTGTTATTGTCTGGCCGTCGAAAAGCTTCTCGGCCTCGAAATTCCCCCGCGCGCCCAGTGGATCCGCGTCCTGCTCACCGAGCTCAGCCGCCTCAATTCGCACCTCATCTGGCTCGGCACCCACGCCATGGATATTGGCGCGCTCACCGTCTTCCTCTATACCTTCCGCGAGCGTGAGGAGATCCTGCGACTCTTCTGTGCAGTCGCCGGCCAGCGCATGATGACCAGTTACTTCCGCATCGGCGGCCTGGCCATGGAACCGCCCCTCGGCTGGTTTAATCGCGTGCAGTCCTTCATCCACACTTTCCCAGAGAAGATCGACGAGTATTCGAACCTCCTCACTGGGAATCCGATCTTCATCAATCGCTTGAAAGGTGTTGGCTATCTCTCTGCAGCCGATGCAATTGCGCTCGGAGTTACCGGCCCTCCCCTGCGCGCTTCAGGCGTCGATATCGACCTCCGCCGCGATATGCCCTACTCCAGCTACGAGAAGTTCCAATTCCGCGTGCCCATCGCCACCGAGGGCGACTGCTGGGCGCGGTACGTGATCCGCCTCGTTGAGATGCGCGAGAGCACGAAGATCATCCAGCAGGCGCTCGATGGCATGCCCGAAGGCGCCGTCAAAGCCGATGCTCCCAAGGTCGTCTTGCCCGACCGCGAAAAGATGAAGACCCAGATGGAGGCCCTCATCCATCACTTCAAAATCGTCACCGAGGGCTTCGCTGTTCCCGCCGGCGAAGTCTACCAGGGCATGGAATGCGGGCATGGACAGATGGGCTATTACGTCGTCTCCGACGGCACCGCCAAGCCCTACCGGGTTCATATGCGCTATCCGTCGTTCCCCACGCTGCAGGCCGTTGAAACCATGTGCAAGGGCCGCTTGATTGCCGACCTGGTCGCCGTCATTGGCTCCATCGACATCGTGTTAGGAGAGATCGATCGATGAGCCCCAAGGAAACGAGTCTCGATACGATGTCCGTCTTCTCCCCCAAGCTGGCTGCGCGTTTCGATGCGCTCGTCCAGAAATACCCGGTCAAGCGCTCCGCCCTTATTCCCATGCTGCTCTACGCGCAGGACGAAATCGGCTATCTCTCTGACGCCGTTATCGCCGAAGTCGCCGAGCGCATCGGTATCACCGAGCTTGAAGTGCGCAACGTCGCCACCTATTACTCCATGCTGCGCTTCAAGCCCGTCGGCAAATTCAACATCCAGGTCTGCACCAACATCAGTTGCATGTTGCGCGGCGCCTACGACGTCTACGAGCGATTCCAGGAAGAACTCGGCGTCGGCGCCAAAAGCGTCACCGCCGACGGTCTCTTTTCGCTCGAAGAGGTCGAGTGCATCGGCGCCTGTTGCTGGGCGCCCGCTATCCAGGTCAACTACGACTTCCACGATGAGCTCAAGCCCGACCTCGTGCCCGGTATTCTAGATGGCTATCGCGGTCAGGCCCGCCAATCCGAAACCCCAAACGCCTCCCCGGCAGCCACCACCAAAGCGGAGGAGAGACGCTGATGCCTAGGCTCGTCTCCCATCCCGACGAAGTGAAGATCGTCTCCAGCCGCTTTGGCAAGGGAGCGGCAAACATCGACCGCTATCTCGAGCTCGGCGGCTATCAATCCGTAAAGAAATGTCTCGCCCAGGGCCCCGACTGGATTATCAATGAAATGAAAGCCTCGAACCTTCGCGGCCGCGGCGGCGCAGGCTTTTCGGCGGGCATGAAGTGGTCCTTCGTTCCCAAGCAATCCGCCAAGCCCAAGTACATCCTGGTGAACGGCGACGAGAGCGAGCCAGGAACCTGCAAGGATCACTTGATCTTTTTGCACGATCCCCATGCAATTATTGAAGGCACGATCATCGCCGGCCTCGCCGTGGGCGCAAAAATGGGCTTCATTTATCTGCGCGGCGAGTATCGCTACCTACTCGAAATCATGGAGCGCGCGGTCGCCGACGCCTACGAGCGCGGCTTTCTGGGCAAGAACATCTTCGGCTCCGATGCAGAATTCCAGGTAGTCACCCAAACCGGCGCGGGCGCCTACGAAGTCGGCGAAGAATCGGCGCTGATGGAGTCGCTCGAAGGCAAGCGCGGCGTTCCGCGCATCAAGCCGCCCTTCCCGGCCGTCGTCGGCCTCTACGGCGGTCCTACCGTCATCAACAATGCCGAGACTATCGCCAGCGTGCCCCATGTCATCGCCATGGGCGCGGCTGCCTACGCAGCCGTCGGCACTCCCCGCAACGGCGGCACGCGCCTGTTTGGCATCAGCGGCCACGTCGAGCGCCCCGGCGTCTACGAGCTGCCCATGGGCTACAACCTCAAGAAGATGATTTATGAGGTTGCCGGCGGCATTCCCGGCGGCCGCAAACTGAAGGCCGTCGTTCCGGGCGGATCCTCTACGCCAGTTCTATTGCCCGAAGAGATCGACATTGGCATGGACTTCGAACAGGTGGGCAAAGCCGGCTCCATGCTCGGCTCCGGCGGCGTTGTGGTCATCGACGATCACACCTGCATCGTCGAATTCGCGCTGCGCACCATCAGCTTCTACGCGCACGAGAGCTGCGGCTGGTGCATTCCCTGTCGCGAAGGCACCGACTGGCTCAAAAAGTCGCTCACGCGCTTCCACGCCGGCTTTGGGAACGAGAGCGACATCGACAATATTCAGTACCTGGCAGAAAACATGCTGGGCCGCACCTTCTGCCCGCTCGGCGATGCAGCGGCCATGCCCACCATCGCCTTCGTCAAAAAGTTTCGCAAGGAGTTTGAAGATCATTTGAACGGCAAGCCTTGCCCGTTCGCGCGGATCAATCAGCGGGATCTTGTGGAGGTGATTTAATGCTTTTCGACGTGCCAAGCATGAAGAGGCTAACCCGCGTTCCGTATGAGGAAACCTACAAGCCTCTGCGGCAAGCGCTAGACCGAATTGATCCGCAAGCTTTCGACAGAATTCACGAACAGCTTACGGCCCGATTTGATGATCGGGAGATCGATACCGCAGGTTGGATACCAGGAGCCAACTGGGAGGGCACCACGTGGTGGCCACTTTATTTGGCGGCTGGCGAGGACCAGGAAGCCTCCGCTAAGTTTTTCGGCCAAATCGTCTGGCAAGTGGTCATGGATCACCCGGACTGCTGGAGTTCTGGTAAGTATGAACTGGACGGCATCCCGATCAGAAGCAGAACCTACTTTCGGATTGAGTGCCCGTAACAAATTTTTCGCTGTGCAGGCGACAAGATAATGAGAATCATAATTTCTCTTTCGCTGGTATTTTTAGGCTTCATTATCGGCTGTGGTCCCAAAGTGAAGGTCTTGGTCCACGCCGGAGAATACGCACGCGTTGCCGTTAAGCAGACTTGTTTTGATTCTAAAGGGGCGATGAAGGCAATGGAATCGGCTTCGGCTGAGAATGACGGCAAGGAGTTGGTATCGCTGGAAGACGCTCACGGCGTTGCGGGGCTCCACTTTAACAACCGCGTGAAAATTGTCGAGGTTTCTGAGCATATTTATGCAAAGGTGCGCACAGACCTTGGCCAAGAGTGTTGGATTTATGACGGCGATTGGGCTCTGGTTCCAGAGACCTCGGACGATATGCCGCCGACACCCTTGAGCCTGAGATGACGGCGTAGACCAAGGAGAGACCTGAGTACAAAACATGCCCGACGTAACCTTCACAGTCGACGGAAAGAAGCTCACCGCTCCGGCGGGAACGCTGCTCATTGACGCCTGCCGCAAGGCCGGCATCGAGATTCCGGCTTTCTGCTACTATCCCGGCCTCTCGCTGCAGGCCGCCTGCCGCATGTGCGTCGTGCGCCAGGAAAAAGTTCCCAAGCTGCAAACCGCCTGCACCACCACCGTCGCCGAGGGCCAGGTCTTCATCACCGAGTCGCCCGAGATCGCGCAGGCGCGCAAGGCCACCATCGAATTGCTCCTCGGCAATCATCCGCTCGACTGCCCCGTCTGCGATGCCGGCGGCGAGTGCGAATTGCAGGACATGACCTTCAAGTACGGCGCCGGCGAAAGCCTCTACGTCGAGGCCAAGCACCATCGCGACGAGCAGCAGTGGTCGCCCGCCGTCTTCTACGACCGCCCGCGCTGCATCCTCTGTTACCGCTGCATCCGCATGTGCGGCGAAGGCATGGACGTGTGGGCGCTCGGCGTGCACAACCGCGGCGCCAATTCCGTCATCGTCCCCAATGACGGCCACCAGCTCGACTGCGAGCAGTGCGGCATGTGCATCGACGTCTGCCCCGTGGGCGCGCTCACCAGCGGCAGCTACCGCTACAAGACCCGCCCCTGGGAGATGAACCACGTCTCCACCGTCTGCACCCATTGCGCCGACGGCTGCAAGGTCACGCTCGGCGTGCGCCAGACCAACGACGGCGCTGAGATCGTTCGCGCCGACAACCGCGACAAGAGCGGCATCAACGGCGACTTCCTCTGCGCCAAAGGCCGCTTCGGCTTCGATTTCGTTGAGAGCCCCGACCGCCTCACGCAGCCGCTCGTCCGCAACTCCGCAGGGCAAGCTCGAACCCGCCACCTGGGAGCACGCGCTCCGCTTTGCCGCCGGCAAGCTCAAAGAGATTCGCGACTCTCGCGGCGGCACGGCCATCGGCGTCATCGGCTCCAACCGCACCACCAACGAAGAGAACTACCTGCTGCAGAAGTTCGCGCGCACCGTTCTCCACACCAACAACATCGACCACGAGCGCACCACCGACTACGCAGCCTTTGCCCGCGCCCTGGCCGGACACCCGGCAAAACCGCCAGCCTGCGCGACATCGCCTCCGCTCCCGCCATCCTTCTCGTCGGCGGCAATCCCACTGAAGAGCACCCGCTGCTCGCCTGGCTGCTGCGCACCAACGTGCGCCTCAACCGCGCCCGCCTCTACATCGCCAACTCCGCTCCCATCAAGCTCGACCGTCAGGCCAAAGCTGTGCAGCACATCCCGGCCGATGGCTACAAGGACCTCGCCGGCTTCCTCAGCGCGCGGAGAAAGCCGACTTCAGCAAGGCTATCCTCGCCGAGGAGTCGCTCGTCGTTCATCTTTGGCCAGGAGTTTCGCGGCAACGCCGTCGAGAACCTCGTCGCCTGGGGCCTCAAGCGCGGAACAATGTCCGCTTTGCCCTGCTTGGCGACCACTCCAACTCCCGTGGCGCTGCCGATATGGGTCTCTTCCCTGACCTGCTGCCTGGCTACGTTCCGGTAGCCTCGCCCGGCGCTTTCGCCGAGTACCCCAACCTTCCCAACGCTCCCGGCAGAACCATGCCGCAGCTCATCGAGGCCGCCGCCAAGGACGAACTCGGCGCGTTGCTGGTTGTCGGCGCCAATCCTGTTGCCAGCCTCCAAGTCGATCCTGCCGCCCTCCAAAACACGTTCGTCGCCGTGCAGGATCTATTTCTAACCGAGACCGCAGCTCTGGCCGATGCCGTTTTCCCGGCCGCCAGCCTCTACGAAAAATCCGGCACCGTCACCAACACCTTTGGCGACATTCAACTGGTCCGCAAGGCCGCTGACCGCGCAGGCGTCAAGCCCGACTTCGAAATCCTCGTCCGCCTCGCCGGCGCAATGGGCGCTGACGTCAAGACTCTGGTTCCTTTTGGGTCCGGCGGCACTACTGCCGATCTCGGCCAGTCGCGCGGCGCGCAGGCCGGCGAGGCCGATCGCCACGCTGTCTGGCTCCAGGCCAATGGCCTCGAACCCAAACTCAGCCCCTTCGACCCTCTTGCCGTCCTCGACGAAATCGAGCGCATGGTCCCCGGCTATACACTTGATCGCATCAATCTCTTCGCCGGCAACGACGTGCCCACGGAGCTGATGGGGACGCCGGGGCGGGCCCCAGCCATAGCGCTTGACGCGCCGGAACTCATCGTTCCCGCGCACGACACTCTCTTCACCTCGGGGACGCTGGGCCGTTTTAGCCCCGCGCTCAAGCAACTTGAACAGCACCAGACGCACGAACCGGCGGAAACGGCCGCAGACTAAGACAACACTCAAGAAATTCGCTCCAAGGCATTTTCGGATTTACCAATGAAGGTTCAAAGCACGTGACGATTCTCGCATTTATTCTTTGGAATCTCCTCAAAGTCGCCGTGGTCACGGTCATGATGCTCATGGGCATCGCCTACACCGTGCTTCTTGAGCGCAAGCTAGTGGGCCGCATCCAGAACCGCTGGGGCCCCAGCCGCGTCGGACCGTTCGGCATTTTGCAGCCGTTGGTCGACGGCGCAAAATCCTTCCTCAAGGAAGACTTGATCCCCACCGCCGTCTATCGCCCGATCTATCTTCTCGCGCCGATTCTCTCTCTCGGCTGTGCGCTCATCTCCATTGCCGTCATTCCCTTCGGCGAACCCGGCATTGGCCCCCACGGCCTCGATCTTTTTGAGATATCCAACATCAACATCGGCCTGCTCGTCATCCTCGGCGTCACGTCTATGGGCGTCTACGGCATCGCACTCGCCGGCTGGTCGTCAAACAACAAATACTCCCTGCTCGGCTCGCTTCGCTCATCGGCGCAGCTCATCAGTTATGAACTGGCTCTTGGCCTCTCACTCGTTGGCGTCGTCCTCCGTGCCGGCTCGCTCAACCTTCGCGAAATCGTCGACCAGCAGGCCACCCTCGGCGTCGCCACCTGGAACATCTTCGGCGGATTTCAGTTCCTCGCTTTCTTCATTTACCTCATGGCCGCATTTGCCGAAACCAACCGCTCGCCCTTCGATTTGCCCGAAGCCGAAAGCGAGCTCACCGGCGGCTATCACACTGAATACAGCTCCATGAAGTTCGCCATGTTCTTCATGGCCGAGTACGGCAACATGATCAACGTAGGCTGCGTGGCCACGCTGTTGTTTCTCGGCGGCTGGACCAGCCCCTTCGGCAATCTCATCGAGCCTCCGCAGAACATCTTTGTCCACGCCCTCATGCCCATCTTCTGGTTTGTCCTCAAAGTCTTCTGCTTTCTCTGTCTCTACGTATGGGTGCGGGGAACTCTGCCCCGCTTCCGCTACGATCAACTGATGAACTTCGGATGGCGCATCCTGATGCCGCTTGCCATCCTCAACATTGTGGGCACAAGCCTCTGGCTGGCTTACCGCTGACGGGCCTCAGGCGAAAGGTACGGGCTTTGGCCCGTACATCAATCAGAGCAAAATGATTGGGGCTTTAGCCCCTGAGGGATATTTTTCAAGCCGTTCAAGCCTGAGCCAATGTTCTTGCAGCGGGCTCATTTAGAATCGGGAAGGACTCTCCTTCAACTTCGATGCACCTGATCTTGTTCGCCCTTTTTGCCGGATTCTGCCTCGCTGGAGCCATCAATCTCCTGCTGCAGACCCATCCCATCAACAGCGCCCTCTCGTTGATCGTCGTCATGACCTCCCTGGCCGTGCTCTACCTTTTGCTCGGCGCAGAGTTTCTCGCAGCCGCTCAGATTATTGTCTACGCCGGCGCTGTCATGGTCCTCTTCACCTTCGTCGTCATGCTCCTTAACGCCGGCCGCGAAGAGCGCACCCTGGGCAGCCGCGTAGCGGTCCCCGTCGGCTTTCCTGCCGTCGTCGTCCTTCTGGCCGTAGCCGCCACGGTCATCCTTCGTCTGCAGGGCCTCGGCGCCGCGCATCTCGGCCAGGGGCTCACAAACGCTCCCGGTAAATCGAACCTGGTTCTCCTCAGCCAGGTCCTCTTCCACGAGCTCCTTCTGCCCTTTGAAGTCACCTCGGTGCTCATTCTCATCGCCATCCTGGGCGCGGTTGCGCTCGCCCGTCGCGACAGCGGAGACGAAAGGATGGCCGCCAAGTGAGCTTTCTTCAGAACGAAGTCCCTCTATCCTGGTATCTCCTTTTGAGCGCCGCGCTCTTTGCCCTCGGCATCATCGGCTTTCTCATCAAGCGCAATCTCATCACCGTCTTCATGTCCATTGAACTCATGCTCAACGCCGTCAATCTTTCCTTCGTTACCTTCGCTTACCAGTGGAACGCGGTGAAGGGCCAGATTTTTGTTTTTTTCGTCATGATGGTCGCAGCGGCTGAAGCCGCCGTAGGCCTCGCCATCATCATCGCTGTCTTTCGCGCCCGCGCCACACTGGCCGTCGACCGTATCGACCTCATGAAACTATGAATGAGTCTCTCCATCTCTGGTTGATTCCGCTGCTGCCCTTCGCAGGCTTCCTGCTCAACGGAGTCCTTGGCTCCCGGCTGCCCAGGTGGCTCGTCACCATGATTGGCCTGCTCACGCCGCTCGCGTCCTTCGTCCTGGTGCTCAATGCCGCAGCGGCAACTATGATCTCTGCCGGCGCAAGGGTCGTCATGCCCTACGTGGAAACCTGCCCGTATCCATGGCTCGCCCTCGGCCAACTCCACGCCGATTTCAGCCTTGTTCTCGATCAGCTTTCTCTGGTCATGCTGCTCGTCGTCACCGGCGTCGGCTTCCTCATCCACATCTATTCCGTCGGTTACATGGCCCATGAGGAGGGCTACGCCCGCTTCTTCAGCTTCCTCAATCTTTTCCTCTTCTTCATGACCGTCCTGGTCCTGGCGGGCAATGTTCTGCTCATGTTCGTCGGGTGGGAAGGCGTCGGCCTAGCCTCTTATTTGCTCATCGGCTTCTACTTCAAGCGCAACTCCGCCGCCGACGCCGGCAAAAAGGCCTTCATCGTCAACCGCATTGGCGACTTTGGCTTTTTGATTGGCATCTTCCTCCTGCTGGCAAACTTCGGCACTCTCACCTTCGCAGAGATCGCATCGAAACTCGCTGCGGCGCCTGCGTGGACCGGCGGCGTCCTCACCGTCACCTGCCTTTGCCTCCTGCTCGGCGCTGCCGGCAAAAGCGCGCAGCTTCCGCTTTATATTTGGCTGCCCGACGCCATGGAAGGCCCCACTCCCGTCTCCGCGCTCATCCACGCGGCCACTATGGTCACCGCCGGCGTCTACATGATCGCCCGCACCCATGTCCTCTTTGACCACGCGCCTATCGCGCTCACCACGGTCGCCATCGTCGGCGCGGCCACCGCACTTTTTGCTGCCACCATGGGCCTCGTCCAGAACGACATCAAGCGCGTGCTCGCCTACTCCACCATCTCCCAGCTCGGCTACATGTTTCTGGGTTGCGGCGTCGCCGCCTACTCCGCCGCCATCTTTCACCTCGTCACGCATGCCTTTTTCAAGGGGCTTCTCTTCCTGGCCGCCGGCTCCGTCATTCACGCCCTGGGCGGCGAGCAGGATATGCGCAAGATGGGCGGTCTGCGCAAGAAAATCCCCGTCACTTTCTGGACCATGACCGCGGCCGTCCTCGCCATCTCCGGCTTTTTCCCCTTCGCCGGATTCTTCTCCAAGGACGCCATTCTCTACGCCGCGTTTTTGCAGGGAACCCAAGGCAAAATTTTCTGGTTCATCGGCCTTGTCACGGCCCTGCTCACCTCGCTCTACATGTTTCGCCTCTGGTACATGACCTTCCTCGGCGAGCCACGCACCAAAGACGCCCATCCCCACGAAAGCTCGTGGTCCATGCTCGCCCCCATGGTCATCCTTGGATTGCTATCTGTTTGCGGCGGCTGGATCGGCATTGAGCACTTCGGCGCTTTCCTCGCTCCCGCGGCCGGCGTGCTGCACCTTGAGACCAAAACGCCGCACCTCGAGATCATCCTCAGCATCGTGGCCGTCCTTGTAGCCCTCGAGGGCTGGCTGATCGCAGACAAGTACTACCGGCGCAAACCGGAGCGCCCCGCGCAACTCGCCGCTGCATTGCCTGCCGGCTACAAGCTTCTCGCCAACAAGTATTACGTCGACGAGATCTATGGCGCGGCCGTCGTCAAGCCGCTCTTCGCCATCTCGAAATACGTGCTCGGCTGGGTCGTCGACACCGCAATCCTCGGCGGCATCGCCTGGCTGCTGGCCGGCATCGCCAGTCTAGCCGGCATGATCCTCCAGCGCTGGCAATCCGGCAATCTGCGCTCCTACGCGGCCTGGCTCGCTCTCGGCGCCGCCGCCGTTCTCCTATTCGTTCTGCTCCACGGAACCAGCTTCGACTTTGCGGTCGCGGTGAGGCACTGAGAATATGACAGCGCAAATGACCGCTATAGATCAATCCGTTCTCACCCTCATCCTGCTGGTTCCTTTGGCCGGCGCCATCCTGGTTGCGCTCGTGCCCGACCGCCTCAAGCTGCCCAACTGGATTGCCCTCGTCACCTCGCTCGTCACGTTCCTCCTCACGCTTCATCTTCCCGCACACTTCATCGCCGGCCAGTCGGGCTTCCAATTCGAAACCAACCTTCCCTGGATCGAGAAACCCGCCATCTTCTACCACGTCGGCGTCGACGGCCTCAGCCTCTGGCTCGTCGTGCTCGTCGGCCTGCTCGCCCCCGTCGGCGTTGTCGCCAGTTGGAATGCCATCCAGACGCGCCGCAAGGTCTTCTACTCGCTCTTTCTCGTCCAGCAGACCGCCATGTTCGGAGTCTTTGTCTCGCTCGACCTCATGCTCTACTACGGCTTCTGGGAGCTCTCGCTCGTGCCCATGGCCATCCTCATCGCCATGTACGGCCGCAAAGACGGCCCCCGCGCCGCGCTAAAATTCTTCCTCTTTACCTTCATTCCCTCCGCACCGCTACTGGTCGCCATTCTGTGGCTCTATGTCCGCACCGGCACTTTCAACTTCAGCGAACTGCAATATCAAACCGCCAGCGGCGTTCTTCCTGCCGGCGCGCTCTTCTGGGTTGCCCTCGCATTCCTCTTCGCCTTCGCGGTTAAAGTTCCTATCTTCCCTCTCCACGGGTGGCTGGCCGACACCTACAACGAAGCTCCGGTCGCGCTTGCCATGGTTGTTGCCGGCAAGCTCGGCCTCTACTCCATGCTGCGCTTCCACGTCGGGCTCTTCCCTGCCCAGGCCCGCGCTATGGCGCCGCTGCTCATCGCGCTTGCCGTTGTCGGCATTCTCTATGGCGCGTGCCTCGCTCTCGTGCAGCGTGACTTCTGGCGCCTCATGGCCTTTGCTGCATTGAGCCATCTCAGCATGATCGTGCTTGCCATCTACGGTCTCACGCTCACCGGCTGGTCCGGTGCGGTCTATCAGATCCTTTCCCACGGGGTAGTCGACGGGGCGTTGTTCCTGCTCCTCGGCGCGCTCGAACTCCGCTACGCAACCAGCATCATCGACTCCTACGGCGGTCTCGCCGCCAAGCTGCCCCGCGCAGCTTCTTATTTCGTGATCGCCACCCTCGCCATGATTGGCCTGCCTATGCTGAGTGGTTTCATCGGAGAGTTCATCATTCTGTCCAGCACTTTTACCCAAGTCAGCCGCAGTTGGGCTGTTCTTGCCGCGCTCAGCGTCATTCTCGGCGCCGCCTACATGCTCTGGCTCGTGCAACGCCTCTTCTACGGCCCTGAAAGTACTCTTGCCGCCTCCAAACCCTCCACCGATCTGCGCTTCGGCGACCTCGCAGCCCTCACGCCGCTCGTTGTCCTCATGCTCGTTATGGGCCTTGCGCCATCTCTCTGGCTCAACTCCATCCAGACCGGCGTCCATCCGCCACCGTCCCACCAGCTTGATTCCTCTTCAGCTCATCCCACTCCCAAATACCAACTGATCGTCATCACGGGAGGCCAGCGGTGAATCCAGTCCCCGACATCTACCGCATCCTCCCCGAGGTCATCCTCACCCTCACCGGCGTCGCCATCATGTTGCTCGAGGCCTCGTTCCCGCCCGCTTGGCCGCGCCGCCCGCTCGGCTGGGTCGCTGCCATCGGAACCACGCTCGCTCTCTGGGCCAGCCTCTGGCAGCTTTCCCTACCTCAGGGAACCGGCTTCTTCTCGACCGTCGAAACCAGCGCCTTCACCGTTTTCTTCCACGTCCTCATCTGCGGCATCGTTCTCGTGGCCCTCCTGCTTTCGCTCGACACTCTGCCCGAGACGAGCCACCATCAGGGCGAGTTCTACGCCCTCGTCGTCTTCGGCGCCGTCGGCATGTGTCTGCTCACCTCCGCCGTCGAGCTGCTCGTCGTCTTCATCGCCCTCGAAATCTCCTCCATCTCCACCTACATCCTCGCCGGCTACCGCAAGCAGACCGGCCGCAGCCCTGAAGCCGCCATCAAATATTTCCTCCTCGGCTCCTTCGCCACTGCCTTTTTGCTCTACGGCATCGCGCTCGTCTTCGGCGCCACCGGCACCACGCAGATCTACGACATAGCGCATCTCGCCCCCGCCGCGCAGAATCAAACCCTCGTCCTCGCCGCGCTGGCGCTCATGCTGATTGGCATTCTCTTCAAAGTCTCTGCCGTGCCTTTCCACGTCTGGACGCCCGACGTCTACGAAGGCGCGCCCTCGCCGGTCGTCGCCCTGCTTTCCACCGCACCCAAAGCCGCAGCCTTCGCTCTGCTCCTCCGCGTCGTCTATGAGATGTTTCCCCATCTCCGCTCGCTATGGGCGCCGCTGCTCTGGCTCGTTGCCGTTCTCTCCATGACCGTCGGCAATCTTGCCGCCCTGCGCCAGCAGAACGTCAAGCGCATGTTGGCCTACTCAGCCATCGCCCACGCCGGCTATCTGCTCGCCGCCTTTGCTGGCAGCAGCTCCATCGGCATCGCCGCCGCCAGCTTTTACATCGCGGCCTACGCGGCTATGAACGTGGGCATCTTCGCTGTCATCACCGTAGTCGCCGGATACGACGAAGAGCTCTCCCTCATCGACGACTACCGCGGCCTCATCTACCGCTCGCCGCTCCTTGGCAGCCTGCTCATCTTCTTCCTCATCTCGCTCATCGGCATTCCCTTCACCGGCGGCTTCTTCGGCAAGTTCTATTCCTTCACGGCCGCTGTCGACGGAGGCGCCATCTGGCTTGCCATCATCGGCCTGCTCAATTCGGGATTAGCCGCGGCTTATTACTTGCGTCTCGCTCTCGTGTCAGCCCAGCGCCCGCTCGCGGACGGTCCCCGCACCGCGCCTCCCAAGCCCATCGTCGGCGTCGCCGTCGGCGCGGCCCTGTTCTTCGCCGCCGCCGCCACGCTGGTCCTCGGCATCATTCCCGGCGCAACTCTCAACGCTGCCCAGACAGCCGCGCATACACTCCAGGCCCCGCCTGCACCAGCGGCAACCGCCGTGACCGATCCCGCACCGCCGGCGCAGTAGCCCTCTGGACACGCTGGTCGCTGCTGCAAGCGTACGGGTCTTCTGGTGAAGATCTGACAAAGGTCCGCATTGCCGACAATACATCCGGAAGAGTTATTGGGGATCCTCATTTAAGGGAGGCGTGAGCCGTCCGCTGGGACCAAAAACAGTCACTTATTTGTAACCTGATACCGCCAGGATTAGAGTTCTAACCATGCCGCTCACAGTCAAAGAAATTCGCGAACTCGCTCGGTCGATTATCAAAAATAGCCCGGGAGGAATCCGTTACGCTTCTCTCGGTCAGAAGATCATCGACGATCATCCGGACGCCGATCAAACAAGAGTCTGGAACTCCATCGCCTACCTAGAGAGCCAATTTCCAGGAGAGATTGCGAAGCCCAGTCGCGGGCTGTATACGCCTTTAACAAGCCACGAGGGTGAAGCCGTAGTCGTAGGAAACGAAGAACAGACAACTGCGACCGGTGTGAAGATTAAGGAGTCTGACTTCTACGAGCCATTCGCGCAGTGGTTGAAGAATGACCTCGGCGAAGCCACAGATGTGTCGGCGCTCGGGGGAGCGGGCATGAAGTCGAAATGGGGAACCCCCGACGTAATAGGAGTATATAAGTGCCGGGCAAGAGATCTGGTGAGGTTTAATCCCGAAATAATCTCAGCAGAGATCAAAATCGATCCACAAGCTCCTGTGGTCGCCTTCGGCCAAGCGACCGTCTATCGGCTGTTCTCAGCAAAAACCTATATAGCCATGCCCAACTCCACGGCCGAAACCGATCTTGATCGCTTGGAGTCCCTTTGCATGCTCTTTGGGGTTGGCCTAGCCTTGCTCGACAGTCAGAACAAAGAAAACCCTAAGTTTTCGATCCGCGTCAGAGCACAACGATTCTGGCCCGACATGTTCTACGTAAATGAATTCGCTGAGCGCCTCAAGAATCTCGACAGCGATGGGTTTGAGAACCTGTTCGGATAGAGCTCATGAAATGTGGATACTGCAACCACCTCCGGTGAGCTTGGCGATCCTTCAGCTGCAAAGGTACGTTTCTCTGCCTCAGGTTTGCAAGCTTGGAGCGCCACAAAACAACACAGGCAAGACGGCAACGCCCGAGTCACCGGCTATGCGGAGATTACCAAGTAGTTAAAAACTGAACCCGCCTTCGGCGGGATGAGGTTGCTCTACACTTCGAATCTCCGGTGGCAGGATTGGAGTGTAATGGGTGGCAGCAAAACACCGTATTAGCTGGCAGGATTAGACTGCATTGAGTGGCAGGATTGAGTATAACCAGCATTAGAGCAACCACAGGTGCCATCCGGAATTTCAAGGTCGGCGACTTGGTGGTACAGCTTGGCGCCGAGTGTGCTGGCGCAGGGGAGCGATTCACAGTGAAGTACTATCAAAAGTTGCTGATCCTTTTGGCTCTGATGTGGGGTTTTGTCGGGATCCAGCGGGTCGTCGTGTCCATCATCATGCCTGCAATTCAGGCGGACATGAAGTTCACGTACACCGATGTCGGCATGGTCGTTTCCGTTACCGGCTTGGTCTGGGCTTTTGGAGCGCTGCTCTGGTCGGCGCTGGGAGACCGGTTCGGACGGCGTCGCGTGATTATCGCCTGCGCCGCCCTGGCTTCGGTCTTCTCCTGGATTACCGGCCTGGTTCATAGTCTTGGCCAGATGCTATTGGTGCGAGGCGGACTGGGACTGTTTGAAGGGGGACCGGTTGCTCCCGCGATCGCAAGCATTGCGGAAGAGGCGCCGTCCCGTAGGCGAGCCATGTACCAGGGCATGTTTCTCGGGTCCTTTCTGTTCATCGGCCTGTTTCTCGGCCCCCCCTTTGCGGTTTGGTTGCTGGAGAAGTTTGGCTCCTGGCGACCGGTGTTCTTTGTCATTTCCATTCCAGGACTGCTGATCAGCTTCCTGTTGGCCATTACGATGCGTGAATCTCCTACGCTGGCCAAAGCGATCAAAGCCCGCAAGATGGGGGACCAGGCGAGGGAGGGAGAGGTCCACAAGCAGAGGGCGCGGCTGGTAGATGTCCTCAAATATAAGAATGTGATCCTGTCCACCTTCAACAGCATTCCGGTAATGGCGTGGCTGTGGATTTTTACCGGGTTTTCTTCGCTGTTTCTCACCAAGGTGCACCATTTGGGCATGCAACCGGTCGGAGTTATCATCGCCGCGTCCGGTCTAGGAGCGTTCCTGGGAGAAATTTCGTTGGGCGCCATCTCCGATGTGCTGGGACGCAAGGCAACCGTGATTCTGGCCGCGTTTCTGAGCGCCTGTTTCGGCCTTGCAGTAGCCCTAATGCCCCTGGGTACTTCGGTCGCCGCCCTAACCGCTCTGTTCTTCTTTTGGGGAATGTTTGGAGCAGGCATCTATCCGATGTACCTCGCCACGCTGCCGGCCGAGTCCGTGCCCCCGGAGATTGCGGGGACGGCCGTGGGGTTGCCCTGTGCGGTAGGCGAGATCCTGGGTGCGGCTTTGATGCCAACGATCGCAGGTTTGCTGGCGGACAAGTTCGGCCTCTTCGCCCCCATCTGGATGGCGAGTGCTGCCGGCATCGTCATCTGCCTTGTTTCCCTGTTTTATGTGGAGACGGCGCCGAGACGGCTCGCTCGCATGAAGGACAAACCGGCTCCGGAAGATTATCTTCTGCGGCGATTTCGACCAGCCAAAGAGATGGCTGTGGCACCCGAATCGTTCTGAGATTCGCCGAAGAAGCTCCACGGCGACAGAAAGGGCCACCATACCTCTCGGTTATAAGATTTTCAGCACATCCCGCCTGGTCGCCGGCTACAGCTGAGCCGAAGAGGATAACGCTCTCCAGATTCTCGCCTGCGACGTGGATCGGAATTGATGCCGATAGTAAGTTGGTAGTTTCCTACCTTGTAGGGGGCCGGGATGCGGGATGGGCAATGGAGTTCATGGAAGACTGCGCCAGCCGCATCAAGGGAAGAGTCCAGGTCACGACAGATGCACACAAGCTTTACCTGAAAGCCGTCGAGGGGGCGTAACTGAGTGTTCTGGGTGTGTGACCGGAGAATGCCCTAAAAGCGCTGCTCAGGGGCTGAGGCCCAAAACTGAAAACAGTGATGGCTTGCTTGTGAAATCCGGATCGCGGAAGTTGCTGAGTCCAACACCCACGAGGCGAAATTTTCGGCCTGGCTCCTGGGGAAATCGCTCCAGGAGCGAGAGCGCGATCTCGGTGAGTTCCTCGCACGAGGTTGGCGGCGAGGCCGGAGTAAAGCTTCGCGTGCGAATTTGGAAATTAGCTGTCTTCAGCTTCAGCACCACCGTTCGTGCGATGCGCGGCTCCTTGCGCGAAGCGTTCCATGCCTTTTCGGCCATGCGGCGGATCATCGGTGCGGTTTCACTCAGCGCCACATCCTCCTCGAACGTGTCTTCGGCTGAGATCGATTGGACAGGGCGGTTCGAAACGACCGGGCTCTCGTCGATCCCTCTCGCCAGCTCATAGAGCCGCTGTCCATAGCTACCGAACTGACGTTGAAGCTCTTCGAGCGATCGGATGCGCACATCGCCGACTGTATGCATCCGGAGTTGCGCCAGCTTCTGCTCGGTCACTCGTCCCACGCCGGGAATTCTGCCGACCGGCAAAGGCGTGAGAAAATCCAGCACCTCATCGGGCTGAATCACGAACAATCCATCCGGCTTGCGCCAGTCGGAGGCAATCTTGGCCAGGAACTTGTTCGGTGCCACCCCGGCTGAGGCGGTCAGCTGCAGCTGTTCGCGGATCTCGCGGCGAATGGCGATCGCCACCTTCGTTGCAGTGGGGAGCCCGACTTTGTTGTCTGTCATGTCAAGGTAGGCTTCATCGAGCGAGAGGGGCTCGATGAGATCCGTGTAGCGCAAAAAAATCTCGCGCACGGAGCGGGAGACGGCGCGATAACGGGGAAAATCGGGAGGGAGGAAGGTGCTCTCGGGGCAGAGGCGTTCTGCGTACCTGGCCGCCATGGCTGAGCGGATTCCATACCGCCGCGCCTCGTAGGATGCCGCGCAGACCACAGACCGTTTCCCTCGCCAAGCCACGATGACCGGCTTGCCGCGCAGCTCCGGCCGGTCCCGCTGCTCGACCGAGGCGTAGAACGCGTCCATATCTACATGCACGATTTTACGACCGCTCATGCTGAACCTATCCTAGAATGCTCCCAGGGAGCATCGATGATTGACCTGAAGTGGTCTCGCTCGGAAAAGGTCATTGCCCGGCGAGCATTCGACCTGGCCCTTGGACGCGAGATTGCTTCTCTCATCAACGAAGCGAAGCAGCGAGCGAGCCGCATCCAAACGCGGGATGATCTCTGGGATCTCGAAAGCTGGCTCACCGACCGACGGGAAGACATAGGCCAGACTTACGATTTCCGCTATTCGGTGCTACCAATCGTCTTCGCCCGGTTATTGAGCAAAGGGGTCCTTTCGGAAAAGGATCTGGTCGGCCTTGGGCAAGAGAAGATCGATCTAATTCGCAGAGGAGCAGCTGCCTTGGGCTCGCGCTAGCGATCAGGCTCAACACCGATATGATCGTTGACCGCGCAGCGAATGCGCTGCTTGCTTCCCAGGTAGCGTTCCGTAGTCTGTCCGGCCGCAAGATCGGCACTGAGCAAGCCGGAATCCGCCGCTTCATAGGCAAGACGCCGAACGGCGCCAAGACGCAAATTAATCGTCCCAGCCGCCAGTTGCCTTGATTCCAGATAATTCCGGTACCGAAGCACGACAACGCGGTTGAAGGCCAGGCGCGGTTCGGAGCAATACCAATCGACAAACTCATTGATGGCGTGGCTATAGCCACGTTGCGCCTCAATGCTGGTAAGACTGTTAAAGGACCGCCGATTTTGCCAGTTCAAGATCGGGCAACCGCAGTACGGTCTTTGCCTTCTTCCGGTTATGGCGTTTGGTAAACTTCTTCTTCATGACAGGTAACCTCCGTACCTGCCATAATCCACCCTGAAAGCTTCCCTCGATCTCTATGCTCGACGAAGAGATTGGACCGCCTGCTAGCGAGGGGCATATTGTTACTTCATCCGCATGAAGCGAGGCGAATGAATGCGCAATGACGAAGCCCGTTGCAGCAATTGTGGCCGGATCGTGCCGAGCTACGACACCGTCAATTACGGCTCTATCGAAAAGGGGTACAGGCAGCTTTGCGGCCAGTGTTTCAACCAGCAGGCCGCAGAACTGGACGGCTTGGACGCCTTCCAGCACGTCAACTTCACACCGATTAGTCTCGCCGACTGTACCGCAGAAGTTCACGAATTTCACTTCCGCGTCCGTTTGTTCGGGTCCGGGGTCGCCCTCGATGCTTTCGAACTCCGCGACGGCCAGCCGGGCGGCTATCAGTTCCAGATCATCGGAGACCCAAATGTAGACCTGCTGGTGCTGTTTGGGCAACTGGTTGAGAGAATTCGCCGCGCCTTATCTGCCAAGCACCTCACGAACGGTAGCCGCGGCCTGCAGATCGCTGATCGCATCGTACGCGGCAAGATTGAGTGGGGCGACGCCCACAATGGCCGCCTGCCAAATCTGATTATCGACGGCCGAGAGGTTAAATGGGATGAGTTTGGTCGTATGTTGATGAGCTTCGAAGGTTGGCAGTTCCGGCTGAACATTCTCGACAAGAGTGAAGAGTGCTAATTTGACGCGGCGCTCTCTGCAGGAACGCGATTGCCTCAGCCCGCTGTTCCCGGCGATGTCGATCACTCCCTTACTTGGCGTAAGTAAGGTGAGGTTAGATCGATCCCCCAATGCGGACCTATATTGAGGATCGGCGTAGCTGTTTAGGCGCGCGAGCGGTATTGATCGGCGCCGGTAGGGCCTTCTCAACGCCGCAGAGCTCCTCAACAGTCACGTCGGGCGGAACGTCGTGTTCGATCTTGTCCTGGAGGCGGCGAACCGTCCTGAGAGCCCTGTCCCCATTGCCGACCAACCGCCCGGAGCCCTGATAATGCGTGCTTCGGCCTGATATCGACAATCGAAAAGTCGTTTAGGGAAAACGCACCCCGTTGGTTTTCAGGAGGCTGCGAGTGCGACCAAAGTCGCTGATGATCGGTTTTGGCAAGGTTGATCCTGAATACACCAGGATTACGATGCCATGGCCATTTATACACTGCCGACCACAGCAACTCTTGCAGAGGAAACGAAGAGAACTTTGGTTCGTCGATTCTCGCCTGATCATTCGCAGCGCATTCGACATACAATTCAATGGGCATTCGTCGCGCTAAACGGCTGGATCGGAGTGCAGTTCTATTTGTGGGTGCGCTATTTCGAGCGCGGCGGCCAGGGCCTTTACGTTCCACGGCCTGCCGGAGTCGAGGGCTGGCTTCCAATAGCGGGATTGATGAATTTGAAGTACCTATTTATGACCGGGCACGTGCCGATCATCCATCCGGCGGCCATGTATCTCTTCCTCGGCTTTCATCTTATGAGCACCCTGCTCAAGAAAGCATTCTGCTCCTGGTTGTGCCCGGTCGGCACGCTCTCAGAGAATCTGTGGAAGCTCGGACGGCGGCTTTTCAAGGAAAACCTGCATTTGCCCAAATGGCTTCAGCGCTATTCAGAAACATACCGGGTTTGCTCGCCAGAACCAGACCACCGGCTTGTCGCTGGTGTCGCTTGCCCCAGCCAAGCAGGCAAGGCGTTAGGACCGATTTGGCGCGCGCCAATCAGTGACGTGGCCGCATCTTTGACCGTAGCCGGCATTTTTTGCCGTCTACGGGTGGTTCCACACCTTACGGCGTGGATGAAATAAAGCAAAACCATGCACGCCTTCGGCGTGGATGATATTTTCAATTGCTTGCCCTCACGCCATTCTGTTCCTGGTGTGGATCAATTTTGCCAAGCACAAGTGGTCTGGTTCTGCAAAGTGTTGAAGAAATGGCTTGATTTGTCTCTCCGCAGCCTCAAATACGTGCTGCTCGCCCTTTTCCTTGCGGTCGTCGGCTACATGTCTGCCAACGCTCTCGATGGTTTCATGCAGACGCCGTATGGTTTCGTTGTTGACGTGAAGATGATGAACTTTTTCCGGGATATGAGCTTGACGGCGGCTGTTGTAATCGCGGCCCTGGCAGTGATGTCCATGCTGGTGCAGAACTTCTGGTGCCGATATTTATGCCCGTACGGCGCGCTCCTGGGACTCGCATCGCTGCTGTGCCCGGTTAAAATTCGGCGTGATAAAGAGGCGTGTATCGATTGCGGGAAATGCGCACGCGCCTGCCCCGCTCAATTGCCCGTAGACCAGTTCGTGCAGATTCGTTCCGTCGAGTGCACCGCCTGCATGGCCTGTGTCGCTGCGTGCTCCGCACAGGATGCTCTTCAGTTTGCCTTGCCTCCGCGAAAAGGAGCCAGCTCAGCTGCGCGTTGGCACCGCCACAATTCGCCCTGCTGCAGTCGCAGCGGTGCTAGCCTACATTTTCTTCGGCGTGATTCTTTTGGCAAGAGCCACCAACCACTGGCAGACCAATATACCTCGTTCCGTTTATATGCAGCTGGTGCCGCACGCCAATGAGTTTGGTCATCCGGGCATGTAGAGCCGAAAACTCTCATATATCGCGCCAGGGCAGACACTTGCGTCACACCTATTGCCGCCGGACTCGAAACTCTCGACCGATGGCCCCAATGGCATCCTGGCCCAATACCAGCGCGGCCTTCGGGAACACGACATTGTCTTCGAGCTGAATATGCGCTTGATAAAGATGCGAAGACGACTTGTGGAGGACAGCATGCGGCGAGACCCGCATTCACCGAGAGACCCGATTGAGACCCAGGAGCGATAGAGCGCCTCGACCTCAGCGTGCAACCGACTGGCCTCAACATGATCGTGTTCAAGCCGGTCAAGTTCAGCGATCCGCCGACTGCAAGCAGTCGCGGGAAAAGGACTCTTCCTCGTCGGCAGTGTGACGTTGTCCGCCTACCCGAAAGTAGTTGAGCGCGGCCTCGACCGCTGCGATTTCCTCTTCTGTCAGAGTGCGCCCTAGAGCTCGTTCGACGACCACGCAAAGGATGCCGAGGAAATGCTCGATTCTGCAATGGCAATCCTTGAGCATCCCAAGCGGATCGTCGAATCCGCTATCAGGTTTGGCGCCAATCTGTATTCCCATCTGTCAGGCTCCTTGTAACACGTGGAGAGTGGATACATTCTTCACGCTGGGAGGTGGAGGAACATATCCCTTAGGAACATAAGAGCAGCAGGGCTCTTCACCAAAGGGATTGCCGGTGAGCGCGTAGGGGCGAGCACGGGAGCCGCCACAAATCTGCTTGAATTCGCACGCGCCGCACTTGCCTTCGAGCATGGCAGGATTGCGAAGCGCCTGAAAGAGCGGAGACCCCGATAAATCTGCGCGAGGGGCTGGTTACGGATGTTGCCCGCCGAAGCTGGTAGAAAGCCACTTGGAAAGACTTCGCCGGTGTGCGAGATGAAGACGAAGCCTTTGCCGTCATTCAGTCCGCGCGGCGCACGGCCAATGGTGTCAGGCAGCTTCTCCGGCGCTTCGATCACCGTTCCCATCCGGCGCTCGGCTGCGTGCTGCTGCAAAAGGTAGCGGCGGTAGTGCTGCGCTTCGGTGGTTTTGATATCGAAGCTCGCGGTCTCCGATAGGCGATAGATCTTCGCAAATACTTCCTCGAACTCGTCCGCGCTAAGCAGGTCATTGATTTTTCCGCGGCCCGTTGGAACCAGAAAGAAGACGCTCCAGAGCGTAATCCGCATTGATTCCATCAGGGCGACAATGGCGTCGATCTCGCCGATGTTCCTGCGGCTGAAGGTGGTGTTGATCTGGACCGGTAGACCAGCTTCGTTCGCCCAGCGGACCGCGTCGAGCGTACGAGCAAAGGAACCTCTCATGCCGCGGAAGGCGTCGTGAGTCGCCGCGCTCGCGCCGTCCATGCTGACCGCTAGCCGTGCCAAACCGGCCTCCTTCAAGCGGATCACTACCTCTCGTGTAAGCAAAGGTGTTGCGCTCGGCGTCAGGAAACACGTAGACCCACTTCCCGCGCGTGGCCGATGAGTTCGAACAGGTCCGGCCGCTTGATGGGATCTCCGCCCGTGAGCACGAAAACAGGAACCTGCATGGCCGCAATCTGGTCAATCAGACTCTTGCCCTCCCCGTGGTGAGTTCCATCGGATTCCGGTCAGGTTGGGCCGATGCGCGGCAGTGGACACAAGCCAGGTCGCAGGCCTGGGTCACTTCCCAGATGGCGAGGAAGGGACGCTCGTTGAAATCGATCGCGTTGATCGGCGGGTTCATGGTTCTATAAGACCGCTCGGTTATTGCGCCGGCCGCAGTGACGATCGAACTGCCAGAATTCTGCGGTGGCCATTTCCCCCACCGATCTCGCCGCTGCTCTCGAAAAGACACCGCTGCTGTCGGGCCTGTCGCCTCCAGAACTGCATATGCTCGCTTCGCGCACGGTGCGAAAGCTGTTCGGCGCGGGGGGCTTGCTGTTTTCAGAAGGCGAGCCGTGCGGTGGACTTCACATCATCGCGAAAGGCAAAGTCCGATCTTCAAAACATCAACGGGCGGCCGCGAACAGGCCCTCGCACTGAACGCCCCGGGCGATACGGTTGCCGAGATAGCCTTTATTTCGTGGCGCGACTTCAATGCTTTCTGCCTCGGGCCCCCGAGGTTCCACTGAAACTTCTCTCGGTGGTGGGGGCGCGCCTACGGCGGCGGGCGGGAATCATCGAAGAGCTTTCTTTCACGACCATTCGGCAGCGGCTCATCTCCGTTCTGGTCAAGCTGGCGCAAACCGAGGGCAAAAAGACCGACCGCGGAATCGAATTCCTGCTCCCCGAACGCACCCAGGAGCTGGCCAATCAACTGGAACCGTCCGAGAGCTGATCTCGCGCAACCTGATGCGCCTGCAGGCTGAAGGCCTGCTGGATGTGGATGCCCGGCAGATTGTGGTGAAGGATATGAAGGAGTTGAGCGCGCAGCTTGAGTCAGCTCCGTGAGCCTGTTTCGCCCTGAGTGACATAAGTTACTGTGGTTGGATTAGATCATTCTCTACCTTTGCAGGTGGAGAATGTTCACGCGGGCCACTTCAATCCAGTCCATCAGCGAGATCGTTTCAGCGCAAGCTTCGGCAGCCGCGGTTCTGGAGCGGTTCGACATCGACCTCGGCTCCGGACGCCGAACCAGTCCCTCACGCAAGCCTGCGCCGGGCTGCAACTCTCGGTCGAGCAGGTGCTCGAAAAGCTCACCGATGCCTGGCTGCGACTGAACACGGGAGCCGGCCCCTGCCGATCTGACCGGCTACTCTGTCGCTGAGCCGGCTGATCCAGCACTTCTTGTTCTTGCAGCTCACTATCAGTACGTGCGGCGTGAACTGCCGAGACTGGCTCAAATGGCGCACAAGGTCGCCGGAAAACACGGCAATCGCGCCCCCGAATTGAACAAAGTTGAGGAATTGACGGGTCTTTCTGGGTGGCGATTTGTTCGCCCATCTCCAGAAGTGAGGAGCAGATTCTCTTCCCCTTCATCTAGCGGAGATGGAGCAGGACTACGGCTTAGCCGGCTACGCTCCTCGCAGCGAACATTTGTTTCCGCTCCGTCGCGCAGCCGGTTTCAATGATGATCGTGGAACACGGATCAGTGGTCGGAGGGCCTGTTGTGGCGGAGATTCGTCGACTTACAGCCGGATTCGAGCCGCCCGCGTGGGCATGCGCAGGTTACAGGTGGCGCTCTACAACGTGGCTGCGGGAATTCGCAGCCTGATCTCAGGCAACATGTGCATCTCGAAAACGATGTGCTCTTTCCGCGCGCCATTGACCTGGAAGCCGAACTGAATTGCAGGGCATACACGATGAGCTGCAATTCCTCAAACCACCCGCCCCAATTCTCGATCAGGCCGGAGCCTCTGGCGCGCCGCAGACGATCTCGTCGTTCGCGAGCGGCAAAAAAGCCTGATGCTCCGCGCATGGATCGCCGTGGGCTTGTTCTACATGGCTCTGCCGGGCACGTTGCTGGAATTCTGACCTGCTGGCGATCAGCGCACATCACGGTCTCGGCAGCCTGCCGGCCGCATGGATCCAGGGCCACGGCCATGCGCAGGTCTTCGGCTGATCGGCAGCTTCGTTCTCGGCATCGGCTTCTATTCACAGCCCAGTCATGGGCGCTCGGCGATCCGCACTCCGCTGGCATGCTTCCTGCTTTGGACCTCAGGCGTGGGCATGCGGTGGGTCGCCAGCATCTACG
This sequence comes from uncultured Acidobacteriota bacterium, assembly GCA_963832535.1. Lineage (GTDB taxonomy): Bacteria > Acidobacteriota > Terriglobia > Terriglobales > Acidobacteriaceae > Telmatobacter. The sequence goes on from CAWHUK010000005.1 coordinate 126,818, forward strand.
GATGGCATTGGCGCTCGCTGTTCATCATCTCCGCGAGCTTCGAGCTGATCGCAATTCGTCTGTTTCTTGCTGCCGCTTCACGCCACAAACTGCCGGACCCGTCCCGCCCCTAACTGGTAAAACCGCCACTGGAACTCTGGATGGCGGCGGTGCTTTTTTGTTCGACTGCCGGCTCCTCGCAGCCGTGATCTTCAATGCAGTTGAACGCATTCGCCTCGCGGTATCGGCGCGGCCAAGCAGGCCTTCCCGCATGCACTCGACCAGCGATTTCTCGTACTGCTTGGGTGGGGATTCCTCGCCCTTGTCGTCTGGGGATTTTCCGCACGCTGGCTACCCACATTTCTCGCAATTTCCAGCCCAATCCACACTTGTTTCAGCTCGCGTTGATTCTCGATTTCGCCGGAGTGCTTGCCGGCGTGTCCGGCTGGACACGCGCGGCCACGATTCTTCTCGCTTGCGGGGCAATCACCATCTGTTTTGCGCTGCGTCTCACCGAGCGGCCGCATGGAAAGGCCAAGGTGCAGGGGATTCACCCGAGCTTTCCAACATTTATCCGGATTGCGTATGCGTGGCTGGTGATCGCAGGCCTGATGAGCATCTGGGCGGCCTTTGCCGATGAACATGGCGGCATCTGGGGCGCGTCTCGTCATGCGCTGACTGTGGGATTTGCGGCCACCATGGTCTTCACCATCGGGCCGCGCATTCTGCCGCACTTCGCCGGATTCTATGGTGTCTTCAGCAAGCGGCTGATGTTCGCCGCCCTCCTGCTTTTGCAGATCGGCTGCACGCTGCGCGTCCTGTCAGAGCCGCTGGCGTATGAAGGAATCGCGTCATTCGCCTGGAAGACGCTCCCCATTTCCGGGGTGCTGGAACTGAGCGGAGTCCTCGTCTTTGCCGCCAATATCGTTTTGACCTTCGTGTTCGGCCGGAAGGCGCTGGCGCCCGCCGTGCAGCCAGGCATCTGACTGCCCGATCTCGTACGAATTTTTGGGTTCCCCAGCTTCGGCGTCCGTGGCGATGGGTATTCTGCGCCTGACTTGGAATACCACGCCGAATTTCCTCTCCGATCCGAGGCCAGACTCTTTGTGACTAAAGTCCCTGCCATCATCTCTCCTGCCTAACATGTAAATCATCAGAAAATCTAAGCAATTTGCAACGCAGATTGAGGAAAACGTCATGTCATACAAGCGTTATTGGATCGCTCTTGCCGCTGTCATTCTTACATCGTTCGCCATCCTCGGAGGAGTAGGACGGAAGATGATCAGTGAGGCGCCTCCCCTCCCCGACGTCTACACGACGGATGGGCAACTTCTCTTCACGGGACACTCCATCACCGACGGCCAGGGTGTCTGGCAGTCCATCGGCGGTCAGGAAATCGGTACGGTGTGGGGCCATGGCGCCTACGTCGCGCCTGACTGGAGCGCAGACTGGATTCATCGCGAATCCGGAATTCTGCTTGACCGCTGGGCGGTGCGCGACGGAACAGCGAACTTCGCTGAGCTCGACGTTGACCAGCAGGCGGTCTCAAGCAAGACTCATTCGCGAGTCGCGCAACAATACCTACGACGCCGCGAAGAATCGAGTGACACTCGACAGCGATCAGGCTGCAGCTTTTGAGCAGCTCGCAGCCTACTATGCGAGCGTCTTTCGCGACGGACGCAAGGAGTACGCCATTCCGCGGGGCGCGCTGACCGACACAGCGAAGCAAAAGCAGCTCGGCGCCTTCTTCTGGTGGGCTGCCTGGGCCGCCGGCACCAATCGCCCCGGCTCTTCGGTCACTTACACCAATAACTGGCCGCATGAACCTTTGATTGCGAACAATCCCACGCCGGGCGCGGTCCTATGGAGCATCATCAGCATCGTATGCCTCATCGCCTGCATTGGCGCGCTGGTCCTGTGGTACACCTCGCAGGAGAAGATTGCGATCACGGGCCCGTATCCAGAGCGCGATCCATTCCTCGGTGTTCAACCCACGCCTTCGCAGCGGGCCACGATCAAATATTTTCTCGTGGTCGTCGCTCTCTGGGGCGTGCAGATCCTGATGGGCGCCGTTGACGGCGCATTACGGAGTCGAAGGACAGGGATTCTACGGCTTCCCGCTCGACAAGTATCTTCCGTACGCGATCACGCGCACCTGGCATCTGCAACTCGCGATTTTCTGGATCGCCACATCATGGCTGGCGACCGGCCTCTACGTCGGGCCTGCTGTCAGTGGCCGTGAACCAAAGTTCCAGCGCTTGGGTGTGAATGTGTTGTTTGTCGCGCTGGTATTCGTCGTCGGCGGTTCGCTGGCCGGAGAGTGGCTGGGCATCGAGCAGAAGCTCGGCAATCTTTGGTTCTGGTTCGGAAGCCAGGGTTTCGAAATACGTCGACCTTGGACGGTTCTGGCAGATTCTGCTCTTCGTTGGCCTCGTTCTGTGGCTGGTGCTGATGGTTCGCGCGCTCAAGCCAGCCTTCCAGCGCAACAGCGAAGACCGGCCGCTGCTCACGCTCTTCCTAATCTCCAGCGTCGCCATCCCGCTGTTCTACGCGGCCGGACTCATGTACGGCCAGCGCAGCAATCTGGTCACCGCCGAATACTGGCGCTGGTGGGTGGTTCACCTCTGGGTTGAAGGATTCTTTGAAGTCTTCGCCACGGTCGTCATCGCCTTCCTCTTCACTCGACTCAAGCTGCTCGAGATCCGCAGCGCAACACGCGCGGTGTTATTTTCAACCACCATCTTTCTTTCGGGCGGCATCATCGGCACCTTCCATCACCTCTACTTCGCGGCTCCGGACCTGCGGTCATCGCTCGGGCGCGGTCTTCAGCGCACTCGAAGTGGTGCCGCTGACGCTGATCGGGTACGAGGCCTGGGAAAACCTGCGCTCGTGCAGCCTACCGAAAGGCGCCATGGATCGCCAATTACAAGTGGCCGATCTACTTCTTCGTCGCCGTGGCATTCTGGAACATGGTGGGCGCCGGACTCTTCGGTTTCCTCATCAACCCGCCCATCGCCCTCTATTACATGCAGGGTCTGAACCTCACTCCGGTCCACGGCCATACCGCATTCTTCGGCGTCTACGGAATGCTTGGCCTGGGCCTCACGCTCTTCTGCCTGCGCGCTCTGAGTCCCGGCCGGCCATGGAAGCAGGGTGCTTTGAAGCTTTCTTTCTGGTCTCTCAATGCCGGCCTGGCTCTCATGTCCGTTCTCAGCATGCTGCCGATTGGGCTCTTGCAAGCCTGGGCATCGATCCAGCACGGCACATGGTATGCGCGCTCCGCCGAGTTCCTGCGGACCGGTTCGATGCAGACGCTGCGCTGGATGCGGGTTCCCGGTGACATTCCATTTTCCATCGGCGCGGTCACTTCGCCTGGTTTGTGTCGGGCTGCTACTGGCCACTCCTACGAAGGAGCATCGGCTGGTCGGAAACTGCGGTCGCACGAAATACACATGAACGCGAAGAGGCGCTTCCGTCAGCTGATTGTAACGGAGAGATTTACGCAGCATATTCAATGAAGGGAATTTGCCTTCGAAGGCGCCACAATTAACCGACGAAAAAATGAACCAAAAGAGATTAATGAATTACATCCTCCTTGCAGCTCTACCTCAGGAGATTGAGCAACCTGCCCCCCCCTCTCGAGCAGCATCCTCCACAAGGATAAAAAGGTCGACGTGGCCCTGTCGGATTTAAGACCACCAAAAGATCTGACCCCACTCCGCGCCGACGCCAACGGTTCTACTGGAGGGCGAGGCCGAAGTGCAGTTGGAAAAGATAGGACTCGCCTCGCTCACGCCGGCTCCTTCGCATTCATGCCACCGATGCTTTTGCACGGTGTTTTTGCAAAGACTGCACTCAAAATGCTGCTGGTCCAAGTAAAGTCTGCGGCCAGTTGATTTCACGCCTGATCCGTGAGACTCGACCGCGGAATGGTAGGCGCCGGTATCACGTATCCTTGTTTCCGCGGGAGAAACCGCCATGATGACAGACCAGCGAGCACGCCAGGCAGGGCGTCGACTGCTACTCCTGCCACAAGGCAAACGCCGATGACCCGGCGGCCTTTGTGGATTACCTACTTGTCCTGAAGGAGAACAGGCCAAGCAGGGCGGGGAAAAGCACCACCCTTTTCGTTTACAAAGCTTTGCAACTTGCTTAACAACAATCACTTATAGCTCAAGAACCGTATCGGTAACGGAAAGTCTTTGCGAACGTTTTCCGGGATCTCATTGGTGCTCCGGTCGGTTGACCGGCTATGCGGAGATTACCAGTTCCGCACCGCGCCCATCCCGCCCGTTCCTTTAAAATTTTCTCTATGAAGTTAGGCGAATTAGCAAGCCGGCTTGGCGCTGAACTTCGCGGCAACCCGGAACTGGAAATTACCGGCATCAAGGGAATTGAAGTAGCCGGCCCCACCGAAATCACCTTCGTCGCCAATCCCCGCTACACCGGGCTGGCCCGCACCACACGGGCCGCCGCCGTCTCGTCGAGCCCGAATTTCAGGAGATCTCCGCCGCCACCCTCCGCGTCAGGAACCCTTATCTCGCCTTCGCGCACGCCCTCGCCTTCTTCTACCAGCCGCCCGCTTATCCGCCCGGCATTCATCCCACCGCCGTCATTGACCCCACCGCCGAAATCGGCCACGGCGCGCACATCGGCGCCTACGCGGTCGTCGGCCCGCGTCCGTCTCGGACCTCACGCCACACTGCTGCCCCACGTGGTCCTTTATCCCGGCGTTCAGGCCGGCAGCCACTTCTTCGCCCACGCCCACGCTGTCGTCCGCGAAAACTGCATCCTCGGCGAACACGTCACTCTCGAAAACGGCGTCATCGTCGGCGCCGACGGCTTCGGCTTCTCCAAAAACCAGCCGGCCATTGGGAAAAGATCCCCCAATCCGGCCCCGTGCGCATCGGCAGCCGCGTGGACATTCAAGCCAACGCCACCGTCGATCGCGCCACCGTCGGCCAACAGAAATCGCCGACGGCACCAAAGTCGACAACCTCGTCCAGGTCGGCCACGGCTCCCGCGTCGGCGAAAACACGCTGCTCTGCGCGCAAACCGGCCTCGCCGGCTCTTCCGTCATCGGCAACAACGTCATCCTCGCCGGCCAGGTCGGCATCGCCGGCCACTGCTCGGTCGGCGAGGCGCCATCCTCACCGCCCAATCCGCCGTCTCCCACGATGTGCCGCCTGGCAAAATGATTTCTGGTTCGCCCGGCTTCGACAACCGCATCTGGCTGCGCGCCGTCGCTCTTTTCCAACGCCTGCCCGAACTCGCCAAGCGCCTCAACCGCCTTGAAAAGCAATTCGCTAAGGAAGCCGCCAAAGAAGTCGCCAAACAACCTCCGCGCCCAATCCCTAGAGGAAGCTCCGTCACAAGAAGATCGGAGCAAGGGATGACGAGCCGATTCGCCCGCGCCAAGGGATTCTCGCCACTCTCCTCTACTCCTTTCTGCTCGCCGCTTCCGCCTGCCACTCCTACCACATCGATGCGACCATCGAAAATCGCACCGGCGCTCCCGTCCAGCTCCTCGAAGTCGATTACCCCAGCGCCAGCTTCGGCGTCGACCAGCTCGCCACTGGCGCGGTCTTCCACTATCGCTTCCAGGTCCGCGGCAGCGGCCCGCTCAAGCTCTCCTACACACCCGCCGGCGAGCAAACAGGTTCAACTCGACCGGTCCCGCCATAGCCGAAGGCCAGCAGGGGCAGCTCGAAATCGTGCTCTTGCCCGGCGGCAAGGCTGAATTCCATCCTCAACTCATCCCAAGCCCCTGATCCCGTCCCCTCAT
>CAWHUK010000006.1:0-233279 GCA_963832535.1 uncultured Acidobacteriota bacterium
TAATACTACAGTTGTAGATCGCCAATTCCGGAGGGAGCCGGGAGCTTCAGCTCCCGGAAAAGGTGCAAATGCGCGGGGCCTTCAGGCCCGGATTTTTGCCCGAAGTAATCAAGTACGACCGTAGTACTAGGGATAGATGCCGCGAATTTGCACGGCCTCGGCCACGCGGCCGATGCCGAGCATGTTGGCGGCGATCCGCATGGGCACTTTCCGCTCCAGGTGAATCTTCAACACATCGTGGAAGGATGTCTTCATCACATGATTGAGGCGCTTGTAAATATCCTGCGCCTCCCAGAACAGGTGCTGCTCGTCCTGCACCCACTCGAAGTACGACACCGTGACGCCGCCGGCGTTGCATAGGATATCCGGGATCACGAAGATGCCTTTGCTCTCGAGCATCCTGTCCGCGGCAGGCGTGAGAGGGCCGTTTGCCGCTTCGGCGACGATGCGCGCGCGCACCGCGGACGCATTGTCGGCATGGATGGTGTTCTCAAGGGCCGCAGGCACCAGGATGTCGCATTCGAGCGCCAGCAGTTCTTCCGGCAAAATCGGCTCGCTCTCCGGGAAGCCTTCGACATGGCCGCAGAGCGACTTCATGTGAATCAGCTCGGGGACATTCAGGCCCTTGCTGTTGTAGACACAGCCTGTGGAGTCGCTCACGGCGACGATCTTCGCGCCCGCTTCGTGCAGCAACTGCGCGGCGATCGATCCGGCGTTGCCGAAGCCCTGCACGGCGATGGTGGCGCCCTTCAATGGCATGCGCAGATGCTCGCAGGCGCACTCGATGGTGTTGAAGACGCCCCGGCCTGTGGCTTCATTGCGCCCCAGCGAGCCGCCCAGGCTGATGGGCTTGCCCGTGACCACTCCGGGAATCGCATAGCCCTTGGTCATGCTGTATGTGTCCATGATCCAGGCCATGGTTTGCGAATTGGTGTACACGTCGGGCGCGGGAATGTCCTGCTCGGGTCCGATGATCGGCAGAATCGCGCTGGTGTAGCGGCGCGTCATCCTTTCAAGCTCACCCTGCGACATCTTTTTCGGATCGCAGGTAATGCCGCCCTTGGCTCCGCCGAAGGGGATGTTGACCACCGCGCACTTCCATGTCATCCAGGTGGCCAGTGCCTTCACCTCATCCAGCGTTACCTGCGGGTGGTAGCGGATGCCGCCCTTGGCAGGCCCGCGCACCGAGCTGTGCTGCACGCGGTAGCCCACAAAGCGGTGAATGCCGCCGTCATCCATGCGTACCGGCACGCCAACTGTTAGCATGCGCTCGGGATACTTGATCATCTCACGCGTATTTTTTTCGAGGCCCATGGCGTCTGCCGCCGTATCGAAGTTCTCCATGGCAACGTCATAGGCGTTTGCTTGAACTACTGTTGTTGGCATTCGTGTTACCTCCTTGCCTGGGCCGCATCGCCGGCGCCGTTGCCCCACCCTTTCCGCGGCTTCATCGTGGAAAGGGTGGGAACCGTGCGGGCCGGCATTCGCTCAGGCCAAGCTCGTTTCCTCTTGCCGCGCCGCGTTTTGCTCCGGCGTCCGATCTTTTCCATAGACCGGAATCAGCCATTTGCGGTACGCGGGCAAATTCCCGTGCGTGGCGTCGAAGTACAACTGCCGCAAGCTTCGCGTCACCTCGCCGATGGCTCCATCCCTCACGGGACGGCGATCCACGCTCACCACCGGCGCCAGGCCTACAGCCGTGCCAGTCAGAAACAACTCATCGCACACATACAGCTCGCTGCGGCCGATGGGCCGCTCCACGACCGCCAACCCCAGCTCGCGCTGCGCCAATTCCATCACCGAATCGCGCGTTATGCCTTCGAGCACGTTCTCGGTCACATCCGGCGTGATCAGCCCTCCTTTGCGCAGCATGAAAAGGTTGCAGGTGGCGCCCTCGGTCACATGGCCGCTTTCGTTCAGCAGGATGGCCTCATCGAATCCGCTGCGCCGCACGTCGTCGCTGGCCAGCGCGCTATTGGCGTAGGCGCCGCAAATCTTGGCGCGCGGAGGGATCATGTTGTCGTCGATCCGCCGCCAGGAGCTGACGCCGGCATGCAGCCCGTTCTCGCTGTGCACATATTCGCCGTAGGGCAGCACGGCGATGAAGAATGCGTCCTGGTCGTCGATGGCGACGCCGATGCGCTCGGCGCACTTATAGGCCAGCGGCCGGATGTAGAGATCGGTGTGGAGCTTGTTGCGCCGCGCCAGCTCGGCAGTGATCGCGCACAATTCTTCAGGCGATAGCGGAACGTCGATGCGCAGAATTCCGCAGTTCTGTTTCCAGCGGCGGTAGTGCTCGATGGGCCGGACGATGAATAGCTCCTGCTCGGCCTCGTTCCAGTAAGCGCGAATTCCTTCAAAAACTCCGGTTCCGTAGTGCAGGGCATGTGTCATGATTCCGACGCGCGCCTCGCGCATGGGAACGAACTGCCCGCCGAAATACACAATCAGGTTCGGATCGGCATCCGCTTTCATCTCACGCCTCCGCGAGCGATTGCCTGTACAGGTCCCTTCCCCGCGCCATGGCGCGCTCGTCCAGTTCCACCCAGCGCGGATTCTCGATCAACCGCCGCAGCGCGGCATCGATGCTCACCTGCGGCAATGCGCCCGCAATCTCCAGCAGGGCGCCCAGCATCACCATGTTCGCAACCCGCTTGTCGCCCAGCTCATCGGCAAGTTGCGTGAATGGAGCGGCAAGCACATGCACGCCGTCCGCGCGCGCAATCGGCGGGAAATTCGTCGCCGTTGTAGATGATCCATCCCCCGGCGCGCACGCTCTTGTCGAATTTGCGGAGCGAAGGCTCGTTCATCGCCACCAGCACGTTGGGCGCGGTCACCAGCGGCGAATCGACGGTCTGGCGCGACAGCCGCACATGGCAATTCGACGTGCCCGAGCGCATCTCCGGCCCATACGAGGGCAGCCACGAGACCTCGAGCCCCGCGTCGAGACCGGCTTCGGCCAGCACTTCGCCCAGCAGCAAAACGCCTTGCCCGCCAAAGCCGGCGATGCGCACCTCGAGATCGATCTCTTCGTCCTGCGCAAGCGCCGCGGCGTTGCCCTCGGGCAGATCCTCCTCGGCAACGCCGAGAATGCGCGGAAGTTTGTCGAGCGGCGGCGCATCGGGCTGCGGCGCAGCCATGCCCTCTGGCGCCTGCGGCTGCCCACCCAGCGCCTGCGGCGCTTTTCTTTGGTGCGGTCGCAGTAGACGCCCAGCGGAAAGGTCTTCTCCATCACATCGCGCACCCAGTGCTGCGCCTCCACCGGCGTCAATCTTCCAGATGGTCGGGCAGGGCGAAAGCACTTCAATGAGTGAGAAGCCCAATCCGCGCACTTGGTTTTCCAGGCCGCGGCGGATGGCGCGCGCTGCCTGCGCAATCTGCTTGTTGTCTCCCAGGCCCACGCGCTCAATGTAGGCGGGAGCTTCCAGCGTGCTCAGCAGCTCGCTGACGTGCAGCGGGTAGCCTTCCGTGGCGGCATGTGCGGCCTTCGGCGTGGTTGTGTCTTCTGGCCGAGCAGCGTGGTCGGGGCGACTGTCCGCCGGTCATGCTGTAAACGGCGTTGTTGATGAAGATCACGGTGATGTTTTCGCCGCGATTGGCGGTGTGCAGAATTTCCGCCGATCCGATGGCCGCGAGATCGCCGTCGCCCTGGTAGCTGATGACGATGCTTCCGGGGCGGCTGCGTTTCATGGCCGTGGCCACGGCCGGCGCGCGTCCGTGCGCGGCCTGACACGTTGCCTACGTCGAAGTAGTAATACGTGAAGACCCCGCAGCCCACCGGGCCGACCAGGATCGTCCTGTCCTGCACGCCCAGATCGTCGATCGCCTTGGCCAGCATCTTGTGCACCTGGCCGTGGCCGCAGCCGGGGCAGAAATGCGTCTGGTGCTGCATCTCCTCCTTGCGCTCATAGCGCTCGTAGAAGGCTTTGGCCTTGCCGTGCGAGACTGTGTACTCTGTAATTGGTTCGCTAGACATTTGCCATCCGCTCCTCTTCGAGAGTTCGCCGCGACAGCCCGAAGCGCCGCGCCTGTTCGCGCACAAATTCGAGCACCGCTTCGTGCGACGGCACGTTGCCGCCCATGCGATTGAGGAACTCGACCGGCCGCGCGCCGTTCGAGCGCCAGCTTTACGTCCTCCAGCATTTGGCCGTTGCTCATCTCCACAACTACAAAGACGCGCGCGTCGCGCAGCCAGGCGCTGGAATTGCGCGGTTGGAAATGGATACAGCGTGATAGGCCGCAGCAGGCCCACTTTCAGTCCATCGGCCCGAGCCTCGGTGGTCACGGCTTTCAAGATGCGGCCCACGATGCCGTAGCCTACCAGCACAATCTCCGCGTCCTCGGCAAACCACTCCTCGGCGCGCGCCTCGTGCTGCTCGGCCACTTTGTACTTGGCTTCGAGGGCGCGAATATGCTTTTCCAGCTCGTCGCACTCCAGATGCAGAGACGTGATCAGATTGCCGCGCGACTCTGCGGTCCCGGCCACGGCCCACTCAGGCAGGCGCGGCGCGGTGGCAACCTGCGGAAATTCCACAGGCTCCATCATCTGCCCGATAAAACCGTCAGCCAGAATCACCACCGGGTTACGATAGCGGTCAGCCAGCTCGAAGGCCAGCGCGGTCAAATCCGCCATCTCCTGCACGGAGTGCGGGGCCAGCACGATGGTGCGATAGCTGCCGTGCCCCCCGCCCTTCACCACCTGGTGATAGTCGCTCTGCTCGGCAGCAATGTTGCCCAGGCCTGGCCCGCCGCGCGTGATATCGGCGATGACGCAGGGCAGCTCCGCTCCAGCCATGTAGCTGATGCCTTCCTGCATCAGACTGATGCCGGGGCCGCTGGACGCGGTCATGGCGCGCACGCCCGCCGACGCCGCGCCGTAAAGCATGTTGACAGACGCTACTTCGCTCTCCGCCTGCAGGTAGATGCCGCCGGTGCTTCGGCATAAACTCCGCTGCGGCCTCGGCAATCTCGCTGGCCGGCGTAATGGGATAGCCATAGAACGCGCGGCACCCGGCAAGAATGGCGCTTTTGACGATGGCTTCGTTGCCCTTCATCAGTTGCTTGCGCATTCCGTCGCTCCCTCCACCGCGGCTTTTGCCGCGCGTGCCTCAACCTCGTGCGCACTTACCAGCCGGTACACCGTAATCGCCCCCGGCTCCGGGCAGACCATGAAGCAGATGCCGCAGCCCATGCAGCCGGCCCCGGCATACACTGCCGTGCGGTAGCCGTAGTGATTCAGCCGTTCGCTCATGCCGATCGCCTTGGACGGGCAGGCTTCAATGCACAGCCCGCAGCCCTTGCACTCCTGCTCGTCGATGCGCAACTGGCCCCGATCGGGTTTTCGCTCCGGCTTCTTCGCGTCGGTCATTCCCTCGCCCTCTCCAATAGATAGTGTATAGGCACCGATTTTTCGAGCACAGGTCGCGCCTCCCGGTACCGCTCTCGAATCGGTTCAAACCGGCGTTATTCTGCTCCCTGGCAAGAGGTTGTGCTGTGACGGAAGTCACCCGATTCGCTGCACAATCGAGGCGGAATTCAGGGCTGTATTCGCCGTCTTTTTCGTCAGAGTAATGGAGACGAATTGTGTAGACAATCTGATGATTCGGACAGAATGCGCGAAGAAACCGCTTTTTTCACGGCCCGATGCACAGAAATTGCGGAGACGCCTGCTGAGATGCAGGAGGCAGGGATGCCTTGTGGAGTCGCCTGCGGTGAAAACTTGGCTATCTGGGTTCGCGCGAAGACGCGGACCGTGCAAATTTCCATCGGCCACGCAGAATCAGTCGCTCTTTCCCGACCCTTCGCCGCTTCCGGATGGCAAATCGAGCGCCACAAGGGCGAAGCGGGTCTGGCCCGGCGCGGAACTCTCAAATCCAACAATGTGCTGGTGATGTTTGGAGCCGGCCTTCAGTTCGAAGCCGTTGAGGCCCGAGTGGTAGCCGTAGTTGTTGCCGTGATCGTTGACCTGCACGTGCGCGCCACTGATCTTCGGCGCAGGTCAGGCCCTCCGAGGTCTGCGTGGGCTTGCCCACGGGCGCATTGTCCTGGCAGGCAATCACATCGCCGTAGCGGCCCAGCGCTTTCTTATAAAAGGCGACGACCTTGTCCTGGCTATCGGGGGTGCTGTAGTTGACCACCTTCACGCGCAGCTCCCACTCGCCGAAGCCCATGTGAATGTCCGCCGATTTGTCGTTTTCCTTGTCCTTCACGATCTCGGCGCCGGGATACACTGGCAGGCCGAGGTCCGCGGCCGTGGTCTGGTCGGTGTTCACGTGAATCCCGCCAAAAGGAGTGTCCACCTGGACGTTTTTGTCCTCGCCGTTGGAGCCTTTGTCCACGTGGATTTTGGCAAAGGGAGTATCCACCTGGACGTTCTTGTCCTCGCCGTTGGCAGCCTTTGTCCACGTGGATTTTGCATCCGGTCACTCCGGCCGCCAAGGCCAGGCAGGCGACCAGGCCGGCCGCATTGAGCATGGTATCTCCTGTCGTGTTCCGTGTCGAGATCCGTAACATGGCATCCCCTCTGGCCACCTTATACGCCAGCAGGCGCCAAAAGGTTCCGGGAATCGATGTAACGCTGGCCCAGGCTCAGTGCTCGGAGGGTTTGTCTTCCTTGCTGCTGGTGGCGAAGAGAATCGACGCCACAAACACGGCGATGATTACGGGAACGACAACAAATGGGGAAGAGATGTGCATCGTGCAAGCTCCTTGCTGCTTCTAGCGTAGCAAAACAGGGGTCAGGTGTCAGGGGTCAGTTCACAGTTCTCAGTTGTCAGTGCACTGCCTGATCGAGACGAAGGGACTCCGAATTGGAGCCCCCTGTTTTTTCTGATCACTGATCACTGATCACTGATCACTACTGTCCGGTTAACTCAGGCGTTTCGTTTTGCAAGCTGCTGAGGTGCGCGCAGTTGCAGACATTTTAGAGTGGTGTCGATTTGAAATTGCCGTGATGCTGATTCCAGAGATTTGCTCTGGAGGCAGCCATGAACGCTGGCAAGTTGCTGTTTTCGCAGTTGATGGACTTCGTGCCCTGGACGTCGTTCGCACGCAGTGTGGCCCGTTACGGCGGCGATGTCCGCGTCCGTGTGTTGACCTGCACCGAGCAGTATCGCGCCGTGGCGTTCGCGCAACTGACCTATCGCGAGAGCCTGCGCGACATCGAAGCATGCCTCAACGCGCAACCCAACAAGCTTTATGCCATGGGCTTTCGCGCACCGCTGCGCCGCTCCACGCTGGCCGACGCCAACCAGATCCGCGATTGGCGCATCTACGCCGAGCTGGCGCAACGGCTGATGGCGCAGGCGCGCAGCCTCTATGCCAGCGAAAGCCTCAGCATCGATCTCGACGCTGCCGCCTACGCGCTGGACTCGACCACCATCGACCTGTGCCTGAGCCTGTTTCCCTGGGCGCATTTCCGTTCCACCAAGTCGGCCATCAAGGTGCACACACTGCTCGATCTGCGCGGCTCCATCCCCGCGTTCATCCGCGTCACCAGCGGCGATCGACACGACGTCAACATGCTCGATGAGATCCTGATCGAGCCCGGAGCCTATTACGTCATGGACCGCGGCTATGTGGATTTCTTTCGCCTCCATCGCATCCACCTTGGCGGAGCGTTCTTCGTCACCCGCGCCCGCAGCGATCAGCGCCTGCGCCGCGTCTATTCCCGTCCCACCGACAAGCCCAGCGGCATCATGGTGGATCAACTCGTCAGCTTGGAGGTGTTCCGAACCCATCGCGATTATCCTTCCCACCTGCGCCGCATCCGCTTCCACGATCCGGAAACCGGCCAGCGGCTGGTCTTCCTCACTAATCAGTTCACCTTGCCTGCCCAGACCATCTGTGCTCTCTACAAAAGCCGTTGGCGGGTCGAGTTGTTTTTCAAATGGATCAAGCAGCACTTGCGCATCAAGGCTTTCTATGGCACCACCGAAAACGCGGTCAAGACGCAAATTTGGATCGCCGTCTCGGTCTACCTGCTGGTTGCCATCATCAAGAAGCGCCTCCAACTGCCCGGCTCCCTCTACACTCTTCTCCAGGTGCTCTCGGTCACCTTGTTTGAGAAAATGCCCATTTCACAGGCCCTCCAGCAAGCCGATAACACATTCCCAACCATCCCCGATCCCAACCAACTGACCCTATTCGACTTTTAACCGGACAGTAGTGACCACTGATCACTGATCACTGTTTCGGTCCTCCGCCGGGGTAATCGACCCTCACTGTCAGGATCTCGTAGGGATGAATCGGCACCTTCACGACATCGTCCGCGACCGTGAGCGGACTGCCTTCAGGCTGTTCCATGAGATTCGTGACGGTGGCTCCCGTTGCGCCCGGCGGCACGTGAAACTCAACCGTCGACTCCTTGCCTGCCCATTCGTACACGCGGAAAATCAATCCGTTCGCGTCTTCGGCCTTTTTGACCGCGGTCAGAACCACGTTCTCCGGCGTGACCGATGCGAACGAGTGTTCGGTGGGCAGCGATCCGGGGTGCGCCGTCGTAACCACCGCCTGCAGCGGGTAGTTGTACTCCCAGCCGTGACGCACGGTAAGCGCGTCCTTCCACGTGCCCGCGTGGGGATAGAGTGCGTAGTGGAAGTGGTGGTGGCCCTGGTCGGCGTCGGGATCGGGCCAGGTGGGCGAACGCAGCAGCGTCAGCCGCAGCACATTGCCCACAGCGTCGTAGCCGTACTTGTCCTGGTTGAGCAGGCTCAGGCCGTAGACTTTGCCGTCCGCGCCCGTGCCGCTCAGATCGGCCCAGCGCATCGCCGGGACCTCGAATTGGGCTTTTTCCCACGAGTTATTGCGCGTGGTCGGTCGTTCGATCTGGCCATAAGGAATCTCATAAGTGGCAAAGTTACTGGTGACGGCGAGCGGGAAGGCCGCTTTGAGCAGCACATGCGATTCGTGCCAGTCGATGTCGTTCTCGACGTCGACATAGTCGGAGTCGGCCGCGCCGACCCAGGCGTCGCTGTCGAGCCGAATGGTTTGCACAAATTTCGAATTCTTCCATGTGCGAGTGATTCGAATCCCGGGCGACATTGAGACGCCGTCGACCATTTCAACCTTGTCGGCTTTAATGAAAGTTGGCTGTTCGTCGAGCGTGCCAGGATCGATGTTCCAAGCGTCGTAGTCCTTTGGCGTATCTTTGAACGCCTGGAGCTGATTGCCGCACGCCCCGGGGGCCAGAGTCTCGAAGTCTGAGCGAAGATCGTAGAGGCTCACGACGCAGCCTGAGGAGCGGTCTACCACGATACGAAGTCGCTTGTTCTCGATCGTGAACGTCGAACCGCCCTGCCTGTTGATGTCGGCGTCGCTGAGGGGAGCCCCAGCTCCTGACATCACGACGCTCGATCCGAGCGTTGTCCAGGTAAATGGGAGTACCTTGTATCCAAAGGCAGGAATATTCGACACTCTGACCGTGACATCGGCGATTTCGCCCGACTGGTCTCGCGAAATGGTTTCGACGTGGACCAGCGAATGAGAGGAATACGTCAGGAAAAGCGGCCTGTCCTTTTCCGGCGGGATCTTCATGCGCACGGTTACGTCACCGCTGCGCTCCCAGCCGAGCGGATTGAAGATAGCCACTGGAACTGTTTCTGCGCTCATGGCCTCGGTATCAATCATGCCGACCAATGTTCCAAGCACCGCCGACGAAATCTCGTTCGTCGACCAGCGGACCACGTCGTAGTCCTTCTGCGCATCCCTGTAAATGACCGCAATGCCCGACCCCGCCGCCAGATCGTGAAACTGGTTGAACAATACCTTCTTCCAATCTTCGGTCAGCTCCGCGGCAGGGTACTGCGAGCCAAAAAGCCAGGCAATTGAGGAAAATTTCTCCGCGTTCAGCACTTCTTCTTCGGCGGTGCGCATGTTGTGCTTGTGGTTGGCCTGCGTCGTGTAAACGCCGCGGTGATATTCGAGATACATCTCGGTGTCCCAGGTGGGAATCGAGACCTTTCCCGCCACGGCCGCAGGCGGCTCGTATCCTTTTGCAATCGATTGGTAGTTCCACGTCCGGCTCTCCGGCGCAACCTGCTTCTCGATCGAAGAGAAGAAGCTCTGCGCGATGCCGAACTGGTATTTGGGTGTGACGAGGTCGCCACCGTCGGCGGTAAC
Organism: uncultured Acidobacteriota bacterium; assembly: GCA_963832535.1. Lineage (GTDB taxonomy): Bacteria > Acidobacteriota > Terriglobia > Terriglobales > Acidobacteriaceae > Telmatobacter. The sequence continues at coordinate 10,120 of CAWHUK010000006.1, forward strand.
CGCAGCTGCGCTCGGCGCGGCCCAGTGGAACCCCTGGTCGAGCATCGCCCGCGTCGGCCCTCCGCCGTGGTCGCCCACGCCGTAGAGGTCCATCATCTCCGTCATGCCCGGCGAGCGTTCGCGCGCCACCGCCAGATCCTCCGACAGCCGCACCGGACCCAGATCCGTGTTCCCATAATCGTGAGGGAAATACGCAAGCACCTTCGAGCCGTCGGGCGACTCCCACCAGAACAGCTTGAACGGCAGCTGATTGGTGTCGTTCCAGGTCATCTTCTGCGTGACGAAGTAATCGATGCCGCTCTTCTTGTAGATCTGCGGAAGCTGCCACGTATAGCCAAACGAGTCGGGATTCCAGCCGATGCGCACGTCCTCGCCGTAGGCCTGCTTGTACCACCGCTTGCCCACGAGCAATTGCCGCACCAGCGACTCGCCATCGGGCATGTTCAGGTCGGGCTCGACCCACATGCCGCCCACAATCTCCCAGCGGCCCTCCTGGATGCGCTGCTTGATTTCGGCATTCAGGCCGGGGTATTTATCGGCCAGCCACTCGTTGTAGGCCGCCGCGGACTGGGTGAAGGTGTAGCCGGGATACTCGTGCATCAACTGCAGCGCGGTCGAGAAGGTGCTCCGGACCACGCCGACGGTCTCTGTCCAGGGCCACAGCCAGGCGGCATCGATGTGCGAATTACCGGTCTCATGAAACGTTGCCGTCTGCAGCAGCGGCTTGAGCGCCTCAAGCCGCATTTGCGCAGCCTTGAGCGATGTGTCGAATTCGAACTGCGACTCGGATTTCGTGATCGCACTGCCCGAATCGGCGTGGTCAAGGGCCGCGATGTCGACAGCGCCGATGGCCGCGTTTAGCGTGTCGATTTTGCTCAAGTCGCCGGGCGCAAGCGAGGGAAGCAGCATGGAGGCGGAGAGAAACTCCTCCCGCAAATCGTCGGGGTTGGGCCGGCTCTCCGGAAAGTCGATGCGCAGGGTGGCGCCGTGGAACTCCTTGGTGTCGACAGTCGCGAGCAGTTTGACGGCGACCACGGCCTTGTCGCCGGGCTTGGCGTCGTCAAACAACACAATCGGCTCCAGGTCATCGCCCATGGCCACGCGCCGGCCGTTGAAGTAGAGAATCTCCGGCATGGGGCCGTTGGCGCTGGCGTGGAACTGGAACCAGATGCGAGCGCCAGTCAGGTCGTAGCCGTGCAGTGTCTCTGGCACTTGAATCGTCTGGCGAAACCAGACCGCCTCGGTCGGCGCTTTCTCGCCTGGGGCAATCGCCTGCCATCCGCTTTCGTCCAGATTCACAGATTCGGCGTGCGTCAGATCGCCCGTGTGCATCTTCCATGTGCCGGCGGGCAGTTCGCTCAGGCTGGCGAGCCGGTCAATTACGGCGCGCGAGGCAGGCGAAAGATTGGAGCCGGGCTGGAGAACCGGCATCCCCTGCTGGCCTGCGGCGGGCCGAACCATGAACAACATTCCCGCAAACAGCAGCAGGATAGGGAATATTCGGCAATGCTCCTTCAAAGCTGCAATCATGGTGGATCACCCCCCGTAGCATTTTAGGACGTTGGCCAATGACCACGTGTGCCTAAAGGCAACAGGACAAGAAAAATGTGCCGGAGTTACCTTGACTGACTGAAATCTCTCGGTCTCGGGCCAGACCTGCTTAACGCCGATTTTTCAAACACTTTTCACCGAAAAGCAGGTAAATGCTCTAGTCTGGCCTATGACAGTCATGAGGGGTTATTTCGTCAAAATCCGTGAAGCGTTTCTGCTTGCCCTTGCTCACGACGTCGTGAATACGGCCAAAGCCGCAGCTTACTCCGGGATGCTGATGCTCTTCCCTGCCGTCCTGGTCATCACCACGCTGATAGCCCAGGTTGAGGAGGGCTCCACGCTCGTGGGCGAAACGCGCGGCGTCCTCGAGCAGTTCTTGCCCGCTGGCACCTTTGATCTCTTCCAACCCTCCATCGTCAATCACCAACTCCACTCCGGCCAGGTGATTCTCTCCGCCACTGCCCTCAGTCTTTTTGCGGGCCTCGGCGCCATGCTCTCGCTCATGGAGGGCTTTCGCCGCGCTTACCGCTTTCCTCCCGAGGGATGGAGCTTTTGGGGACGCCGCGGACGCGCCCTCCTGCTGGTGCCCATCGTGCTGGTTCCGCTGGCGCTGGCCTCGATGGTGGTCGTCTTCGGCCACCAGATTGAATTGTGGATGATCAATAATGCCGGCCACGAATTGCGTCATATCGTGATCTTTTTCTGGCGCATGGTCCGCTGGACGATCACCTTCCTCGCCATCCTCGCCGTCCTCGCCGCCCTTTATCATTTCGGCACCAAGCGCACCGAGCATTGGCTCTGGGTCCTGCCCGGCGCCATCGCGGGCACGCTCATCTGGTTCCCCGCCACACTCGCCTATGGCTGGTACGTCACCAGCGTTGCCGATTATTCCAGAATCTACGGATCGTTTGCAGCCGGCATCGCTACCCTGGTGTGGCTTTACATCACTTCCTTCAGCGTGCTGGTGGGCGCGGAGCTCAACGGGGTTCTCTATTGGGATCGCCAGAATCAAATGATGGCGTTGATCTCCCCCCGGGACCCAGCCAAAGCCTCCAACTGATCGGTTCCCTTCCCCGTCTTCACTACGCGCGCGCCCGCAACGGCCTGCCTCACAATTTCTTCAAGTTCCCACAGCGCCTGGTGTAAGATTCTTGCCAACTCCACTAATCCTCCGATCCGGGAGGGAATCCGCATGCCCCGCTTTGCCGATTTTGCGCTTATGCAGAGGCTCGCAATCGGAGCCGCCCTTCTGGCGGCGAGTCTTTCCGCCGGCGGGGCGACCGATCAGTCGAAGCCGGGCGAACCCACAAACCCAAAGGCGCGCAAGACCTTCGCAGAAGCCGAGCAGTGGCAGGCGAAGGGCTCTACCGCTATCGCACTGGACACGTATCGCAAGGCCAACCAGCAGGATGGCGGCCATTGCTCGCAGTGCCTCAGCCGCGCCTATTCGCTTGCGCAAAAAATGAACGACTACAAAACGCAAGAGAGCATCTTGCGCGAATGGCTCCCGCTGGAACAGACCGATCCGGCAAGAGCGACGGTGCATTTCTATCTCGGGGTCGCTTTGCAACGGGAGGGCATGGCCGAGAAGGGCGATAAGAAGGATGCTCACATGACCGAGAGTTGCGACGAGTTCAAGTCGGCACTCGAACTCGACCCGAAGCTTGCCGCGGCGCACTACGTGCTAGGCATTTCTTTGGCTAATCTTCATCAGGACGATTCCGCGCGCGCGCAGTTCACAACCTTTCTCAATCTGGACAAGGAACTCCCGAGCCTGCACCCGCGCGCCGCGCGCTATCTGGAGCGTGTGGAACTGGCGCGCGCCCGCATGGCTCCCGCATTTGCGTTGACCACGCTCGACGGCCAGCACATCACCATGGACGGCCTTGAAGGCAAGGTGGTGCTCATCGATTTCTGGGCCACATGGTGCGGGCCGTGCCGCGAGGCATTGCCTCATATCCAGGAGATCGCGCGCAAGTTTGCCGGGCAGCCGCTGGTAGTGCTCAGCGTGAGCTTGGACAGCGACGACGCCAAATGGAAGGACTTCGTCAACAAGAACGAAATGACCTGGCTGCAGTACCGCGACGGAAGGTTTACGGGATCGATGGCGACATGGTTCGACGTCACCGCGATTCCGTCGACGTTTTCAATCGATGCCGATGGCGTGCTGGAAGACCAGCACGTGGGCGACTCGAACATCGAAGGCAAATTGAAGAAGATGATTGCGCAGGCAGTCGAACTTGCGAACCGCAAGCCTGCGCCTGCTGCCAGTCAATCTGCCGGAATCCAACCCTGAAGCTTCTGTTCCATTCTGGGCGAACCGTTCCCGGAAAACGAAGCGCAGAAAGTTATCACACTTTAGTTCCATTGCGCAAGACTTGCAATTCTACGCGCGGACTCATACTATCCGCATTAGAAACCGGCCTGCAAAGCAGGTGAGTGGTCAACGCTGGTTGAACCAACATTCAATGAACAGGGGCTCGACTCGAATAATCGGTTCTGTGTGCCGTGTCCGCCAGTCCGGAATGCCTAATGAACCGCGGGGAGCTCCACCGTCCTAGGACGGGTTCACCAGCGCATTGCTCACGGCCCAGTGGGCCGGATTCTACCTCTCGCAGCATTTCACTGCAGACCCTGCTTGCGCGTGAAGTCTTCTCTGCCCCTCATCCACGCTTTGCTTCTATCGCCGCTGCCAGAGTGCTGACTTGTCCGCCGCGGCGGACCGGCTCGCTGTATTCTGGCTTCAGGTGCATCCGGTTCTCTTTCACATCGGCGCATTTCTCATCCCGTCCTACGGCGCCGTCGCTGCGCTGGGCGTGCTGCTGGCGCTCCTCCTCACACAGCGCACTGCGCGCATCGTGCGCGTGGACCCTGCCAAGCTCTGGAATCTCTGCATCCTGAGCCTTTTTGCGGCGCTGGCGGCCGTGCGGCTGCTTCTGGTCGCCGCCAATTGGAGCGCCCTGCGCTCGCATCCCGCATGGCTGCTGGCTCTGGCGATGGTCCACCATCCGCTGCTGGCAGGCGTGGGCGCGCTGGCAGGCGCCGGTTGCGCGGCGTGGTACGCGCGCCGGAGCAAACTTCCCTTCCGCGCGACGGCTGACGCGCTGGCTCCGCCGCTGGCCCTGGGCCTTGCCTTTGAGCAACTGGGCGCGCTTGCTGGCCGGCTCGGGTTACGGCACCGAAGCCGGGCCGGGCGTGCCCTGGGCCGTTACCTACACCCATACCCTCGCCGCGATCTGGAGCGGCGCGCCACTCGGCATTCCACTGCATCCCGTGCAGGCCTACGCGGCGCTGGCGTTCCTCGCGCTCGCCATTCTTCTCTGGGTCTGGTTGCCGCTCGAGCGCCGCCAGGGCGACGTGGCCGGCCTGTGGCTTGATGGGAACGGGAGTCGCCATCTACCTGACCGAACTGTGGCGCGATCCGGAGGGCCGCGGCTCGATCCTCCAAGGCGCAATCGACGGGCCGCAGATTGCCGCCGTGCTGCTGGTGCTTGCCGGCGCGCTGGTGCTGCGCGAGCGCAAACGCGCGAATCGCGCCCTCCCAGACGCGCTTCCCGACGCCATTCAAGACGGACTTCGGACCGGCCGCGCAAACCGGCGAAGGCCGGGAATCCACATGAGCGCCCCGCGCACGATCGATGTTCCCGCCGAGGCGCGATGGCCAGCGCCTCGACCAGTTTCTTGCGCTCTCGCAACTCGAAGGCGTGAGCCGCTCGCGCGTGCAACTGCTCATCGACCAGGGCGATGTGCTGGTCGATAGCGGACAGGGGCCAGCGGGAGAAGCCCTCGCTCAAGCTGCGCGGCGGCGAACGCATCACGATCACCGGCGAACCGCATCCCGCGCCGCTCAAAGCCATGCCGGAAGCCATTCCGCTCGACGTGGTCTACGAAGACGCCGACCTCGCCGTGGTGAACAAGCCGGCCGGCATGATGGTGCACGCCGGCTCGGGGCAGACCGACGACGCGCGCAGCCGCGGAACGCTGGTGAACGCGCTGCTGCACCGCTTCAAAGCGCTCTCCTCCACCGGCGGCGAGCTGCGCCCCGGCATCGTGCACCGGCTCGACAAAAACACCAGCGGCCTGATCGTCGTGGCCAAGAACGACCGCGCCCACGCGGCCCTCGGCGCCATGTTTTCCGGCCGGCGCATTCAGAAGACCTACATCGCGCTGGTGCAGGGCGCCGTGGCGCGCGAAAAAGGCACCATCAGCGCCGCGGTCAGCCGCGACCCGGTGCGCCGCACGCGCATGACCACGCGGCCCGGCGAAAATGCCCGCACTGCAGTCTCGCACTACGAAGTCGTGCGCCGCCTGGCGACCCGCTTCGGCAAGTTCACCTTGCTCCGCGTGCGCATCGAGACCGGCCGCACCCACCAGATCCGCGTGCACATGGCGTCGATCGGCCACCCCGTCGTGGGCGACACGCTCTACGGCGGCGCCGCGCAACTCATGGAGCAGCAAGCTCGGAAGCCGCGCAGCCTCACGCGCCGCAAGGCGAAAGTCGGGGCCCCGCAGCGACAGGTCTTCGTCGCTCGGTTGAAAGCTGCCCCGGAAACACTTCGCCTGGGACGCAACTTTCTCCACGCGGCAAAGCTCGAATTCGCCCATCCTCTCACAGGAAAGCCGCTCCAGCTTGAGGCGCCGCTTCCCGAGGAGCTGACGGCTTTCCTCAGCCGGCTCGAGTCGCGGCATCCGGCGGTCCCATCCACCCAGCGGAGCGCGCGCTATCGGCTGCTAAAGCCTGTACGGGCGCAACCCCGCCGCTCCGAAATTGCTAAAATAAGAATGATGATGATCAAAAGGCTTTTCTCGTCTCAGGCAGGTCCGCATCCGGGCCAGGCAGCTCTTATGCCTGGCGCTGGCGGCTGCGTTTCCTTCGGCCGCGGCGCTGGCTCAGCAGCCCGCGCAAAACACAGCCGCGCAGCCCGCACAACCCGCGACCTGCGGCCGGCACGCAATCCGGCGCCGTGCCGGCCGATCACGGACGCGCCCGACCTTTCGCGCTCGGCGTCAACGAGGTCAGCCTCATCTTCACCGTCACCGACAGGCACGGGCACTACATTCCCAACCTGAATCAGAGCGACTTTGCCCTGCTCGACGATCAAAAAGCGCCGGCGAGGGTGAACTCGTTTCACCAGCAGATCAATCTGCCGCTGCGCGTGGGCATTGTCATCGACGCCAGTTCCTCCATCCGCTCCCGCTTTCAGTTTGAGCAGCAATCGGCCACCGAGTTTCTGCTGCAGGTGCTCACAGCGCGCAGCGACCGCGCCTTCGTCATGGGGTTCGACGTGACGCCAGCGGTCACCGCCGACTGGACCAACGATCAGGACGCCCTGGAGACGGGCGTCAACAAGTTGAGCCCCGGGCGGCGGAACCGCGCTCTTCGATGCCGTCTATACCGCCTGCCGTGACAAGATGCTCACTGAGCGCGGTCCGGAACCCGTGCGCAAAGCCATCATCCTCATCTCCGACGGCGACGACAACCAGAGCCGCGTCTACCTGCCCGAAGCCATCAAGGAATGCGAGCGCGCGGAGACCATCATCTACGCCATCAGCACCAACTGGACCCCCAGCCGCGGCCCCGGCGACAAAGTGCTGCAGCAACTGGCCGAAGAGACCGGCGGCGAAGTCTTCTTGCCTCCTTCCGTGCAAGATATGGCGGCAAGCTTCAAAGACATCGAACAGGAGCTGCGCAGCCAGTATGCGCTCGTCTATACGCCTGCCGATTTCAAGACCGATGGCGCCTTCGAACTATCTATCTCTATTGCTATGACCGCCGCTACCAGGTACGCGCCAAGAAGGGCTATTTCGCAACCGGCCAGTAGAGCCGGCGGCGCAGGCCCAACATCCTGTCGACAATTCTGGTTTTTCCTTTGGGAGAGCGCGGCCGTGGCCGCGCTCTTTTTGTTTGTCCTGCGATCTTCTCCGGCCCGCGCCGCATGTTCCATTTCAGGACGATCTATCGCCGTCTTGTTCAAATTTGAATCACAATCGCTTTCCTTCCCTCCTGGCCTCATGCATTTCTCCCGCTGCACGATGAAATAGATGCAGGAACATCCAGGCATCTCAAGAAGCGTTGCCACGGGGCGGGGGATTTGAGGTGATCCGGCAGGCAATATCGTGCGACATTTGCGCAACGGAGAAACGGCAGACCAACCACTGGTTTGTCGCCTACGAGCAGGCAGGAGAACTACGCGTCAGCGGATGGAACTCGCGCCACCGGCAACGCCCTGACTCAAAGCATCTGTGCGGACAAACCTGTCTTCACAAGCTGGTGGACGAGTTCATGGCCAAAGCGATTGCCGCAGCGGCCGCAGCACAAGGCGGATACGGCTGAAACCACGCCGGCGTCGACGGCGGCTGTAGATGCCAGCCTGACCTCCAGCGCGGCATACGCAAAGCCGGAGCTCTCACGGAAGGGTGTCTCGGAGAGCCGGGGTCTGTGGGTTGAGGAGGCAGAATCGTCGGCGCGGTTGCTCACGCCGCCTGCCGCCCATTCCGCCCAAACCCGTCTTCCATCCCCAGCCCGAACTCGTCACCATGCCGTCACGTCCGCATGCTGAGAACTTTGCGCCGCCCCAGGAGAGAAACCTCGTTCCGCGTCGCGTAACTGGCGCGCCGAAGCCTGGGAGCGGGAACGCGAACGCGAGCTGCGCGCCATCGAAAACCGCCCCGATATCGCCGCGCGCCGCCGTTCCAGCACTTAAGAGTCTGCTATGAACCTTACCCGCACTGCAATACGGAAAGGGTCTTATGTGGATTCGATCTGATTCTTGCGCTCTTGGCCCTGCTTCCGCTGTTATGCACCAGGCAGGCTCGCGTGCAAAATTCCGCGTCCATCCCGGACTGATCGCCGCAGGGCTGGTCTACCCGTCGGCGTCTCACCCGCCAGCAGCTCCATCAGCCCGGCCTCGTCAATCACCGGAACCTTGAGTTCCCGCGCCTTGTCGAGCTTCGATCCGGCCTCTTCGCCTGCCACCACGTAACTGGTTTTTTTGCTCACCGAGCCCGCGGTCTTCCCTCCCGCTGCCTCGATCTTCTCCTTGGCCTCTTCGCGCGTCATCGTCGGCAGCGTGCCGGTCAGCACAAAAGTCAGTCCCGCCAGCTGCGCCGTGCGCTGCTTTCTTCTCCGCAGTCATATCCACGCCGGCATCTTTCAGGCTTTCAACAAGCTCGCGATTCGCAGGTCGCGCGAAAAACTCCAAAATCGCCTGCGAGATGCGCGGGCCGACCTCTTCCACGCGCTCCAGCTCTTCGCGCCGTGCCGCCATCAGCGCATCGATGGAGCCGAACTCCTGCGCCAGCAACTCCGCCGTGCGTTCGCCCACAAAGCGGATGCCCAGCCCCATCAGCACGCGCGCCAGACCCGCTTTCTTCGAGTTCTCAATTTCCTTCCAACAGCGTCTGCGCCGATTTTTCGGCGAACCGCTCCAGCTCCGCCAGCTGCTCCTCGGTCAGCGAGTAGAGATCGGCCACGCTCTTCACCAGCCGCCGATCCAGCAATTGCTGCACCGCCGCATCGCCCAGCCCCTCGATGTTCATCACGCCGCGCGCGCCAAAGTGCAACAGCGATCTCGCGCAGCTTCGCCGGACAGTCGGCGTTCACGCAGCGCCAATCCACTTCGCCTTCTTCGCGGACCACGGCGATTGCCGCACTCCGGGCAATTCGAGGGAAAGACGAACTTCCGCGTCCCTCTGGGATGATCCGCGTCCTCGATCACCTCCGCTACCTTGGGAATCACGTCTCCGCCGCGTTCCACTTTCACCCAGTCGCCGATCAGCAAACCCAGCCGCTCGATGAAGTCGGCGTTGTGCAGCGTGGCGCGGCTCACGGTCACGCCGCCGATAAACACCGGCGTCGAGCATGGCGGTCGGCGTCAGCTTGCCGGTGCGTCCCACGGTGATCAGTGATGTCCTGCACTTGCGTTACTGCCGATTTCGCCGTGAACTTGTAGGCGATGGCCCAGCGCGGCGCGCGGCCAGTATAGCCGAGCCGCTGCTGCGTGGCGTGCGCATCCACCTTCAGCACCACGCCGTCGATCTCGTAGCCGAGCGAGGCGCGCTGGCTCTCGGCATCGTCGATGAACTTGATCATCTCCTCGACTGAGCTGACGCGCCCGCGGTGCGGGTTCACGCGAAAGCCGAGCGCAGTGAGCGTATCGAGCGTGGCCGTTTGCCCGGCGGCAAAGTACTCGCCCTCGACGAGCAGGAAGTATGCAAAGAGAACCAGCCGCCGGTTAGCAACGATGCTGGGCTCAAGCGTGCGCAGCGTACCGGCAGCGGCGTTGCGCGGATTCACCGCCGGAGGCAGCCCGTCCCGCTCGCGCTCCTCATTCAGGAGTTCGAAGGCCTTCGCCGGCATCACCACTTCGCCGCGCACTTCAAATGCCTGCGGGAGGCGGAGCTTTTGGAGTAGATGCCGGCCGATGGAGAGTGGCACGCTGCGAATGGTGCGGATGTTTGAGGTGACATCTTCGCCGGTCTGCCCGTCGCCGCGCGTCAGCCCCGAGACGAGCCGAGCGCCACCCTCCGCGGCAGGCTGATAGCGCAGCGCCACGCTCAGGCCGTCGAGCTTCAGTTCGGCCGCGTATTCGACAGGAAGATTGCCGGCCAGCTCGCGCACGCGGCGGTCCCAGTCGGCCAGCTCCTCGGCGGAGTAGGCGTTGTCGAGCGAGAGCATCGGCCGCGAGTGCTGCGCTTTTTTGAAGCCTTCGGCCGGCTTGCCGCCCACACGCTGCGTCGGCGAGTCCGGCGTCACCAGGTCAGGATGCGCCGCCTCCAGCCGCTTCAGCTCGTTCATCAGCGCGTCGTACTCGGCGTCCGGGATCTCGGGCGCGTCGAGAACGTAATAGAGATGCTCATGGCGGCGAAGTTCCTCCCGCAGCTTCTCGATCTCTTGCGCGACGCCCGAGTCGGTCATACGTAAGGATTATAGTGAGGCACGACAGGCGGGAGTCCACCCTCGGAGGTTTCTGATCTTGAGGTAGGCTGCAGCCGCGCTTACTTCGCGTCCCCCTTCAGCCCGCGGAACTTCAGCATCGGCTCGATGCTCGGCTTTGCGCCGAGCCACTCCTCGTACATCTTCTCCAGATCCTCGGTGTTGCCGCGCGAAAGCACCATCTGCCGGAAGCGGTCGCCGTTGGCGCGCGTCATTCCACCGTGATCCAGAAACCACTGGAAGGCATCGTCGTCCAGCATCTCGGTCCACAGGTAGGCGTAGTAGCCCGCCTGGTAGCCTTCTGCCCAGATGTGCAAAAAGTAGCTCGATCGGTAGCGTGGCGGCACATAGCCGATCAGCAAATGCGTGCGCTGAAGCGCCTCGGTCTCGAACGTGTCTGGATTTTGGAGCGGCGCGCTTGCCGGCAAAATGTGCCACTGCATGTCGAGCTCCGCCGCGGCAAGAATCTCAGTCAGATCGTAGCCCTGGTTGAATGTTTTGGATTTTTCAATCTTCGCTGCCAGCTCCGCGGGCATGGGCGCGCCGGTCTTGTAATGCTTCGCGTAATTCGCGAAGACCGCCGGATAGCTGGCCCAGTGCTCGTTGAACTGCGAGGGGAACTCGACGAAATCGCGCGGCACCTGCGTGCCCGACAGGCCGGGATACATAGTGTTGGCGAACATGCCGTGCAGCGCATGGCCGAACTCGTGGAACATCGTGGTCACATCGTCGAAGCTGAGCAGCGCGGCCTCGCCCGGCGCGGGCTTCTCGAAATTGGCCACGTTGAAAACCACGGGGAGTTGGCCGAGCAGCTTTGACTGGGCCACCAGCGTGTCCATCCACGCTCCGCCGTTTTTGTTGTCGCGCTTGAAGTAGTCGCAGTACCACAGCGCCAGCGGCTTCGCCGTCGGCGTCGAAGACTTCAAATACGCGCACGTCCTGCTGGTAGACCGGAATGTCTTTGCGCTCTTTGAACGTGAGGCCATAGAGCTCGTGAGCGGCGTAGAAAACGCCGTTTTCAAGCACGCTGTTCAGCTCGAAGTAGGGCTTGATCTCGGACTCGTCCAAATCGTACTTCGCCTTGCGCACCTGTTCGGAATAGAACTCCCAGTCCCACGGTTCGACGCGTGAACCCTCCATTTTGCGCGTCGATCAGCGCCTGGATGTCCTTGGCTTCGCGCGCCGCCTTCGCCGTGGAAGCCGGCACCAGCGCATCCAGAAAATGGATCGCCGCCTCCGGCGTCTTCGCCATCTGGTCGGTCAAGTTCCACGCCGCAAAGTTCGGGAATCCCAGCAGCGCGCCCTTCTCCGCGCGAAGCTGCGCCAGCCGCGCAATGGTCGAGCGCGTATCGTTGGCATCGCCGCGCTCGGCGCGGTTCCAGGAGTTCTCAAAGATCGCCTTGCGCGTGGCGCGGTCGGTCAGGAAGGTCAGATCGGGCTGCTGCGTGGTGTTCTGCAGCGGCACCACCCATCCCTGCTGCTTGCGCGCCTGGGCGTCCTGCGCGGCCGCCGCCATCTGCGCCTCGCTCAGCCCGGCCAGCGCCTTCGGGTCCGTGGTCGAGAAAGCGCCCGCCTTTGTTGCGGCCAGCAATTTGTTCATGAAGGTGTTCTCAAGCGTCGAATCCTCTTCGTTGATCTTCTTCAGCTTGGCCTTGTCGGCGTCGGAAAGATTGGCGCCGGCCTTCACAAACTGCTGGTAGTCGTACTCCACCAGCCGCAGCGACTCAGGATCGAGATTGAGCGAAGCGCGCTTGTCATAGATCGCCTTCACCCGCGCGAACAGCTTCGCGTTCAGGTAAATTGCATCCTGATGCGCGGCCAGCTGCGGCGCTTCGTACGCCTGCACCTTCTGCAATTCGTCGTCGGTGTTCGCGTTGGTGACGCAGTTGAACACGGCCGACACGCGGTCGAGCAATTGGCCCGATCGCTCCAGCGCCACCAGCGTGTTCTCGAAGGTCGGCGGCGCGGGGTTGTTGGCAATCGCCTCCACTTCCTCGATCTGCTGCGCCATGCCGGCGTCGATAGCTGGCTGGTAATCGCTGTCTTTGATCTTGTCGAAAGGCGGCGCCTGGAACGGCAGCGCGCTGGGCGCATAAAAAGGATTGGTCGGACCAAAGTTGGCTCCGGCAGGTGGCGCCTGGGCGGCTGCTGCAGCGGCGCCCAAAGCAATTGAGATTCCTGTGGTCAAAATTCTCCTCTTCATCCAATTGGTTTCGAGATGCGTCATGGCGATATAGGCCCCTCAAACGACCTATGATTCCACCCCTGATTGTAGGCGAACCGCGCGGCTGCCGGCCTCATCGGTAGTGCCCCAGTTTGGGTTTGCATAGGCAGGAATGGCGTCGCCCGACATGCGCGGAGACGACAAAGGGAACACTTGCCGGTGATCCAGGCGTTTACGTGCGCAGAACCCACTCGTGCGATTTCCTCGCCCCACCGCCTAAGGGAACGGGCGTTCAATCGTCGTCTTCGTCAGGCTCTGCTAGCGCGACGGCACCTGCGCCTGATTTGGGACGCGGTCGCAGCCTAGCAAGAACGGCTGCATTGTTGTCCGGCTCGGCAGGCAGGCTCCGACTTGGCAGTCTGCGGGCAACGAATCGCCACACGAGCCACGCGACAAGAAGCGAAACTGCAAATTCGAAGACCGCGCTCCAGATGGCGAGACCTCCTGAACTGCGCGTAATTATAGCGCCAGAGCATTGAGCCGCTTCGGCAATGCTTCAGTTACCCGCTAGTGAACACCTGTCGCCGGCGAAGCCTCGGCCGCTGCACGCACGGCCCAAAGCAACCTGGCCGCCAAACTGACCTCGTGGAGAACCAAACCGGACCGCAGCCTCATCGGGCGCTGATTTGCGCTGCCGGTCAGGTCCGTATGTCATTCTCTATGTGGGATCGCCAGCATCTATGGAACCTGTCACGCATTTCCTCACCGGCGCCTGCATTGGCCGCGCTGGATTCAACCGCAAGACGGCCTACGCCACTCTGGCTGCGGTGCTGGCTGCCGAGGCCGCCGATTTGGACGTTTTTTGGGGATTCGCCGGGCCGGTCGAAGAGCTCAAGCACCATCGCGGCATCACGCATACCTTTTGGGCTGTGCCGGTGGTGGCCGGGGTCGTGGTGGGCGCGATATGGGTCTTTCACCGCTGGCGCGTAGCACGAACAAAGGGCGCCCCATCCTCTTCACGGCTTCATCGTGGAAAGGGTGGGACAGCACAAACCCCGGATTCCCTGTCTCAAACCGGCGCTTCCTCAGTCAGCCGGCCCCCATCGCGCCAGCCGGTACGCTGGGGCTGGCTCTACGCAACGGCGTGTGTCGCCGCGCTCAGCCACCTTCTGCTCGACTGGACCAACAACTACGGCCTGCGTCCGTTCTTCCCCTTCAATCCCCGGTGGTATGCGGGCAGCTTCATGTTTATCGCCGAGCCCGTGCTTTAGGTCTTCTTTTTCCTGGCCTTCTTCATGCCGTGGGTCCTCAGCCTGACAGATCGCGAAATCGGCGCGCGACGCGAGCCGTTTCGCGGCCGCGGATGGGCCATTTTCGCCCTTGCCGCAATGGTGGCGCTGGGTTGCTGGCGCTGGGCAGAGCACGCGCAGGCGGTGGCCATGGTCGAAAACACCGGCATCGCATCCGAGCCGGTCACGCGCATCGCCGCCGAACCCTACCCTGTGAATCCCTTCCGCTGGCACGCAATTCTCGAAACCGCCGATTTTTATCAGACCGCCGAGATCGACACCCGCACCGGATCGATTGAAAGCGACCAGCACCGCGACGTGATTTACAAGCCCGCCGGCACGCCGGCAGTAGAGGCGGCCAAGCAGACGCTGCTGGGGCGCGTGTATCTCGACTGGGGGACTTGGGCCCTGGTGCGCGACGTCGGTCAGGAACCTGTGGCCGGCATGGACCCTCCCAATCTCCCGCCCAATCGCTCGTGGACGACCGTCGAATTCACCGATCTGCGCTTCGATTATGCGTTTCTGGCAACCCGCAACGCCGGGGGCCGCGCTCCGCTTGGCGGTTGGGTCTACATGGTCAACGACCGCGACACCGGAGCTTCGTCCGTGGGGTGGGAGGAAGCCGGAGAGATCATGAATGGCCGGGTGCAACGGTAGGTAGTGGATCAGTTTGAAACTGTTTTGAAAGGGCACGGATTTATCCGTGCCGAATATGCAGCAATTTCTACGTGGGCTTTAGCCCCTGAGCGATGGTTTTTTTCAAACTGACCCACCATCCAACGGTAGATTCTTTCTTCCTGCGGAAAATTTGTTGGTTTCGTGAAACTGCTTGGGTTGACCGAGCGGCGCGTCGACCGCAGAATGGATTCAGCCCTTTGCCTGGGTGCTGCGCATGAATCTGGCGCCCGCGAAAGCAACATTGGCCGGAATGCAGCAATCTTGTTTCAAGAAAATGAGCTTGTGAGAGGGGGGAGCGATGGCGACGGCAGCACAACCCAAACACGTGCCCCTTGAAGTCTATCTGCGCACCTGCTATGAGCCCGACGCCGAGTACGTGGATGGCGTGATCGAGGAACGACCGATGGGCGAATTCGACCATTCATCCTGGCAACATGCGATTGAGCTCTGGTTTGCGCAACACGCCTCCGAATGGGGGATTCGCGTTCGTCCGGAGTTGCGGATTCAAGTATCTGCCCGCAGATTCCGCGTCCCCGACGTGACCGTCCTCGATCGCGGTCTGCCTGTCGAACAGATCATCACTCACCCGCCCGTCGCCGTCTTCGAAATCTTGTCTTCGGAAGATTCACTCAACCGCATGATGACAAAGCTGGCTGATTACGAGCGCATGGGCATCGGGACCATCCTGCTACTCGATCCCAACGGGCGGCACTTTCGCTATCTTGGTGGGCGCCTGGAGCCGCTGCCTTCCGAGCCATTCGACCTTCCCGGCAGCTCTTGCCGTTTCGATCTTGCCGAGATCGAAAAGCTTCTTGATTGAACGTCGATTGAACTTTGACTGAATCCGGGCCGGCGCCTCGTCAGTCTTCCAGCAGCTTGCCGGCTCGCTTTTTCTTCATCCACCACCACGCGAATCCCAGCACCGCCAGCGCGCCCACGATAAGGACCGTGGCCAGCGCGTGGCGCGCCACCAGATCGACTGCGCTCGGTCCCAGCTTGAGCACCAGCAGCGAGAGAGTGAGCCAGCGCACCAGCCTTCCCGCAAGAACGGCCAGCAGGAAATTCGCGACCCGCATCTCAAAGACACCCGAAGCAAAGACGAAGACCTTCCACGGCCACGGCGGAGGCATCATGGAGGGAATCAGGACGGCCAGGAACTCCTGGCGCTGAAAGCGGTCGCGCAGCCGCTCGAAGCGTGCGCGGTTCACGCGCTTGAGCAGGAACAGCTCGCCCCCGGCGCGGCCCAGCCCGTAGGGCACGAGGCCTCCGATCGCCGAGCCCGCTGCCGCCATCAGGCAATAAAGCCAGAAATGGCGCTTGTCATTCCACACATACAGGGCAAGAATCGCGTCCATAGGCACGGGAATGCTCGAAGAATCAAGCACGGCGACCGCGCCTACCCCCCAAATCCCCCATTTCAACAGCGCAGGCAGAATCACCAGCTTCCATCCCGCCACAAGGTGCGCAAAAAACCGCTTCAAACGCTGTCCCCTTCCGGCCAGTTCTGCGTCAATTCATTAAGGTCTGCCGAAAACCATTGTACGAGGCACGGTCTTACCCGCGGAATTGCAAGGGGTGAGAGAATAGACAGGAAGGACTCGAATACGGAGCCGGCAAGACATGTGCGCCTTCTGAGGCTCCTCGGGATCGAATGCCCACTAGCGAAGCGCCAGCCAAAGTAAACGAACCCAAGGGACCAGCCGAGTCGAGCCCGCAACCGGGCAGCCCCGCGCAGGATTCGTCCGCTCCGGAAGCGGTTTCCCGACGGAAGTCCCCGCTCCTGGGCCTGGGCCTGTATTCGAGCCCGATCCCAAGCCCAAGCTCAAACCTGGACTCCAGCCCCAAGCCGGCCCCCGATTTACCCCCTTCTCAAACTCCGGAGCCCGAACAGCCTCGCTCCCCCGTCGTGCGCGCTTCGCGCTGGATCGACTACGACGCCCACGAATTGCTGCAGATGATCGGCGAGCTCGAAGACGAGCGGCGCTGGGCGCGGTTGCGCGAGGGAACGCTCTGGGCCATCCTCGTGCACATCGCAATTCTTTTCGCCCTTTTCCTGCTTCCCCGGTACATCAAAGTCCCGAATGTGATCGATTCCAGCCGCAATAAGGACCACCAGGAGTTTACCTATCTCGATACGCCGTTTCTAAAGCCGCCCAAGCCAGTCCCGCCACTACCGCAACACGCGCTGATCGATAAACAGACGATGGAGCAGATGAAGAAGTTCGCTGCGCCGGCGCCTCCCCCTCCCGAGCCACAGCCCCAGATCCAGGAAAAGGAGCAGCCCGCGCCGGTGGTTCCACCCACCCCGCAGTCGCAGGTCGAGGCGCCGCGGCCCGCCGCCGTCCCCGCCAAGCCAAACTTCGCCATGGGTTCGCAGAATCCGGCCGATCAGTTGCAACAGGATATGCGCAATGCCATGCGCGGCCAGGGCCAACAAAACTACGGTAACCAGGGTGGCGGGCTTCGCATGCACCCCGGCGCCGGCACCGGCGGCATCGAGGTCTTATCTGACACGCAGGGCGTGGATTTCAACAACTGGCTGCAGCGCTGGCACTACATCACGCAGATGACCTGGGACCCGCTGATTCCCGATGAAGTCAATCCACCCATCCTCAAACAAGGCGTGGTAGCCGTGCACTTCAAGGTCTTGCCTAATGGCCAAGTGATCGACATGCAGTTGGACGGCCGCTCCGGCGACACCGGACTGGACCGCGCTGCCTGGGGCGCCATCACCGGCTCCAGCTATCCCGCGCTTCCCAGGGAATTCCACGGCCCCTACCTGGAGCTCCGCGCCTACTTCCTCTACAACGAGGAGCCGCGGTAGGTTAGCGGCGTTCGCGGTTGAGCGCCGCATCAGCAGCAAACACCTCTCTGGCGGGAACGGCCCGGCCGGGGTCGGCTTCGAGCGCATCGTAATGCGGCGACCACTTCCTTGCGCAGCCAGCGCTCTGCCGCGGTGTCTCGCACCTCCGGCGTATGCAGCTCGGTAGGATTCATACGATCGCCCATTCGTTTCATCTTTCGATCACCCACCCATTCTGAGTTGCTGCTTCCCGCGCAACCGGCTATTCCGCCCCCACGCGCAACTCCTCCACAGGCACAGCCGCATGCCCGGAGGGCCCGTGCGGTTTGTGCCTCCGATCGAGATAGATGCCGTCCTGCTCCAGCAATGCTTCGTAAATAGGCGTGTGACGCCAGTGGCGTGCCAGCGCAAAGGCGCTCATGTTGGCGATCATCATCGGCAGCACCAATCCATAGCCGCTGGTCATTTCAAAAATGATGAGAATCGACGTCATGGGCGCGCGCACAATGCCGGCAAAAACCGCCCCCATGCCCACCACAGCGAATGCTCCGATGGAGTCTGCCGGGTGATGGAAGACGGTAACATCCAGGTAGCCCACCGCGCCGCCCAGCATCCCGCCCATGAACAGTGCCGGAGCAAAGATTCCGCCCGAGCCGCCGCTCGAATAGGACGTGACGGTAGCGGCCAGCTTGAGAACGCACAGCGCTGCCATCGCCGTCACCGGCAAATTTCCCAGCAGGGCCTGGGTCAGGGTCTTGTACGGATCGCCGGCGATGCCGTTCAAATGAAAGAAATAGATCGCGACCACCGCAAAGCCGCCCGTGGCCGCTCCGCCGATTGCGGGGTGGACCCACTTCGGAACCTTCTTGAGCCGCTTGAACCAGGCGCGCAGCGCTAGCAGCGAATCAGTAAACGCCACTGAAACGATGGCCGCAAGCAGCCCCAGCAGCGCATACCACACCAGAGATGAAGCCTTGCTCAGGGTGAATGTCTGTAGACGCGGCACGTAGAAGATCGGGTTCGACCCCAGGATGCTGTGCTCCACCACGGCCGCTAGTGCTGCGGCCACAATCACGCCCGCTAGCATGGTTTGGTCCAGGCTCCCGATCAGCTCTTCCAGCGTGAAGGTAACGGCAGCGATGGGCGCATTGAACGCCGCGGCAATTCCCGCCGCCATGCCCACCGAGGCCATGCGCCGCCGGTTCACGGGGCTGAGCCGGGCCAAGCGCGACAAAAGGCTGCTCACTCCGGCGCAGATTTGCACCGTCGGGCCTTCCACGCCCAATGACGCTCCGGTGCCAAGCTGGAAGGTGCACAGAACGAACTTACCGATGGTTTCCTTGATGGTGATGGCGCCAAAACGGAAGGTATAGGCCGTTTTCACCTGAGGAATGCCGCTGCCCGCCGCCGCAGGCACCCAATAAGTGAGCCCGACGCCGGCCACAAGCCCGCCCAGCGCCGGTGTCAGAATCGTCCACCATATCCAGGAGCGGCCCGGAGCCGAAGCAGCGCGATCAATCAGAAATCCATATAGGAAATGGCAACTGACGTGAAATGCTACCGCCGCCAGCCCGCACAACCCCCCGGCCACAATCGTGATCGCCAGCAAGCGCTGCCGCTCGTTGGGCATGCGGCGAGCGAGCCACGCAATAAAACGCGCAAAAAGCCCCTCGATGCCAATCCAATATTTCAATTTTGGGAAACCCTCGCTCTAGAAGAACATCGCACTTCAAGTATAGGGGCAGGTGTTGAGGCGGGAGGGATTCAGGAAACAGAAGGGTGAACAGCCGGTGCGAAAGCTTGGCCGCTGCCGTCGTTGACAAAAGCAGCGGCAGAGGTGTCCTTGATTGCTATAGGCGGCATCTGCTTATCGCCTGACGTCAGAGCGCGGTTTGCCGGCGCGCCTCGCTTCCGCGCAAGTGTGTGTGCCGCTGCAATCACGTTCTGAATTATCCAGACTTTCGGTCGATGGGATATTGGAAGGCTTTACCCACCGCCGGAAAGGCATGTGAATCCGCAGCGCACTCTGGCGTACGCGCTCCTCCTCAAGGTTTTGCGCTCTCGCGCGGAGAAGATCGTCCAGCGAGATCATGCCCACCAGCCGCCGCCCCGATTGTGGGTCCAGAACCGGAAGCCGCGTCAAGCCCGTCTCCGCCATACGCTCGACGACCACGCGCAGAGGCTCGTCCGCAAAAACCACCACAGGCTCGGCAACTGCAATCTCCTTGAGTTGGGTTCCCGGCGTCTCGCCCTCGTTTTCTTCAAAGTGCTTCATCAGGTCTCTCCGGGTCACCACTCCCAGCAGATTGTTCTCCGCATCCACCACGGGAAAGAGGTATTGGCCTCTGGGACGCAAATCGCCTTGAATCATCCCCCATGCTTCCGCAAGCGTTCCATTACCGGGCAAAGCAACCACATTGGTGCGCATTACCTCCTTCGCGAACTGAATCTCGAGAGGGTCGGTCCCGTATTCGCGGCTCAAATGATAACCGCGCCGCGAGATCTTTTCCGTCAGAATGGAACGTTTCAGCGTAAGCACCGTGAAGGCATGGGCGAGGAAGCAGGCCACCAGAAGCGGCAACAGCATATTGATGTCGTGAGTCAATTCGATGAGCGAAGACAATGCCTGTAAAGGGCGAGCGCATGGTGCCTCCCAGGATGGCGCCCATGCTGACCAGCGGCCAGAACCCTACTCCGAAATGCGGAAGAAAGAGGCTCTCGATGCCGCCCAGAGCCGCTCCCATCATCAGCAATGGCGCGAGAACGCCGCCCGAAGTCCCCGAGCCCAGCGAAATCATCCAGATGGCGGACTTCACCAGAAGAACTCCCACAAAGATCCTGAGCGGAACATCGCCCGCGAGCAGCATTCGGATGGTGTCATATCCAACGCCCAGCGCCTGCGGAAAAATCAGCCCTCCCAATCCCACGAAGACCCCGCCGATCGCCGGCCACCACATCCAATGAATCGGCAGCTTCTTAAACAGGTCCTCCGCAGCGTAGACCCCGAGGGTGAGCAGCGCCGAAAGCGCGCCGGCAGCAAGCCCGGCCAGAAGGCAGCCGCCAAGTCCCTCGGGGCCGATGAATACAGGGTGGGCCGGAACCGGGAACAGCGGGCCCAGCCCGATCAGGTAACGCCTCACCACGCAGGCTGTCGCGCTGGCCAGGGCCACGGGAATGGCGCTGCGCGGCTTCCATTCGAATAACAGGAGCTCGACGCCGATCAATACGGAAGCGAGCGGAGCCGCGAAAGTTGCCGACATACCCGCAGCAGCTCCCGCCACCAGCAACGTCCTCCGCTCCATGCTGGTGAAGTGGAAGAACTGGGCGATGATCGATCCAAAAGCCCCGCCGGTCATGATGATCGGACCTTCGGCGCCGAATGGGCCTCCTGTGCCGATGGAAATTGCCGCCGAAAGTGGTTTCAGGATGGCCAGCCGCGGACGGACGCGGCTGCCGCTTATCAGAATCGATTCGATGGCTTCGGGGATGCCGTGCCCGCGGATTTGTTCCGATCCATAGCGCGCCATAAACCCCACGATGAGGGATCCGATAACGGGCACTGCGACTGCATAGATGCCGAGATGGTTACCGGCGGGAGAAATAAAAGCGGCACTGAGCCGATGATAGTAGGCGATATTCGTAAAAACGCCGATCATCTTGAGCAGAAGCCATGCCACGCATGCTCCCAGGGCGCCAATCAGGATGGCCATCAACGAAATAGGAATCACACGGATGGTGGTCGTAAAATCGCCAAGCTCCTCGAGGGAGGACTTCAACCGCCTGGCGCGAGATGGCAGATTCATGCTGTCCCCTTTTCCGATCCCACCGAGTGACCCAGTACCGCCGAAAGCGCTTCAAAAAGAGCGGGACCTGAAACCCTTAATTCCTGCCAGTGCAGAATGGAGAGCCGATGCAGCATTTCCTCGCCATGCGGGGTCAGTTCGATCAACACTTCGCGGTGGTCCAGACTGCTGGGCCGGCGTACCACCGCCTTTTGCCCCACCAGACGATCGATCAATTCAACCGTACTGTGATGGCGAAGGCAGAGCCGTTGCGATAGCGCCGTGACGGTGGGGCGCGTTCCCTCCGGTAACCCTTTGATGGCGAGAAGCAGCTGGTGCTGCTGCGGTTCGATACCTTGGGATCGAGCGGCTTCTTCGCTGAAATGCAGGAATTGGCGGATGCGGTACCGGAACTCGGCAAGCTCGCGATAAGCCATCGCCGAAACGTCCTTGTTGCGTCCTCTCGAGCCGATCCCATCGCCGCGCGAAACCATCGGTCCAATCCTCATTATATCGTAGCACGATATAAATCCGGATTTGACCTGTCTCCGCTTCCTTGCCCGCCGAGCCGGGCTACCGAAGTCGAAGGGCCTGTCGTCCTCCTGTTTTCGGCGAAGTTCCGGCCTGCGATTCCTGCCCTAGATGTCGGTACGCCTTAATTAGTGCTTTTCTGTATGCGCTTCCTTTGGCATGGGGAAAGTGACTATGGGGGGATAACCGAAGGTGACTGTGGCTTCGACGGATTTCTTTCTGGCGACGCCTGGCCCTTGATTAACGATCACCTCATTCTGGCTGAGAACGATGGCGCCGTTGGCGATGGAGGCGTCGGCAATGAAGCGGTCGAAGCGGCCCAACGCTGCGGGTACAGGGCCAGCTTTGGACGCAGCGGAGGGCTGATTGCCCATGGCTCCGTTGCGCCACTCGAAGTGGAGAGCGCCTTTGGCCGAAGCGGCGAGATCGTTGGCCGAGTAGCCGGAGAGCTCGATTTTGCCGTTGCCGCTGAAGCCGCCACCGGCCCAGCGCAGGCCGAGCAGCGCGCCGACATCCGTGGTGCTGAGATTCTGGAATTGGCCTTCGAAGGTGTAGGCCGGCTTGTCCTGATCGTTGGCGGGTTTCAAGAGAGAGCCGGTGGCGTGCAAGCGTGCCGCCGAGAATGCCGGCATCGAGGCTGGTGATTTCCGCTCCGGTGGGAAGAATGCGGACCGCAGCCGAGACCGAGTGGAGCGTGACGGGGCCCAGAACAAGGGAGTCGGCGGTGACGGTGCCCTGAAGCTGCGGCCAGGGCGGCGCGGACGAGGGATGGATGCGGTCAATGAGGGAAGAGAGCAGCGTGCCCTGCGCTTTTGCGCCGAGCAGAGCGGTTTGAAAGGCGGCTGCGTCGAGATCGCCGAAGTGCATCTGGAACTGCGCCGGGCAGGGTTGCGGCGGAACTTGCTCGGGGCAAACCGGGGCCATGGTCAGGCTTGCCGTGCCTTTGACCGGGCCGTAGGAGAAGGCGACCGGGTCCCAGCGGAGGCTGCCGTTGTCAAGGTGCAGCGTGGCGTCGGCGATTGTCACGCGGTTGGCCAGATAATCGGCCTTCAAGTTGGCGTCGCGCACGGTGACGGTCCCGCTGAGGGTATCGCCAGTGGGAGTGCCGGTCGCGGCATGATACCCGGTGTTCATGGCTTGAGCCGGAGACAGCTTGACGAGCAGGGTTTCTTCGGCAGGAATCCAGGGCCCTTCGGCGGTAAGGTCGATGGTGATGGGGTCGCCGGCGAGCGATTCGAGGGCCGACGTTTGCTGAATGCCGGCGGCGAGGGCGATCTGCCGGGCTCGGGCAAAGCTGGCTTGGCCGCGCACGGCGACCTGATAGCCGGAGCGCGAGAAACGCACCGTGAAGGTGAGCGGAACGGGCCCTCCGGCGGGGATGGCGACGGCGCCGGCGAGCGCCTGAGGCGAGCCTTGCGGAGTGGCGACCGGTTCCAGCGTCATCTTGGGCACCTGAAGGGGCTGGCTGAGGCCACCGCCGCTGAAGGCAAGGCCGCTGACGGTGAGGGTGCCGGTGAGCGGGCCGGTTGGCGGCACGTTTGCGCGGCGAGCCCGTGGTGCGTGCGCTGGTTTGGAGTCTGCTGCGGTAGCGGAGTAGACCAGTTTTCCGCTGACGGCGCCTGCGGCCTCAAGGTCAGGCTCCAGGCCGCTGCGGAGGGTGCGCAGCGCATCGAGGCCGGCAGCCACCGGGATGCGGTCGAGATCGACGGATAAGTGCGGCGGCGCGTCTTCACCCAGTTTCTCGCCGGTGAGGCGGATGCGGCCGTCGCCGAGGGGCGAGTCGCAGACCAGTTTTTCAAGGCTGCGCGCAGCGTAGTGGTAAACAAAGCCGCAGTTGGCATCGAAATCGAAATCCGCGAGATGAGTGAACTCGGCGCGGTGAACGCCGGCGGCGCGCAGGCGTATGGTGATCTGGGCCGCATCGGCGGTGCCGTCGAGGTGCAGCTCGCCCGTGAGGTCGCCGCGCCAGCCGGGGTCGGAGCCAGTGAGGAGCCGGGCAAGCTGGCCTAACTGCGCCTGCCGCCAGTCGAGGTCGAGATGCACGGGCATCTGTCGCAGATCGGGCGCGCGGCGCACGGTGGCCTCCATGCGAAGCTCGCCGGTGTCTTCCTGGTAGAGGCTCACGTCGGTGCGAGCCGGTTGGCCGCGCAGGCGAATGCGCCACTCGCCGGGATTCTCTTGCCAGACGGAGAGATCGGCGTTGACGATGGAGAACGGCAGTTTTTCCACGCCGTTTTTGAAGTCGATGCGGGAGTTGGTGGCCTCAAGGTAGGGTAGCGGCGCGGCGCGGCGCGAGCCGGCGCTCGATGCCGACCCGGTCGGCGGGCCGGTTTGCGCGGCGGCGGTGCGGAAGAGCGAGTCGAGATTCCACTTGCCGGGCGCGGCGCGAACCAGGTTCAGGCTGGCTTCGTCAACGCTGATTTTGCCGATCTCAAGCCGGCCGCGCCACAGCGCGAGCAGCCGGATGGAAGCCGTGACCTTGCTGGCATGAAGAACCGGCTCGGCGCCGTAGGCGGGATCTTCGGCGACGCTCAGATCGGTAAGCACGAAGCCGGGCCAGGGCAGGAGACGCACTTCAACGGAGGAAAGGCGCACCGGTCTGCCGAGCGATCGGGACATGAGGCTGGTGATTTGGCCTTTGTAGCGGCTTACGCTGACAAGCGGAGGCAAGACGAGCGCAAGCACGACAATCGCAATGGCGGCGAGGGCCATCCGCAACCGGCTGCGCAATTTTCCTTTGCTCTCGGCGCTGTTTGTCATTGCCTGTTTTGATTCTAGCCGCTGGCTCTCAGCTTTTAGCTGTTAGCTCGGCAGCGGGAGAACAAGAGCGAGGCTGAAGTGCGGCCATGACATTTGGCGGCGCAGAAGGGCTTGCGTTTCTGCACAGAAGAGCTGATAGCTAAAGGCTAAAGGCTAATAGCTGGCTCTCTCAGCGAGCGAGGCTGAAGTGCAGCCATGACATTTGGCGGCGGAAGAGCTTGCGTTTCTGCACAGAAGAGCTAATAGCTAAAGGCTAAGGGCTAATAGCTGGCTTCTCAGCGCGTGAGGTGGAAGGTGCGGCTCCAGCGGGTTTCGGTAAAGAAGTGCAGCGCCACGTGGCCCATCCAGGCCAGGCGATTGCCGAGGCCGGGCTGCTCGTACTCCGATTCCGGCGTCTTGAACGACCAGTAGTTGAAGAGCGGGCGGCCCACGATGTTCTGCCGGGGCACAAAGCCCCAGAAGCGCGAGTCGAGGCTGTCGTGGCGGTTGTCGCCCATCATGAAGTACATGCCGGGCGGGACGACGAGGTCGCCGTTCACGACGTGGTTGGGAAAATCGACGGCCCAGCCCTCGGTGGACGCTGCCGGGCTGCGCGTAGGGCGGCACGGCGGGAAAGTCGTCGAGGAAATTCCTGAAAGTTTTCCGGCGTGGTGGGCTGGGCGTGCGGCTGGGCCTGGGCCACGCCGTTGAGGATGACGATGCCGTCGTGCAGGTGGATGCGGTCGCCGGGCACGCCGATGAGGCGCTTGACGAGAAAGAAGTATTGGGGCTGGCCCGCGGCATCCAGCTCCGGCTCGGCGACGGGCTTGATGAAGACGACGATGTCGCCGCGGCGCGGCTCGCGGTAGTGCACCAGGGGCATCCACTTGGCGGGCGGAGCGAGCGTGATGCGATCGACGACGAGGTGATCGCCGACCAGGAGGGTGTTTTCCATCGATCCGGAGGGGATGACGAAGTTTTGCGCGAGAAAGGTGAGAATGAACAGGCCTACCACCAGCACCGAACAAATGCTGGCCGCGGCTTCAAATGGCGTTTCCTCCACCTTGGCGGGCGCTGCTGCTTCAGGGCGTGATTCAGAGGGCTCCTGCGGTGCTCGCTTTTTTTTCTTTGCCATTCTGTCGCTCGTTGAGGGAGTGCTTTTGACGGCTTCAAGCGAGTTTCAAGCTCGAATCAATGCACCACGTGGAAGATGCGCCGCCAGCGCGCAAATCCGGTGAGCCTTTCGGCGAGTTCCCGTTCGTGTCCGAGTCTATCATCTGAGGCTTGCTGAGCAGGGGCAGGGCCGGCATCGGTCGTGGAGGGACGGGTGAGCGAGAAATAGATGACCACCGGGCGGGCGACGAAGGCCTGACGCGGCACAAATCCCCAGAAGCGCGAATCCTTGCTGTGATTGCGGTTGTCGCCGAGCACGAAGTACTCGCCGGGGGGCACGACGAGCTCGCCGTCGCTGGTGAGGCTCTGCATCTGGCGCCACCACTCAGGATCGACCTGGGGGTCAGTGTAGAGTTTGGCGGGAAAGTTGTCGCGGTTGGGATTGGGCGGCGCGGGCTCGAAGGCCGCATAGGGCTCGTCGAGGGCGACGCCATTGACGAAAACCTGCCCGCCGGCGATGCGCAGGCGGTCGCCGGGGATGCCGACCACTCTCTTGATCAGCAAAGGCGGATCGGGGTGATGGAAGACGACGATGTCGCCGCGCGCAACCGGGCGAGAGGGCAAAAACAGGCGGTCCAGGCGGCTTTCGGGGGCATAGACCTGCTTGTTGAAGAGGAGAAAATCGCCGACCAGCAGCGTGCGCTCCATGCTTTCAGAGGGAATGAGCAGGGGCTGCATGACAAATGTGAGCACAAAGAGCGCCACCACCACGGTTTGCAGCAGGGACGTGAAGGCCTGCGGCAAGGTGGGCATGTGGAGGTGCAACCGCTCCAGACTGGCTGGGATGCGGAGGCGGCGCAGGACGGGTAGCGCTCATTGAGGAGGCTGCTCCTCTTCTTCGAGGCCGGAATCGAAAGCTGGCGCGGCGGCCGGCGCTGGCTCGCGGCGGGCAGCAGATTGTCGAGATTCGCCAAGGCGGTCCAGTGCGCGGCGCGCGGCATCCTGCTCGGCAGTCTTTCTTGGTGCGTCCCATGCCGCGGGCCAGAGGCTTTCCCGGCCCTGCGTCTTCGCTTTTGAGCCGGACCTCGACCAGAAAGCGCTTGCGGTGGTCGGGGCCGCTTTCGCTCTTGACGCGATACACGGGCGCACCCGCACGCTCAGCCTGCAGCCGCTCCTGGAGCGCGGATTTGTAGTTGCCCAGCGCGGCGCCGGAGCGCAGCTCGAAGGCCAGTTGCTCGGCGGCCTGGCCCATCACCTGGCTGCGGACAAAGGCCCGCACAGGGTCCAGACCTCCATCGAGAAACAGGGCGCCCATCACTGCTTCCATGGTATTGGAAAGCACCGTGCTCTTGCGACGCAGGCCGCTGCGCTCTTCGCCGCGGCTCAGGCGCAGATGCTTGCCGAGGCCGATCTCCTCGGCCACCTGCGCCATGTGCTGCCGGCTGACCAATCCGGAGCGGACGCGGGTGAGCTCGCCCTCGTGCCACTCAGGATGCGAGGCAAACAGCGCCTCGGCCACCACCAGCCCCAGCACGGCGTCGCCGAGAAACTCGAGGCGCTCGTTGTCGGCCGGCGCGGCCTGTTTACTCTGATCTGCTTGCGCGAGCTGGTGGGCCAGGGAGCGGTGGGTGAGCGCGCACACCAGCAGCTCAGGGTTCGAGAACCTGGACCCAAGCGCGGCTTCAAGCTCTTTGAGATCTGCTTCCACGCACGCCTCGGATTGCAACACTTCTTAGGCATTTTGACGCATTTCGCGGCCTCTGCGTTCAATCAGGGCGTCTCTCCGGTGGCGCGGCAACGCGTCCGAACAACGTCAAACGCAGAAGCGGGGATCATTGCGGATTTGGTTTTGCACCCTGCGTCTGCGTTGATGGGCCGGCCGGGCCAGTTGCGGGTCCGGGCGCATCCGTCGCCGGCGTCCTCATCGCAATCGTGTTCGTGGCCCCGCTGGACGTAGGCAGCCTTCATGCCCCGCTCTGCGGCGAGGCGCGTATCGAGCTGGCCGTCACGCGCCGCATAGGCCGCCTTGTACTCGGCCAGCGCCTCGTCGCGCTTGCACTCCAGATCGAGCATGCGGCCCAGGTAGATGTGCGACCAGGCGAGCAAGCGCTGATCCTTGCTGGTGGCGATGGTTTTCTGGAAATCGTCGACGGCCTGGTCGGGATGGCCGGTCATGAGATCGACGCGGGCCAGGATGAAGTGGGCGCGAGCGGCGTCGGCTGTGGATGCGATGGTGTCGGTCTGGTTCGCCAGCACCTTTTGCGCCATGGCGCCGGCCGCGCTCACGTCTCCCGCAGCCAGCCTCGCCTCAGCCAGATCGAGCCCGACGAGCTGGCGCGGCTTGCTGCGCTGCAGGACGTCTTCGTCGGCTTCCTTGTCAAATTCGGTTTGGCGGGCGCGGTGCACCTGCTGATCCACGTCCATGCCGTACACCATCTCGCCGATGGTGTCTTTGAGGCTGGCAGGATCTTTTTCAAACTGGAGCATCTGCTCGTAGAAGTATTGCGTGAGCACGAATCCCTGGCGCATATCGTGCTCGACAGCGGCCCATTTTACGGCGTCCACCTTCTGCTGGTAGAGCTCGCGCTCATGCTCGTAGCGCGGCAACTGCGAGCGGTCGACGCCGGCGGGAATCTTGTACTCGGGAACGCCGGTATCCATGGTGCGCGCTTCGATGGCCTTGATGAGGCACTCGATGGTCAGCGGCACGGTATCGGAGCGGAAGCGGAATTCGAGCGGGGCGTCGCGAATCTCCTTGAGGATCGGCTGCTCGCGGTCGATGGCGTTGGAGCGCGCAAGAGCAGCGGATCGATGACGTAGTGCAGGTAAGTGTGGCGCACATCGGTCATGGGAATTTTGCCGTTGACCGGAGAAACCACGACCACGTAGTCGGTGCCGTAGATGCGGGCGTTGACCGTGCTGGGCGAGAGCTGCGGCTCGATGACCACGATGAACCTGCGCCCGTCGTAGGTGGAGGCCGGCATCTTGAGGTAGAGGTTGGTGGCGACGATCATCTGCGACAGCGGATCGTGCAGCTGGTCGATCTCTTCGTCGTAGGTGCGGTGCGCCGTAAGCCAGATGCCGTGCAGGTCAACCGCGGCCACAAACGCGCGGAGAATGGGCACGATCTCGGCCACCTGGGTGGAGTCGGGCGGCATCTCGGTGAGGTCGGCGGTGAGCTCGAGCTCGGGCGGCGGCGTGAGGTAAAGGGCCAGCGAGATGTACTGCGCGATGTCGCGCTCCGTGCCGGTCATGCGGTGCTGGGCGATGTAAAGGCAGAGGGCGTCGCGCTTGGCGCGGGCGTCCTCGCTATGGGCGAGCGCCTGGTCCATCTCGTCGCGGATGTGCTTGCGCACCGGCGCGCTCTCGTCGAGGCCTTCGTTGTAGCCGCAGGCATTCAGCGCCGCGGCCATGACGAAGACCGGCTCGGAACTGATGAGCGAGATGGTGGGCCCGGCGGGGTCAATGAGCGTCGGCGCTTTTTCCTGCGCATACATCTGCCCGGAGGATGAGCTTTGGCGTCCGGAAGATGAGATTTGGCTGGAGGAGGATTGCGCGCGCGAGAGAGCGGGAGCCAAGCCGGCCAGAAGGCACAAAAAGGCGGCGAGAAAGAATACGAATGGATGCGATCGGCGCTGCGTCATCGGTTGAGCCCTGCCTGCAAGTCTAGTTAGACGCAAAGGTGGGGTCAAACGGGTGCAGAGGGGTCAGGGGCCGGTGGCCACGGTCAAATGTGAAATCAGAGCCCAAAAGATCGAATTCGAGGGCAGCTGTGGCGCGATAAGTCGAATAGGGTTCATAATGGATGGTAAATCCGCCTCTGACCGAGTCGATAGCGTACACCCTGGCAAAGACCAGACCCTAGCCGGAATTGAAGCTCTCAACGAAAAATCGGTCGGCAGCTTGCCGGCAAGACACGCCTCTCTATTGTGCGGCTGCATCGGCTCCGTAAGTTCGTTCTGAGGCCAGGACTTTTCTATCCAGGGGATCGTCGGCTGAGGAGCCTGATCATGGGAACGATCGCTGGGACCATTCGTCGTCAGCTTCTGCGGTATCTCATTACCGTGGTTGCGGTCGTGCTCGCTCTTCAGCTACGCGTGACGTTGGAGAGCCTGTCCCTCAGCCTGCCGACCTATGTCACCTATTATCCCGTAGTATTTCTTGCCGCCTTCCTGGGCGATGTCTTCACCGGCATTCTAGCCACGGCGCTTTCCGCGCTGCTGGCGGATTATTTTCTGCTTTCGCCGGTCGGGCGGTTCGGGATCCTATCGACCTCCGATGCCGTCGCCATGGCGATCTTTTGCTTCTCCGGAGTTTCCGTCTCCGTTGTGGTGGAACTCTACCGCCGCAGGCGCGAGAAACAGGCTGCTGACGCAATCGAAGCGGCGATTCTGAGCGAGCGCAGGAGTATGGAGCAATCGCCAGATTTGACGGAACCCGCCCGAGCGGAGCGCCGGCGATTCCTTGGCGAACTTGAAGCGTTGCACGCCAGGAGCAATGCGGCGGATTCGCCCGGCGTCGACCCGCTCAGCCGGATATTCAGCGCGGCCGGGAGTGGGTCCAGGTTCCCGGGCCTGGATGAAAAACAATTCAAAGCGTCGCTTCGCCGCACCGTCCTGGTTCCCTTCGTGGCTGCGTTGATTATTGCCGGGGCCGCGCTTTGGGCGGCCTATGAGTTGAGCGCCTCCATGCAATGGGTCGATCGCTCCGATCAGGTGATCCGTCAATCCGGGCGGCTGCAAGGGCTGCTGGTCGATATGGAAACCGGCGAACGAGGCTACCTTATCACTGGGAACGATGCGTTACTCCAGCCCTATCGGGAAGCCTCGAAACAGATTGATTCCGAATACCAGGCGTTGTACAGCATGGTTGCGGATAACCCTCCGCAGCAGGCCCGGCTGGAGAAACTGCGCGTCAGTCTCAATCGTTGGCGAGGCTACGCCGGGCAGATGATCGCCCTGCGCCGTGCTGGAGGAGCATACGCCAACCTCCAGACAAATCTAATCGGGAAAGAGGAAGTGGATGAGATTCGCGGCCAGATGGCCGCATTTCAGAGCGCCGAAGAGCACCTCCGCGATGAGCGCAACCGCGCCGCGCATCGCGATTGGCGTCTGCTTTTGACGGTCTGCATTCTCCTCGGCTTGGGTGTGGGGGCGGGGCTTGCGGTCTTCATGTTTCGCCGCATTGAGATGGTTGCCGCCGGCTTTGAAGAATCCGGCCGCGCCCTGGCGGCGAGCGAGGAGCGCTGGGCTACCACGCTCCAAAGTATCGGCGACGCGGTGATCGCTACTGACAGCGAAGGACGAGTCACTTTCCTCAACCAGACCGCCGCTGCCCTCACCGGCTGGCAATCCGGGGAGGCCCTGGGTCAACCCATCCGGAACGTCTTCTCCATCGTCAACGAGCAAACGCGGCTTCAGGCGGAAGATCCCGTCGATCGCGTCCTGAATGAAGGGCGCGCCGTCGAACTGGCCAATCACACCGCCTTGCTGGCAAAGGATGGCCGGGAAATCTCCATCGCCGACAGTGCCGCGCCCATTCTGGATCGCAATGGCAGGATTACTGGCGTAGTACTCGTCTTCCGCGACGTCACCGTGAGCAAACGGGCCGAGCAATTCAAGCAGTCCTCGCAATACGCCCGCAGCCTGCTTGAAGCCAGCCTGGACCCGCTGGTCACCATCAGCGCGGAGGGCAAGATTACCGATGTGAACGAAGCCGCGATCAAGGCTACCGGGGTGGTGCGCGAAAAGCTGGTGGGAACGGATTACGCCGATTACTTCACCGAGCCGGAAAAGGCCCGGGAGGGGTATAAGCGCGTCTTCTCGGAAGGCTTTGTCATCGACTATCCGCTGACCATCCACCATGCCGACGGACATCTGACCGACGTGCTTTATAACGCCTCGGTGTATCGGGACGCCGACAGCAAAGTCCTGGGTGTGTTTGCCGCGGCGCGCGACATCACCGCACAAAAACAAGCCTCGCAATACGCCCGCAGCCTGCTTGAAGCCAGCCTGGACCCGCTGGTCACCATCAGCGCGGGGGGTAAGATTACCGATGTGAACGAAGCCGCGATCAAGGCTACCGGGGTGGAGCGCGAAAAGCTGGTGGGAACGGTTTTCGCTGATTACTTCACCGAGCCGGAAAAGGCCCGGGAGGGGTATAAGCGCGTCTTCCTGGAAGGTCACGTCACCGACTACCCATTGACGATTCGCAATGCCGACGGACGTCTGACCGACGTGCTTTATAACGCCTCGGTATACAAGGATTTCCGGGGCATTGTGCGCGGAGTCTTTGCCGCCGCCCGCGACGTGACCGCTCTCAAGCAAACCGAAGGCATCCCTTAAAGAGAGCGTCGCCGAGCTGGCCCGTTCCAACGCCGATCTGCAGCAGTTCGCGTATGTCGCCTCGCACGATCTGCAGGAGCCGCTGCGGACAATGAGCAGTTTCTCGCAACTGTTGGCCCAGCTCTACCAGGGCAGACTGGACGCCGACGCCGACGACTTCATCGCGTTCGTGGTCGACGGCGCAAGGCGCATGCAATCCCTGATCAACGATCTGCTCGCCTTTTCGCGGATCGACACACAGGGCGGTTCTTTTGCGCCAACAGACTGCGAAAAGATTCTTCGCTCCGCCGAGGAGAATCTCAAGGCGGCCATTGAAGAGAGCGGAGCGGTGATCACGCACGATTCGCTGCCCAAGCTAGTTGCCGACGAGAGGCAGTTGACGCAGCTTTTTCAGAACCTGCTCAGCAACGCCATCAAATTCCGGCGTCCGGAGATAGCCCCCTGCATTCATGTCTCTTCCAAGCGGCAGAATGGCGCGTGGAAGTTGAGCATTCGCGATAACGGCATTGGCATCGATCCGCATTATTTTGACCGTATCTTCGTCATTTTTCAGCGCCTGCACGGGCGTGAGCAATATACCGGCACTGGGATCGGTTTGGCAGTCTGCAAGAAGATTGTGGAGCGGCATGGCGGCCGTTTGTGGGTGGAGTCTGAATCCGGAACAGGTTCCATCTTCCATTTCGTCATTCCGGGAGAAAGCAATATCGGAGAAGGTAGTCACTATGATGAGTCCCGTCAACCCAATTGACATCCTGCTGGTGGAAGACAGCCCCTCCGACGTGCGCTTGACGCGCGAGGCGCTGAAAGAGGCAAAGGTTTTCAACAAGCTCCACGTCGTCCGGGACGGCGTGGCAGCGTTGGCTTTCCTCCGCAAAGAGGGCGAATACACCAACAGCCCGGACCCGGATCTGATTCTGCTGGATCTGAACCTGCCTTTAAAAGACGGACGCGAAGTCCTCGCCGAGATCAAGAAAGATAAGAACCTTCTGCACATTCCGGTGGTGGTCCTCACCACCTC
The DNA here is from genome assembly GCA_963832535.1 of uncultured Acidobacteriota bacterium. Taxonomy (GTDB): domain Bacteria; phylum Acidobacteriota; class Terriglobia; order Terriglobales; family Acidobacteriaceae; genus Telmatobacter. The sequence goes on from CAWHUK010000006.1 coordinate 43,067, forward strand.
CAGAGCCGAAGAGGACATAATACGCTCCTATAATCTGCACGCCAACGCGTATATCTCCAAACCGGTGGACCTGAAGCAGTTTCTCGATATCATTCGCGTAATAGAAGATTTTTGGTTGGCAGTGGTGACATTGCCCAAGGGACAGAATCGGAAGTAGAGCCTAAATGAAAACGCTCCTTGTCGAAGACAATCCGGCCGATGCTCGCCTGATCCGAGAAATGTTGAAAGAGCACACGGCCTCGACTTTTGAGGTTCAGCACGTCACCCGCTTGGACCTGGCGCTGGAGTGTTTGCGCGAGGAAACCTTCGATGTGCTGCTGCTGGACCTGGGGCTGCCGGACGCTCAGGGAATGGAGACGCTGAATGTCACCCATAAGGCATGGGGCGGCTTGCCCATCGTAGTCCTCACCGGTCTGGACGACGAACAGTTGGCGTTGGAATCGATGCGCGCCGGCGCGCAGGATTACCTCGTCAAAGGGCGCTTCGACACCCAACTACTCGTCCGGACGATCCGCTACGCCGTAAAGCGCAAGCAGGCCGAAGATGAAGTCCGCCGGCTGAATGCCGAACTGGAGATGCGCGTGGCCGAGCGGACCCTGCAATTGCAGGCGGCCAACGAGGAGTTACAAAAGGAACTGCTCGTGCGCTGGCAAGCGGAAATGACCCTGCGCAAGAGCCAGGCGAAGCTCGAGGCGGCGCTGGCCAGCATGACGGACTCTTTGTTCATCACCGATGCCGAGGGGCGCTTCGTGGAGTTCAACGACGCCTATGTCAGCTTCCTCAGGTTGAAGAGCAAGGCCGAGTGCCCCAAAAGCTTTGACGAATATATGGCGCTCCTCGATTTCGAGACGGCCGACGGAAGAGCTGAGCCGCGCGAGATGTGCGCGATCCAGCGAGCGTTGCGCGGCGAGACAGCAATGAATGCGGAATATACCGTGCGGCGCAAGGATATCGGAGAAACCTGGGTCGGCAGCTATAGCTTCGCTCCGATCCGCGACGAAAAGGGCACGATCATTGGGTCGGTGGTTACCGCTCGCGACATCACCGATCGCAAGCGGGCCGAGGAGGTGCTGCGCGAGAGCGAGGAACGGCTGCGCATGCAGATGGAGCGGATGCCGATCGGCTGCATTGTCTTTGACAAGCACAACTGCTTCAGTCACCTGAACCCGGCCGCGGAGCGTATTTTGGGCTACACGGCCGAGGAGTTGCGCGGCCAGCATGCCTACGTGATTGCGCCGGCCGCGGTACGCCCGCATGGCGACAGCCTCCTGCGGCGGCTGGCCGAGGGCGACATGACAGCCCACAGCGAGAATGAGAACCTGACTAAGAACGGAGCCACCATCCTCTGCCAATGGATAAACACTCCGCTGCGAGATGGCGCCGGCAATTTCACGGGTTTTTTGTCCATGGTCCAGGACGTCACCGAACGCAAGCGGGCGGAAGAGGCCCTGCGCGAGAGCGCAAAGCAGTTCCACGATCTCGCCGAAGGAATTCCGCAGTTGGCCTGGATGACGAATCCGGATGGTTGGATCTACTGGTATAACCAGCGCTGGTACCAATACACCGGTACCACGCCCGAACAGATGGAAGGCTGGGGCTGGCAGAGCGTTCACGATCCCAACGAATTGCCGCGCGTACTAGAACGCTGGAAGGCTGCCATCGCGTCAGGCGAGCCGTGGGAAGATACGTTTCCCCTGCGCGGGGCCGACGGAGTGTTCCGCCCGTTCCTCTCGCGGGCATTCCCGCTGCGGGACGCGCAGGGCCGCATCACGCATTGGTTTGGCACCAACACAGATGTCAGCGGCCTCAAGCAGGCTGAAGAGGCGCTGCGGGAGAACGAAAAACGATACCGCAATCTATTCAGTGCAATGAACGAGGGCTTCTGCGTCATCGAAGTTCTCTTTGACGCGGAGGGAAAGCCGGAGGATTTCCGCTATCTGGAGGTGAACGGTTCCTTTAAGAAGCAGACCGGGCTGCATGATGCGGCGGGCAAGCGTGTACGCGAGCTCATTCCGGATGTTGAGGAGCGATGGATTGAGCTTTACGGGCGAATTGCACTGACCGGCGAATCGGAGCATTTCATCGATGAAGTCAAGGCAATCAATCGCTATTACGATGTTCACGCTTATCGCGTGGGGGAGCCGGAGCAGCGGCGGGTGGCAGTCGTCTTCAACGACTTCAGCGACTACAAGCGGGCAGAGGAAGGGCTACAGAAGCTCAACCGTGCGCAGAGGGCGCGGAGCCGCAGCAGTCAGGCGCTTCTGTACGCCACCAACGAACAGGAGTTTCTTGACGAAGTCTGCACGATCATCGTCGAGGACTGCGGCCACAGGATGGTTTGGATCGGAGTTGCCGAGCACGACGAGAAAAAGTCGGTCAGGGTCTTGGCCCACGCCGGCTATGAGGCAGGGTATATCGAAAGCTTGCACGTCACGTGGGGCGAAGATGAGCACGGGCGAGGGCCCACCGGGGCGTCGATACGCAGCGGCCGGCCTGTGATCTGCCATGACATGCTGAGCGACCCCGCATTCGCGCCCTGGCGCGAGGAGGCAATCGAGCGCGGCTATGCCTCTGTTATCGCCGTTCCTTTCAAACTGGGCGACCGGGACTGGGGTGAATTCTCCATCTACTCCGGGGAGCGCGACGCATTTTCAGAGGCCGAAGTCGAACTGCTCACCGAGCTTGCCTCCGACGTGGAGTTCGGCGTGCAGTCGCTTCGCTTGCGCGCCGCGCACGCCCGCGCCGAGAAAGAGGTGGCCCGCAGCAGGGAGATGCTCGGGCTCTTCGTCGACAATGCGCCCGTGGCGATGGCCATGTTCGACAGGGAGATGCGTTATCTGCGCTCCAGCCGGCGGTGGAGGAGCGATCACGGCCTCGCAGACCGTCCGCTGGCGGGCCTGTCGCATTACGAAGTCTTCCCCGATATTTCCGAGCAACGGAAGCAGGTGTATTGGAGGGGCCTGGCTGGCGAGTCGTTGGGCTCCGCCGGCGAGCGGTTCGACCGGGCCGACGGGTCGCAACAATGGATCCGATGGGAGATTCGGCCCTGGTACGAGGCGGAGGGCTCAGTGGGCGGAATCGTGATCCTTACCGAAGACATTACGGAACGCAAAAAGGCCGAGGCGGCGCTGCTGGAAAGCGAGCGGCTGGCCTTGCAGCGCGAGCAACTGAGGGCCCTGGCGGAGCGCCTGGAGAAAGCGCGAGAAGAGGAACGCACGCGTGTGGCCCGTGATCTGCACGACGACATTGGCCAGATTCTGACGGCCGTCAAGATGGACCTGCAGTGGATCGGCAGGCACGAGGCAAACCAGGAGAGCGAGGTGCGTCGGCGGCTGGAGGGCGCGGTCGAGCTGATCGGCGACGGCATGCATTCTGTGCGCAAGATCTGTGCCGGGCTGCGTCCCTCGCTGCTCGACGACCTGGGTCTGGCGGCGGCTATCGAATGGCAGGCCAACGAATTTTCCACGCGAACCGGAATCGCCAACCGGCTTTCGCTGCCGGCAGCGAAGTTCGGCCTTTCCACCGATCACGCCACGGTATTCTTCCGCGTCTTTCAGGAGTGCCTGACCAATGTCAGCCGCCATGCGCAGGCCCGGGCGGTGGACGTTTCGCTGTATGACGAGGGGGAAGACGTGGTGCTGGTTGTAAAGGACGACGGAAAGGGATTCCGCGAGGATGCCCTCACAACATCCCTGGGCATTCTGGGAATGAAGGAACGCGCGCAAAGCTGCGGCGGCGAGCTGTCGATCGCGAGCTCCGACGGCATGGGAACGGCCGTGACACTGCGGATACCGTTGCGTGCCGATGGCTCAAAGGACGACGCACATTTCGATTGACCGGAGGGGAGCCGGGAGCTTCAGCTCCCGGAAAAGGTGCAAATGCGCGGGGCCTTCAGGCCCGGATCTTTGCGAGCCCTGTAACAAGGGCGCCAAGGGGCTTTGTATCAGGGCACGACTTTTGCCGGGCCAATAAAGTCAGCGGAATGAGTCGGGCTTCACAGGCTGCGGAAAAACTCTCTCGGAGCGGGCTTTGTATCAGGGCACGACTTCAGTCGTGCCGATAAAGCCAATAAAATCAATAGGGCTTTAGCCCCTGCGGCCCCGCCTTTCTACCGCAAAAACCAAATCTCCGTGTTTTTCCGCAGCCTCTTTAGCCCCTGCCAATCCATCCTTTGCCGAATTCGCTTTTCGTTCGGACTTTTTGTGGAAAGAGGACCGGCGCGACCCAGGCTGCTAGGGTGGGATAGCACGGAGGCAACACACAGATCCACGCGGCCGGTCATCTAAACTAGGATCACATCCTATGCGCTTCTCCCATTTCCTTCGCGCGCTCGTATTCCTTCTCTTATCGATCACGGCCTCTGCCCTCTTCGCGGCAGACACCTACCGCATCGTTCACACCTATCCACACGACCCTCAGGCGTACACGCAGGGGTTGCTCTTTGTCGATGGTCATTTGTACGAGAGCACCGGACTCAAGGGGCGCTCCTCGCTCCGCATGGTGGACCTGGAAACCGGACGCGTGCTGCAGCGGGTGGTCGTCCCCAGCCAGTACTTTGCTGAAGGGCTTGCCGCGTGGGGCAGCACGCTCATTCAGCTCACCTGGCAATCGCACGTTGTCTTCGTCTATGACCGCTTTAGCTTTCGCCTGCTGCGCACGATGAATTACCAGGGTGAAGGGTGGGGACTCACAGACGACGGCAGGAATCTGATCCTGAGCGACGGCACCGCAACTCTCCATTTCCTTGATCCGCAGACCCTCCGCGAGGTGCGGCGCATCGTGGTCAAGGATCGTGGAACGCCCGTGACCCAGTTGAATGAACTGGAGTACATCCGCGGCGAGATCTACGCCAACGTGTGGCACACCGATCGCATCGCTCGTATCTCGCCCGCAACGGGCCAGGTGCTGGGCTGGATCGATCTCACAGGCCTGCTCGAGCCAGACGAAGTCTCCGACCCTGAAGCAGTTCTCAACGGCATCGCTTACGACGCCGCGCGCGACCGTCTCTTCGTCACCGGCAAGCTGTGGCCAAAACTCTTTGAGATCAAAGTCGTTCCGGAGAAAACAAAGCTCGTTCCCGCCGGGCGCCCGAAGTAGCAAATTGGAACTGCGCCCTCGCCGGCCCACCGCAATCACAGTGCGGCCGCCCTTCCAGCGCGTATACTTTCCGGCAAGGTCATCCAAGCTATGGATCCGTCATCATTCGCCCTGCCCGGTTCCCTGCAAAATGCGGCCGTGCTCACCATTGTGCTGGCCTTCGCCGGCTACCTGGTTACGTTTGCGGGCACCCGCGTCATGGCTCGCCGCGCCGACCGGCTGCGCCTGGTCAACCAGCGTCTAAACGAGTTCTACGGGCCGCTCTACGTGGCCACCGTGGCCGGCAACATCGCCTACCAGGCGCTGCTCGATAAGCAGGGCAAAAAGAAGTGCCACCCGATCCGCGACGAAGACTTGAAGGAGTGGACGCTGTGGATGACCACCATCTTCATGCCCCTGAACGATATTCGCGAGAAGATCATCATCGAGAATGCCCACCTGATCGTCGAGGAGCAGATGCCCCAGTGCCTGCTCGACTTTGTGACGCACGTGGTGGGCTACAAGGCGCTGCTGTCAAAGTGGACTGAGGGCGATTACTCCGAGCGCCGTTCCATGATCGGCTGGCCGCCGGAGTTCGATGTCTACGTGGAACGTTCCTACGCGGCGCTCAAGGCCGAGCAGACCCGCCTGCTGCACGGCGGATTGTCGCTCCTCTATCGCCGCTTCGCCCGGCGCAAGAACCGCTAGCACTGTCACTTGGTGATTTTATCGGTTATCCGTGATCGGGTCGCATTGGACATTCTGACAACTGACCACTGATCACTGACAACTGCGTTAGTACCTGTACTGACAACTGACCACTGATCACTGACAACTGCGTTAGTACCTGTAGTTCTCCGCCTTGTACGGCCCCTCCACCGGCACGCCGATGTAGTCGGCCTGCTTCTCGGTCAGCCGGGTCAGCTTCACGCCGATCTTTTCGAGGTGCAGCCGCGCCACTTCCTCGTCCAGCTTCTTGGGCAGCGTGTACACGGCCACCTTGTAGCTGTCGCGGTTCTTCCACAGGTCGATCTGCGCCAGCGTCTGGTTGGCGAAGCTGTTACTCATCACAAAGCTCGGATGGCCCGTGGCGCAGCCCAGGTTCACCAGCCGCCCCTCGGCCAGTACAAAGATTCCATGCCCGTCAGGGAACTTGTAAAAATCCACCTGCGGCTTGATGTTCAGCTTCGTCACGCCCTCGGCCGTATTCAGCCTGTCCATTTGGATCTCGTTATCGAAGTGCCCGATGTTGCACACAATCGCCTGGTCCTTCATCTTCCGCATGTGTTCCAGCGTAATGATGTCGGTGTTGCCCGTGCAGCTGACGTAAATGTCGCCGCGTCCCAGCGTGTCTTCGACGGTAGTAACTTCAAATCCCTCCATCGCCGCCTGCAACGCGTTGATGGGGTCGATCTCCGTCACGATGCAGCGCGCGCCCATGCCGCGCAGCGAGTGCGCGCAGCCCTTGCCTACGTCCCCGTAGCCGCAGATCACCGCCACCTTGCCCGCCACCATCACGTCTGTCGCGCGCTTGATCCCGTCGGCCAGCGACTCGCGGCAGCCGTACAGGTTGTCGAACTTTGATTTGGTCACCGAATCATTCACATTGATTGCCGGAACCAGCAGCTTGCCCTGCTCCATCATCTTGTAGAGCCGGTGCACGCCCGTCGTCGTCTCTTCCGACACGCCGCGCCACTCCTTCACCACCTTGTGCCAGTGCTGCTTATCCTCGGCATAAACCTTCTTCAGCAGGTCTTTGATCACCTGCTCCTCGTGGTTGCCGCTGGGCGTGTTCACCCAGCCGTCTCCATCTTCAAGCTCATAGCCCTTGTGAATCAGCAGCGTCGCGTCTCCGCCGTCGTCTACCACGAGCTGCGGCCCCTTGCCGCCCTTGTGCGTGAGCGCGCGATACGTGCACTCCCAGTAGTCCTCGAGCGACTCGCCTTTCCACGCAAACACCGGAACTCCCGCCGCCGCAATGGCCGCCGCCGCGTGGTCCTGCGTCGAGAAAATATTGCAGCTCGCCCAGCGCACCTCCGCGCCCAGGCTCACCAGCGTCTCAATCAGCACCGCCGTCTGAATGGTCATGTGCAGCGAGCCGGTCACCCGCACCCCGGCCAGCGGCTTCTCCGCCGCATGCTTGTTGCGGATCGCCATCAGGCCCGGCATCTCCTGCTCGGCGATCACGATCTCTTTGCGGCCCCATTCGGCCAGCCCCATATCGGCTACTTTGTAGTCGGTTCCAATCTTTTCTTGAGTCGCAGTTGCCATGCAGATCCTCCTTGGATTCCAATAATTGATCGATTCGTGCATTACCGGGGGTGATCGCTTCGCTCACCCGCCAACTTTCTAATTCGCCAATCTCTGCGCAGTGGGCCCTCAATCGCAAGCCCCGCGCGCTTCGATCACTCCGCCAACTTGCCAATTCGCGAACATCCGCGCAGCGGACGCCAACTTGCCAAATTCTGCTCAGGGTACGCTGGCTCCGCTAACTCCGCTTGGTCTCTCATCGTCCCATCGTGATATATTGATATGTAACAGAACAACGCCATGACGTCAATCGTCAAAACGTTAAGAGTGCTGGCCGATCCTAACCGGCTGCGCATTCTCTTGCTTCTAAAGGTCGAGGAACTCTCCGTCGCTGAGCTGCAGGAGATTCTCGCCATGGGCCAAAGCACCATCTCCACCCACCTTTCGCAGCTCAAGCAGGCGGGATTAGTAGAAGACCGCCGCACCGGGAAAAGCAATCTCTACCGCTTGGCTGTCTGCCCGCTGCGGAAAAACTCAATCCAGAGAGCTTTGTAACAGGGCACGAGTTTACTCGTGCCGAGAAGGCCAATCAAACGGACGGGGCTTTAGTCCCTGCGGGGGATTTTCTCAACGACCTTCTCGCCCGCGCCGCCGCCGAAATCCCCGAAGCCGCCCACGATCGGGCCGCCATGCGCCGCGTGCTCAAAAAGCGTCAGGACAAAATGCGCGCCTTCTTTGACTCCGTCGCGGGCCGCTTGGGCAAGGATTACGTCCCCGGCAAATCCTGGAAGAGCCTGGCCGAAGCCTTATTGCGTCTGGTCCCGCCCATGGTCATTGCCGACTTGGGCGCGGGCGAGGGCGCCTTTGCGCTGCTGCTCGCCCAGCGCGCCAAGAAAGTTATCGCCATCGACAACTCCGCCAAAATGATCGAGGTCGCCCGCGAACAGGCCCTCCGCCATGGTGTGAAAAACGTCGATTACCGACTCGGCGACATGGAAGAGATTCCCATCGGCGACGGCGAAGTCGATCTGGTCTTTTTCTCGCAGTCGCTGCACCACGCTCTGCACCCCGCGCGCGCCCTTGAAGAAGCACGGCGCATTCTCGCTCCCGGCGGCCGCATCGTCATCCTCGACCTGGTCAAGCACCGCTTTGAAGAAGCGCGCGAGATGTACGCCGACGAGTGGCTTGGCTTCTCCGAAGCGGAACTCGAATCGATGCTCGAAAAAGCCGGCTTCACCGAAGTACAAACGTCCGTCGTCGACAAAGAGCCTGAAACCCCGCAGTTCCAGACGTTGCTGGCCGTCGCATCGAAAGCGGCATAACGCGACTCGGGCGGAGGAGAGTGCAGCCTTACGCGCGGGCTTCGTACACAATGTTGAACGGCGTTTCAGTGGCTCGCCGGAATTTGGAGAAGCCGGCGGAGGTGATCACGTCACGAATTCGGGTTTCTCCTGCCTGCGCGCCCAGGCAAAGCCCCACTTCCTGGGATCTTGAGCAAGGCGTGCAAAGGAGCGTCGAAAACGAGTAGTAGACACGTCCAACGGGATTCAGATTGTCCTTGAGATCATCGTTGGCGAAAGGCTCGACGATCATCCATGTGCCGCTCGGTGCGAGCGACTTGTGCACATGCTTTGCCGCCCCAATCGGGTCGCCCAAATCATGCAGGCAATCGAAGACGGCGACAAAATCGTATCCGGCGCCGGGAAACTCTTTGGCCTTCGCTACATCGAAGGTGACTCGGTCGGCGACACCTTCTCTCTTCGCCTTGTCACGCGCAGCTTCGACAGATTTGTCGTGATAGTCAAAGCCGAAGAACTCCGATTTGGGAAATGCTTTGGCCATGAGAAGTGTCGACGCTCCGGTACCACAACCCACATCCGCGACGCGCGCCCCTCTTTCCAACCGCTCTTGCACGCCGTCGAGAGCCGGAATCCATGTGCTCACCAGATTCGCGGCATAGCCGGGCCGAAGAACTTCTCGCATCCGTGAAAGACGCCATCCACGTGTTCATGCCAGCCCATTCCGGCGCCGGTGCGGAATGACTCGGCAATGCGAGGCACGGCGGCAAGAGATCCGAGCGCGAGTTCAAAGGCGCCTGGCAAATAAGCAGGGCTATCTTCTGAGGCGAGCGCAAATGCCTGTTCGGGCGTCAGACTGAAGCGGCGCGTGTCTGCGTCGTAAGTGATGTATCCCCCAGCCGCCTGGGACGCCAGCCACTCGCGCAGGTAGCGTTCGTCGGTTCCCGTTTTTCTCGACAGTTCTTCTGAAGTTGCGGGTCCATCGGCAAGCGCCTTGTATAAGCCGAGCTTTTCGCCGATCACAACCATCCCGGCGTGAACCGATGCGCCGAGATCACCGACGAACTTTCCCAGAAAAGCGTTTAGTCGATCCATGTCCATGGCTTGAACTTGAGCAGTACTCATATCGACCTCCTTGTTTTGTGATTTGAACGGACCTCAGAAAGGGCGCGCAAGGGAAGTGGACTGGTCTCGTCCAATTAGGCAGAATTGTCTCGCGGACAAAGAGTGAAAGTCAAGAGAGCGGCATTCCGTTCTACCACCTAATACGGGTGCCCCAGGTCCGGGGGTTCCCACGGACAGATCTTGGTCCGTTGGTTGGAGGTCCCTCGCATTTGGCGACCTGTGATAGCCGGGTGCCCCATCCTAAACGCGCGCTTTGCGTTTAGGGTGGGCGACCACAAATCTCCATCCGCCAAACTCAACCAACCTGGACCTGCCCAAGTTCCGCGCCACCGGCCCGCTTTTCCGCAGCCTCTTCAGTCTGCCGCAAAGCCAGCAAAATCAGTCGGGCCTTTAGTTAGGCCCTCATGGGGTGCTTTTTGGGATTCGCAGAAGAATCTGAACTTTTTGCGCAGCTTGTTAGCCCCATGGATGACTTCCCGTGGCTGAGAGGAGTTACCCAGCCGGCAACAGGGACTAGTGCTTAGTTGCATAAGTTGACAATCGTATTTCGGAGTTGACTGCCCTTGACTTCGCGCTTGCGCCAGTGGAATGGCTTGGGGTGTTGGTTGGTGTTGTTGACGAAGGACTCAATGGCGGAACGGAGTTGGTCTTTGTTGGCAAAACTTGCTCCGCGCAACGCCTTCCGGGTCAACAGACCGAACCAGATTTCCACCTGATTGAGCCAACTGGCGGAAGTCGGGGTGAAGTGGAATTGAACCCGGCCTTGGTACTTGTCCAGCCAGTCCGCGTTTCGCTTGTGCGTACTGTAGTTGTCAAGAATCACATGGATCTCTTTGTCGGCGGGCAGTTCGGCCAGGACCGCGTCCAGGAAGCGCCGGAAATCCGCGCGCTTTTTCTGTTCGCTGGTTTGAGCGAAAACCTGTCCACTGGCGATGGCCAGAGCGGCAAATAAATTCAGCGTGCCGTTGCGCTTGTAGGTGCTTTTCATGGCCCGGACGATGGCCCCGCTATCGGTTTCCACGTAACCAGAGGGGCGCTGGATCGCTTGGATGCTGGGCTTTTCGTCGACGCTGATGACCAAAGCGTTAAGTGGCGGATTCAAGTACAACCCTACGATCTCGGCCGCTTTGGCGGCGAACTCAGGATCGGTGCTCACACACCAGGTGCGCAGCCGCTGCAGATAGATTCCCTCTCGGCGCAGCACCCGCCACACCGCGTGCACACTGGCCCCCAACTGCTTGGCGACGGAAGGGCCGTCCCATTGCGGCTGGCCAGCGGGTGACGGCTGCTCCAGCAAGGCCAGAACGCGATCGCGAAAGGCGGCGGTGTAGGTCGGCGGCTTGCCGGATCGCGCCCGATCCCTTAGACCGCGCACGCCATCGCGGGCGAATCGACTTCGCCACTTGCCGACGGTGGGAATCGATGCACCCGTCTGCTGCGCTACTTGCTGAATTTCCTTTCCTTCCAAACAGGCCAGCACCATGCGAGCCCGTTCGACCATGCGCACTTCGGCAGTGCGACTGCGGCTGATAGCAAGCAACTCGGCGCGGCTCTCGGCGGTGCATTGCAAAGGAGAAGCATGTCTGGGCATCTCCAAACATTCTAATACATTAATTAAATATTGCAACTAAGCACTAGAAACCAAATCAGCGGCAACGAAGCGCAGATCGCTGGCCACGTACCACTGTTTACGATCCCGTGTAGGCAATACGCCCCTCGCTCACCGTCCAGCGCACCCTACCCTGCATCGTCCATCCGTCGAACGGCGTGTTCTTGGCCTTCGACTTCGACTCCGTTGCCCGGTAAACCCACTCCGCTTTAGGATCGAAGACCACCACATCGCCAAAGCTGCCCACGGCCAGCGTCCCGCGCCCCTTCAATCCCAACAGCGCCGCCGGCTGCGCGCTCAGCAGGCTCAGCACACGGCCCAGCGGCATCTTCCACTCCCCGTGCAGCCAGCGCAGGCAAAGGCCAAGCGCGGTTTCCAGGCCGATGATCCCGTTGGGCGCCAGCTCAAATTCAATTTCCTTTTCGTGCATCGCGTGGGGCGCGTGATCGGTCGCAATCGCGTCCACCACGCCGTCGAGAATTCCTTCGATCATCGCGTCGCGGTCCGCAGCCGAGCGCAGCGGCGGATTCATCTTCGCGTGCGTGTTGTACAGGCCCACGTGCTCCTCCGTGAGCAGAAAATGATGCGGCGCAACCTCGCATGTCACGCGCAGCCCGTTGCGCCGCGCCTGGCGCACCGCATTGAGCGCCGCGGCCGTCGACGTGTGCGCCACGTGCAGATGCGGACGCGCCTCGCTCAGCTCCGCCACCAGGCGAATGTCGCGCTCCACAATACTCGACTCGGCCTCCGCCGGCATTCCGCGCAGGCCCAGCTTGAACGACACCGGCCCGAGATTCATGCTGGCGCCTTGCGTCATGCGCGTGTCCTCGGCGTGCTGGATCACGCTCAGCCCCACGCGCGCGGCCGCGGCCAGCGCCTCGCGCATCATGCCGTCTTTCAGGATCGGCCGTCCATCGTCGGTCACGGCCACCGCGCCCGCCGCCTTCAGCGCGGCATAATCGTTTATCGTTTCACCTTTTGACCCGCGCGTCGCCGCGGCAATCGGAAACACCCTCACCTGCGCGCCGCGCTCCGGCGCCTGCATCCAGCGCGTAATCTCCGGCGAGTCGTTTACCGGCGCTGTGTTCGGCATCGCCGCCACTGCCGTAAACCCGCCCGCCGCCGCCGCAGCCGTCCCGGTCGCAATCGTTTCCTTGTACGCCTGCCCCGGCTCGCGCAGGTGAACATGCATATCGATGAGCCCCGGCGCGACCGCCAATCCCGTCGCATCCAGCACCTCCGCCCCGTTCGTATGCTTCAGCTTCCCCGCGCCGGCAATCTCCGCCACGCGCCCATCCCGGATCAGCACGTCCTTCAGCGCGTCCACGCCTGCCGCCGGATCCACCAGCCGCCCTCCGCAAATCGCCAGCGCCGTCATGCGCGGCCTCCTTGCCCGGCTGCCGTGAGCGCCCGCTCCATCACCGCCATGCGGATCGCCACGCCGTTCGTCACCTGCTCCAGAATCGCCGACTGCAGGCCATCGGCCACGCCCGCCGTAATCTCCAGCCCGCGAATGATCGGCCCCGGATGCAGCACCACCGCTTTGGGCGCGTGCGCGGCCAGCCGCTGCCCCGTCAGTTGGTAGCTCGCCTTGTACTCGTCCAGGTCCAGTTGCAGCCCCGCCAGCCGCTCCGCCTGAATGCGCAGCATCATCACCACCTGCGACTGGCTGAGCGCCGCTTCGAAGTCCCGCTCGATCTCAATGCCGGGCCCCGATCGCGCCGCCTGCTCCGGCAGCAGCTCCTTGGGCCCGCACAGCAATACTCGCGCGCCCAGCCGCGGCAGCAGCAGCATGTTCGACCGCGCCACGCGGCTGTGCAGAATGTCGCCCACAATGCTCACCGTCACGCCGGCCAGCGTCTCCGGCCCAACCCCGCCGATCCCCGGCCGCAGATGCGTCAGAATCGTGCGCAGGTCCAGCAGCGCCTGCGTGGGATGCTCGTGCATGCCGTCGCCCGCGTTCACCACCGGCAGGCGCGTCGACTCCTCCAGCAGCCACGCCGCGCCCGACGAGTTGTGGCGCAGAATGATCGCCTCCGCGCCCAGCGCCCGCAGCGTCAGCCCCGTGTCCTTCAGCGATTCGCCCTTTTCAATGCTGGAACTCAGGTATGAAACCAGCGTGGTGTCGGCGCCCAGCGCCTTCGCCGCCAGCTCAAAGCTGGTGCGCGTCCGCGTTGACGACTCGTAGAACAGCAGCGCGATCCGTCGCTTGGCCAAAACCTGGTCACGGAGCAGCGGATCTTCGCGTTCAAGCTCCGTGGCGCGCCATAGCAAATGGCTTACGCCGTCCACGCTCAGGTCCAGAACTGAAAGCAGTGAGCCGGGATGGTAGGGAAACGGAGATACAGGAGCGGGCGGAGTTCTAAGAGTTCGGCGTGCGGCGGCTAGGTTCATTCTGGGCTTTCACCGGAGCACCGGGCTCCGATCCGGTTCATGAAGCAGCCAATGAGTCTCTGACCGGGTAAATTTGTACCAAGGCCGGGTGCCCCAGGTCCCTCGCATTTGGGGACCTGGGAAACCACGAACTTAAAGCGCCTCCCAACGTAGTCGGGCCTGGCCAGTTTAGCCGCCCTCTCCACCAGCAGAACCTGTTCGGTCGAGTCGACTTCCTGAAACTTCACTTCAATAATCTCGCGGCTGCTGGTCGGAACATGCTTGCCCACATAGGTGGCCTCAATCGGCAGCTCGCGATGGCCGCGGTCGATCAGCACAGCCAGTTGCACGCGGCGCGGCCTGCCGTAGTCGAACAGCGCGTCCATCGCGGCGCGGATCGTGCGGCCGGTGTACAGCACATCGTCGCAAAGCACCACGTCGCGGCCCTCCACGTCGAAGCCGATCGCTCCCGGCGTAACCACCGGGCGCACTCCGGTCGTCGACAGATCGTCGCGGTAAAACTGGATATCCAGCACGCCCGTATCCACCGGGCGCTTCTCAATGCCGGAGATCAGCTTGCCCAGCCGTTCCGCCAGCGGAACGCCGCGGCGCTTGATCCCCACCAGCGCCAGATCCTCGCTGCCGTTGCTCTTCTCCACGATCTCGTGGGCCAGACGCACCAGGGTGCGCTCAATCTCCGAGGCCGACATCAGCCGGCCCTTCACTCGCAAGCCGGTGTTGCTTTCCGTTTCGTCCATGACTGCTTCTCTTGCCCGGATGATACGAGGCGCCGGTGCTCCGGGGCAAGTTGTGGAAAGAAGGTACTTCATTCCACGAGTTGTCACCTGCGCGACATTTGGCGCGCTCGAACGCCGTCGCCTACTGTCTCGCTTCGAGGAGCTGGTTCACCTTCGCCATCACCTGGAAGGCATCGGCCACGTAGACCACATCGGCTTTGCCGCGCGTCCAGCCGCAGTTGGGATCGAGCGAGATGGCGCGCCGCTCGCCGATGAACCGCCAGCCTACCACGTGCGGCTCCTCGCCATGGCAGCAGGTCGCGAGTCCCTTGGCGTGGCGCGGCGTCGAGCCGGTCTGGCCGACCTGGTTCAAATGCGTCAGAAAGGGGAGAACCGACTGCCCTTCGCCGCCTTGGTCGACTAATGACTTGGAGCTGCCCAGCGACGCCCCCGAGGCGCGCAGGAACTTCAAAATCAGCTCGCCCGCTTCCGCGACGCGCACCTGTCCGTCCGGCTGCTTCTTGGTCCAGCCTGCGCCGGCGACGAAGAGCAGCTTCGCATCCGGCCGAATGGTCTGCTCGTCCTGCTTTGGCGCGCGAAAGCCGGTCACGGTTGTGCGCAGCGCAGGCAACTCCGCCGCGATTTGCTCCACTCGCGCCGGGGCCGCGGCGGGTTCGGCGGCAAACGCTGTATGCGTCCCGGCATCCAGCAGCAGAAACCACGGCCGCGCGGCGCGGCTCACCACCGCCTCCACCCGCTGCCGGTAAAACCACCGTGTCACCGAAATCGATTCCGGGCCGGACTCAGCGCCGGAGAGGGCGGTGACATGGGTGTCGATGAAGCCGCCGAGTCTGTGGGCGACACCCGCCATCACCCGCGCAAAGCGCGCGCTATGCGGGGCGAGGATCATCGTCGCATTTGCCGCGCGGCACAGAGCCTCGCACGCCGCCGCATCGCTCGCATAGCGCGCCTGCGCAAACGCTTCGCCTGAAACCGCAAGCCATCGCGCGCCGGCGCCGGCCACTGCGCTCGCCGCGCTGGCAGCATCCTTCGCAACAATCCCGACGATCGGCGCCGCGCCCATTCGCGCAGCCAGTTCCCTGCCCGCCGTGACGGCTTCGAGCGATGCTTTGCTCAACGCTGAGCCGGTTTCATCGGCGTGGGTCAAAACCAGAATCGATTCCATTTTTTCCACTTCCCTCAAAACGTAGCTTGTAGCCGGTAGCCGGTAGCCAGTCCATCTCCCTCAGAACGTAGTCTGTAGCCGGCAGCCAAAAGCTACGAGCTACAGGCTACAAGCTACCGGCTCCTAGGCTGTTTTTAGCTGTCTTTCCCCATCCACTCCACCAGCTCGCGCGCAATCTCCTCCGCGCTCATGTTCTTCTCGACGCGCGTCTCGCGCTGCTGCTTGGGCAGGCTCACCGACACGTAACTCAAGCTGTTGGCTTCGAGCGCGGTTGTTTTCGCTCTCTGAAGCGCCGGCATAATAGTGCGCATGTTCGCCATGCCCACTTGCGGATTGTTGCGCGGCTCGGCCAGGTTGCCCGTGGCCCAACCGAGTACCGCAGGCGCTCCCGCGCACACCGATACCTGGTGCTTGCCGCCCTCCACGCGCTCCAGCACCTCAAAGGAGCCATCGTCGCGGAAATCAATCTGGTCCACGCCCTGAAACTGGTCGGCGATGCCGAGGCGCTCGCCGACAAGCTCGAGCGTGACGCCCGCGCCGCGCGACGCAGATTCCCATCCGCCGAAAATGAGCAGCTTCGAACGGTCGAGGCCGGGAAGCGCAGCGATGGTTTCGGCAAGCACGGCGGCTGTCGAGTGCGCGTCAGGAAAGCCCCCGATCGGGCCGTCGATGGGAACCAGCTCGAAGGCGACCTTCTGCGCGATGGTCATCATCACCTGCTGCAATTTGGCCTTGGGACCGAGCGAGACCAGCCACAGCTTGCTGCCGGGATTCTTCGCGGCGAGAGCTGCCGCTTCATAGAGCGCACACGCGGCCCATGGGTCGAGCACCGCGGGAAGAACCATTTCGTTTTTGATCCCGGGGCCGGTGGGCGTCGTGGTGGGTTCGAGCGTTTGCAGCGGATCGGGGACGACTCCGGCGCAAACGACGACGTGCAAAACAGTTGCCATGAAGACTTCCTTTTTCTGCTAAATCCTTGCTTTAAATCTCATTTCCTACAAAAGGCGCTGTCATCCTGAGCGGAGTTTGGCGCGTTTTTTGCGACAAACATAGTCGAAGGACCTGCGGTTGCTATTTATTTCCGAGCCCTGTTGAAACACGAAGTTTAAGACTCGCATATGCTAAGGCAATATCCGCGGCGAGCATCTTTTCGGTACTGGCAGCTATGACATTCGATGAAACATGGATAGGGCCATCTTTTCCACCTTGGATAGTGACGGAAACACTTGCCACATAACCTCCACGAAACTGACCGACGACTACATCTAGCTCAATATTCTCTCTGTCTTGCGGGCACGTATCCAAAACCATATTGGACTTATCTGCACGCAGACTATTGGTGGCCATCTGTTGGATGCGACTGACCGCCGCTTTTGTGATGGGTAGTATTGAT
Source organism: uncultured Acidobacteriota bacterium (assembly GCA_963832535.1). Taxonomy (GTDB): domain Bacteria; phylum Acidobacteriota; class Terriglobia; order Terriglobales; family Acidobacteriaceae; genus Telmatobacter. The sequence goes on from CAWHUK010000006.1 coordinate 60,114, forward strand.
CCTCCGGCCTGTGAGGACACGATGGACCCCAAATCTTCGCTATCCACCCAAATACAAACTCCTCCTTTTGATTCTGACTGCGCGGCAACGCTACCGGAAGTAACAATCACCACTAAAAGGACAAACAAAGTCTTCTTCATGATGTCCCCTCCATCTGCATGGTACTAGCAAAATGCCCAAGAAAACGGAAGTGTCCTAAAGAGGTTAGCAGCTCTCGTCGGTGATGACATTTATTGCCGGAAGAACTCAATTCTCGGCTGAGTGAAGACCGCCTGAGCCGGCCTGGAACTCGATGTTGCCGTGCTCGCCGTCGGGCGAGTGGGCGCAGTTCCACAGGCACGCGCCGCAATGAACGCACTTCTCGCGCTCGAATGCAGGCGTGCCTTCGGGGCCGAGCGTGATGGCCTGGCCGGAACACATCGCGATGCAGGTCTTCTCTTCGCAGGAGATGCATCGACGCTTGTCGAGAAATACGACATGATCGGCGAATCCCGGCATGGCCTGCACCTTGCCGCCCAGTGAGCAGCGCATCCTGGTGCGTGACCAGCAGCCGGCCGTCGAAGTGGAATCTCGGGCCAGCCGCGCGCCGTCATCAGCGCGTCGTGCAGCGGGCGGCCGTCTTCGATGGCCAGCGCCGCGGCCTGCTTCAGCTTGAGGCCTGCCGTCTCGTACATTCCGAGCCGGCGAATCTGCTTGGGCGCCGGACGGAATGTGCGCCTTGAGCGAGAGCTGGCCGCCGCTGAGCCCGGCGAGCGCCATGCCGGCGAGTCCGCGAATGAACCCAAGGTGAAAACCGTTGCGTGCGTTCCTGGCTTCGCGCGCGCCGCGCTCGACCCAGCTTGCGCGGCGGCGCGCTTCGTAGGTTGCGGCCAGGTTCTCCTGCGTGAAGGGCTTGCCGGCGCGCAGAAGTTCGATCACGGCCTCGCCCAGTTGCACGCCCGTGGTCCAGGCCTCGTCCACGCCGGAACCGGTGAGCATGTTGGTCGAGCCGGAGCCCTCGCCGATGCGCGCGAATCCGTCGCCGGTGAGGAACGGCTCGCCGTGCTTGCCCGACTCTTCAAGCGACTTTGCGCCCCACGAGCGCAGCGTGCCGTTCTTGAGGTGCCGCCAGAGGAGCGGATGCTGAATGTAGTGCTGCAAGTAGCGATAAGCCGTGCGCGCGGGATCGCCCAGCCAGGAGGGCACGAAAATGCCGACCGAGGCGAGACGCTCAGGATGCACGTAGAGAAAGCCGAAGATCTCCGGCTCGGGAAATCCGAAAGTGTGCCAGACGGCCCCTGCTTCGAGTTGTGTGTCTTCGGGCAGCTCGATGACAAACTTCATGCCCAGCGCCCATTCGCGACGCGCGTGACCGGCGGGCAGGCCAAGGCGCTCATCCAGCTTTTGCCCGACTGCGCCCACGGGGCCATCGCCTACGACGGTGAGCTGCGCGCGCACGTCCATGCCGGCCATGAATCCATCGGCCGGCGCGCCGTGCTTGTCGACGCCCTGATCGGCGAGGCGGAGCCCGGCAACGCCTGAACTTTTGCGGTTTGGATTCTCGGCGAAGATGGGGCCGCTGACCGGGCTTCCCGGCCAAATCTGCACCAGGCCGCTGGCCATCAGTTGCGAGCCAACCCACTGGTTGAACTGGCCGATGGAGAGCACCAGCCCGCCGTTCTTATGCAGAAACGAGGGCGTCCAGGGCAGCTCGAATGCGCAGTCTTTCAGCCACAACTTCTTCCCGAGACCAAGAAAAAAATCTCCTAACCGCAGCGGGAGAGAGCGCCTGCTGGCGCCAATGGGATCGAGCAGGTAGAAGACGCGCTCCTGCTTGACTTGAGCGGCCATTGGAATTTCCGCGGGATCGAGCGTGGGAAAGCTCGATCGAATCCCCTCGGCGCGGGTGACCACGCCGCTGACGCCTGCGGCAAGATCGTCGGCGCGCTCGTAGCAGAGCACCTGCAGGGGCATTCCCGGCGCGACGCGGCTCTCGAAGGCGGGATCGGCGGGGTTCTGGCTCCACGCTTGCGTCAGCGTGGTCAGAAATCCGCCCGTCGCCGGGCCAAAGCCCGCGCAGGCAATGTCGACTTCCATCGTCGGGCGGTTGATCGCGGGAGATTCCGCGGTCGTTGCTTCAACGCTCATTCAGCGACTCCCTAGATGTTTTGATATAAGAAATGCTTCTACACCAGTCATCGAGCATTCTTCGTAGGACGCATCGTCAACAGCAATCACCTCAATCACATTCCCGGATTTTTCCGTAAACTTCACATCGTAGACTTGACGGAAAAGATCCTTTCCGATTCTCTCTGATGCTAGGCGTACAGTTTTTGTCTTTTAAAAGTCCACCTTCGAATTGTCTGTGATCCCCGCATTCTTCAAATGTACAAAAGCCATGCTTGTGGGCCAGCTGCTGTAACAACGAACAAGCTAAAAGCTAAGAGCTAACAGCTAGAAGCTGCCTTTACGCCGGGTAATCCAGCGCTTCGGGAATCATGACTTTGCTCACGGTGTCGGCGGCGCGATCCTTGGCCAGCCGCGCGCCGGTGAGGCAGGTGGTCAATTTGCTTTGCAGGCGCAGAAACTCGCTCGATCCGGCGCAACCCGCGCACGGCCCGGCCTTTTGCGGATGGCTGCCGTCGGCCGCCAGCACGTCTACCGCCATCGCCGTGATGCCCGGCATGGTTTCTTCCAGCTCTTCCAGTTCGCTCGCGAGGAAGCAGTTTCTGTGCTCTTCTTCGTCCCACGCCGGATGCCGGTTGTAGCCAAAGACCAGCTCGGCGCAGATGCGCGAAACTTCGCCAGCCGCCTGCGCCGCCTGCGTGTGGCACAGGTCGCTGAGGAATTGCACGGTTCCGGCGAGGCCTTCGGCGGCCACGGCGTCGGAGGCTCCGCGCGTCTCCAGCTCCAGCACGTCGAGAATCTGGCAGCGCGAGGCCATCAGCCAACTCAGCGCATCGGCCAGCGCGAAGGTCACGCCCTGCCGCTGCCCGTGATAGAGCTTGGCGCCCGTAGGGTCAGTGGATTTTTGCAGATAGTTCAGCGTCCACGCCCACAGGTTCATCGCCGAGGCCAGCGTGCATGCGCCGCTGCCGGGACGATCGCTGGCGATGTTGCGCATCTCGCGCGTCCAGGCGCGGAACTCGGCGAGGAAAACTTCGGAGGTCATGGTGACGGTCAACTGGCGCCGCTGCACGGCTTCAGGGCCTTCGTAGGTGGCTTCCAGTTGCGCGTCCATCCACTTGTTGGCCAGGAAGCCCGGGCAGTCTTCGGTAATGCCGTAGCCGCCCATCAGGCTGACGGCCTCGCGCATCATGTTGGCGCCGTGGCCGGTGTTCCAAAGCTTGGTGGCCGGGCACAGCACGTTGGCCTCGGCGTCTTTCAGCACGTATTGCACCAGCGGATCGGCTTCGAGCTCCGTGCGGCGTGGGCTGTCCTCTTTGAGCCCCATCAGCTCGATGGCCCGCTGCTCGCTTTCCTTCAGCGCCTTCATCTCCGCGCGCCCGCCCGTCACTCCGCGCTCTTTCATAATCGCCGTCTTTTGCTTTTCCAGGGGATCGAGCACGTCAAACAGCCGCGCCGCGGCAAAGCCCAGCGACGAAGCCGCCTCGCCCGCGGCCCACACGTCCACCAGGCGGTGCAGCGCGTCTTCGCGCTGCTGAATGCCCTGCTCGTAGCGCACGGAGCCGGGCTTGGCGCCCTCGGCGCCGCGAAAGCGCTGGCGCTGGTAGCGGATCACCGGCTCAACCGCCGAAAGCAGCTTGGCCGCCGTCATCAGGCCCACCGGCACGCGCGTGCGGCGGAAAACCGCATCGATCACTTCGCTGTGGTTGAAGTTGGGGACGATCACGCCGTCCTTCACCGTGTATCCGCCCACGATGCGGCTGGCCGGAATCTTGAGGTTGAAGACGGGATCGCCGGTCGAGGAGAGCTGGTGCACCAGCTTCTTGGTTGCCGTGCCGCGGTCGAAAGTGCCTTCGTCGCCCTCTTCCAGAATCACCATGCAACTGCCCTTGATAGAGCGGCGCGCTCGTCGTCGGAGTTCACCGCCGCGGTGACGAAGTTGGCAAAAGCAATTCCAGTGATAAACCGGCCGCGCTTCTCCACTTGCAGCATGGGCTCGGCGCCGTCCTTCCACTCGGCCACGCGCAGCTTGCCGCTCAACATGCCGGCATCCACGCCCACATAAGGGATGGGCTCGGTGAGCGCGAAGGCTCCGCGCCAGGGCTTGCGGTCTTCGCCGGGCTGTGGTGGAGCGGAGAGAGTTTTGTAGCGGGTAACTTGTTCCTGCGTGCCGCGCTCGTGGATGGGCGAGAGAGCAAGAAAGCCAGCCAGGCTGGCAGTGGCCGCGCCGCCATCGACCCAAGCGAGCTCGTAGGCCGCCAGACCCAGCGCGAGATTCTTCGGCCCAACGATGAATCCGCCCTCTTCCGGCTCCATAAAAGCCGCCGTGATTCCGGCGCGGTCGAAGGCGTCCATCATCTCGTCTTTGCCCGCAGTCCACTCGTGGGTGTTGCGCTCGCCGGCTGCGACCAGCCGCGCCACCGTGCCCCGCGCCACGCCGCGCGCCGATTGCACCAGCATCTGCAGGTCGAACCGGTCGGCGTAGCGCCACAGAATCTGCCGCACCGCATCCCCAGGGAGGGTGAGCATCGTTTTCGTTTCAGAAATCGCGACTGTGCCCATCGAGTGGCTCCTAAGCAAAGCAGTTCCACAATACACGTGCGCTTTCAGGCTCCGTGCAGGGTGGCTTTTCCTTGACCGAATCTGGACCGAAAAACCACTCAGCGGCGGCTTCGGGGAATGCAATTGCGGACAGCTTCCAGCGCATTTTATTCTCTTCGACCGGATGAGCGGCGGCATGTGATCCACATCACTTCGCAGGCGCTCAAACAGGATTTGGCAAAGCAGAAAAATTGGGACGAGATGTTCTCCGGCGGAAGGAAACTGCTGGGAACAGCGGCCTCGACATACTCCCGTACCGCAATACGAATGTTTTCAAGCGCTTCTTCCTCCCTGACGCCTTGCGGTCGGCAGCCCGGCAGGCCAGGGCAGGAGACGCTCAAAAACCTTCCTTGGATTGGCGGAGAACGACTCGATAGGCAGCCATGGACGTATCCTACAACGGTTTTTCACTCGGCGCTTGCTGCGAGGCATGTGGCTTGGCGCACCGCGCAGATCGCTGAGAACTAACGGCTGAAAGCTGTCTTTGTGATCTGTGTTGCCGCGTTTGTGATAACTGTCACTGCGAGTTTCTTCTCAATAGCGTGATCTCATAAGTGCGAACCCCTCAAAAACGAGATCGAAGAAACGGGGCGGATTGCGCACTTGAGCGAGACCGGCAAGTAGTCCTTTTTTGCCTGGGGAAGGAAGACGGCGGAATGATCCAAGCCGCATTGTATAGAGCCTTGTTCTTCATTCGTGGGGGAGTGGTAGCGGCCGGCCTGGCCATTTTGGCGCTTGCGCCCGCCGCCCTTCGTGCGCAAACGGACTGTCTGACTTGCCACGGCGACGCCAGCATGACCGACGCCGCCGGACACAGCATCGCTGTCGACGGCAAAAAATTCAGCGACAGCATTCACGGCAGCCTTCAGTGCAGCAACTGCCATGCCGACATCAAGGGCTATCCACATCCTGACAAGGTTGCGCCCGTCGACTGCAAGAACTGCCACGCCGATCAGGCTGCCCAGCTCAGCGGCAGCGTCCACGCCGACGGCAAGGAACATCCATGCACGAGCTGCCATGGCAACGCGCACGAGATATTTGCCAAGACCGACGCACGCTCCGCGGTTTATCCGCTGAACGTGCCCAAAACCTGCGGCAACTGCCACAGCAATGGCGGTATGGCTGGGAAACACGGGCTGGCGAGTGTCTACCCGAATTACATTGACTCCATTCACGGCTTTGCGCTGAGCGAGGAAGGCTTGCTGGTAGCGGCCAACTGCCAGAGCTGCCACGGATCGCACCACATCCTGAGCCATAACGATCCGCAGAGCCCGACCTATAAAACCAACATCCCAAAGACCTGCGGCAACTGCCACGCCAAGATCGACGCCGAGTACGAACAGGGCGTGCACGGCAAAGCCGTCGCGAAGGGCAACCTGAAGGCGCCGGTGTGCAGCGATTGCCACACCGCGCATGCGATTCTCCAGCCCACTGAAGCGGCGTTCCGTATGCAGTCCACGCCCATCTGCGGCAACTGCCACAAGGACAAGTTCTCCACCTACCGCGACACCTTCCACTCGCAGTTGGGCTCTCTGGGCGGCTACGTGGAGACGGCGCGCTGCTGGGACTGCCACGGGGCGCACGACGTGCGGCCGGCCAGCGATCCGTCCTCTCCCATTAACAAAGCCAACCTGGTGACGACCTGCGGCAGGTGCCACGCGGGCGCGAACCTCAGCTTCGTGGGGTATCAACCCCATGCCAACGCGCGCGATCGCAAGCTGAGTCCGGGGCTTTTCTTCGTGCGGCTGTTCATGAATCTGCTCCTCGCCAGCGTGCTGATCTTCTTCATGATTCACACCATTCTGTGGGTGATCCGTGCGCGCTACAACCAGGTGAAGGGCAAAACCGCAAATGGAGGCAAGGATGCCTGAGTTGGAGCAAGCGGCAGAGTTGAAGCAAGCGGCAAACGCGGAAAACAGCGCCACGGGCCGGTACTTCGTGCGCTTTACACGCGAGCAGCGGTACATGCACGCGACCCTGTTCAGCACGTTTCTCGGCCTCGCAGCCACGGGGCTGCCAATGCGCTTCAGCGAGAGCTTCTGGGCGCGTAAGTTCGCGGCCGGCGTGGGCGGATTCGGTGCGATTCTGTTCCTCCATAAATTCTTCGCGATCGTGCTGACCGTCGCGTTCCTGATCCATGTGAAAGAGATTTTTCAGCGCGGCATCCTGAATCGCGAAAAGGGAATTTTCTGGGGGTCGACCTCGATGGTGGCCCACTGGAAGGACTTGAAAGATCTTTTTGGGCACATGCGCTGGTTCCTCGGCCTGGGCCCCAGGCCGCGGTTCGGGCGCTATGCCTACTGGGAGAAGTTCGATTACTGGGCCGTTTTCTGGGGCATGATCGTGATCGGGTTCTCAGGCTACGCCATGTGGTTTGCCCCGTTCTTCGCCCACTTTTTGCCCGGCTGGGCGCTGAACGCCGTTCTGGTGATTCACAGCGAAGAGGGGCTGCTCGCCATTCTGTTCATCTTCTCCATTCACTTCGTCAACACCCATCTGCGCCCGGACAGTTTTCCCATGGACATGGTGATCTTTACCGGCGTGGAGAGCGAAGAGGAGTTCAAGCTCAAGCGCCCCGAAGAGTACCAGCGGGTTGCCGCCGAGGGTAAGTTGGAATCGCGCATCGGCGTCGCGCCGCCTATCTGGCTGCTCAACTTTTCCAAGGTGGTTGGATTCATGGCAATCTTCACCGGGCTAACGCTTCTGGTGCTGACTCTGACCGCGTATTTGAGTTAACAGCCCTCAGTTCTCAGCTGCCACCTGGAGATCCGAACACATTGAAGACAGCGCCGGAGGCCGGCTGTGCTGGCGGCGTCCACGCCGCCAGCACATGATCGAGGCACAACCGTTCGCCCACTAGGCCTCTGACCGCATGAATTTGTGTCAATGTTGGGTGCCCCTGGTCTCGATTTTGAGACCAGGGAAAGCACAAACCTATAGACTCGGCCCATAAATACTGAGACTTTTTAGGTTTTTGATTCGTCTCAAGGTATATGGGACATGAGGATGCACGAAAGTTAAGTCCAGCGGCTCAGCATGAGCGCCGACGGCAGGTGATTCGAGCCCATAAGCGGGGCCGGAATCGATCTCAAATTGCGGAGGATGTGGGCCTGAGTTACACCGCAGTCACGAACACCCTGAAGCGCTATGCGCAAGCAGGTATGCAGGGTCTGGCGCCGGGCAAGAGAGGACGCCCGGTTTTCTTCGGCCGGTCACTCACCAAGGAGCAGGAGGATCGTGTGCAGCGGCTGATTCAGGAGAAGCGTCCGGAGCAGTTGAAGATGGACTTTGCTCTCTGGACGCGCGCCGCGGTGATGTTGTTGATTGCGCACGAGTGCGCTGTAAAGATGAGCGTGCGCGCCGTGGGCAAGTACCTGAAGCGATGGGGATTCACTCCACAAAAGCCCATCCGGCGCGCCTATGAGCAGAACCCCGTGGCCATCGAGGCGTGGCTGCATGAGACGTATCCCGCCATCGCCGAACGCGCCAAAGACGAAGGAGCGGAGATACATTGGGGCGACGAGACAGCGTTGGTCAACACCGATGTGCGGGGGCGGGGATTTGCACCCAAGGGCCAGACGCCCATCGCTCGCGTCGTGGGGGGAACCAGACAGAGACTGTCGATGATCTCCACCGTGACCAATCAAGGCAAAACCTGCTGGGAGATCGTCGACGGTAACTTCAATCACCAACGATTGATCGATTTCCTCCAGGCACTTATCAAACAGGCGGGACGCAAGGTATTCCTGGTGCTCGATAACCTGGGCGTGCATCACTGTAAGCCGGTGAAGCAATGGCTGGCCGAGCACAGCGAGCAGATCGAGGTCTTCTACCTTCCCAGTTACTCGCCGGAACTGAATCCGGACGAACGACTCAACGCCGGCCTCAAACACGCGATCGCAACCAAGGTTCCGATGAGAACGAAAGCAAAATTGCAATCTGCCGCTGCCCTGCATATGGAGAAGCTGACCACCACACCAGAACGCGTCAAAGCCTTCTTCAAAGACCGAGAGTCGCATATGCTGCTTAACACTATTTTGGGGCCGGATCAATAAGGCACCTCTACTCGGTCAGAGACTAGAACCGGAACGTCGGAGAAAACGTCACGCGCAGATTGTTATAGACGTTGCCGCCGTTGTAGCCGTTGTACCAGAGTTCGTCGCCCGCCTCCACGCGGAGCCCGATGGGGCCCCAGAAACCTTCAATGCCGCCGCCGGGGAACGCCGCGAAATGTGTCGAGCTTCCGCCAAATCCCGCCAGGCTGTTGGAGAAGCAGGTACCCGATCCTGCAGGCGCGTTACAGCTGGTGGTGAAATCGATGAAGCCGGCTTTGCCCTCAACGAAGGCGCGGAACGGCCCCGAAGTCCCAAACTGAAATTTCGGACCGAAGAGACCCGTGATCGGGCGCACCGAACTTGTGTAGGTGCTGCTGGTCACCCCGGTGCCGGTTGTGGTTGAGTAGTTCTGCTCGAAGTCGTAATTCATTTCGGCTTCAAGGGCAACATGAGCGCCGGTATTGAAGCCGACGCGGCCGCCGAGGCCCAGGTAATTTACAGCGGGCGCCCCTGACGGCGCTACGCGGAACATATCGCCATAGACGCCAAATTCGCCGTGATTAAAGGTGTGGTTGTTCTCGCCGGGGCGTGCGGTCTGGGCGGCGAGCATAGACGCTATCGACAAAAGACAAAGGCTCGATATGAAAGAAACACACTTCATCGCATTCCTCCTGGGAAGAGATATTTCATGCCACCAAACGAAGACTCTTGGGCTTGCCGGAACTGCCGGCAAGCTTGTCACGTGATTTGGATGCCGGCATGTTGCAGTAGGTTGACCTGTGCGCTTGTGACACCTAGCACAGTGTTCCTGTGATACGAGTCACGGCGGGATTTCTCGCAAGAGTATTTGCTCAAGGCATGAACTTCGCCAGAAGTTTTTTTATTGGTTCGCTGGTTTTTTATCTTCTTGCCTCGACCCCGACCGCACAAGCCGCGCAGAAACTCCAGGACGCGGACTGCCTCGCCTGCCACTCCGACCCCACGCTCACGACTACGGGCGAGAACGGAGCCAAGGTCAGTCTCTTCGTTGACCAGAGCAAGCTCAAGCACTCCATCCACGGCCGTGTCTTCTCGTGCGTGGATTGCCATAAGGATGTGAAGAGCCTGGCGCATGAAACGCCTCCGCAAAAGGTGAGCTGCGCGCAGTGCCACGCCGATGCCGGCGTAGCCTACCAGCACAGCATCCACGCGAAGTTGGACCAGAGCGGAAAGATCCCCGCAAGCTGCCAGGATTGCCACGGCGACGTTCACCAGATTGAGGGCGCGGGCGATCCCAAATCATCGGTAAATCACGCCAATATTCCCGCCACCTGCGGCCGGTGCCACGGGCAAAAGTTTCTCATGGAGTCGAACGGCGAAAGCGCGCAGCCCTTCCTCTCATACCAGGACAGCGTGCACGGCCGCGCCGTCGCCAACGGCTCGCAAAAGGCCGCGGTCTGCACCGATTGCCACGGCACGCACGAAATTCTCCCCGCCACCGAGGCCAAATCGCCCATCTCAAAGTTCAACGTCGCCGCCACCTGCGGCCAGTGCCATGCGGCCATCCAAACCACATTCATGCAGAGCGTTCACGGACAGGCCATCGCGCGCGGCAACGAGCTGGCCCCGACATGCACGGATTGCCACGGAATTCACACCATAAAGGCGCCCTCCAACCCCAACTCACCGGTCGCTGGGCAGAATCTCTCTCGCGACATCTGCGCCCGCTGTCATGAGGGCGTGCGCCTCTCGCAGGAGTTTGGCGTTCCCGGCAATCGCGTCACCAGCTACTTCGACAGCTATCACGGCCTGGCCGCGGAAGGCGGGTCGGTGGTCGCCGCCAATTGCTCCAGTTGCCACGGCGTCCACGACATCCTGCCCTCCAGCGATCCCCGTTCCTCGACCAATCGCGCCAACCTCGACGCCACGTGCGGCAAGTGCCACAAAGGCGTCACGCAAAAGTTCACGCTCACGCCGGTCCATTTCCAGGGCGGCCCGCCACCCCCCGGCGACATCGGTTCCATCGCGGTCCATTGGGTGCGGAACATCTATATCGTCCTCATCGCCCTCGTAATCGGCGCTATGTTCCTGCACAACGCCATCGTCTGGCGCGGCAAAGCCGTGGCGCGGCGGCGCATGCAGAGTCCCTTCATGCAGCGCATGAACGTGAATCAGCGCTGTCAACATCTCATTTTGTTCAGTAGCTTCATCGTTCTCGTCATCACCGGCTTTGCGCTCAAGTTTCCCGAGTCCTGGTTCGCGCACATGCTAGGCATGGGCGAGCATCTGCGCAGCGTCATCCATCGAATCGCGGGCGTCATCCTCATTGGCGTCGGCATCTATCACGTCTTATATCTCGCCCTCACTCGCGAAGGGCGGCGCGTCCTGTACGACATTACAGCCAGGCCCAAAGACGTATTCGATGCCTGGACAACAATGCGCTATTATCTCGGGCTGAGCAAGGAGAAGCCGAAGTATGGCCGCTTCGCCTACGGTGAAAAGGCGGAGTACTGGGCGTTGGTCTGGGGCACGGCGCTAATGGGCCTCACCGGCGTGATGATGTGGGCCAAAGTGTGGGTAGGAAACCTGCTGGCGCGCTGGTGGGTCGATGTAGCCACCGCCATCCACTACTACGAAGCCATCCTGGCTACGCTCGCCATTGTTGTCTGGCACTTCTACGAGGTCTTCTTCGATCCCGACGTTTATCCCATGAACTGGACCTGGTGGGACGGCAAGATGTCGGTCGAGCATTATCGCGAGGAGCACCCGCTCGACGCCGAATCCTTGAGCAAAACACCAGCACCGGACGCTGGGACTCCGCCGACGCAATAGGTGTCCTCCGGCAGTGAGACACCAGGCCCATGGTCTGGTAAACGAGGCAAGCAGCAAAAGGATTTTTGCTCCTTGGCAGAGCCGGAGGCTTTAGGATCGGCAGCCCCTCAAAGGGGACAGAAAATTCGCCACTACCGGCCGTTGTGCGAATGTCCGCATCGCCGGCTTTGTAACAAGGGCACGGCTTCACAGCTTGCGGAGAAACTCGACGCGGAGCGGGCTTTGTATCAGGGCACGACTTCAGTCGTGCCGATAAAGCCAATAAACTCAATAGGGCTTTAGCCCCTGCGGTCCCACTTTTCTACCGCAAAAACCAAATCCCCGTGTTTTTCCGCAGCCTCTTCAGTCGTGCCGAACGTGCAACTGGCCAGACTTTGTGTCAGGGCACGACTTCAGTCGTGCCGAAAGTGCAACTCAAAACCTCGGCCTTTAGCCCCTGCTCGTCACATCAAGTCAGATGGCAAGAAGTGCCATTCGCCCGCGCAACGCGGCTCGGCCTTCTGCTACTTTCACGCTCGCTCCCGCCGCCGCGAACAGAGGATGCAGCATTTTCGCAAATTCCGTGAGGGCAATCAAGAAATTCAGCCGCAGCAGCGGCCTTGATCTCTTTTCTCTGTTCTCTGTTCTGCTGTTCTCTGACCCCTGACCCCTGACCACTGTCCTTCTCACACCCGCCAGTTGTCGGCGCGCCAGTCCTTGATGCGTTCCTTGATCTGCTTGCGGTTCAGGTTGTGTTCGAGCGCCTGCTTGGCCAGCTCCACCACCTCATCGTCGGCGGCAAAACGCAGCCCGATCAACTGGTCTTCGGTGAGGCGATAGATTTGTGAGTGCCACTCCGCGGGGGCCAGAGCCTGCAGGCGCAGCCGCTCTTCGAGGCGGATGACGCGGTCCTGCACCTTCAAGGGGTAAGTGCGCATCCGGAAAGCGCGACGAACGCCGCCACCGAAAGCACGACAAACCATGCCGAATAGAAGCACGGATGGCGCACCACATAGACGATGGAGACGATGAGGTTGGCGATAAGCACGGACGCGAGAACGAAATGGATACGGCGGATCGAGCCGTGCATGGTTCTTGAGATTTTGCGACTCCGATTTACTCATTGGCAGCTCCAGTTCCTCGCATGCCGGGATTGGCTCCCCCAGCCTCCTGCGATGGCGCAGGGCCGGCGGAAACAGGGCCGGGGGCCTGTACGCCTGCGCTCAAGCCCACGGACGAAGACCTGTCCGTAGGGGACCGCTGCGCTTACGGAATTCTGCTGGGTCGCGGCCGGCGCTGTCAACGGAGATAAATTCTCCGGCCCCAAAACCTCGGGATGCCTGGGGATCGGATGATAGCGGCCGCGCACCAGGTAATCCACAAACAGCCCGCCGGCAAGATATGGATTCAGCAGCACGATCGGAATGGCGTAGGGAGTGGTGAGCAACGACTCGTCAATGCCCTTGGGCGAGTGGCTCATTCGCCGGTAGCCCGGAATCTGCGGTATCTCAAAGACCGCAAGGCCCGTCCCTGGGTGCTTGCGCGCATACTTTACCAGCTTGTGGGTGATCTGCTTCGGCGTGGTCATGCCGGCATCGGGGAAAACACTGCGCCGGAACGTACGATGGGAAATAGGAGTTGAGAATCACCCGCGCAAAATCGGCGCAATTTTTGAAAAGCAGCTCGAAGCTGGTGCGGTTCGGTCCCGCGTTCAAGCGCGCCATCAGGGCATCGTCCTGTTCGGGCGTCGTCTCAAAGCGGAAGGCGAAGATGCGCCGCTCATACGCAGCGCCGACCAGTTGCGTCCAGCCGCCGCGCACAAAACTCCCCCGCGGCAAGTTCAATCCCAGGCTCTCCAGATGAGCCTCGCGATACCGGTCGCGCAGCCGCCTCACCTGCTCGCGATCCACGTGGGAGGGAACTTCAGAAGCATCTTCGACCGAGTAGAGATAGGGAAGAAGCGGGATGGCCACCCAATCGTAGCCGTCGATTCCCTGGTACCGGGCGATGACTGCGCCCAGCTCGCCCGGCAAGCAGCGCCGCAGCTTCACCGGCGTTTCCGCGCAGATCCGCTCGAAATAAATGGCGTTGTGTCCGGTTGGGTTCAGGGTTCCAAAGAAGCCGTACGGCTCCTCCATGAGCAATGCCGCCTGCGCGTGCCCATGCGAGCAGCAAAAGGCCCCTAAAATGATGAGAACAAATGGTACGATCCGTGATTGGCGAATCGAAAGCATCGGCTCCTCTAACTCCAGATTGTTTGGGCACCTTGCCTCTTCAGTATGCTCCAATTTGCATGAGAGGGAGGTGAAAAACAGCCTCTCAGATGCCACCTATGCTCAGATGCCACCTATGCTCAGATGCCACCTATGCATAGATGGACTACTATGCAGCAACGCGACGACGTGGAAAAGCGAGCGGTCCGCAGGCCATCCATTGGTAAATAACCCGTTTCACGCGAAATGTTGTGTGTGGGCGTGCACACTGTCCCCGATACAAGCCAACTCTCGGATACCTATCTGATTTCATTCAGTCGCGGTGCCGCGGATCGTCCCTGCGTCGAGAAAACATGTCGATTGATTCTGGCTTGGACCGCCAGACTACTCGCGATTCCCCATCCGATAGTCAAGATACAAAACGTGCACCTTAATTTGGTCATTCATGCGGTACCTCTCAAAATGCGCCATCTTCACCATTTGAACGATGCTGCCTGGGTTCCCGTTGCTCCATTCGACAAGAGAGTCAAGCACATGGTCCAGATTTGAGGCCCATAGGCCGGTTCTGTGCGCCTCTCTCTGCGCGAATTCAAGGGCGACAGGCGGGGCGAAATCTCTCAACTCCAATTTCTCCGAACGGCCCGCGCACATCGGCTGCAATGCGCCAATATCCTCCATGTGCGGCGATCGGGCGACGAAGACGACTGGGGTGCGTTCGTAGTAGTTCAAATCCTTGATGAGGCCGGTGAGTACACGAGAAGGGCCTGTCAAGTGATCCAGCACGAGAAGAAACGGGAAAAGGTCCAACGTGCGCATCGCAACGCCCTTGAGCGACTTGGTGCTCAACGACCCGATATTTAGGGGGAGATTCAGTCCTGGCTTTGCCAGAGCGCGCAGATCCTCAACCAACGTCAGAAGCAAGCCGCGTGGCGATTGTGTTTGCGGAATGTGCAGCACCAACGGCTGTGTCTTGAGGAAACTTTGCAGCAGGCGCGTCTTGCCAACCCCCTCCGGGCCGAAGAGCAAAAGAGACTTCCGCCTCTTCGCCTGCGCTTGCAGGCGCGCCATTTCATCGATGCGCTCAATAGCGGCAAGATATTGGGAATCGGCGGCGCTCTGAAAGCTGGACCCAGGCATGGCAAATCGTTTTCTGTAAGTCTATCCTTCCTTGATCCCAGCCTCTCGGGTGGCCAGCTCCCGGCGGATATAGATTTCCATTCGGCGAGTAACAGAACGAAGATCGCGAAGCACGCCATTCAGTCCCTCGATTGCGCCCTCGGGAACGGCTCCGCAGCCCCGCAAGTGCCTGGGACTCAATTCCTCAATCGCAATGTCAATGAAGGCCAGGCTAGTGAGCGCCGCACGAGTAGCGGGAATTTCGGGAGTTTCCGGCTTCATCTGTTGCCATGAAAGAGTGCGGAGAAGTTGTACACGAATAAGGCGGATGTGTTCTTCCAGTTGGCCAACTTCCGCCGGAGTGAGATCGACGACATAACGCGGGAACGGAGATGACGAATCTGCCTGATGCAGAGCCTCTTCCAGATCGCACAGAAGCCCGTCGATATATCGGCAGCTCGCGTACAAGCGCCTTTGTTGAGCCTCGTTGAGCTTTTCAGCGTCCTGCATCTGGCACTCTCCGGACTCTCTCAATCGGTTCAGCGGACAATCATCACGGGGCAATGCGCGTACCGTAAGACACGCTCCGAGTTCGATACGATCCTCCAGCCGATGTAGTATCGAAGCGCCAAACCCACCACAAAGCCGAGAGTGCCCATGGACTTGTCATGGACAAATGCTCCTCAATGTGCACTCGGGGATCGCGCCGCGACATGACTCCGCGACAGGATTCCCTGTCAGGAGTCATCATCTGTCCGGCCTGGACAGCGGTTAAGGGTGAACTCCTTCACCACTGCTTTCATTACAACCTGAGGCGAACCTGCGTGTCAACGTGCGGCCGCGGGGCTGAAACGGTGGCGCCGGGCGGGCGTCAAGGGGTTATCTTCGCAGCGGTAATCGCAACGTTCAGCCACACCGTTGATCTTGCTTCCGCGATTTGCCTGCATGCGAATCTTCAAGTGCAACGCGGGTGGTGCGCGCGGCGCCGGCCACGGCAAGCAGCATGCTCCGCATCTGGGGAGTGAATTCGCGGCGTTCGGCTTCTTTCTGCGCAAAGCTGACCGCCCAATACAGCAAGCAGCAAAGGTAGCTTATGATTACTACTTCACCTAGATAGCGATACTGGGATACGGTGGTCGGGCGCGAATGCAGCATGGACACAGTCAGGCCGACGAGGGAAAGGAGGCCCAGCCCGGTGGCGACCTGCAATTCACGATCACGCCAGCTGATCGATAGAAGTTGGCTGCCGGCGGCGAGAAGCAGGAAGATGAGGACGCGAAGGATCGAAATTGTCTGCTGCAGCTGCGCCAACACAAGCCCTCTAGCGGATAAGGCATGCGCAAGTCCCGGAACGGCCGCGAATGGCCAGATCGCCGCGCCGAGCAACAAGATCAAAACGCCGACTACCACGAGGGCGCCGCGCCGGAGAGAGGCGCGGACTGGGCGCAGCACAGACCAAGCCAGCTCAACCAAAACACAGAATATAAGCGCAGAATCCAGGACTGTTTGCGTGAAGTAGGCTTGAAAAAAAATTGCCGGTTCGTACTGGCGAATTGCATACACCGCAAGGTTGCTCGATAAGTCCCAGATGCAGTATGCGCAAAAAACAGGCAATGTACGCCAAATGCGCCGATAAAAAAGCAGCCCGATTACCGCCAAGTTACTCAAAAAGGCGGCGATAAAAACGATCTTTTCAAAATTCATTGCCATCGAGCCCGATCTGCTCAACTAGTGATTTGAGGATAGCAGTATTATCTGCGCGATAATAGATACGATCATGGTACCCATTCGAATCCCGTCAAGGAAATACAAAAGCCCACCCGGTGTGAAGGGTGGGCCTGACTACAAATAATGAAGATTGATCTAGGCTGCTGCCACCTTGGGCGGAGGCGGTAACCACGGGAATGCTGCTGCCACCTTAGGCGGAGGGGGCAACCACGGGAATGCCGCTGCCACCTTGGGCGGAGGGGGTAACCACGGGAATGCCGCTGCCGCGTTGGGCGGAGGCGGTAACCACGGGAATGCCGCTGCCGCGTTGGGCGGAGGCGGTAACCACGGGAATGCCGCTGCCGCGTTGGGCGGAGGCGGTAACCACGGGAATGCCGCTGCTGCGTTAGGCGGCGGGGGCAACCACGGGAACGCGGATACTGCGCAAGCAGAAACGAGAAGAAGAGCGATGAAGCAGGCTTTTAAAACTTGCAACTTGCTCGTACGCATAAGAGACACTTTCCTCAGCGGCAGACATCGCGCTACAAATCTTGTGCAAAATCAGAGTACCCCAAAATATGTAGGCGATCTACCACAAAAGTGTTATTAGAAAAGTTTTCCTCCGATAGTAACGAGTTGTGGATATTTTAGGTAACCAAAATAAGGTTACTGCAACCTTATATTTGCCTTTTATTCGCCAGAGCGCGCCGATGTGTGCCCAATGAAAGCACTTGTTGGGTGAAAGCACCTGTTGGGCATTGCGCATGGCGCAAGGCGATCCGTCACGGCAACGCGACTGCCCGATTTTCAGTCAAGAGCAGTAGCGAATTGCATGGCGCGCCAAAGAAGGTCAAGTGCAAAACGGGGACCGGCGGAGCAAGGGAGCTCGGTTTTAGCGGGCAGGCATTTTCCGACGAAGCGGAAATGGGGCATTCATCCTCCAACGGTTTCGGGAAACCGAATCTGACTGAAGCTGAAATGGTTACCAGTCTGAAAACTTTGGTGCCCTGTGCTAAACGAGCAAAATCCGCTACATTGCAAATAAGCCCAGGCTTTTGGGCGCTTTGATATGAGATCTCCTAAACCAGCTGTGCCGCTTCCGTCAGTGGCCCGCGCGGCCGGGCGGCAAGAAGTGCGCTGCGCGGTGCGCTTTCCTCTTGCACTGCCGGTAGTGCTGTCGACAGGAAACGGGGAAATCGCTGCTCTGACCCGGAACATCTCAGCCAGCGGGGTTCTGTTTTCGCTCGACAGGGCGTTACATGTGGGCCTGGAGGTCCAATTTTCCATGCGAATGCCGCACGCGGTCCTGGGCACCCCCCACGATGTTCTGGTCCACTGCAAGGGACGTGTGGTACGCTGCTCTACAAGCCAAAACGAACACCTTGCTGCTGCAACTATTGATGAATACCGGTTTGCTGAGCAATGAGGTAAAGTTGGCTTAACGACGACAGCCAACTATGGACATTCTGGACGATAATCCCGAGAGAGAAAACATCGAAAAGCCGGTCAAGCCCGGCGCCATTCGCGTTATTCTTGCGGATTCCCAGGCTATTTACCGCGTGGGCATTCGCAAAGTCTTTGCCTTGGAAGACGACATCCGCGTGGTAGCGCAGGCCGACTCGCTGGAAAATCTGCGCATGGCCATCGAACGCTACCCTACTGACATTGTTCTTCTTGAGGGAAGCATGCTGGCCGGAACGGCCAATGCGATTCCCGAACTGCTGCGGCTGTCTCCGGATGTGAAGCTGATCGTGCAGGCAACAGCAGCCGACGAGAACCACACCGTGGAGCTTTATCGGCGCGGCGTCCGCGGCATCGTTTCCCGCTCCATCTCGCCCGATCTGCTGGTGCGGTGCGTGCGCCGCATCGCCGCCGGCGAAACCTGGATCGACAATCAATCGGTCAACTGGGTCATCGATGCCTACCGGGCCCAGGCCGCTGCCCTCGTGAGTCCGCATAACCGGCCCCGCCTTTCGCCCAAGGAGATGGCGATCATCGCCTGCATCACTCAGGGCAAGCGCAACAAGGAAATTGCCTTCCAGTTGGGCACCACCGAACAGGTGATCAAGAACTATCTGCGCAAGATCTACGACAAACTGGGAGTGTCGGATCGGCTGGAGCTGGCTCTTTACTGCCTGCACAACAAGATCATCCAAACGGAGATGGACGAGGAGCAGGTGGCGCAAAAGGTTGTCACCACCTAAGCCGTTTCCGCCCATCCTATCCGCCAGCTTTGCCAGGGATCTCCGGGGGTTCGCACCTTACTGGAGGGGCTGCGTGTTCACGCAGGGCTGCCGTGCGAGTTCGAGCAGCCGGATGAACTCCGCCAGCTCCGCGCGGCTCATATGCCCGAGGAGTTCGACGGGCAGGCGTTCGATCACCGGATCCGCGACGCGCAGCAACTTCAGCCCGGCATCGGTAATCTGCGTCCAGACCACGCGGCGATCCTGACGGCCGCGGTGCTGCCGGATCAACTTGAGGCGTTTTAGCCGCGCCAGCAGACGCGTGATGTCGGGCTCTGCCGCGATCATGCGGTCACCGATGGCCGTGCAAGTGAGCCCCTGGGCTCCGGCGCCGCGCAGGATGCGCATCACGTTGTACTGCGTCGAGGTCAGCCCCCAGCCGCGGATTTTCTGCTCAAAAGCGCGATGCAGGCGATCCGAGGTACGCAGCAGATTCAGAAATGCTTCTTCCTCCGCACTGGAAAAGGGCGGTTTCTGCGCAATTTCAGCTTTCAAGCTTGCCATCGGCGATCCTCCGGATTTTTCGTCGCAGGGCTTGCATTGCGGAAGAGGCGACCGCGAGGTACAGGAGCAGGCGTATTCTGGTCCTGATCCGCACTTAGGATGCGACAGGCAAGATAGTCGTTGCAACGCATATTTTATCGATACATTCCACCGGGGGCTCAGCCCCCGGGAATCGGCGAGACGCGCGCGGTCTGCTATGCTCCGGCCTATGTCCATCCTTGGGCAATTTAAGAGGCTCTCCGGCACGCAACGCCATGTCTTTCTGGCTGCATTCCTGGGCTGGACGCTCGACAGCCTCGACTTCTTTCTGCTGGTTTTCTGCGTGAATGCGATTGCCGGCGAATTCCGCACCCATCCCTCGGCGGTAATGGGAGCGGTGTTTATGACGCAGGCCTTCCGGCCCGTGGGCGCGCTGCTGTTTGGCATGCTGGCCGACCGCTACGGACGCCGCCCGGTGCTGATGGCAAACATACTGGGCTTCTCAGTGATTGAGCTGGCCTGCGCCTTTGCGCCCTCGCTCCGTGTGCTGCTGGCGTTGCGGGCGCTGTTCGGCATTGCCATGGGCGGAGTCTGGGGCGTGGGCGCGGCGCTGGTGTTTGAGACGCTGCCCAAAGAAGGCCGGGGCACGTTTTCCGGCATTCTGCAGGAGGGCTACGCGTTTGGGTCGATTCTGGCCTCGGCGGCGTTCGGGCTGTTTTTTGCGGGTTTCCACTGGCATGGGCTTTCGGTGCCGGGGATCGGCTGGCGGGGATTGTTCATTCTCGGCTCCACGCCGGCGCTGCTGGCGTTTTATGTGCAGGCGCGCGTGGCGGAGTCGCCGGTGTGGCTGGCAGGAGCGAAAAAGCGCATGGCGCGGGCGACCGCTGCCGACGGGCGCGGCACGGACGCAGCTCCTGCTCCGTTTTTTGCCCACGTTTCTGTTTCTGGTGCTGCTGATGACGGCCTTCATGAGCTTTTCGCATGGGACGCAGGATGTGTATCCGACGTTTCTCGCCGTGCAGGCCAGGCTTTCGCCGGAGACCATCGGGCTGATCGGCGTTCTGTACGGTTTCGGCTCCATCGCGGGAGGAATTGTCTTTGGCGCGCTGTCGGAGAAGTGGGGCCGCAAGCGGGCGATCATCACCGCTGCGCTGCTGGCGATTCCCGTGATTCCGCTGTACGCCTATGGGCATTCCGCGTTCACGCTGGGCCTGGGCGCGGTGCTGATGCAGTTCATGGTGCAGGGCGCATGGGGCGTGGTTCCGGCGTATCTCACCGAGCTGGCGCCGGCCCCGGTGCGCGCCACGGCGCCCGGACTGGCCTACCAGTTGGGAGGGCTCATCACCTCGTGGAACGGCAAAGGCCAGGCTCTCGCCGCCGAGCGTTGGGGAAGTTATCGGGCAGTGCTTGCTATCACCGTGATCGTGGTGGCGCTGGCGTTGGCCTGCCTGGCGGCATTGGGGCGCGAGGCGAAGGGCAGGGATATGACCGAGGCGTGACAGAGGCAGGGGAATAAGGCAAGGGACTGGGGCGGGCCTCCTGGCCCCTAGACGCTGGTCCCTGGTCCCAGCCCCCAGTCCCCTGCTTCACCTACGCCGTGAATTCTTCTCCCGGTTTCCAGCGCACAACCTTCACGCCGGGCTCGACCAGGGCGGCCAACTCGTCCGGTGTGCCTTTGAGTGGCGGCATCGTGCCGAAGTGGATGGGGAGAACCGTTTCCGGGGCCAATAGGCGGCACGCGAGAGCAGCTTCCTTCGGTCCCATGGTGTAGTGGCCTCCAATGGGCAGCATGGCCACGCTGGGCCGGTAGAGCTCGCGAATCAATTGCATGTCGCCGAAGACCGCTGTGTCGCCGGCATGGTAGAGCACGGGGCCGTCCGCAACGTCCAACACGAAGCCGGTCGCAACACCCACGTAGTGCATGCCCTTCTCGTCGGCCGCAGCTGCGGAGTGCTTGGCTTCGACCATGGTGGCTGTCACGCCGTCCAATGCAACGGCGCCTCCCAGATTCATGCCGATCGTATCGGCCACGCCCTTGCCCGCAACGTAGTCCGCCAGCTCAAAGATCGCAACCACGGTCGAACCGTGCTTCTTCGCGACGGGCACCGCGTCGGAGATGTGGTCTCCGTGGCCGTGGGTCAGCAGGATGTAGTGAATCTTCGATGGCAGCACAAAGTCCTGGGGATATTTTGGGTTGTGCGCGATGAACGGATCGATCAGAATATTTGTGTCCCTGGGCGGTTTGAACCAGCACGGTGGCGTGGCCGAGCCATGTGATGCGTGTTGCATGCGCGTTGCCTTCGTTGCCATGTTCCTCGATCTGGGCGTGGCTGGCCAAGCGGCCGAGTTGATTTTCCTGGAAGCACGCTACCGTGGCTCCTGCCTAAACCTGCGGGCGCTCGGTCCGGCTACCGGGTGATGATCACCTCGGAGACGCTGTCCTTGGCCAGGAACTGCCTGTGGCCGGACCAGCCGGCGAACAGGCGCTCAATGCTGCGGTTGGTAAATGCGCGCTGGATGGGAAACTGCTGGGTCAATTGCATGTCCACATTGTCGCCCGGCGTCAACATGGAAGCGGCAGTGCACCGTCTCCTCGCCCTGCATTCGGGTGTGGAAAAAAGCCAGCACCTGCCCGCCGGGATTCATGGCCGCGCGCAGTCTGCGCAACCACCGGGGCTACGAAGGGTTCCGGCAGGTAGTCGAGCGCAGTCCACAAGAGAACCACATCGAAGGTGCGGCCGGAGAAATTGAGCGTCGTGATTGAGGTAGCCCTCGATATTCCAGATCGGATCTCCTTCTTCGTCCTCGCCCGCGCGCCAATCCTCCGTGCAGGCGTCGTGAACCAGGTCGGCAAGAAAGACGCTATGGCCCAGGCTGGTGAGGTAGTTGATGTTGGCGGGCGAGGTATAGCCGGTGTCGATGATGCGAAGGCCCGGTTCGGCAATCAGGCCGCTTGCGCAGCACAGCCCAGCCGCCGGAGTGGCGCGGCACGCGCGGACCGATGAGGCCCGGAGCCGAAGCGGTTGAGCCGCTCTCCTGTTTCTTGTCGAACCAACGGCGCAGCACCCTGAATCCCTCCCGCCGCCGGGCAGATGCATGGGATCGGCCCGGCAACGTTGTTCGACTTTCAGAAGACGCCGGCAGTGCGCGGTGCGTTTGCGCTTTCGGCCGGCTTGGAGACCGCCTGCGTCAGGTCCACCTTGCCGCGGAAGACGGCGTTGTCTTCGACGGCGAGGCGCAGGGCGCGGATATCGCCCTCCAGGTTGCACCCGGCGCGCAGTTCCACGCGGCCGCTGGCCACAATATTGCCCTGCACCCGGCCCATAATCAACACGTCTTTGGCGGAGAGGTCCGCGGCAACATTTGCACTGGGGACCGATGGTCAGCCGGCTCTCAGAGAGGCTGACGGTTCCTTCGACCCGCCCATCCACAATCAAGTCTTCACTGCCCTTCACTTCACCGCAGATCACGATGGTCTTGCCGATGCGCGCAGGAGCATTGTCCACTGCCATGGTTTCGTTCCTTCCGTGGATCCCCTTTGTCGCGTTCCGGCGGACGCCATGTCTTCTCCGGCCCGGTTCCCGCCGCCGCTCACTGGGGCTTGCGCCGGCTGGAAGGGTTCGGCCCAGAGACACGCTGTGGCTGGAAACGCGAGAGGCCCTGCCCGCACTATACGCAACCCGGCCATGTGTGCTTCAATTCGCGAATGCAAAGGCGTGCAGTTTCAGATGCCGGGAAGACCCGGCGACGAGGCGCCAGGACGCTTGGCGCGGGCACGGAACCCAAGAGCTCTGAGCCGCTAAACTATTTGTTGTGCGCCGATTCTTTTTCCTCCTCCTGCTGCTTCCCTGGGCGGCTCCGGTCAATTCGCAGCCGGTGACCGGCAACGGGCAGCCCGCTTCCCGCACCGAACGATGCTCTGCCGCCCGCACAGGCGCAAGCCCTGGTGGCCCGGGCGCTGGCCAACGAGTTGCGCGCGGCCCAGGATACAAGCCACCCCATGCGCTACCAGTTGCGCAAGACCAGCCCGCGCCTGACCACGACCAAGGAGATCTATGAGACGAGGGATGGCGACGTCGCCCGGCTGGTCGCCATCAACGACAAACCGCTGAGCCGCGGCAGAAGAGCAGAAGGAAGAGGCGCGGCTTGACGCTCTCATCGAGCGACCCCGGAAGGCAGCGGCGCCGTAAGCAGGCTGAGGACACGGATGCCGGACGAGCTCTCAAGGTGCTGCGCGCGCTGCCAAACGCCTTTGTGTACCAATATGTGGGCTCAGGCGCGGGGCCAACAGGAAAGGTGGAGAAATTTACCTTCCGGCCCAACCCGAACTTCTCGCCGCCTGACCTGGAGACGCAGATTCTGACCGAAATGGCAGGCGAAATCTGGATCGACGGCACGCACGAGCGCGTGGTCCGGCTGGAAGGCCATTTGCAGCAGGACGTGGATTTTGGCTGGGGGATTCTGGGACGGCTGAACAGGGGCGGCTGGATCGTGATCGAGCAGGCCGACGTGGGCCCAGACATGGGCGTCGACCAGTGGCGGACGGTGCGCTTCCAGATGCAGATGAGCGGCCGCGTGGTCTTCAGGAACCGCACCTTCGACACCACGGAAGAGCAGACGCGCTTTTGGCCGCTGCCGGTGGGCCTCGGTTATCGCGATGCCATCGAAATGCTGCGTGCCGGCCCGTGAGGCCCGCAATCCATCCAACGCGCCGCTGAACCAACGGCAAAGCAGCCTTGCATCGTTGCGCCAGGCCGCTTTGCTGCCGGGATCGAACTTTATTTGATCTTGATGAAGATCACCGCCAACGTGAACAGCGTGAGGGACTCGATGAAGGCCAGGCCGATGCACCAGGAACATCAGATGCCGGCGCGGGTACCGGGGTTGCGCGCCAGCGCCTCGCGTGGCCGAGCCAACCGCTTTGCCCTGTCCCATGCCGCAAAGCCCGGCTGCGATTCCCATGCCGAGCCCGACGCCGATCGGCGCCATATTGATTACGGCCGAGCCGCCATCCGCAAAGGCCGGAATGGCGAAGCAAAGCGCCGCCAGGGCCATGAACACATATTGAAGTTTCCGCATAGTTCTCCTGCTCCCTTAAGATTGGCCGCCAGTGGGTGGTTGAGGCTCACCGTGCTGGCCCCCTCACGCTTGCGGCCTCCGTTTATCCGGAGCGGAAGCTCTCTCCGGCGGAATCTTATCACTTTCAGGTGTCAGGTTCAGGGGCTCAGAATCAGCGATCTGTCAAGCCGCAATTCAATCGCACTGTCGACGAAAAACTGAACCCTGACACTGACCACTGTCCACTGTTTTAATGCTCGTGCGATACTGCCATGCCCAGATAAATCATCGACAGAAGCATGAAGACATAAGCCTGAATGAGCGCAACAACAAAGTGCAGGCCCAGAAACAGCACCGGAACAAGCAGCGGGATCAATCGAAAAAGCGATCAGCGTCAGCAGATCGCTGGCCAGCATGTTGGCGTAAAGACGGATGGTGAGCGACATCATGCGCGCCAGATGCGAGATGATCTCGACGGGAAACAACAGCGGCGCCAGCCACCACACCGGCCCGGCGAAGTGCTTCAAATAGCCGATGAGGCCCCTGCACGCGGACAGCCATGAGAAGTTGTAGTAGAAGAAACGTAAGCACCGCGATGCCCAGCGGAACCACCGGCATGCTGGTCGGCGTGGTGATGCCCGGCACGAGGCCGAGCAAATTGAGAATCACAATGAAGAGGCCGACGCAGGTGACGAACGCCTGGAAGCGCTCGTAGCCGTGGCCAATCACCTGTTCCGCCTGGCTGCCGACGAATTCGTGGATCATCTCGGCGATCTGCTGCGCCGGATTGGGATTCTCCACCGAGAGCGTCAGGCGCACGATGAGGAAAAAGACGATCAGACCGCAGGCCACCAGCAATTCCAGCGCAAAGGTGTCGTCAATGGGCGCGGCGGGGTGGGCGGGATGAATGCCCACGGTTTGGAGCAGAGCAGCCACAAGGGGGCCGAACAGATGATTCAACAAACGAGTCAACGCGAGGCTTTCCGGCATGAGAGTTTATGTCTTTCCGTTCCCGGCGGGATGGTTCCACAACGATCACCTGGGCGTTCAGTCCCGGAGCAAGCGAACCGCCTCCCAGCACATGGCCAGAACCGCTAAAGCCAGGCCGCAAAGAAGCGCCAAACTCGATCCTCTGAAACATTTCAGGCTACCATAAATGACCGCGGCGAATACCACGAGGCGGAGCAAAAAGAAGACCACCGCTACTGACGCGCCTCTCGGCGTCTGTTTTTTGTCCATCTTCGCCGTAATGAACCGGACCAGCCGCCGCCACTCGTAGATGCTGGCGGTGGAAATCGCCGCGCCTGAGGCCATCATGGCCGCGTTGCGCCAGCCGGAGGCGATCCAGAGCACCAAAGCGGCCAACAGGCCCAGAATCAGCGTAATGACGGCGGCGCGCCGCAGCAGGGCCTGCAGGCCCTCGTCGGTCAGGCTGGCCAGGGGATGAGTTGTTTCTTCATGAGGATTTGTCCGCGTTGTCCTTTTTGGGCTCGTCGCTTTTGGGCTCGTTGCTGGCCTTGTCTTGCATGGCGGGATCTTTATTTGCATCGAGCGCCAGCTGGACCACGTAGACCAGCCCCGAGGCGCCTCCGAAGACGATGCCCGCCAGAGCGATCCAGGATTGATTGAAGTGACGGTCGAGCCAAGCGCCCGCCAGCCAGCCAATGAAGGTGGCACAGGGCAACACCAGCGCGATCTGCATCAGTTTTTCAGCCTGACAGCCCAGGCGCCGAAAGTGATGTCCTTCGGGCTTGCCGGCGCTGCTTCGATTCCGGGGTGGGGCGATGGAAGGGCATTGACGCTCCATTCAAAGCATACAGCGCCGAGTAGGTGAAGCACGGTATTGGGTCGGTTTGTAACGGATTCGAAAGGGTACAGCTTGCGGAAGATCTCAATCGGGAACCGCCTTGTAACAGGGCACGAATCTACTCGTGCCGATAACGCCGCAAAATAATTGAGGGCGTTAGTTAGCCCCTGAAGGGAAGACATTCGCAAACGGACCCACTGAGGACGCATACAGCGCTATCCGGCGAGCGGGTATACTTCCCTTTTGGGCAATGGCCATCGAAAGGGAATGAATCGGCGTGTTCGACTCGGAGTTTGAACAGAATCTCTTTGAGCTGCGCAAGGAAAAGCTCAAAGAGATCGAAAAGCTGGGGCAGGCGGCCTATCCAAACCGCTTTCCGGCGCAGCAGAACCAGACGGCGACAACCTTGGCGGCGGTGCGCGCGCAATGGGACAAGGCTACCGGCGAAGAGTTGGAGGCGAATCGCATTACCGTAGCCGTGGCCGGCCGCATCATGGCCATCCGCCAGCAGGGCAAGGCGGGCTTTGCCACTTTGCAGCAGGAAGGCGCGAGGCTGCAAATCTACGTGCGGCTTGACGCCGTGGGAGAACAGGGATTCGCGCTCTACAAGCTGCTCGACCTGGGCGACCACATCGGCGTTACGGGCTATCTCTTTCGCACGCGCACCGGCGAGCTAACGGTGCACGTGGAGACGCTGACGTTTCTATCCAAGGCCATGCTCGCGCTGCCCGAGAAGTATCACGGACTGGCTGATGTAGAGCTGCGCTATCGCCAGCGCTACGTGGACCTGTTCACCAACCTCGGCAGCCGCGAAGTGTTCGTGAAGCGCGCCAAGGTGCTCAAGGCTCTGCGGCAGTTCTTCGACGAGCGCGGCTATCTTGAAGTCGAGACGCCGATGATGCAGCCCATCGCGGGCGGCGCTGCGGCAAAGCCGTTTGAGACGCACCATAACGCCCTCGACATGGACCTGTACTTGCGCATTGCGCCTGAACTTTATTTGAAGCGGCTGGTCGTCGGGGGTCTCGATCGTGTCTACGAGATCAACCGCAACTTCCGCAACGAGGGCGTGAGCACGCAGCACAACCCCGAGTTCACCATGCTGGAGTTCTACCAGGCCTACGCAAACTACCACGACCTGATGGATCTCACTGAGGAACTGATCAAGTTTGTGGCGCGCGAGGTGAACGGGACGACGGTGACGACGTTCAACGGCGTTGAGATCGACCTGGGCAAGTGGGAACGGCTGACGATGCGGGAGGCGATTGAGAAGCACTTGTCCTGGCCGGAATACGAGGCGTCACAACCAACTGGATCGCGTGTTTCACTAACGGTAGACGACCTGTCCTCTCTCGACAGAATCGAAGATGCCTTGACGAAGGCCGTCCAATCGTTTGATTTCGTCTTGGGCTCATTTGCAGGTCAAGCCGAAGAGCAAATCGACATCCATATGAATTACGCCAACCCTGGCGAGTCACAAGATGACTATTACCAGCGGATCTCCAAAATGCAAACCGGGCTCAAAGAAGTGCTGAGAGAAATACGAAAAGGAGCTCCTCTCGGCAAGGTGATATACGGCCTATTTGAAGTTCTTGTCGAGCCCAATATCATCCGGCCCACGATCATCTACGACTACCCGACAGTAGTTTCCCCGCTTTCGAAGCAGAAGCCTGACGATCCGGACCACGTGGAGCGGTTCGAGATTTTTGCGGGCGGCTTTGAGATCGGCAACGCCTTCAGCGAACTGAACGATCCCGTCGAGCAGCACAAGCGCTTCGAACAGCAACTGGCCGAGCGTTTCCGCGGCGACGAAGAAGCCCACCAGATGGACGAGGATTACGTGCGCGCCCTAAGCTACGGGCTGCCGCCGACCGCCGGCGAAGGCATCGGCATCGACCGGCTGGTGATGCTGCTGACCGGCTCAAAGTCGATTCGCGACGTTATTCTGTTTCCGCTCATGAGAGGCAAAGATCGAGGAGAAGAAGTTGATAATCAAGGATCGAAAACCAGCTAAAGCAAAACCAGGTTTTTGCCGCACCCGCCGCCATCGATCCCTGTTCCCGGTTCCCGGTTCCCGGTTCCCTGTTCCCTGTTCTCTGTTCTCTGTTCTCTGCTTTTTCGCTTTTGCAGGAATTTTCCGCTCCAGGGCGCATAATTTCGAAATAGGCAGGAACGGTAACAAAAACAGCTGCGCAGGAGCAGACGGTGAAGCCCCCCCTGGGGGTGCAGAAATTGCGGCATTTATTCGGGCTGGAGATCGGTTAAAATCCGTTGCTTGAATGGCTTGTAATATTTTCATAGTAACGAATCAATCAAGGTTACCCCCCGATTGGGGGCTGTTTTTCGCAGTTTTTCGAGCCGCTGGGAGAGCCCTTGAACATTTTATTCGTCGGCGACATCTTCGGCAGCGCGGGGCGCAGGATCGTGCGCGAGCACATCGGCCACGTGCGCGCGGCGCATCACGTCGAGCTTACGATTGTGAACGCGGAGAATGCGGCGGGCGGCTTCGGGCTGACGCCGCAGATCGCCGAGGAGATCTTCGACTGGGGCGCCGACGTGCTGACCATGGGCAACCATGTTTGGGACAAGAAAGAACTGATCGACTACATGAACTCGGCCGCGCCGGAGAGGCCCGCGAATAGCATGGCCCGGCCGCGGCGCGTTTTAAGGCCCGCCAACTTCCCGCCGGGAACTCCGGGCTACGGCGTCTTTGAAGGCACTACTGCCGGCGGCGTGAACTATGCCGTCATACAACTGCAAGGCCGCGTCTTTATGACGCCGATTGACGATCCGTTCCGCGTTGCCGACGCGCTGCTCGCAAGTATCAAGGCCAAAGTGATCGTTGTCGATTTCCATGGCGAGGCGACCAGCGAGAAGGCCGCCTTAGGGTGGTACCTGGATGGGCGCGTGACTGCCGTTCTGGGAACACACACCCACGTTCCCACGGCCGACGAGCGCATTCTCCCCGGCGGAACCGCCTTCCAGACCGATGTGGGCATGAGCGGCCCCTACAACAGCATCATCGGCGTCGAAAAAGACCTGGTGCTGCACAAATTCCTTACCGGTATGCCCGGCAAGTTCGAGGCCGCCAAGGGAAACCCCAAAATGTGCGCCGCGCTGGTTACATGCGATCCCGCGACCGGCTGCGCTTCGGCCATCCAGCGCATCATGCTCGGCGAATAAAGAAAAAGGGCAGGCCGCCAAAGCGGACTGCCCTTTAAAATCCCGGAAACACTGTGTTATGCGGCCGATGTTCGCAGGTAACGACACCAGCGAACGGCTGACCTTCCAGGTTACTGCCCGTGGTGCGCAGGCGAAGGCTTGTGATGCACGGGAGCAGCCTTCTTTTCCAACTGCAGGAATCCGTCTTGCATCACGATTTGCGCCGATGCTGCCGTAGTACCGGCGGCCGCAACCTTCGTGTACGTGTCGTAGGTGGCGTCCAGTTCCTTGGCCGGTTGGAATTTCAGCTCTTCACCCACAGCCGGAGCGTCTTTGCATGAGGCCGGTTCCTTCATGTTAACGATGAAGTCCGCAACGTGGTTGTCCTTGGCGTCATGGGTAACGGCAACGTTGATGACTGAAACCGCAGGCTCGATTGTGATCTTCCGGATGTGTGCCGGCGTTTCGGTCAGCACGTCTCCCATGGCGTCGGTATCGGCCTTTACGCCGTTCGCCAGAATGTAATCCTGCGCGTCCTTAATCTTTAGTTCGGAGGGAGGAGGAGGCACGGCGCCGCAAGCCACCGGGTTCGAGAGCTTGACCACGAAATCCTTGGGCTTGACTGAAGCGGCGGAGGTCACTGAAACCTTCAAAACCGATGCGGGATCGGAGATCACTACGCCAGGTACCGGACTCACCTGCCCTTTCATGAGGGGCCACAGCTTGTCGGTGCAGTCGCTCGACGCATTGGCCAGGATAAACTCTTTATCTTCGAGGGCGAGTTTTTTCAAATCGTCAGGACTGACTGCGCAATACTTATTGGCGAGTTCCTGGTTTGACGGCGCCGGCGCAACGGTGAAGGCGGCGGGCGGGAAGAGCGTTGCCTGAGCCTGAGCCTCGATCGCGCCGATCTGGGACTTGATGGCAGCTTCGCCGTCGAGAGTGCCGTGATACCGCTCGTACCAGTATTCGAGCTGCGGTTGGATCTGGGCCTTGTAGGCCGGAGGCGCGAAATCCCAGGTCCGTGCGTAGAACCAGATGGCCTTTACTTCATCCCTTGCCGGACCCGGCTTGGCATAGGCCTGCGCCAGCGCCAGCGTATCCACGAGGCAGGGGCCCGGCTTCGCGCACGCATCGGGCGGATACAGCATCAATTCCTTCGTGTATTCGTCGATGGCGCCCTTAAAGTCCTTCTTTGAGACCGCATCGTCGAACGCGATGGCCGAATAAAAGATCGGATAAACACCGCCCGTCACCTTCTTCCAGTCATCGTCCGACATGCCCGCCGGCTTCGGCACCGTGAGTCCTTTTTGCGCAAGCGCCGCGGCATCGTCGCAGGTCTGCGGATCGCTAGTCACACCCGACGCATCAATGCTCTTGGCGCACTGGCTCTTCTTGACGTAGACAGAGACAGCAATGGCCTTCATGTTGTTGGGATCGACCTGCAGCAGACGGCTGGCCGCACTTAGAACCTTGTCGGGCTGCTGCAGTTGCTGATAGCAATCGATCATTTGATCGAGAACGCCGTTCTTGACCGGAGTCTGTGGGTACGCCTGGAGAAAGCTCTCGAGCGCCGAGCACTTCGCGGCAGGATCGGTCTGTGTAGTGGCGTTCTGGTAGGCGTTGAACTGCTCTGGCGGAAGGCTGATCTGGCCCGAGGTCTGGGCGCGCAGTGCGGGCGTGGAAACAAGGCAAATGCTTGCCAATGCCATCGCAGATGCAAAGACTAACTTTTTCATGCAATGCTCCTGGGAAATGCCAAAATGGTGATCTGGATTCACTCGTTCGCCAGCGAAATGGCAACCGTCCTGGGTGGCGCGGTTGAGCGCCTCGGTAACGGATATTACGATACCACGGCTCCCATTGCTGTGTAGGAGGATTATAGAAAGCCACAGAGCCCCTGACAAGCGATGTTCCCAAAAAGACGTAGATGGCCCGGAGCCTGTGAAAAACTTTCACGCCGGCGGGCAAGACTGCACGGCAAGCTTATTGCAGCAGCCGCACCAGCTCTGCCTGTTCGGCAAGGAAGGCGTCGTGGCCGTGATCGCTGGTCATTTCGCGGTAGTCGGCCTGCGCGCCGGCCTGCCGTATGCTCTCGGCAAAGCGCCGCACTTCCGCGGCGGGAAATAGCCAATCGGTGCTGATGCCGATGAAGCTGACCCGGGCGCGGATGCGGCCGAATGCCTCGGCCGGCGAGGCGCAGCCGCGCACGGGATCCCAGATGTCCATGGCGCGCAGGATGGCCAGGTACGCGTTGGCGTCGAAGCGCTCGATGAACCGCTGTCCCTGATAATCCAGATAACCGGCGATGTCAAAGCGTCCGCCGGCCAGCCCGCTTCCCTTCCCGTCTGCCGCCCAGGGATCCTCGCCGCCGCGATTGTTCGGGTTGCGGCCGAAACGCTCGTCGAACAGCGGCGCGGATTTGTAGCTGATCATGGCGATCTGGCGGGCCAGAGCCAGCCCACGGCGCGGCGGCCGTTGCGGCAGATAGCGCCCTCCGGCCCACTCCGGGTCGTGCTGGATGGCCTGGCGCTGCAGGTGGTTAAGCGCCAGCCCCATTGCCGAAAGCGGCGTGACGCCGACGACAAGGGCGCGCTCGACGCGATTGGGATGAAGGATGGTCCAGTCCAGCGCCTGCATGCCGCCGATCGACCCGCCCAGCACCAGCCGCAAATGGCGGATCCCGAGTGAATCGAGGAGCCGCGCCTGCGCTCGCACATTGTCGCGGACCGAGACCAGAGGAAAATCCGGCCCATACGATTCGCCTGTCGCGGGATTAACGGAACCGGGCCCCGTGGAGCCATAACAGGAGCCCAGCATGTTGATGCAGATAACAAAGTCGCGCTCCAGCGAGAGGACCGCGCCGGGAGCAAAGATCTCAGGCCACCAGGAACCCACCAGCGCCGAGCCGGAAAGTGCGTGGCAAACCAAAACGGCATTGTCCCGCGCCGCATTCAGCCGGCCGTAGACGGCGTAATGCAGCGTAGGACAGATCAACGCGCCGCCACATTCCAGCGGCAAGGAACCATCCAGCACGAAGTCGCCTTCGTACGTGGGCTCCACGATCTTCGATGCAGGCGGCGAGGCGCCGCTGCGGCTGTACGTATCGGTCATAAAAACAGCTTCTAGCTAGCTCCTGGCTGCTTGCTGCCAGCCTTGCGGTTCAGCGTTTGGATAAACGCGCCGAGCATTTTCGACACTTCGTTGCTCAACAATTCCGCCCCATTCAGTGAGTCATCCGATCCCATTCCAAGTTTTCTGGCAACCAGAAGTTGGGTCTGAAGCTCGTAGACCGATCCCTGGGCTATCCCGAGAAACTGACGAAACTCGCCTACATTGAGTCTGCCACGCCCTTCCGCGATATTGCTTGCAACTGAAACGGCGGCCCTTCGGATCTGCGGAACCAGCCCATAAATCTCGTCTTTAGGGAAAGTGCGAGTCAACTGATAAATACACACCGTCAATTCAATGGCCTTCTGCCAGACAATCAAGTCCCGGTAGTCTTGCGCCACTTTTTTCCTGCTTTCCCTGCCCCTCACCTTCGCACCTGCAAGCCAGAGGCCAGACGCTAGAAGCTAGAGGCTAGAAGCTAGAAGCTTGTTTTATTGGGCCTTATTGTGACGCAAGCGCTTCGGTTTTGCCGCCGAACTTCTTGCCGTTCGCCGCCTCAATTGCCTGATCCAGATCGGCCAGAATGTCGCGAATGTCCTCGATTCCCACCGAAAGCCGCACCAATTCGGGCGTCACCCCGGTGGCCGCCTGTTCCTCGACCGAGAGTTGCTGATGCGTGGTGGAAGCCGGGTGGATCACCAGCGACTTTGCGTCGCCGATGTTGGCCAGCAGTGAGAACAGTTTGAGCGTGTTGATGAGTTTCTTTCCCGCATCAAAGCCGCCCATAATTCCGAACGTGACCAGCGCTCCCGCGCCCCCAGGCAGGTACTTTTTGGCGCGCGCTGCGTAGGGGCTCGATGCGAGGCCGGGGTAGTTGACCCACTCCACGCCGGGATGCTGCTCCAGGTGCCTGGCCACAGCCAGGGCGTTCTGCGAGTGGCGCTCCATGCGCAGGTGCAGCGTCTCAATTCCTTGCAGAAGCAGGAAGGCGTTGAACGGCGACAGCGCAGCTCCGGTGTCGCGCAATCCCTGCACGCGCGCCTTGAGGATGAACGCCAGCGGCCCGAAGGCCTCAGTGTACGAGAGCCCATGATACGAGGGGTCCGGCTCTGTGAAATCCTTAAAGCGGCCCGATGCGGCCCAGTCGAACTTGCCGGCATCGACGATGACTCCGCCAATCGAATTTCCGTGTCCGCCGAGGAATTTCGTGGCCGAGTTCACTACGATGTCCGCGCCCCACTCGATAGGCCGCACCAGCGCCGGCGAGGCGGAAGTATTGTCGATTATCAGTGGCAGCTTGTGCTCGTGGGCAATACCGGCGAGCGTTTCGATTTCGGCGATGTCGAGCTTGGGATTGCCCAGCGTCTCGGTATAGACGGCGCGAGTTTTGCTGTTGATGGCCTTACGCAAGCCGTCGAAATCGTCCGCATCCACAAAGCGCACCAGAATGCCCAGCTTGGGCAGCGTGTAGTGGAAGAGATTGTAGGTCCCGCCATAGAGCGAAGTGGTGGAGACGATCTCATCGCCGGCGTTGGCCAGCGTGGTGATGGTGAGCGTCTCCGCCGCCTGTCCTGAGGCCGTGGCCAATCCCGCCGCGCCGCCTTCAAGCGCCGCCACGCGTTTTTCAAAGACGTCGGTGGTGGGGTTCATGATGCGCGTATAGATGTTGCCGAACTCCTTGAGCGCAAACAGCCGCCCGGCGTGGTCGGCATCCTGGAAAAGATACGATGTGGTTTGGTAGATGGGCACGGCTCGTGAGCCCGTGGTGGGGTCGGCCGTTTGGCCGGCGTGCACGGCAAGTGTAGCAAGCTGCTGCTGGTTCGGTTCCGGCATGATGATCTCCTTCTGGTTCGTGTGGCCTCCGCTACAGGGACGGCGGGAGGGTTGGCTGCAAGCAGCACCATCCGCGGTCCCCAACGGCGGGCCTTCGTCGTTTGGGTGAAGCACAATGAAAACGGCCCGCATCCGCTTTCGGACCGGGCCGCTCATTTCAAGATCGGTTGCGCCTAGCGCATCAGCCGCTCAAGAGCCGCACGGAGGGGTCCGCATGGCATACACATACACATGGCCACGACTACAATTCCGCTTTCCCTTGAGTTCGGCATAAGCCAAGTATCAAGGTCTGCAAGCCTTAGTGTCAAGAACCGGTCGTGGATCATTTTGAAGCTATCGTGAAAGGGCACCCACTTCGGTGCTTCTCCGGTAGCGACCGGCTCCGCTTCATGGTTTCGGCGTCTGGGCGGGAGCGGCGCACTTGAGCGAAGTGTCGCGCGTCCACTTGGTCACCTCGATCAGCGTGCCTTGCATGCACATGCTCATGCCCTCGAATGGCACGCCGGTGAAATCGATTCCGATGCCGATATCGGGCCGCGCCCCCTTGATGATCAGGTTGTACAGGATGCCGCTCTTCACATCTGTGACCACCAGGCAACTCATCTCCACGCCGGCCTGCACACATCCCTGACCGTGCACTGGCTTCGCCTCCGGCGCCTGGCCGGAAGATACCGTGGCCGCAAGCAGAGCCATCGCGGCAAAGATTGTTCCTTTCATCGTCTTCCTCCCTTGCGTCTTCCCTGGGTCCGCCCGCCCTGTCTTGATCGATGAAACGGAGAATACGCCGCATCCCTATCCGCAGTCCAGAGGCGTTGAGAGGATCGCGGCGAATCCCTCCGCAGTCAGAAAATGATCGATCCGTGCCGCGCGTGGACGCCTATTCTTTCTCCAGTCCGCGCCACAGAGCCGCTAGACCCTCAATCGGCACAGCCTCGGCCCTCGCTCGCGCATTGATCCCCGATTGCGCCAGCGCAGCCGCTGCGGCCGCGGGCGCAACTCCTGCGGCACGCAGGTTGTTGGCGAGCGTCTTGCGCTTTTGCGCGAAGGCCTGGCGCAAAAAGCGCAGAAACCCGGCCTCTTGAACGCCCAGCTCGGCAAAGCGCGGCGAAAAGCGCCAGCGGATCACCGTGGAATGCACTTGAGGCGGCGGCAAAAATGCCGAGGGCGGCAGCGTAAACAACTGCTCCACCGGCCCGTACATCTGCGCCGTCACCGAGAGCAGGCCATAATCGCGCAAGCCTGGCTTAGCGGTCACGCGGTCGGCCACCTCCCGCTGCACCATCAGCGCCGCCAGGTCCAGGGCCGCGTGACTGGCAGCCAGTTTCAGCAGGATGGGCGAAGTGATGTAGTACGGCAGATTGCCCGCCACGCGCAGGCGCTCGCCGGCCTCTGCCGCAGCCTCGGCAAAGTCGAACCGCAACACGTCCTGCTCGACCACCGTCACGCGCCCAGGCTCGAATTGCCCACGCAAATCCGCGGCAAGTTCGCGATCAAGCTCAATCGCCACTACGCGCTTAGCCCGTGCCGCCAGAGTCGCGGTAATGGCGCCCTGTCCGGGGCCGATCTCCACCACCGTACGTCCTGCAAGCTCGCCCAGCGCCGCCGCAATCCGCTGCGCCGCCTGCACATCGACAAGGAAGTTCTGCCCGAGCTTGGATTTTGAGAGCATGTGCTCATCCGATGGTAGACGAGCCGGAACGGGAGCGCGCAGGTCCTTGGCGGCAAACAGGGCATCCAGCCAGGCGCCAGGTCACCACGCGCCGTTGCCTCATACACATCAATCGTGCGATACTTACACATCAAAAGGCAGGACTAATGCGCACTAATATCGACATTGACGACACGTTGATGAAGAAGGCGATGAAAGCCAGCGGAGCTACTACCAAGAAAGCTGCTGTAGAGGCCGCCCTGAAGCAAATGGTGCAGCTCAAGAAACAGGAGCGCATCCTAAAGTGGTTTGGCAAAATAAAATGGGAGGGCGACCTCGCGGCCATGCGGGAAAGCCGCTTTCTCAACCGCAAGGGTTATTTTGACCAAGAGGAAGGCGGCAACGACCGGCAACGATCGGAATCGCAGCCATGCCGGCAGGCCCCTTCGAAGCACGTTGTGGTGCGTTAAATCCAGGAAAGAAAGTTAAAAGCCAATGCTCATCGTCGATGCCTCCGTTTGGATCGATGCTTTATTTGGAATGACCAACCGGCATACGAATTGGCTCAGACAGGCTATTGGCCAGCAGGAGATCGGATTGACAAGTCTCACTTTGTGTGAGGTTCTGCAAGGCGTGCGCAGCGATGCCCGTTTCCGTTCCTTCCAGCGAGACCTTTTAACTTTTCCGGTATTCGACACCTTCGGCGCCGATCTTGCCATTGCCGCCGCCATGAATTACCGGACCCTGCGCAGCCGGGGCATCACGGTTCGCAAGAGCATTGACTGCCTGATCGCAACCTTCTGTATTGACCAGGGGCATGTTCTGCTGCACAACGACCGGGATTTCGATGGATTTGTATCTCATCTTGGGTTGCGTGTCGTGGACCCGACTGCCGCCGCCCCCAATTAACCTGGCCCATTTAGCTTGCCGAGGCGCCTTTGTTGATCGATTCTCATGCCCATCTTGACAGCGATCGCTACGCCGGCGACCGCGAGGCCATGCTCAGCCGCGCGTGGGCTGCGGGCGTGGAGGTGGTGCTCTCCATCGGCATCGGCGAGGGGCCGGCCGAGATGCACCAGGCCCTCGGCCTCTGCCGCCAATTCAATGCACAGCGTGAGAGCGGCGCCAACTTGCCCATGCTCTACGCCAGCGCCGGCATCTATCCCCACAGCACAACCCAAGCCGATGACAACGCCCTGGCCAAGCTGGACGCCCTGCTGGCCGAGCCCGAGGTGATCGCCTGCGGCGAAATCGGCCTGGACTACTACCACGAGGGCGCGCCGCGCGACGTGCAGCGCGAAGGGCTCATCCGCCAGCTTGAAATCGCCGCCGCGCGCAAACGGCCCATCCTCATCCATTGCCGCGGCACGAATGAGACCACCGACGCCTGGGACGATCTTTTCCTGGTTTTGGAGGAGCACTGGCGGCCCACCGGCCTCGGCGGCATCATGCACTGCTTCGGCGCCGGTTGGGAGCAGGCGCGGCGCTCGCTCGACCTTGGGTTCCTGGTCTCGTTTGCCGGCAATCTCACCTATCCCAAGGCGCAGCCGCTCCGCGAAGTCGCCGCCCGCATGCCATTGGACGGGATTCTCGTGGAAACCGACGCCCCCTGGCTCGCTCCCGCACCCCTTCGCGGCCAGCGCAACGAGCCCGCTTTTGTGACCCAAACCGCCCAGACCCTGGCCGGATTGCTCAACGTCTCGGAGGCTGAAATCGCCTCCGCCACCACGAAAAACTTCTTTCGGCTTTTTAACCTTCGGCAAGACGTGGGACACTGATAAAGCCGACCCATAAGATTTGCCCGGCCCACCCCCCAGCTGGCCGGCCCGTCAAGGACAGGAAGGCGGACAAGCAAGCCATGGCACAGGACAACTCATTCGACATTGTCAGCAAGGTGGACATCCAGGAGGTCCGCAACGCCATCGACCAGGCGATGAAGGAGATTCGCCAGCGCTTCGACCTCAAGGACACCCACTCCGAGGTCAACCTGGAAGGCAACGACAGCATCCAACTGGCCTCGGCCAACGAATATAAGCTGGAAGCGGTGAAGGATATCCTCGCGCAGAAGCTGGTCAAGCGCGGCGTCTCGCTCAAGAATCTGACCTACGGCAAGCTGGAGCCGGCCATGGGCCAAAGAGTGCGCCAGAAGATCAGCCTGCAGCAGGGCATTCCCGTGGAGAAGGCCAAGGAGATTGTGCGCCTCGTGAAAGACTCGAAAAAGAAGGCGCAGGCCAGCATCCAGGGCGACACCGTCAGAATTTCCAGCAAGGACCGCGACGAGTTGCAGGCCATCATCGCCATGCTGCGTGCCAGGGATATGGGGCTGGAGTTACAGTTCACGAACTACCGCACCAATTGAGCGAAGCGCGGCACAGTTCGCGCTTCTTCCTGCAATGTTTTAAAATCGGAGAGCTTTGAGCACATTCACCATAGCGTCGGCGAAAGAGGTTTTTGAGCTGCTGCGCGAGGATCTCGTTGCGGTGGAGCAGGAGCTGGGCCGCGACGCCGCATCCAGCGTCAGCACCATCACTGAGATTGCCGAGTATCTGCGCGAGGGCGGCGGCAAGCGCATCCGGCCCTCGCTGTTGCTGCTTTCCGCGCGCCAGCTTGACTACTCGGGCCATGGCGCCATCCGCCTGGGCGCGGTCGTCGAGATGCTGCACACGGCCACGCTGGTCCACGACGACATCATCGACGGCGCCAGTACGCGCCGCGGGCGCCCTTCCGCCAACACCACCTGGGGCAACGAAAAATGCGTGCTGGCCGGCGACTGGCTTTACATGCAGGCCTTCAAAGTGGCGCTCGAAGAGCAGAACTTGCGCGTTCTCGATCTGCTCATCGACCTCACCAAGCAGATGGTCGAGGGCGAGCTCCTGCAGATTCAAAAACTCGGCAAATCCGTCTCCGAGGCCGAATACTACGACCTGATCTTCCGCAAAACCGCCTGCCTTTTCTCGGTTTCCATGCGCCTGGGCGCAGTGCTCGCCAAGGCCACCGAAGCTGAGGAAACCAGCCTGGGCGCCTACGGCCGCGCCGTCGGACTGGCCTTTCAGATCGTCGACGACGTGCTCGACCTGACGGCCACCGAAGAGGTGCTGGGCAAGCCCGTGGCCAGCGACCTGCGCGAAGGCAAGGCTACACTGGCCGTGATCCACTCCGCCGACCACGGCACCGCTGCCGACCGCAAAGCCATTCGCCGCGTTCTCGACGATCGCAGCTTCGAGAATGTCAGCCGCCAGCAGATCAGAGAGATTCTGGTGCGCAACGGCTCGGTCGAATACGCCATGGCCGCCGCCGATCGCTACGCCGAGCAGTCGCGCCAGGCGCTGGCGCCGCTCGCCGATACCGAATTCAAGCGCGCCCTGCTCTGGGTTCCCGATTTCGTCGTCGCGCGAGAGAAGTAGCCGCCGCGCCTCGGCGCTGTGGCTCCCGAGACAGCCGGCGTCAAGGCCCTTGACGGCTTCGCCCTCACCGTTGTGCTGCACTAACCGCTGAATTCTGCGGCCGCCGGCCCGATTTTCGGCGTACAATCCTGTGCAAGATGAACGAGCGTCTTGAGCAGATACGAAAGCTCCTGGGCGAACTGGAAGCGGAGATGAAGACGGGCGATCCGGCTGGGGATCGCGACTTCTCCGCCCTGGAACTGCCGCTGATCATTCAGCAAATCGTCGACGACCTGCAGCCGCAGCTTTCCCCTTACGACGCGGCGTTCTACTGGTTCCTTTTCCGCCATTCCATCGCCAACGACGGAAACCCTCATCTGCGCGTCAGCACGCGCCACCTGCGCACTGCCGTGGTCAAATCCTCCTACTCGCATGCCGATGAGAATCCGGTCTCGCTGGGCAAGGTGCAGGACACGCTGCGCGCTCTCGAAAGCATCGGCGCCATCCGCAAAGAAGGCGAGCCCAACCGCGACGGCACTCTCTACCGCGTTCTCATTCCAGAAGAGATCGAAGCCTGCCGCAAATTCCGCGCCGAGCGCGTGGCTGCGGAGCGGGCGGCCTCGGAGCCGCAATTCAAATTTCCGCACTCCGGCCCGGACCCCTCAGGCGTGGAACCCGACACACTGCGCGAGAACCGCATCAAGGCTTATGAGCGCGACGGCTATATCTGCCGTTACTGCCAAAAGCAGCTCACGCGCTTGACGGCCACGCTGGATCACGTGAAGCCGATTGCCGAGGGCGGCGACAACAGCCTTGAAAATCTGGTGACAGCCTGCCTGGATTGCAACGCAAAAAGAAACAAGAGCGGATCGGGAAGTTCTCTCGCTACAGATTGAAGAGGGTTCTCACCTTTGCGCAGAAAAGCCGCAAATTGATTCGGCCGCCCCGGCCTAACCTTCCGCCATCAGCGCCTTGATCGCCGCCTTATACTTCTCCGGCAGCGGCTTGCGCTGCAACTGGTCGTCGCAGACCACATGCACCGTCTCGCCCTCGGCCAGGAGCTCGCGCTCTTTTCCTTCCTGGCTTGCTTTGCGGAAGATTTGGTAGGCGAATTTCAACACCGCTCCGCGCATCATCGCGGGCCGCGTCTCGATCAATATCTCGTCGTCGTAGCGCGCCGGGGAGCGATAGCGGCAGTGCGCCTCGATCACGGGAAGAATGCATCCGTGATCGGTCTCGAGGCGGCTGTACGCAAGCCCCAGCGAGCGCAGCAGCTCCACGCGGCCAAGCTCAAACCAAACCAGGTAGTTGGCATAGTACACAATGCCCATCTGATCGGTCTCTGCATACCGCACCCGCACTTCGGTGGTCACCGGCATTCCGCGTTCTCTCTCAAATTGCCGCCCGGTCTCTAGTCCCTTAGTCCCTTAGTCCCTGTCGTCTCACGGCTTGCCGTGCGTGAACAACGGCAGCTTGCTCACGTCATTGAAGACAGTGAAGACAAAAAAGGCCACGATGATCACAAAGGCCGCGGTGTAGATTCGTTCCTTGATTGCAAGGCTGATGTCGCGGCGCATCGCGCTCTCGATCAGCAGAAAAAGAATCATGCCGCCATCGAGAATCGGGAACGGAAGCAGGTTGAGAATGCCCAGTTGCAGGCTGATCTGGGCGGCCAGCGTGAACTTTGGCAACCATCCCCTCATCTCGGTCACTTCACCGGCTGCCCGCGCAATCCCCACCGGGCCCATCAGTTGCGAAACCGAAAGCCTGTGCGTAAACAGCCGCTGCAGCACTTCCCCAACCAGCAGCGAATTGTCTTTAAAGAATCTCGCCGACTTGCCCCACGCTGCCACGAAAGACAGAGGCGCGTCGCGATAGGGAGGGGACGAGGCGATAAAGCCCAGCTTCCAGCCGCCGGAATCGCGCTTGGCCGGCGTCGCCACCATCTGAATCGTAGCGCCGTTGCGCAGCACCTCGAGCTTCATGGGCTTGCCCTTTTCCCATTGCATATAGGCCAGCAGCGTGTTCACGAAATGGAAGCTCAGGCCGTCGACGGATTCGATTTGATCGCCGGCGCGCAGCCCGGCCTGTTCCGCGGGCGTGTCCGGTTGCACCTGCTCCACGCCGATGGCGCCGGGCAGAATCTGCGGCGAAATTCCCGCATCGCTCAGATCGAAGCTATCGCTCTTGGCGCTCCCAGGCACCAGCAGGCTCAACTGCACCGTCTTCCCCGCCCGCTCCACCGTGACCGGAACCATCTGGTTCGCATTCAATTTGAAGTGCTCATACACCGCGTCCCAGTCGGGGCGTTTGACGCCGTCAAAGCTGAGAATAGCGTCGCCCGTCTCCAGCCCCGCCGCCGCGGCAGCAGACCCCGGCTGGACCCAGTCCACAGTTGTGGAATTTACGGTCGCCGACGGAACTTCGTTGATGAAGCTGTAGTAGAACATCATCAGCACCATTACCAGCGCCAGGTTGGCCGCGGGGCCGGCAACGCCAATTAATATCCGCTGCCAGCGCGGATGCGAGGTAAAGGCGCCGGGGTCGTCTCCGACCGGTTTGGTCTCAGTGCCTGGCGCTTCCAGGTTCTGCTCCGGGCTCTCGCCCGTCATCTTCACGTAGCCGCCCAGCGGCAACAGGCAAACTTTGTAGTCGGTTTCGCCGTACTTTACACCAAAAAGCCGCGGCCCAAAGCCGAACGAAAATGCCTCCACGCGCACTCCACAGAGCTTGGCCACGAGAAAATGCCCAAATTCGTGGACCACGACCATGACGCCGACAAGGACGATGAAAGCTGCGGCAGAAACCAGAAATTCATGCATAAATGTGAGATTTTCCTTGGGAGTTGCACACCACTCACGCTGGGGCTTATTTGAGCCTATCCGAGCAGTGCCTCGGGCCGTCTGGCGCGCCTCCCGGTCGGCAGTAAGCACCCCCGCAATGGTCGCGGGGTGCGCCTCCGGCGTGGACGCGAGCACCTTTTCAATTGTACGCGGGATGCCCGTAAAGGGTATACGGCGTTCGAGGAATGCCTTCACCGCCACTTCGTCGGCCGCATTCAGGGCAATGCAGTGCGCCCCGCCCTTTTCGGCCGCCTCAAAGGCCAGCCGCAGGCAGGGGAAACGCTCGAAATCGGGCTGCTCGAAGTCGAGATGCCGCAGCGCGGCCAGGTCGAAGGTGAGCGTAGACGCCGGCCGCTCCGGCCAGGCCAGCGCGTACAGGATGGGCAGCCGCATATCGGTCACCGAAATCTGCGCCAGGATCGACCCATCCACGTACTCCACCAGCGAGTGCACTGTCGATTGGGGATGGATGGTCACTCGCACCTGGGCCGCCGTCACGTCGAACAGCCGGCAGGCCTCGATCACCTCCAGTCCCTTGTTCAGCATGGTGGCCGAATCGATGGTGATGCGCCGGCCCATCACCCATGTGGGGTGCTTCAGAGCCTGCTCCGGCGTGATGTTCTCGAATTGCTCCAGCGGAAGCTGGCGGAACGGCCCTCCCGAGGCCGTCAGCCAAATGAACTTCACTTCGTTGTGCGTGCCCACGCGCATGCACTGGTGCACAGCGTTGTGTTCGCTGTCGATGGGCAGGATCGGCACCTTGCGCTCGCGCGCCGCCGCGGTCAGAATCTCGCCCGCGGCCACCATGCACTCCTTGTTGGCCAACCCCACCGGTTTCCCTGCCAGGATGGCCGCATGTGTCGCCTCCAGCCCGGCCACGCCCACAATGGCTGAAACCACAAAATCAGCTTCGGGCAGCGTCGCGCACGCGATTGTGCCCGCAGTCCCGTGCACCGTTTCGATACTCGTCGCCCCGGCTCCGGTTATGCCAGCCCGGTGCAGCCGCGCGGCCAGCTCCGCGGCCAGCTCTTCGGTGGCCAATGAAACCACACGCGGCCGCCAGCGGACAGCCTGGGCAAAGGCCTCGTCCACGTTGCGGCCGGCGGCCAGCGACGCCACCGCGAAACGCTCGGGAAACTGCTCAACGATGGAGAGGGTGCTTTGTCCGATGGAGCCGGTGGAACCGAGAATGGCGAGGCGCTTCAAAGGTCTTCTTTGTAAGTCCCAGGTTTCATTGGAAATGGATTTTAGGTTCAGCCCGTTATCGAATGACCTCGATAATCTTGACCTTGTCTAGGCTGATCGAAAACACGCCGAGCTCTGTTTCCCCAACAAGGCCGTCTTTCGACCAAGGCAGCAGAACCACATTGTGAGTGTCGCCTGTCGCTGTGACAATTCTTGCTTCCGCGCCGCTTTCGGTCATTTTCGTCACATCAACTCGCGCCAGATTCTCCCAACTCACCGTAACTCTGCCCTCGCCTTGCCGAATTCGCAGGCCTAAGTCTTCCCTGTCCTCTGTATAGATCACGTTATAGACCGTGTAATCGATGGTCGGGCTGGTCCCAGCGAAACCCATTTGGAGAGTAACAACATTTCCCTTCGTGTCCGTTACCTTCAGGCCTGTCGCGTGACCAGGCTGAGAACCCGCTCTGGCGCTCGCCTGCGCCTGAGCATGAGGTGAGACCGTCGGCGAAGTGACCATTGAACCGCAGATCAGTATTGCCATGGTAACTTGTCTGCACCGGCCCACTGCGTACCCTCCTCGTGACGGATTATACCGCCGAGTTCTCGCGCGAACTCTCCAACACGCCTGGTGGCGCGCTCTCCGCGAAAGCTCGACCGAGCCACTCGGCCCCGGCTCTGCGGCTAGAACCTTTGATGAATCACCTGCGCGTACCACAGCACCGGAGCCGCCAGCAGCAGCGCGTCGATGCGGTCCAGCACTCCTCCATGGCCCGGCAACAGGTCGCCGGAGTCCTTCACCCCAGCCGATCGTTTCAACGCCGATTCGGCCAGGTCGCCCACCTGTCCGGCCACATTCACCACCACGGCCAGCACCACCCAGTACCAGATCTCGTCGGAATAGGAAAGAACCGTCGCCGGACAAACCCGCTCCATCCATGCCAGCACTGCCGACGCCCACGGCTCCTGCAACATAGTAGCCAGTCCCAACAGGCCCAATGCGATCAGCACGCTCCCGGCCACTGAAGCCACTGCGCCCTCCCAGCTCTTGCTGGGGCTCAACGTGGGCGCCATCTTGTGCCGGCCCCACGCGCGGCCCACATAGTAAGCGGAAACGTCTCCTGCCCACACCACGCACAGCAAAAACATCACCAGCGAGGGGCCGTTGACCCCCTCGCGCAGCGTAGGCAGGGCAAGCAGCGTAAATCCGGTGTAGAGCAGGCAGAAAATCGACGCCGCGGAGTCCGCAAGTATCCCCTCAACCGGCTTGAAAAGGGTGCAATACACCAGTAGGCCCAGGCCCAGAATGCCGAAGCAAGGCCGGAGTCAGGTATGGCCACTGGAAATCGACGGCGAACAGCGCCAGAAGCGCCACCAGCACCGCAATCCGCGGCGGATTTGCCCCGCGGCGCCGGGTCAGGCCCATGTACTCCCACCCGGCAAGCGCCGCAACCGTAGCCACCGCCACC
Organism: uncultured Acidobacteriota bacterium; assembly: GCA_963832535.1. GTDB lineage: Bacteria > Acidobacteriota > Terriglobia > Terriglobales > Acidobacteriaceae > Telmatobacter. The sequence continues at coordinate 104,921 of CAWHUK010000006.1, forward strand.
GTAAACAGCCATTGCCACCTGGGCCCAAGAAAAACCAGAATCAGGACAATCGGAATTAGAACAAGAGCCGTGACGACACGTTTCATTCAGGGTTGAGAATACACTGGCGAGGCGGAATAAACCCATTTCTCGATCGCAATTCGCAGCCTTATCGCGCCGTCTTCGCCCTGCTTTCATGGGCAAACTCGGTCATCGCCTGGCCGAGCGCCAGCAGCAAATCGATCCACTCACGCAAGTGCTCTTCGCCAGCCGGGGTCAGTGAGTAGTTGCGCCGGGCAGGGCCCGCGCCGGCATCCCAGCTTGAAGAAACATAACCGTTTGCCTCCAGGGTTCTCAGCGTCCGATAGAGCGCCGCGCCTTCAATGGTGGCATCGGTCAGAGCGTACTGCGGAAGGCATTCGGCTATCTCGTAGCCATACGACCGCTTTTTCTCGCTCAGAATCCGGAGCACAACCGGTTCAATAAAACGGGAAACATTTCCCATGGCACAGGTGCATGGGCGTCCGCAACCGGGCTGCTTACAGCATCCGGCGCCGGCATCCGGGGGGCAACTCTGCGTGCGAACTCCGGGTTTGCGGCTGGCTTGCATAACCACCTCGACCTGCTGCCGTCGACCTCCTTGACAGCGCCACCCCATAAGTGTACATTACACCTAATCTAAGTGTAAAATGCATTTAACTACAAAATTGAAGGAGCTGTTATGGGCAAAGTTGCGGTAATGATGGAAGCAGACCGGGCCGATGGCCCGATGTCCTCGCATTTCGGCAAGGCCGAATGGATCATGATTGCGGGCACGGAATGCGGTGTCCCCGAATTCGCGCGGAACGACGGGCTCAACGGGAAAAGCGCAGCCGATCTTCTGATCCGGCACGGTTGCACAGATGCGATTCTCGTCGATATTGGCGAGGGCGCTTTGCGGCATTTACAGGCGGCAAAGATCCAAGTTTGGGCCGCGCCCGGACCTGTCGCCGGACACGAAGCGCTCCGGATGCTCGGGGAGGGGCAATTGGACCCTGTGGCCGCAGCGTGCGTGACAACGGAGCGCAGTGAGGGACATGGTTGCTGCTGTGCCCGCCATGGCGCCTCAGCCACCTCCACACCTTGCTGCGGCTGAATCGACACGCCAGCGGTGCGTTGAAAGGAAGATTCGAGTGAAAACCATGCGATACCTGATCGCCCTGCTGGCCCTGTTTGCTGCGGTGGTTTCTATGCTGGCCCTCCGCGTCCACTATTCCACCGCAACTGAGCCCTGCTCCATCAACGAACACTGGGACTGCGGCATCGTGAATCACAGTTCGTTCTCGCAGATCGAGCGCGTTCCGGTGGCCGCCATCGGCATCGTGGGCTACCTGGTTCTGGCCGGGCTGGCCTTGGCACGGCAACGGTTCGTGTTGTTTCTCGCCACTTTGATCGGGCTAGGCTTTGCCCTCCGCCTAACCTTCGTCGAGGAGTACGTGCTGCAGGTCTGGTGCCTTTATTGCGTCATTTCGCAAGCGATCATCGCTCTCATCACGCTGCTTAGTCTGGGCTGGTTGACGACGGAGTATATCGCCTTAAAGCGGGCGCACTGCACCTTGGAGGCATTCCTGCAAGATTAAGCGAAAGAGTTAGAAGACTGCTTCAGCTCGCCGCGATCCTGATGCGGTCCGGATCTTCTTCCACTTCGCCGCCGTCTTCGCCAATGGCGCCGTAGCGGCGTTCCCGGCGCTGGAAGTCCGCGATGGCCTCCAGCAGGTGAATGCCCCGGAAGTCCGGCCAGTACCGCTCCGTGACGAAGATCTCGGTGTAAGCCACCTGCCACAGCAGAAAATTCGAGATGCGCATCTCGCCGGAGGTGCGGATCAGCAGGTCGGGATCGGGCATGTGCGCCGTGTAGAGATGGCGGTAAATATCTTCTTCGGTAATGTGCTCGGGGCTCAGGTGCTTGTGCTTCATCTCCGCCGCAAGCCCGCGAAATGCGTCCACCATCTCCGACCGGCCGCCGTAATTCAGCGCCAGCGTCAGCGTGGTGCCGGTGTTGCGCGCCGTCGCCTCCTCCGCCCAGCGCATCTTTTCCTGCACTTCGTGCGGCAGATCGTGTGTGCGCCCGATGTACCTCATGCGCACATTGTTTTCCATCATGCGCTCCAGATTGCTCTCCAGGTAGCTCTTGAGCAGGCGCATCAGGAAGTTGATCTCGGCGCGTGGCCGGCGCAGACTGTTTTCGAGAGAAAACGCGTAAAGCGTCAGCCACGGCAAACCGATGCGCGAGGCCGTTTCCGTCACCAGTTGCACACTTTTGGCTCCCTGTTGGTGGCCCAGGAAACGCTTCAGCGAGCGCCGCCCGGCCCACCGCCCGTTGCCATCCATGATGATGGCTACATGCTGCGGCAGCCGCTCGGGCTTCAGCGTCGCATACACGGCGCGCTCCTCTGGCGGTCAGCTCGTCAATATGAAGCGGGGGCCTCAGCTTGGGAGATGAATGCACGGGCTCGCCTTTAGTTTGCATTTACAGTTTTTCCGTGGGAGCGCCCGGAGGGCGTCCCGAGGCGGCGCCGACGGAATTTACGCCCGATGCGGGAAAGGGGCCACTCATCGCATGAACGAATCACCAGCCGCGAGGAAATATGCCAGCGGCCGGATCCGAACACTCACATTATCGACCGTAGCACAACCGCTTGTGCGCCGCAATCGTGCTTAGGGCACAGCGGCGGCAAAGCCCGACGAGCCGGGTGCCCAGCCGGGATCCGTGGCGCCGGTGTGCCCTTGGGGCGGGCCGGGCCCGGCAGCGCGCCTTTTTCTTGGCGCCTGAGGTGGGTCCGCACACCCGCTTCCCGGTGTACGACCGGGGCCAAGAGCGGAGCGGGCAGCTTCCTTACGCGGTCCGCCGACGGCCCATCGCGGCATCCCGCACCGCGCCGAAGAACAGCGTCCGGTGCAACGAGTCCAGATGCGGCACTAAAGGAGCGATCTCGGCCAGGAACGGGTCGCTCAGAATCGAGGTGACCTCCTCCTCGCGGCGGCTGCGGGCATCGCGCACCAGTTGGCGCACGTCCACGCCAAGGGCAGTGGCTAGCCGCTCAAGCGAACCCAGCGTGGGAATCGCCTTGCCGTTTTCAATTTTTGAGATGTAGGTGCGCGGCACCTGCATGCGTCCCGCCAGTTGGCGCTGGCTCAGGTGGCGCATCAGGCGCAGTTCCCTCACCTGCCCGGCCACCTGCAATCCCGCCTCGCCGTCGTTCGGCGCGGACCGGGTGGTCACCAGTTGCGGAGCCAAGGGCGCCGACTCCTCGAAATCGAGGGGCTTGTGGCACCTTCTGCACATGGAGTTGCTGGTTCTATACTGCGTCAGCCTGCAGTATTCGCACCGCACGACTTCGCGTGATTCCACGCTGACCAGAGATGTAGCCATAATGGATCTGCGGGAGCGCCAGAGCCTGCGTTCCGAGCGGTCCTTGTTGCACCGCGATTGGTGCTACTGTCAACGAAGTGAACCATAATTGTCAAGTGGAAATCTAGGGACAAACCGAAATAAACCCCCTAAGACCCTATAAAACCGAATGGTAGACGAACCATAATCAGCAACAGGAGCCAAACGATGGCAGCCAACCCAGCCTACAGCCGCGAAAAAGCCTGGAGCCTGCTGACCGAATGGACCCAGAGCGAAAGCCTGCGCAAGCACGCGCTGGCCGTGGAGGCCTGCGTGGTGGCCTGTGGCCGGCAGGAGGCAGCCCGGCTCGGCCTTGAGGGTGAGGCGCTCGCGGCGCTGCTCGAGCTCTACTCCACCGCCGCCCTGCTCCACGACTTCGACTACGAGCGCCATCCCACAGCCGAGGAGCACCCCTTTGTCGGCGTTCGCGAGCTGGAGCGGCTGGGCTGGCCCGAAGAACTGCGCACAGCGATCCTGGGCCACGCGCAGTACTCCGGCGTGCCGCGAACAACGCATCTCGCCAAGGCACTCTTTGCCTGCGACGAGCTGGCCGGCTTCCTCACCGCCTGCGCCCTGGTCAAGCCCACCATGGCCATCGCGGATGTCGAAGTGGCCAGCGTGAAAAAGAAGATGAAGGACAAGGCTTTCGCCCGCGGCGTCCACCGCGAAGACATGGTGCAAGGCGCTGCCGAGCTCGGCGTCGATCTCGATGCCCACATCGCCTTCTGCATCGAGGCCATGAAAACCCGCGCCAGCGAACTGGGGCTGTAGCTCCCCTGCGCGCAGAACGCCGGTCTGAATCTCCGCCAGCTTAACGGCGGGTGGTCCCGATCTCACGAAGAATCCTATCAAGTTGAGGGTGCCCCCGGTCCCTCGCCTTTGGGACCGGGGAGGTCGAGGAGACGGGCCGGGAGCCTTGGACAAAAGCGCCGGCGATCCCCAAGCATCTCCAGGAAAAGCTGGCTTCGCGCTTTCTAGTTCCCTTGTTCCCTCGTTCCCTTGCTCCCGGCTCTTCTCAGCTCCGCCACAATCTCCTCCGCCGCCGCGCGCGCCTCCATTTCCTTGTCCGGCGGAAAGCTGATCGCCCCCACGCGCGCGTGTCCGCCCCCGCCATAGCGCTCGCAAATCTCCGCCAGGTTCACCATCTTCGCGGGGTCGGCCTTGGTCCAAGGATTCGACCCGACCGAGACCTTCGTCCTGAAGCTGGACTTCGACAATCCGATCGAGTACGTGGCCTGCGGATACAGATAGTAGGGAATGAACTTGTTGTATCCCTCCAGCGGCTGGTCGCTGATGTCGAAAAAGATCGTGCCGTCGCGCTCCTCCGCGCGGTTGCGGATCAGTTCCAGCGCCTGCCGGTGGCGCTCCAGCAGCGGCGGCAACAGGCTCGCCACAAACGGCTGGCTCAGCACATCGGCCAGCGGCATCTCGGTCAGCAGCGGAATCAGCCGCGGAATAAACTCGCCATCCTGCGTGGCTTCGATGATGAGCGTCAGTTTCATGGCCGGCGCAGCCATCTCCACTGCCGCTTCGGGGCTCTCGTACTTGGCCCCGTCCACAATGTCGGCCCAGCGAATCAGCTCTGCCACGGGAGCGGTATCGAATCCGTAGCGCGTTTGCGCGATATGCGCCAGAAAGCTGGTGCACGAGGTGTAGGTGGGGTCGAAAAACTTGCGCGCCGCGCAGGCCGGGTCGCGCTGGCAGGCAAGAAAATTCTGCTGGTCCTCGCGCGTCAAAAACGCCGACAGGTGATGATCGAACCACCAGGTGATCCTGGGCGAAGCCGAGTATTTGAAGTCCACGATCGCATTCTCGTCGCCGGTAAACTCGCTCTCGTCGAACAGCGCGCCGGCGCGATGCACCAGCCCGTGATACTCGTAGCTGGCGCCGGGCGCAATGCACTCGCGATGAAAGCGCGTGAACAGCGAAGCTGAGCAAGTTCCGTCAAAACATTTGTCGTGATAGAAGACGCGAACCCGCAAAACCTGGGATCCTCCTGGGCAGATCGCTCAAAAAGCCGGAACTGTTAAGAATCAAGGGCGCGGCCCGTTGTGTCAAGGCGTGCCAGCAGTTCACGCCCCGCAGTTTGAACAAGCCGTAAAGTCCCCGCCGCTCCGTGGCATCAGTCACAAACGGCAGTGCCGCCCATCGTTTACTCTCGAAACAGCCTTCCGAATGCCATCCGACGCCGCTCACGCACGCTACCCGCTCACCCAGGGCGTCAACCCGTGGCTGGTCACGCTGTCGGTTATGCTGCCCACCTTCATGGAGGTGCTCGACACAGCCATCGCTTCCGTCTGCCTGCCTTACATCGCCGGATCGCTCTCGTCCTCCAACTCCGAAGCCACCTGGGTCCTCACCAGCTACCTGGTGGCGAACGCCGTCATCCTGCCAGCCTCCAACTGGTTCGCCCGCCGCTTTGGCCGCAAGCGTTTCCTGCTTATCTGCGTCATCCTCTTCACCATCGCCTCGTTCTTCTGCGGCGCGGCCCCGTCGTTGAGCGTGATTCTGCTGGCCCGCGTGCTGCAGGGCGCCGGTGGTGGCGCCTTGCAGCCTCTTTCCCAATCCATCCTGCTGGAAAGCTTTCCCGTCGAAAAACGCTCCATGTCCATGGCTGCCTTCGGCCTTGGAGTCGTGGTTGCCCCGGTCCTCGGCCCCACTCTCGGCGGCTGGCTCACCGATACCTGGAGCTGGCGCTACGCCTTCTACATCAACATTCCCATCGGCATCCTGGCCGTGATCATGATCGGTCGTTTCGTCCACGATCCGCCTTACATCAAGCATGCCAAAGTCGGCGCCTTCGACAACATCGGCTTCGGCCTGCTCATCGTGTGGACCGGCTGCCTGCAAGTGGTGCTCGACAAGGGCCAAGAAGACGACTGGTTCGGCGCCATCTGGGTGCGCTGGGCGGTTGCGGCGCTGCTCATCGCGTTCATCGGCTGGGTCTGGCGCTCCTGGTCCAACCCCAAAGGTCTGGTCGACCTGCACATCCTCAAGGACCGTAACCTCCGCATCGGCCTCCTCATGATCGCCATGCTCGGCATGTGCATCTACGTCACCATCGCGATACTGCCGCTCTATTACCAGGAGATCCTTGGGTACACGGCCTTCACCGCCGGCATGGTCGCGGCCCCACGCGGCATCGGTTCCTTCATCGGCTCGCCTGTCATCGGCTTTCTCGGCTCCCGCATCGACAACCGCAAGCTGATGTGCGTCGCCTTCATTGGCGTTGCCATCTGCTCGTACATCTTCGGCAGCGTCAACCTCAGCATTGGTCCCTACACGCTGCTCATTCCCATCCTGCTCACCGGCTTTGCGCTCAGCATCGCCTGGGTGCCGCTGGCCACCATGGCGGTTTCCACCATCTCCAACCGCGAGATGGGCAACGCCACAGGCCTCTTCAACATGCTGCGCAACATCGGCGGCTCGGTAGGCATCTCCATGGCTGCCACCGCGCTCATCCGCCGCGCGGATCTCCACCAGACCTACCTAAGTGGGCATCTCTCTCCGTCCTCGGCCCTGCTGCAGCAGAAATCCGCGATGATTGCTGCCTACATCGGCCACCAAACCGGCCCGGCTGGCGCGCGTCCCGGCTCCTTTGGCGTGCTCTACGGCCAGCTCGTGCAGCAATCTTCCCTGCTCGCCTACATCGACGTCTTTCGCTGGTCCGCGGCGCTAGCCCTCGTCTGCGCCGCCGCTAGCTGGCTCTTCAAAAAGCCGCCCAAGCACGCCGCCCCGCCGCCGGGAGGGATGCACTGAGGAGAATCGGGCCCAGGGCCTCGTACATGTCACTAAGACATGCTTACGGTTAGTCAAGGGACGAGCGGATGCAGCATTTCACACCTGCTGTCTCTTGTTGCGCTCAGCCTGCCGACTGAGTTCTGCAAGCATCTCGCGTACGATCCGCTCGGCGAAGATGGAGACGCGAATCTGCAGAACCCCGGCGATCCCTTCCTTTATCTCATCTACGCGGGCCGAAAAAGTTTCCCTTCTATCGCTTTGCGTAAGGAGAAAATCGTCCTCCCCTCCAGCGTCCTTCGGCACTAGGAGGTTGTACCGGCGCCCGACACTAGCCACCAGCGGAGGGGTCGAGTTGAAACTCACGGAGAAGCCGTGTCCCCCAGAATGCGGTGGCCGGTGTGTCTGAGAACCGGAATAGCTTGCTCCTCCTAAGTTCGCGCTGCCCTGCACTCTTGGGGATCCATACTTACCGACCTCTTTGCTTACCTCCGCGAATACGGAACCGGCAAATTTCATACCGAGATCATCGACCTGCTTTTGAGTAAACCCGCCCTTCGTAAAATACAGCTTCTGGATCGCGGCCAGCGACTCCTCAGGCGTCGGCAGTGATACGCCGCCCATGCTCTCGAATACAAGCTGGATGGTGTCAAATGATCGGGCTTGCATGAAGCCGACGAACCGTTGATATTCACCGATGTCGGCACTCTCCAGTGCATCTAAATAGGCCTCTTTGTGCTCGGAGAGAATCATGATGGGCATCGCAATCGCCCGATAGGTGAATGCCGATGCAAGCGCGCGCGCCACGCGCCCATTTCCGTCTGGGAAGGGATGAATCACGACCAGCCCGTAATGCGCGTAGGCCGCCTGCATCCGCCCACTCCGCGAATGTAGGAAATGGCTTGTAAGCTGCGTGAGCGTGAATCTTCTTTTCCGAGTCTGTCATCGCTCACCCCAAACATTCCTTTGGCTGATGATAGCTCCCCCTGTTGATCCGGCCATAAAATACTGCGACCGTGCCCCATCCTCTTCCGCTCTCCTGCATAACACCAAGTACAATTGCCTCCATGAAATCGCCGCAATCCTTGCTCGCCTCCGCAATCCTCTTCGTCTGCTTCGCCTCCGCGCCCGCGAAGGCCCAAACAGTCGACACCATCTCACCAGCATTGCGCAGCCAAGTAGACCGCATCGCGGCGCAGGTGCTCGAGCAAACCGGCGTGCCGTCAGCCTCCGTCGCCGTCGTCCAGCACGGCCAGCTTGTCTACACCCATGCTTACGGCAGCGCACGCCTGGCCACGGATTCCTCTCCCGCCATCCCCGCCACGCCCCAGATGCGCTACTCCATCGGCTCTATCTCCAAGCAATTTACTGCCGCTGCCATCCTCATGCTGCAGGAACAAGGCAAGCTCTCGCTCGACGATCTCGTTGGCAAATACATTCCCGGCCTCACGCGCGGCGGCGAGGTCACCATCCGCCAGATTCTCTCCCACACCTCCGGCTATCAGGACTACTGGCCCGAGGACTACTTGATGACGCCGATGCTCAGCCCGGTAACCGTGCAGCAGATACTCGACACCTGGGCCAAAAAGCCGCTCGACTTCGATCCCGGCACGCAATGGCAATACTCCAACACCAATTACGTCATCGCGGGCCGCATCGTCGAGATCGTCTCCGGCGAGCCGCTCTTCCAATTCCTCACCGAGCGCATCTTCCGCCCCCTGGGCATGACCTCCGTCTGGAACTTCGACCAGAAAAAGCTTGCCCCGCCCGACGCCACGGCATATTACCGTCACGCGCTCGGGCCCCTGCGCGTCGCACCCGACGAGGGCATCGGCTGGATGTTTGCCGCCGGCGAATTGGCCATGACCGCTCACGATCTCGCTCTCTGGGACGAGAGTTTGATTGCGCAATCGCTCCTCAAGCCCGAGAGCTACAAAGAGATGTTTACTGACGTCAAGCTGAAGAATGGCGACGGCACGCACTACGGTCTCGGCGTCGAGGTGCACAACCGCGACGGCCATCGGTCGATTGAGCATAGTGGCGAAGTCTCCGGCTTCGTCTCCGACAATGAAGTCCTCATCGACTCGGGCGCCGCCGTGGCCGTCCTCACCAATCAGGACGCCGTCGACACCGCCGGCTCCATCGCGCATCTGGTCGCGCCGATCGCAGCCGGCTACCCCCTCGCCCCCGCCGAGCAGCAAGCCCTCGACGTCTACCGAGGATTGCAGCACGGCACGATCGACCGCTCACTGCTCGCGCCCAATCTCAGCGAATACTTCACGCCGGAGGCTATCGCCGACTTCCAATCCAGCCTCGCCCCGCTCGGCGAGCCTCTCAGTCTTCGCCAGACTCACAGCGAACTGCGCGGCGGCATGACCTTCCGCTCGTTCGACATCGTCTACCCCGGCCGCAAACTCGAGCTAACCACTTACACTTACCCCAACGGCAAACTCGAACAGTACCTCATCGCCCCGGCCGAATAAAACTCTGTGCTGCCATCCTCAGCAAAGTTGGGCTCGCTTCGCGCGCCCAACTGCGTCGAAGGACCTGCGGTTGCATTTCTCTCACTCCAGCACGAAAACTCGCCCCTGATCCCTGACCGCACCCTGTTTCCGGTAAACTTGAACCTGAGCTATGTTTGAAAACCTCACCGACAAACTCCAGCGCGTCTTCAAAACCCTCCGCGGCCAGGGCACGCTCACCGAAGAAAACATCGCCGAAGCCCTGCGCGAAATCCGCGTTGCTCTCCTCGAAGCCGACGTCAACCTCAACGTCGTCCGCGACCTCGTCGAGCACATCCGCGAAAAAGCCGTCGGCACCGAAGTCCTCACCGCGCTCTCTCCAGGCGAGCAAGTCGTCAAAATCGTCCGAGACGAGTTGATCGCCCTCCTCGGCAAAGACACCGCGCGCTTTAAATTCGCCTCACAGCCGCCCACCGTCATTCTCATGGCTGGGTTGCAAGGCTCCGGCAAAACCACCACCTCAGGCAAGCTCGCCGCATGGCTCAAGAAGGGTGGTCACCGTCCCATGCTAGTTTCGGTCGACGTTTACCGCCCCGCCGCGCGCGAGCAGCTCAAAGTCGTCGCCAAACAGGTGGAAACCAAGCTCTACGAAGGCGACCTGAAAGGCGAGTCCGCCGGCACCGCGCTTGTCGAACGCCTCGCCAAAGAAGCGCGCCGCGAAGCCGTCATCATGGGCTGCGACACGCTCATCGTCGACACCGCAGGGCGCCTCCACGTGGACGAAGAGCTCATGCTCGAGATGGAGCGGCTGAAAAAGCTCCTCAACCCCCAGGAGATTCTCTTCATCGCCGACGCCATGACCGGCCAGGACGCCGTCAACTCCGCGCAGGATTTTCATAAGCGCCTCTCGCTCACCGGGGTCGTCCTCACCAAAATGGACGGCGACGCACGCGGCGGCGCGGCGCTGTCGATTCGGCATGTAACCGGCCAGCCCATCAAGTTCATAGGCGTGGGCGAAAAGCCCGACGCCTTCGAGCCCTTTCATCCCGATCGCATCGTCGGCCGCATCCTCGGCATGGGCGACATACTCTCGCTCATCGAGAAGGCCGATTCCACTCTCGATCGCAAGAAATCCGAAGAGATGGCCAAAAAGGTCCTCCTCGGCGACGGCTTCTCGCTCGAAGACTTCCGCGATCAACTCCGACAGATCAAGAAGCTCGGGTCGATGGAATCGATCCTGAAGATGATGCCCTCGGTCGGCCCTTTCGCCGGCATGCAAAAGGCCGCGGGCCAGATCGATGAGAAGCAGTTCACGCGCACCGAGGCCATCATCAACTCCATGACGCCCAAGGAGCGCCGCAATCACGAAATCATCTCCGGCTCGCGCCGCAAACGCATCGCCGCCGGCAGCGGGACGAGCGTGCAGGAGGTGAACCAACTCCTCCGCCAGTACGCGCAGATGGCGAAAGTCTTCAAGCAGATGGGCCGCGGCGGCCTCGCCAAGAGCATGATGCGCGGAGGGCTGAGCGGGATGGGGCTGGGAGCAAAGCAGCGCTTTGGGCGGTGACGTTGCAACCTAAGGCCAGAGGACATCAGCAGTGACCAATATTCAAGAATGAGCGTCGCTGAATTACTCGCTAGTGCTTAGTTGCATAAGTTGACAATCGTATTTCGGAGTTGACTGCCCTTGACTTCGCGCTTGCGCCAGTGGAATGGCTTGGGGTGTTGGTTGGTGTTGTTGACGAAGGACTCAATGGCGGAACGGAGTTGGTCTTTGTTGGCAAAACTTGCTCCGCGCAACGCCTTCCGGGTCAACAGACCGAACCAGATTTCCACCTGATTGAGCCAACTGGCGGAAGTCGGGGTGAAGTGGAATTGAACCCGGCCTTGGTACTTGTCCAGCCAGTCCGCGTTTCGCTTGTGCGTACTGTAGTTGTCAAGAATCACATGGATCTCTTTGTCGGCGGGCAGTTCGGCCAGGACCGCGTCCAGGAAGCGCCGGAAATCCGCGCGCTTTTTCTGTTCGCTGGTTTGAGCGAAAACCTGTCCACTGGCGATGGCCAGAGCGGCAAATAAATTCAGCGTGCCGTTGCGCTTGTAGGTGCTTTTCATGGCCCGGACGATGGCCCCGCTATCGGTTTCCACGTAACCAGAGGGGCGCTGGATCGCTTGGATGCTGGGCTTTTCGTCGACGCTGATGACCAAAGCGTTAAGTGGCGGATTCAAGTACAACCCTACGATCTCGGCCGCTTTGGCGGCGAACTCAGGATCGGTGCTCACACACCAGGTGCGCAGCCGCTGCAGATAGATTCCCTCTCGGCGCAGCACCCGCCACACCGCGTGCACACTGGCCCCCAACTGCTTGGCGACGGAAGGGCCGTCCCATTGCGGCTGGCCAGCGGGTGACGGCTGCTCCAGCAAGGCCAGAACGCGATCGCGAAAGGCGGCGGTGTAGGTCGGCGGCTTGCCGGATCGCGCCCGATCCCTTAGACCGCGCACGCCATCGCGGGCGAATCGACTTCGCCACTTGCCGACGGTGGGAATCGATGCACCCGTCTGCTGCGCTACTTGCTGAATTTCCTTTCCTTCCAAACAGGCCAGCACCATGCGAGCCCGTTCGACCATGCGCACTTCGGCAGTGCGACTGCGGCTGATAGCAAGCAACTCGGCGCGGCTCTCGGCGGTGCATTGCAAAGGAGAAGCATGTCTGGGCATCTCCAAACATTCTAATACATTAATTAAATATTGCAACTAAGCACTAGAATAGACGATTCCGTCAACACGGACGACGCTATACAGTCCCTAAGTGTCCTGAGAATCAAGCTCGCTGTTGATGCGAACAACCCGCGTTTCTGGAGCCGTTTCACATCGCGCTGGAATTGGGTTGAATAACTGGGCGTGCGCATCAAATTCCCAACTTGCGGTAGAGATCGGCGGCGTTCTTCGCCCGGTGGACTTCTTTGCCCCGCGCGGTCTTACGCATAGTAGCCGGGTCAGCTTGTTGGGCCGCAGATCGAAGGGGAGCGCATTCTCATTGGCCACGCGGGTTAGCACGATACGGATCGTATCCGAGACAGTAAGGCCCATTGCGCCGAGCACGGCCGCGGCCTTGTCCTTTACCTCGGCGTCGATTCTGGAGCGGACGACTGCGTTCGTAGCCATGGATCTATTGTAGCCCAAATGAGCTACGTCTGCCCGCATGCATGAGCCAAACCGGCGCTTGGGGCGCGACTGATTTCCATCTGCGAGAATACGAAGCATGACCGCCCTCCAGGACCAGCTCGACGAGATCACCGCCAACACGCGCAAACTCGTCCAGCCCGACCGCATGGCCATCGGCGAAAGGGCAATCGAAGAGTTGTTTGCCTCTGGGATCGAGGAAAAAATCCTTCCCGTCGGCGCCACGGCCCCCGAATTCACTCTCAACGACGCCTCCGGCCGCCCGGTCCGCTCGGCCGACCTGCTCGCCCTCGGGCCGCTCGTCACTCAATTTTTTCCGCGGCCGCTGGTGCCCCTACTGCGTCACCGAGCTCGAAGCGTGGCGCGACCTCCACTCCCGCCTTCGCGAATCCGGCGCGCTGCTCGCCGCCATCAGCCCGCAGACCATCCGCCAGAACGACTTCATGGTCGGCCAGCACAGCGCTGCCGTTCCCCGTTCTCACCGACCCGGGCTGCGCCCTCGCCGAACAATTCGGCCTGGCCTACACCATCCCCGACTACCACCGCGACTACTACCGCTCCATCCTCGTCAACATTCCCTTTATCAATGGCGACGACACCTGGCGGCTGCCCATCCCCGCAACCTATGTCCTCGCCCAGGACCGCCGCGTCCTCTACGCCAATGCCCACGCCGACTTCCGCGTCCGTCCCGAGCCGGAAGAAGCCCTCGCCGCCGCCCTTGCCGCCGTAGGTCGGTAGCCGATCACCATCTCTGGAGCACCCGTCACCGATCTCCGCCCAAAAAACTGCATCCCGTTTATTCCAAAAGCATCATATAAATTGACAATGATCTCGCTCAATCTGGCATTCTGCCCTGTTGAGCATTTCTCTTAAAGGCAGGAAACAACCATGGCTAAAATCATCGGTATCGACCTCGGCACTACCAACTCGTGCGTCGCAGTAATGGAAGGCGGCGAGCCAAAAGTCATTGCAAATGAGGAAGGTGCGCGCACCACACCCTCCATCGTCGGCTTCTCAAAGAGCGGAGAGCGCCTCGTGGGCCAGGTGGCCAAACGCCAGGCCATCACCAACCCTGAGAACACTATCTTCTCCATCAAGCGCTTTATGGGCCGCCGCTACAACGAAGTGACGGACGAGATGAAGATGGTCCCGTTCAAGGTGGTCCAGCAGGGCGACCACGTGGCCGTTGTGGCGCAGGGCAAGGAGTACACTCCGCCCGAAATCTCCGCCATGATCCTGCAGAAGCTCAAGAAGAGCGCCGAAGCCTATCTGGGCGGGACGGTCACTGAGGCCGTCATCACCGTCCCGGCCTACTTTAACGACGCGCAGCGCCAGGCCACCAAGGACGCGGGCAAGATCGCCGGCCTCGACGTGAAGCGCATCGTCAATGAGCCCACGGCGGCTGCCCTCGCCTACGGACTGGACAAAAAGAAGGACGAAACGATTGCGGTTTATGACTTCGGCGGCGGAACTTTCGACATTTCCATCCTCGAAGTGGGCGAGGGCGTCATCGAGGTCAAATCCACCAACGGCGACACCCACCTGGGCGGCGACAATCTCGATCAGCGCATCGTCGACTGGCTCATCAGCCGAGTTCAAGCAGGAGAACGGCCTCGACCTCACCTCGAAGGGTAACGAGATGGCCTTGCAGCGCCTGAAAGACGCCGCCGGAAAAGGCCAAGATCGAGCTCTCGACCACCGTCGAAACCGAGATCAACCTGCCGTTTATTACCGCCGACGCCTCCGGCCCCAAGCACCTGGTCCGCAAGCTCACCCGCGCCAAGCTGGAGCAGTTGGTCGAGGACCTGATCGAGCGCAGCGTGGAACCCTGCAAGAAGTGCCTGGCCGATGCCGGCATCTCCACCGACAAAATCGACGAAGTCGTCCTCGTCGGCGGCCAAACCCGCATGCCCAAAATTCAGGAACTGGTGAAGAAGCTCTTCGGACGGGAGCCGCACCGGGGCGTCAATCCCGATGAGGTGGTGGCCGTGGGCGCAGCCGTGCAGGCGGGGGTGCTGGCCGGCGACGTCAAGGATCTGCTGCTGCTCGACGTCACTCCGCTCACCCTGTCCATCGAGACGCTGGGCGGCGTGGCCACGCAGATGATCCCGCGCAACACCACCATCCCCACCAAGAAGACCGAAACCTTCTCCACGGCGGCCGACTCGCAAACCGAAGTCGAAGTCCACGTGCTGCAGGGCGAGCGGCCCATGGCGGCGCAGAACCGCACCCTAGGCAAATTCAAGCTCGGCGGAATTCCTCCGGCGCCGCGCGGCGTACCGCAAATCGAGGTCACCTTCGACATCGACGCCAACGGCATCCTCAACGTGACCGCCAAGGACAACGCCACCGGCAAGGACACGCGCATCACGATTACTTCGAGCTCCGGCCTCTCAAAGGAAGAGGTCGAGAAGATGGCCAAGGAAGCCGAGGCCCACGCCTCCGAAGACAAGGAGCAGCGCGAGCAGATCGAGGCCCGCAACACTCTCGACGGCCTGGTCTACAACATCGAGAAGATGCTCAAGGACTCCGGCGAAAAGGTGCAGGCAGCCGATAAGACCGAGGTCGAGGCGGCTCTGGCGGATGCGAAGAAGACTCTGGAAGGCTCTCCGTCGGTGTCGGAGCTAAAGTCCGCGCACGAAAAGCTCACCCACGCCAGCCACAAGCTGGCCGAGGTGCTCTACAAGGCGAACGCCGCGCAGGGTCCTGCGCCGGGCGGGCCTTCGGAGGGTGGAGCGGCAGGAGCGGGAGCGGCTCCTGGCGGCGAAGCCAAGAAGGAAGGCGAAGTGATCGACGCCGAGTACGTCGACGTGGACGAGAAGAAATAAGCAAAGTCGGCGAGTCAGCAAGTCAGCGGGGTGGGCGGCTTCACGTCGCCCACCCCTTTTCGCAAACCGTTTTCCGTGTTACGATAAACGTTAAGCATGATTCGTTCGTTCGCCGACGAAGAAACCGAGCAGGTCTTTCATCACCGTCACAGTCGGCGCTACGCGTCGTTTGAACGGGTCGCACTTCGGAAATTGCGGCAAATTCACACGGTTTCTACAGTTGAGGAACTCTACGAGCCACCGGGCAACATGCTGGAGAAGTTGAAAGGCGACCGCAAGGGCCAATGGAGCCTGCGAATCAACGGTCAATACCGAATCTGCTTTCGATGGAGTGATGGCGATGCCTATGAGGTCGAAATTGTCGATTACCACTGAGCCTGAGTTGAAGAAAGGCGCGCTGATGCCGGCCTTGCACCCCGGCGAAATGCTGCGTGAGGAGTTTATGAAGCCGCTGGGACTTTCCGCGAACGCGCTTGCCATCGCATTGCGCGTGCCCGTGACGCGGATTTCCGAGATTGTGCAGGGAGCGGCGCGGGATCACGGCGGATACGGCGCTTCGACTGGCCCGGTACTTCAATATGACGCCGGAGTTCTGGATGCGGTTGCAAATGGACTACGATCTCGAGTCAGCCGCCGATATCGAACAATTGGCAATTCTCAAGGAAATTCGTCCACGGCCGGGTTACCAGCGGCGAGCAGGGAACGATAAACGTGCGATCGCATGACGCGATGGTGAAACATTAGCAGTCTCTACGATACCGCGTGGCGGATGATCGTCGAAGTTGCAAGGAAGTTCGGATGCATCCGAAAGATCGCAAAGCCGGCGCGCTGAGGATGCCAAAGATTAGAGCGTAGCAAGGAAACGAGCTCAAGAAAAGATGCCCACCACGACCAACAAAGACTACTACGCCACGCTCGGCGTGAAAAAGACGGCTACGGCGGAGGAGATTCGCAAGGCCTTCCGCAAGGCCGCGCGCAAATACCACCCCGATGTGAATCCGGGCGATAAGAAGGCCGAGGAGAAGTTCAAGGAGATCTCCGAAGCGAACGACGTTCTGAGCGACGCCAAGAAGCGCAAGATTTACGACCAGGTAGGCTTTTACTCCGACCAGATCGACCCGGCGACGGCCGAGGCCTACGCGCGGCAGCAGAGCGCCGGCGGCGGTCGTGGGCCGGTCGACTTCGGCGGCTTCGATTTCTCCGGCTTCCAGGGCGGCGTTCCCGGCCAGCACGGCGGCGCGGAAACCGGCAGCCCTGGCTGGGGCAGCTTCAAAGACATCTTCTCCGGAATCTTCAGTGGCGCGCAGCATCCTGGGCAGCCGCACGGGCCGCAACCGGGTAGCGATCTCGAATACCAGGCCACGGTCGACTTCTGGACCGCCATCCGCGGAGGCCAGGCGCGCATTCAGATCCACCGCCAGGAGACCTGCCCCACCTGCCACGGACAGACGACCGCCGGCGGCGGCATGCAGTGCCCGGAGTGCCACGGCACCGGCCAGGTGACGCAGATGGGCGGCCGCATGAAGTTCAACATCACTTGTCCGCGCTGCAACGGCACGGGGCGCATCGCCAACGCCTGCCCCACCTGCCACGGCGAGGGTACCGTCACCCGCACTGAGACGGTCGATTTCCGCATCAAGGCGGGCACGCGCGACGGCCAGCGCATCCGCCTGCAAGGCAAGGGTAACGCCGGAGTCGAACGGCGGCCCCGCTGGCGACCTGTTTCTCATCGTACGCACCGGCTCGCACCCGGTCTTCTCGCGCGTGGGCGACGACATTCAGCTCGCTGTTCCGGTGACCGTGGCCGAGGCTGCGCTCGGCGCCAAGGTCGACGTGCCCACCATTGACGGCCGCGCACAGTTGAAGATTCCGCCGGGCACGCAGAGCGGGCAAAAGCTGCGTCTGCGCGAGCGCGGCGTCGAGAGCGCGCAGCATCCCGGCCAGCGAGGCGACCAGATCGTGACCGTCGAAGTCGCCGTACCGCACCTGAATGACGAGCGCAGCCGCGAGATTATGCGCGAGCTGGCAAAGCTGAACCCACAGGATCCGCGCAAGGCGCTATTTGAGAAGCTGTGAAAACGCCTGAAGCAACAAGGAGAACCTTGCGAACCCGTTAAGGTAAGCTGATTCGGAAAGACGTCATGGCCGCAAAACGCAAGTCCAAAGGCGCGTATATGATCTCGGCAGTCGCCGAGATGTACGAGATCCATCCCCAGACGCTCCGCCTCTACGAGCGCGAGGGACTGCTCAAGCCCTCGCGCACCGAAGGCAACACCCGCCTCTATACCGATGAAGATCTGGAGCGCCTCGAGTTCATCCTCAACCTGGCCCGCGACCTGGGCGTGAACATCGCCGGCATCGCCATCATCCTGCAAATGCGCGAGCGCATGGAAGAGATGAACCGCCAGATGCAGAGCTTCGTCGAGTACGTGCGCTCAGAGATGCTCTCGCGCTTTCAGGCTGCCGCATCGGGCTCGGCCGCGGCCATCGTGCCCATCCGCAAGCCCGTCCCGCCCCCGCGCCCCACTCCCGCGCGCAAACCGTAGCTCACTCTGTACCGGGGGTCTCCGGACCGGCCATAGTGGCGGGTCTCACGCCGCCAGGCGCTGATCTCCGTTCTTGTTCTCGCTGACTGACCCCTGATCCAGCCGCCTTCTCGCTACCTTGCTGATCCGCTCGTTCCGCTGCCTTTATCCTTGAACCAGCATGCCCTACGTCTTCCTCGGCCTGGCCGTCTTCGGCCTCATCACCTCCACGGTCTTCACCGGCATCGTGCTGTGGGCGGTTCCCGGCTACCTGCGCGAACGCCGTCAGGCGCTCGCTGCACTCGCCTCCCGTCCCGGCTTCACGCCCCCGCTCACCCTGCTCAAGCCCCTGCACGGCGCGGATCCCGGCCTCGAGTCCTACCTCGAAACCTTCTTCGCGCAGGATTACCCCGAGTACGAAATCCTTTTTTGCGCGCGCGAGCCCAACGATGCGGGTCTCGCCACCGCGCGCCGCGTCGCCGCGCGCCATCCACACATCCCCGTCAAATTTCTCTCCACCGGCGGCCAGCCCGATGACATCAACGACAAAGTCGATCTCCATGGAAAAGATGGAAGCCGAAGCGGCGCACGAAATCCTCGTCATCAGCGATAGCGACGTGCGCGTCACGCCGCGACTACCTGCGCGCCGTGGCCCTCCCGTTCGCCGACTCGCGCGTCGGCGGCATGTGTTGCCTCTATCGCGGCGTCGCGGCTGAAGGCGGCCTTTGGGCGCGCAGCATCTGGGCGAGACTCGAGGCCGTCGGCATGTCCGTCGAAATGTCCTCCGGCGTTCTCGCCGCGCGCGCCATGGAGGGCATGCAGTTCACGCTCGGCCCGACGATGGCCTTCCGCCGCGAGACCATTCGCCGCATGGGCGGCTTCCGAGTCACGGCCGACTACTGCGCCGACGATTTCGTGCTCGGCAACGAAACCTACAAGCTGGGCCAGACCGTCATGCTCAGCCACCACGCCATCGACCACATGGTTTTGCATTCCAACTTCGTGGGCTCGCTCAAGCATCAGGTCCGCTGGATGAAGTCCACGCGCTTTTCGCGCCCCAAAGGCCACTTCGGCACCGCGCTCACCTTCAGCATGCCCTTCGGCCTGCTCGGGCTCGCGGGCGCGGCGTGGGCTCGGCCATCCCTGCTGGGGCCTCGGCGCTTCTGGCTTGGAGTATCGCCACGCGCCTGGCGCTTTCCATCGCTGTCGGCCGCCTCGTGGTGCGCGACCGCAGTTGGTTCGGCCTGCTCGTCCTCTATCCCATCCGCGATCTGATGGGCTTTGGCTTCTGGGCCGCGAGCTACCTGGGCAGCCGCATTCTCTGGCGCGACCGCGTCTACGAACTGCTGCCCGGCGGAAAGATGAGGGCCACAAAATGAAGCCTCTTGTGACGCGGACAAGGAAGATCTTGGCCGGGATTACGCTGCTCGGTTTTGCTCTTGCGCTGCGCGTCGGGCTTGCGGTGGGCTCGCCTAACATTTTCTTCCCTGACGAGATTTTTCAGACGCTCGAACCGGCGCATAGGCTCGTATATGGGTATGGCGTCATCCCCTGGGAGTGGCGGTTTGGAATCCGCTCCTGGGTGTTCCCTACCTTCCTTGCCGGCGTCATGCGCGCTACAGCATGGATGGGCTCGGCTTCAGCCGGGTACCTTTTGGGAACAACGATTGTTCTGTCGCTGGTTTCTCTGGTTACTGTTTGGTTTGGATATGCGTGGGCGAAGCGCGCAAGCGGAACGCCTGCGGCCGTTGTGGCGGCGCTGGCGTGCTCTTTCTACTTTGGGCTCGTTTACTTTGCCCCTAAAGCACTCAATGAAGTGGTGGCCGCGCACGTGATGCTGCCTGGGTTGTACCTTGGCATCTACGGCCAGAAGTTGGGCGAACGCAAGCGGCTCTTCCTTGCGGGGCTGTTCTGCGGGCTGGCAGCATGTCTGCGTATCCAATTGCTGCCTGCCCTGGCCTTTGCGATGGTCTACTTTTGTTATCCACGATGGCGCGCGAGAACCCCCGCCGCGCTCGCCGGAGTATCCGTGCCAGCGCTCCTGTTCGGGGCCGTTGACTGGATCACGTGGTCATATCCATGGCAGTCATTTATCCGCAACTACGAGGCAAACCTCGTGCGAGGGCCCGGTAAGGAACTGAGCTTGGTTCAGCCGTGGTACTGGTATCTGCTGATTCTTTTGGTTTTGATCGGCCCGGCCATTCTGTTTCTCTTTCATGGAGCCAGGCGAAGTCCATTCCTCGCCATCTTCTGCGTCATCGTCATCGTTTCGCACAGCGTCATAGGACACAAGGAGGTCCGGTACATCTATCCGATTCTCGCGCCGGCCATCACTTTAGCTGCGATGGGAGTTGTGGATCTTCTGGCAGAGGTGAAGCGGGGAGTGAGATTCCTGGACAATCGCAAATGGGTCGTGGCGATTGGTACAACGTGCCTTCTTGTGTCCTCGGCTATGCTGGCTGCGCAATGCGCGGATTGGTACAAAACATCCTGGGGTATCGGAGCCTTCGATCGCCTCAGCCGCGAAGCCGGGCTGTGCGGCGTGGGAATCTACGATCGGATTTGGTGGGAGTCGGGAGGGTACTCGCATCTCCATCGCGACGTGCCGATGGTTCCAGTCGGATCCGCAGCGGAGGCTCGCGCAGGATTCTCCGCTTTTCAATGCTTTGATTGCGCCACTCAACGCGCCCGGAGTTCCCTCGGAATTCAGGCAGTTGCAGTGTTGGAAGGGAGTTTGCCTGCTGGAGCGCCCCGGAACCTGCGCAGCCCCACCAGCGGATAAGGAATTGAATGCGTATCTTAGGAGAGTTGGACTCTGAGGCTGGCTTCTCTTGCCATGAAGCGGCGATTCGGGGAGCTGAGCGCCGACAACTGCCTTTGGGCAGCGGCCGATCCTCGCGGGAGGCGTACAATTCGAAAAAATCGCAGCCGAAAAAGGAGATTCCGATTGCATATCGGGCAATCGACCGACACCGTATCCTCATGTATGGCAATTGACTCCGATCGATAGCTGCCCCTCAAACTGCTCTCCGGAACAGAAGACAGAAAGAATGCTCAAGATGACAAAGGCGCGGCTCGATGGCCTGCATTGGCTGTTAGTGGGAACTGTACTGTTTGTACTGCAAAGCGTCGCCATAATATCCACCTCTCCAACCGCTGGGCAAGATTTCAAACCAATTTACTACTCTGTACGATGCCTTATTCAACATGGTGACCCCTACAAGGAAAGTGACGTATTGCGCGTATATCGTGCAGAGGGGGGAGCCCCACTGGCTACCGCATCGGCTCGCCTCCTTGCGACGGTGCATATATACCCGCCAACAACTTTTCCCATTACGCTTCCCTTCGCGATGCTTCCGTGGGGGCCTGCGCGCGTGCTCTGGTTGACATTCACTGCTGGGGGCCTCATTCTTGCCTCGTTTCTGGCTTGGGATCTCGGGGCAAATTACGCACCAGTCCTCTCTGGCGTCTTGGTCGGCTTTTTCCTTGCCAACACCGTAGTGCTCATTTCTTCCGGCAATCCATCCGGAATTGCGATAAGTCTCTGTGTAGTGGCCGTGTGGTGCTTTGTTCGGGAGCGGTTTATCCCCGCCGGGATCCTGTGTCTTGCATTTAGCCTCGCTGTCAAACCGCATGATGCGGGGTTCTTTTGGCTCTATTTCTTATTAGCAGGAGGAGTGTACCGAAGACGTGCACTGCAAACCCTCCTCGCGACGGTTGTCATAAGTCTGCCGGCGGTCCTGTGGGTCTGGCGCGTGACACCGCACTGGATCGAGGAACTGCATTCCAATATGCTGGAGCTCTTTGCTGGCGGTCTCGGCCACCCAGGTCCCGTTGCATTGGGTCCCACGGGCCTGGTCAACCTGCAAGAGGTCATTAGCATTTTCCGGGACGATCCACGCATCTACAATCCGGTCAGCTATCTTGTATGTGCATTCCTCCTGCTCGCATGGGCGTTTGTCACTCTTCGATCCCGCCCTTCGCCAAAGAGAGTCTGTCTGGCGCTCGCAGCAATCGCGCCTCTTTCCCTATTGCCTGTCTATCATCATCTCTATGACACCAAGTTGTTGTTGCTCACGGTTCCCGCATGCGCCATGCTCTGGGTCGAGGGCGGGTTGCTCGGCTGGCTCGCACTTCTGGTGAATGCCGTGGGGTTCGTGTGGACCGCAGATTGGCCGGCGGCATTTCTTTTCGACTTCAACAGCAAGCTGCACCTATCCTCGACGGGGTTCTCCGGGCAGATAGTGACGGTTGTGCTGAGGTGGCCCGTCCCGCTCATCCTGCTGGTCATGGGAATTTTCTATCTGTGGGTCTACGCGCGGAGCGGTTCCCTCCATGCCTCGCCATCCCCAACCCCTGAACCCTGATCGCTGTTTTCTCGTTCCCTTGTTCCCTTGGTCCCTGCCTCACTAACAGCGGCCGGTCCGTCCACAAGGTCTTATCGGCAATCGTCTGCACCGGATACAACCGCCCGGCCAGAACAGACTCCACCTTGTCGCGCTCCGTGTCTTCCGCGAAGATCCACTTGCGCTGGCCCGTGCCCCAAATCTTTGAGAGCCGTTCGTCACTCAAAAAAATGTCGGGCGCATCGGGGTAGCACGACCCCCACAGCAGCGTCGATCCCTCGCCATGTTGCCCGCAACGCGGCAGCACCAGCAATGCCGGCCGGCTGTGGAAGAACGCATTCGTGTAGAAGATTACCGAAGAGGCGGACGACTGGTCGCCATAAATGATGAACGTATCCGCGGGCGTTCCTTTCGCCATAATCGTGTCGGCCAGAGGCTTCGAGCTCAGCATCGGCTCGAAGCGCGCAAAGGCGATATGCGCGGCGATGAAAAACACCGTCATCGTTAGCGCCACGCTCGCCGTCGACGCAATGTGCTTCTTTTTCAGCCGCAGCAGCCAGCCTGCGGCCGGCCCGATCAGCAACACAATTGCCGCCATCGCTGCCGGCAGCCGCAGCGCGGCAAACGAATCTCCGGTCAGGTCGAAAAGGTGCGACATCGACAGCGTATAATCGCCCACCCCGCGATGCGCCAGCACTGCGCCGATGTCAGGCACAAACGGCAATTTGCGCGAGGTCCACAAGCCCCAGCCCAGCGCGCCAGCCGCCAGCACGCCCACTACGGCAAACACTGCTTGCGCACCGGTCAGCCACGCTGTCTTGAGGACCGGCTTGCCGCCTTCCGCGCCGCGGTTCTCCTCAATATCCGCCATCACTCCGGCAATCAAAATCAGCAACGGCGGCCATACCGGAAACGTATAGTACTCCTGGTTCGTCGAAACGGAAAAGAACAGCAGTGTCCATGCCGAAAACAGACTTAGCAGCCAGATGGTGCGCACGCGAAATTTGAGCCGCAGCACATAGCTGGGCAGGTCTTCGCGCATGGCGTTGTCCAGATAAAAATCTACCGTCTGGCCGGCATCGTGGAGCAGGTGGTTCAGCCAGGTGCGCCGCGTCTTCCAGGCCGTCGCCACCGCTGCGGGCAAAAACAGGCTCCATGGGAAGAGCCAAACCAGATGCGCCAGCCAGTACCAGACACCCGGCATTTTGTTGTAGTCGTGCGGATAGCGCATGTTGAAGAAGCGCAGCACGTGCTCGTTGATGAAGTAAAAGTAGAAGAACCCGTGCACATTGCCAATGGTGGGGTGATTGCCGATGGGATTTCCCTGGTCGTGATTAATGATGCCGCACAGAATGTGCCATGGCGCGGCGATAGCCAGAAAAACCAGCAGTCCGCTCACAGGCTTCAGCGCCCTCCAGCGGCGCCATTGGCCGGTGAGCAGCAGGTAAGGAATGGCCGCGCCCAAAAAGAAGACAGGCGCAATCAGGCCCTTGGTCAGCAGAGCCAGCGCCACGCCGGCCCACATCCAGTAAATGCCGAAAGGCGCGCCGCCTTCAAGCGTAGTGATCAGCGCGTAGAGCGCGATCAGCAGAAAAAGAGCCAGGATCGATTCCGGAATAATGAAGCGCGTAAACAGAAACGGCCCCACAGACGTCAGCACGCCGAGCCCGGCATAGAGCCCCGCGCGCGCGCCCCACGCCCGCCGCGCCCACAGCGACGAGAGCCATACCAGCGCCAGCATGGCCAACGCATTGGGCAGGTGTGTGGCAAAGGTGTTCTCACCAAAGATTTTGTACGTGCCGGCCACGAGCCAATACGGCAGCGGCGGCTTCTCGATGTAGCGAATCCCGTTGATCTTCGACGTAATCAGGTCGCCGGTTTCGGCCATGTGCTGCGCGGCCTCCGCGTGCGCCGCGTCCACATCGTCGAGCAGCGGCGGCGAAAACAGCGACGCAAAATATACCGCGATAAAAATGGCCGCAAACAGCAGCCACACCACGCGCGTAGAAGGCGCCTGCTGCGGCCGCTCCATTGCCTTCGTACCGATACTCGTCTCTGCAATCATCGTTATTTTGGCTGTCCCAACCAGAATAGCAGCCGCATTAGTGCGGCGTTTCACACTGCAACGTAAACCATCCCGTACGGATGGAACGAAAATAGTCGCTCACGAGCTTCGCCTCACAACGAAGTATGAAAATGGCCACCGCGGAATTCTTTCGTATTTGGCTGTCTGTACCCGTCATTTTTTTCGAGCACTCGCGATGCCGATTTCGAAGATCGGCGGCTGTACGAATTTGCACTACGCTTCACCCGCCATCTCGTTCCCTTGTTCCCTCGTTCCCTGCCTTTCCTGTATCTTGGCGATGGGCCATTTCTTTCGCCACGGAGCGCACGCAAAAACCTCATGCCGACCTTTGCCGCCATCGATATCGGTTCCAACTCCTGCAGGTTGAAGATCGCCAGGGTGCAGGCGCACCAACTGAAAACTGTCGCCGAAGACCGCGAGGTCACGCGGCTGGGTGGCAGCGTCTTCGATACCGGGCTCATCTCTCCCGAAGCCATGGCGGCGACGCTGCGCGCTCTCAAGCGATTCCAGCGCGCCGTGCAATCGCACGGCGTTGATCGCATTCGCGTCGTCGCCACCTCGGCCATGCGCGACGCGCGCAATTCCGCGGCCTTTCAGGCGTGGGTGAAGGCCGAGACGGGCTGGGACATGGAGATCATCTCCGGCCTGGAAGAAGGCCGTCTCATTCACCTCGGCGTCACTGGCGCGGAACCCGGCGCGGGCGGCCGCGTGCTGCTCGTCGACCTCGGCGGAGGAAGTTGCGAGCTCACGCTCTCCGAGCACAAGCACATCAAGGAAACGGTCAGTCTTCCCCTGGGCGCGGTGCGGCTCACTGAGCAGTTCCTTCCTACCGATCCCGCGCCGGCCGACGGTCTGGCCCGCATGCGCCAGTTGATCGCGCGAGAGCTGCGCCGAGCCCATCGGAGGATTCAGCCCGGCCGCGCGCCGCTGGTGATCGCTACCTCTGGCACCGCCGCGGCGCTGTCCGATGCCTGCGCATCGGGCGCCCGTAACGGCAAGAAAACCGGCAGGACCGGCGCCAAATCCTCCGCCGCGCGTCTCCATGCTCAAAATCGCTCCGCCATTCTTGCCGGCATGGTGCCAACGCGTGCGGTGTGCAAGCTGGCCGGCAAGCTCGCCAAGATGTCGCTCCCCGAGCGCGAGGCGGTGCCCGGCATCGGGCCGCGGCGCGCTGAGATCATCGTCGCCGGCGCCCAGGTCTATGCCGAAATCCTCGAGACCTTCGGCCTGCCCGGCTTCCGTTATTCGCCATTCGGCTTGCGCGACGGAATTCTGGCGCAGATGCTGGCCGAGCAGGATGCCCGCGCCAAGGTCCATCGCGAATTCGAGCACGAGCGCTGGGAGAGCGTGCTGGCCACGGCGCGCCGCTACGGCGTCGATCCCCACCAGGCCGAGCCGGTGCGCGGACATGCCGTGCAGCTCTTCCGCGAGCTGAAATCTCTGCACCAGCTCCCGCCCGAGTACGAAAGCTGGCTGGCCGCCGCCGCCGTGCTGCGCGACACCGGCAAATTCATCAACCACCAGGGCCATCACCGGCACACGCAGTACATCGTCTCCAGCTCCGAGATCTACGGCTACACGCAATTGCAGCGCACGCTTGTCTCCGCCATCGCGCGCTACATGGGCAAGAGCCGCCCCCAGCCCGGCGACCGTGCCCTGCGCAACATCCCCGCAGAAGAACACAAAAATGTACACCGCGCGGTCATCTTGCTGCGCTTGGCCGTGGCATTGAACCAGGACCGCGCCTCCGACGTTCTTCGTGTCGGAGCGCGCGTCTACCCCAAGCGTGTTTACCTGGAGTTGAGCGCGGGGCGCACGGGCGCGGAGCTGGAGTTGTGGTCGCTGCGCAAGGAAGCCGGCTACTTCCGCGAGGTCTTCGGGCGCGAGCTCTTCGTCGCGCTGGCGTAAATGAGGCGGGCCGAGCGCGGATCGAGCAGCAACTGCAACCGCGGCGGATGCTGCTCCATGTCAACCCGCGCGATGGAACCCTTCCGCATGCGGATTGCCGCGCCTCCGTTGCCCGTCATCATCCGGCCGAGAAACTGAAAAATGTTGGGGTTGTGCCCCACCACCAGAACCCCCTCGCGGTCGGCATATTTCGCCAGCAGGTCCTGGAAATCGGCGTAGTTCGCGTTCATTCCCAACGCGGGGCTAACTTCCACCTGGGCGTCGTATCCCAGCTCCATTCCCACCAGTTGAGCCGTCTGCCTGGCCCGCTTGAGTGGGCTTGACACAATCACGTCGATGGCCGCATTCAATGCCCCCAGCACGCGCGCCATCAACATGCACTGGTCCTTGCCTTCCTTGACGAGGCCTCGTTTGGTGTCGAGCACAGGATTCTCGCGAACGGTTCCGGCATTCGCATGGCGCATCAGATAGAGGATCATGGGGACTGATTCGGGGAGGGTTGCTGGCCGTGCCGAATTCCTTACGCTCCGATTTTAACAGATTTGTAACCATTGGCGCTCCCTGGAGTCGCCGGAAGTTTATGAACCATTCAGCGGCTGAGGTCCGCGGATGTAGGTGGGGGCGCTACGGAAAGAAGAGGGCAGTCTGCGATACGCTAAACTGAGCCGGTCGGTGACCGCCGGTCGCGGCCTTCTTCCTACAAGGCCGCAACCGTCATGCTTGGGGGGTGGAAGATGGTGGTGAAGAATCGGTTGGTTCAGGTTGGCCAACTCCGCGAGACCGAACTCGAAGCAGCCGGCCGAATTGTGCGCCTGGCGTTTGGCACGTTTCTCGGCCTCCCGAATCCGCTGGAGTTTATGGGCGATCGGGATTTTGTTTCGCCGCGCTGGCGCTCGCGAAACACGAAGGTGTTGGCGGCTCGCGAAGACGGAACGCTCGTCGGGCTGAACGTAGTCACGCGGTGGGGGGCGTTCGGATTCTTCGGACCGCTCACCGTGCTGCCGGATTACTGGAACAGCGGTGTGGCGCAGCAACTGCTAGCGGCCACGATGAAGGTCTTCGACCGGTGGGGCGTGCGGCGCAGCGGGTTGTTCACCTTTCCGCACAGCCCCATACACGTGGGCCTGTACCAGAAGTTTGGCTATTGGCCCGGCTACCTCACGGCCATCATGAAACGAGCGCCAGCATCGACTTTGTCGACTTTGGCAAACGGCGCCAAAGTGCCGGTCCTGCTCTCGGCACTCCCCCGCAACGAGCGGGAACAAGCGATTGCATCATGCGCCAAACTCGCAAACAGGATTGAGCGCGGGCTCGATCTGAGTGATGAAATCCGCGCCGTCGTGGCGCAACGTACCGGAGAGGTGCTGCTCGCCGGTGCGCGCGGCTCGGGTGGGCGCGGCTCGTTAAACGCTTTCGCCGTCTGCATGCACGGTCCGGGATCGGAGGGCGGCCAAAACATCTGCTACGTGAAGTTCGGAGCGGCAAGCAGCGGTGAACGCTTTGAAGGCCTGTTGGATTCGATCGATGCGCTCGCTCTGGCGCGGGACGCGGAGGTGGAAGTTGGAATAAGCACAGCCTGTGCGGATGCTTTTGAGCGGATGCGCTCACGCGGATACCGGCCGCTGACGCTGGGCGTTGCGATGCAGCGCCCGCGTGGGGAAGGGTTCAACACGCCCGACGCCTACGTGCTGGGCGATTGGCGGTAGAATCCTTGTCTGCGCCCGAATGCGTTGCTTCGTAGTCCTTGCCGAAATCGGCCGGCCAGCCGGGAGAGCTGGTGAAATATGGCAACGAACTTCCGCCTTTTCGGAGTCACGCACCTTGCCATCCTCGGCGCCACCGTGCTGCTTGCGGCTCTTCTTGCAGCGGTCGAGCGGCGTCTCTCGCCCGGATCGAAGCGCCTGCGCCTCGGCCTTGCGTGCGTCATTCTTCTCGATACGATCGGGTGGTACGGCTATCTGGCTTGGCACAGCCAGCTTACGTTCCCATCCCAACTTCCGCTGGATCTCTGCGACGTGACGCTTTACCTCACCGTGATCGCGTTGTTTACCCTCAGCCCCGCCGTCTTCGATCTGGCTTATTACTATGCCCTGGCCGGAACTTCCATGGCGCTGCTCACGCCTGACCTATGGGAGCAGTTCCCCTCCCTGTCGACGGTGCAGTTCTTTATCGCGCACGGCCTGGTTGTGACTGCAGTTCTCTATCTCGTTTGGTCGCGGCTGGCGCGGCCGCGCAAGGGCTCGGTAGCGCGGGCGATGCTGGCTCTCAACCTCTTGGCTGCCTTCGATGGCGTATTCGATTGGATCTTCAAAACCAACTTCATGTATCTTCGCACCAAGCCCGCGAGTGCATCGCTTCTCAATCTTTTCGGACCCTGGCCCTGGTACATTATCGTCACCGAGGGCGTCGCCTTTGTCTTGTTCCTGCTGCTGTACCTCCCGTTCGGCAGTCAGCAGAAACCGGAATGAAGCGAACAGGCGCCTGCAAAATAAGAACTTACGGTAAATTTGCCATTCATGTAGCGCCGGTCTCAGACCGGCTGTACTGGCGGCGCCCACGCCGCCAGCGGCTATGCGCGGGTCAAAACAGGCTGTTACGAAACTCTGCTGGAACTGGGTTTTGTAACAAGGGCACGGCTTCAGCCGGGCCGTAAGCGGCGCAAAATGAGCGAGGGCTTGTTAGCCCCTGCTGCTTCAAAGCGCCAAAAAATGATTGCGCGTTCGGCGAGTTTCGTAACAGCCTGAAAAGACCCGACCCATATAACCTCAATATGCACCACAATACGAACCGTAACGGTGCTATAATTGGTGTATAGGAGGCGTCTTTATGAGAGCAAGCGTAACCATCGACGACGACCTGTTGAACACCGCCCGCGAGTACACAGGGATAACGGAAAGAGCGGAACTGATTCGTGAAGCCTTGAAGTCGCTGATTGCGCGGGAAGCGGGGCGCAGGCTGCTGGCGCTGGCCGGTACTGCTCCGAATATCGAAAATGTGCGCAGATTGCGCGTGGATGAACAGTGATTCTGGCAGATACATCAATCTGGATTGAAATGTTCCGCAGGGCCGGATTCAAGGCGGAGTTGGACACTCTGATAGCGAACGATCAGCTCTGTACCCACCCTTGTGTGGTTGCGGAATTGGCTTGCGGCTATCTTCCCGACCGGCAAAAGACCCTTACCCTCCTCGACAACCTCATTGCCTTGCGTGTTGTGCTCCTGGCCGATGTGCGGGTCATGATCGAAGCCCGTGGCCTGGCTTCAAAGGGCATAGGCCTGACCGATGCTCACCTGATAGCCTCTTGTCTGGCGACGCCAGGCACTCGAATATGGACTATCGACGCGGCTCTCGGCAGAGTCGCCGAATCGCTCGGCATCCGCATATCCAACCCATAACTTCATCCCACGGGTGCGCATTGCGCTTTCGTTAGTCAAATCTGAAACAGGGCTGATCCTCTCTTCCTGTAAATGGTTCTTGGTCGGAACCCATCCAGATTATCGGGGATCGGCCGGCTCACGCCGCCGCCAAACCACCGCACTTATCCGCTATCTTCGACAGCAATGATTCCGGCAATCTTCGCAGTCCCGGTTTTGGACTAGTCCGCAGCAGTTGCTTTTGCCGCAGCCGGCTTTGCGGCGCGCGCAACTGGGATCGCGTCCAAGTCCGTCTTTCCCTCCGCCAGCTGCATCAGGAAATCCTGGGCGGAAAATGGCGGCGCGTCGTTCGTGGTATTGCTGGCGCGCAGCACCTTGCTGGCGCGCACATAGCTGCCATCAGGCTGCTGAAGGCGCGCTTTGGCAGTGTCGGCCATGTAAGCGGGCAAAATCTCGTCGTGAATGCGGGCGAGGGCTGTCGCGTCGCGCACCGGGAAGACGACCTCGCAACGCTCAAAAAGGTTGCGCGGCATCCAATCGGCCGAGCCCGTGTAGATTTCGTCGTCGCCGCCGTTTGCAAAGTGGAAGATGCGCGAGTGCTCGAGGAAACGGCCCACGATGGAGCGCACGCGGATCCGTTCCGACAAATGTTTCACGCCTGGCCGCAAGATGCACAAACCGCGAATGATGAGGTCGATTTCCACCCCCGCCTGCGAGGCCTGGTAGAGTGCCTGGATGATGGAGGGCTCGAGCAGTGAGTTCATTTTTGCCGTGATGTGGGCAGGCCGTCCGGCCTGCGCGTGCTCCTGTTCGCGCCGGATCAGGCGCAGAAAGCTCTCGGCCATGGTCAGCGGCGCCACCAGCAGCGGGCTGTAGTCGTCGATTTCGGCGTGCGCAGTCAGGTAGTTGAATACCATGTGTACACGCTCGCCAATCTGCGGGTCGCTGGTAAGCAGGCTCAGATCGGTGTAGAAGCGCGCTGTCACCGGGTTGTAGTTGCCGGTGCCCAGATGGCAGTAACGGCGCGTCTGGCCGTCCTCGTCGCGGCGCACCAGCAGCGCCAGCTTGCAGTGTGTCTTCAGGCCCACCACGCCATGGAAGACTTGCACTCCCGCGTCTTCCATACTGCGCGCCCAGCGGATGTTCGAAGCTTCGTCGAAGCGCGCCATCAGCTCAACCACTAGCGTGGCTTCCTTGCTGGCGCCGGCCTCGATCAGCGCTTTGAACATGGGCGAGTCGTTGCTGGTGCGGTAGAGCGTCTGCTTCATGGTCACCACTGCAGGATCCTGCGCGCCCTGCTGGATGAATTCGACCACCGGATCGTAAGAATCGTAGGGATGATGGAGCAGGATGTCGCGATGGCGCAGCTCGTCGAAAATTCCCGTTGACTTGCGGCTCAGCAGCAGCGGCTTGGGCGTGAAGGGCTGGTACTTCAGATCCGGCCGTTTCACGTCGTCGTAAAGAAACATCAGGCGTTGAAGGTTCACGGGGCCCTCGCCTCGAAACACTTGGTTCCCATCGAGCTCGAAGTTCACGCGCAGGCGCTCCACAATCTCAGCATGCGCGCCGGTCTCGATCTCCAGCCGCACTGCGTCGCCCTTGCGGCGATTGTGCAGCTCCACGCGAATGGTCTCAAGCAGCGACCTCGCCTCTTCCTCCTCGAAGTAGAGGTTGGAGTTGCGGGTCACGCGGAACGAGGCTGAAGCAAGCACCTCGTAGCCGCGGTACATGCCGGCCAAGTGCTGTACGATCAGGTCTTGCAGCAGCAGGTAATCGTAGTGGCCATCGCTGGCAGGCAGCCGCACAAAGCGCGGCAGCACCCTCGGCACCGTGACCACGCCCAGCACCTGCGGGCCGGAGCTGCGGCGCTTGGCGCGAAGCAGTAGCGCAAGGCAGAGCGCCTTGTTCAGCACGCGCGGAAAAGGATGGGCGGGGTCGATGGTGATGGGCGTCAACAGCGGATCGACTTCGCGCTGAAAGTAGTTGCGGGCAAATTTGCGAGTGTCCTCGCTAAGCTCGTCCCACTCCAGCAATCGAATGCCCTGCTTGCGCAGTTCGGGCAGCAGATGACCGTTCCAGCAGCTGTACTGCGCGGCCACAAAGCTGTGAATCTCGGCTGTGAGCTCGGCAAGAGACTCTTCAGGGCGCAGGCCGTCGTAGCCGGGCTCGCGGTATCCGTCTTCGATGCGCTGCATCAGTCCGGCCTGGCGGACTTCGACATACTCATCCAGATTCGACCCCGTGATGGCGAGAAACTTCACGCGCTCCAGCAAAGGATTCGCCGCGTCCTCAGCTTCTTCCAGCACGCGCCGGTTGAACTGCATCCAGGAGTGGTCCCGCCCGTTGAAAAGCTTTTGTTTCTGCAAAGTTCTGGTCATGATGGGCGTCTATGCGCCGTGTTGGCAGTCTACCGCTTCCAGCCCCGTTACGGCATCTGAAATTTCCGAATCCGCCCGGACGCTCGGGCGCTCCGCCCAGACACCGAAACCAAGGCGGAGCCGGTCCGCTGCCGGAGGCGCACCTCCCGTCACGAACCAGCCGGGCAGATGGCTCAATAGCCGAACGGAAGGCAGACGAGCTAGACGGAAACCGTGGAAAAATTCGAGACGTGGCGCCGTTTCACGTGGCGGATGCGGGAGCGTAAGCTATTAATGTGGACGGGCCGCGAAGCGGTCCGGGCGGCGATTTGAGCAAAACCAGAATTCACATACCCAAGCGAAGAGCCTGCAAGGTGGCTTTTATTTTTAGCCCAAAGACAACGATCGTGGAAGCCTGGCGCCACGCCCGATTATCCAGTTTTGAAGGGAACCATGAACCCGGCCACTCAACAGGCTCGCCATTCCGGCTTTGAAGAGACGCTGTTGAGCGCCCGCCAAACGATGATGATGAGCGAAGTTCTGAAGCTGGCGATGGATAGCTTCCGCGCCGGCAAGACGCGCTTCGCTCTCACCGCGCTGGGCATGGTGATCGGGACCGCATCGGTGATCCTGGTGGTCACCATCGGCATGACCGGCAAGCAGTACATTCTGCAACTGATTCAGAAGATCGGAACCAACTCAGTTGAGCTGGAGTATGCGGGCGGCGGCGCCACGGCGGCGGAGCGCGCGCGATATACCGACAACCTCACGCTCGAGGACGAAAAGGCCGTGGACCAGCAGGTGCCCGGCATAGTGTATTCCTCGCCGGTGCTGGAGATGCACAACCGCCTCAGCTTTCCGGGAGGAGCCCAGAAGGATACGACCGTGCTGGGCGTAAACCCGCAGTACCAGGACATTCGCAATCTGATTGTGACCGATGGCCGCTTCTTCGACAATACCGACGACTCGATGCACATCAAGTGCGCCGTAGTCACAACGCTATTCGCCGAGCAGCGCTACGGCAGCGACGATGCGGCCATCGGCCAGACCTTCCAGATTCTCGGCATTCCGTTTACCATCATCGGCGTCTTTAGGGAGAGCGTTTCGGACTTCGGACAATCAGAGATCACCGACGACACCATCCTTATTCCCTATTCAGTGGCGCGCTACTTCATCGGAACCGAGAACGTGAACCAGATCTACTTTTCCATGCAGAACATGAACGAAGTGCCCGACGCGGCCAAAGAGATTGTGCGCGTGGTGAGCGCGCGCCATCGGCCAGGCTCGGTTTATAAAACACAGACGCTCACCGATCTGCTGGTGACGGCGGCCGAAATCGCCAACGCGCTGACCGCGGTGCTGGTGCTGGTGGCCGCGGTGACGCTGGCCGTGGGCGGCGTGGGAATTATGAATATCATGCTGGCCAACGTGCGCTCGCGCATTCGCGAGATCGGCATCCGCAAGGCGCTCGGCGCCACCTACCGGGAGATCAAGATGCAGTTTCTCACCGAGGCCGTGCTCATTTCGCTCACCGGCGGCGTGGTGGGCAGCATCGTTGGCCTCGCACTTCCCTTTTCCATACGCATCTTCACCAGCTACGCCTTCCCTTTCTCGTGGCTGTCGGTTCTAATCGCTCTGGCCGCGGCCGTACTGGTGGGAGTCGTCTTCGGCACCGTTCCTGCAACCCGCGCCGCGCAGATGGATCCCGTCGAAGCCCTCAAGTATGAATGACTCCGAGCGTCAAGGTTCCGGCCGAGAGGACGAGTCCGGCAATGAGCCCGGGCCAAGTCTCACGCTTATCTATAGCTTGATTGCCCTTGCCCTGGCCGTAGCCATCGGCCTCGCCCTCCTGATCGTGCTCCCGTTCTACCAGCGGCGATAAAAAACCGCGCTCACGCGAGATGCCGCCTTCACGACGCATGAGCAGGGAGCCTTTCGTCCAATGTCCGATTTCGCCTGTCAGGATTTTTCGATGTCCCTCGCCGCCTGCTCCACGATCAGCGCGGGAATACCGTCCACGATGGGGTAGGTGCGGCGGCAGGATGCGCAAATCAGGCGCGCGTCATGAAGGCGCAAGCCGCCAAAACAGGCCGGGCAGGCAAGCTGGTCGAGCACATTCGCGTCGAATTTCAATGGTTGCGTGGACATGGCTGCCAGAATAGCTGGGAATCCTTGCTCTCTGATCTCCGATCCCTGAAACCTGTTTATTGGATCGTGGCGTCGGGCCTGACGCCATTCTCCTGGCGCTGCTTGGGCAGGCCGGCGAACTCCTGCTCGATGCGCGCGGTTGTGCCGCCCTTGGCGAACTCGTAGGCCACGCGGATGCCGTTGAACAGAGCGCGATCGTTCGAGGAGCCGTGGCCGATGATGCAGACGCCGCGCACGCCCAGGAGCGGCGCTCCTCCGTATTCCCGATAGTCCAGGCGATGGCGGAAGTCGTTGAACGCGCGGCGCGACAGCAGCGCGCCCACTTGCGCCGTAACGGTACGGGTAAGCGACTGGCGCAGCACGTCGCGCACAAAACGGCCCACGCCTTCGCTGGTTTTGAGCGCCACGTTGCCCACAAAGCCGTCGCAGACGATGACATCGGCCAGGCCGCTGAAGATGTCGCGGCCCTCCACGTTGCCGATGAAGCGGATGGGCAGGGCCTTGAGCAGCGGGAAAGCCTCGCGCGTGAGGTCGTTGCCCTTGGTCTCTTCTTCGCCGATGGAGAGCAGGCCGACCCGCGGCTCATCGATCTTGAGCACGGTGCGGGCATAGATTTCGCCCATCACCGCGAACTGCTCCAGGTTGTGCGCTTTGCAATCCACATTCGCGCCTACGTCCAGCAGCACGCAGGGATTGCCGGTGGAACTGGGCATGGGAGTGGCGAGAGCGGGGCGGTCGACGCCGGGCAGCGCGCCCAGCACCATCTTGGCCGTAGCCATGGCCGCGCCGGTGTTGCCGGCGGTCACAAATCCCGCCGCCTTGCCCTCGCGGACTAGCTTGAGGCCCACGCGTAGGGAGCTATCGCGCTTGGCGCGCACGGCGTGAGCGGCCTTTTCTTCCATGCCGATCCGTTCCGAAGCGTGGTGGATAACGATGGGCAGGTCTTCGTCTTGAAGATGCTCGTCGAGCAGGTCGCGCAACTCGGGCTCCGGCCCGATGAGATGCACGCGAACGGGCAGAGAGCGGCAGGCAAGAATGGCTCCCCGAATCTCCGGTTCGGGAGCCTTATCGGAACCTACGGCGTCTAGCGCGATATCGGTGAGCATCGGTTTCGATGTCAATCTTACTTGGCTTCCTTGACGTCCAGCACGGCGCGGCCTTTATACGCTCCGCATTTGGGGCAGGCGCGATGGGGCAGCTTCTTTTCGTGGCAGTTCGGGCACTCGGAGAGCCCCGTGGCGGTGAGAAAGTCGTGGGCACGGCGGTTGGCGCTACGGCGCGTGGAGTGGCGCCTCTTCGGATTCGGCATGATGCAGTTCCTTTCGATTCCTGCCCGGCGGCTTTGGCTGGCCGAGCGTCCTACCACCCTAGCCTCAAAAACATCAGCGCGGCGAGGGATGGGGCGCCCACATTAAGGGCTGGTTTTTCAGCGCTTGATCCGGCCGCGCAACCCGCTTAGCGCCTCCCATCGGGGGTCGCTTGGACCCGCATCGCAGGAGCAGGGCTGGGTGTTGCGGTTAGCTCCGCAGCGCGGGCAAAGTCCCTTGCAGTCGGGCTTGCACAGCGTCCTCACCGGCAGCGCCAAAACTACCTGCTCGCGCAGCACATCTTCAAGCAACAGACTGTCTTTTTGATAATAACCGATTTCGGTCTCGTCCGCTGTAATGGAGCGCTCCGGAGCCCCGGAATCGGCGCCGATGGGACGGAAGATGAGGTCGAAGTCGGAAGCGAGCGGCAGCTCGACCGGCTCGATGCAGCGGGCGCAGGGAGCCTGAAATTTGCCTGCGAATTTGCCCTTGAGGCGGATGTCGGCCACGATCTCTTTGGGGCCGCGGTGCTCGTGAATCACTTCGGCGCGGCCGGATGCGGCAAGATCGCCCATCTGCTCGGCCTCGCCGCCTAAATCGACCGCGCCCGGAGCCAACTCCAGATCGAAGTCGACCGGCTCGCGTTCCAGCTCGCTGATTTTGAATTCCATACTATGAGGGTAGAGCACTCGGTCGGAACAGGGGAATAGCGGTTGTGGGTCAGCTTGAAGGGTACGGGCTTCAGCTTGCTTTAGCCCGTACATAAATCGGACGAAATGACTGCGGGCTCTAGCGTCTGCGTGAGAGCTCGCGAGACCGGGGTTCTGCACCGCAAAAAGCATCCCGGTGGGATGCTGGGAAATTAGCCCAGGACGGAATGCGCCGTCCGCTCGGCGGACGGCGGATGAAATCCTGGGAAAGACGCAAAACAATCTCTCAAGCCCTGTAGGGGCGACGGAACCGTGTCAAATTTGAATTGTGCAATCCGAGTTCTCACGCAGTCACTTTGCCCCTGAGGGCAAATTCTTTCAAGTAGGGCGGGAAGCAGGCTCCGCAGGACTGATCCATGCTAGCGAGAGCATCGCCGGGCAGGCTGAGAATTTCTCCGACACAGCACGTGGTCAACGGCCATCATGCTTTACACGGTCATCGTCCTTGGCGCCAGGGGCGTGAATAGGCACGCGAACAGTGACCGTTGTTCCCTTGCCGTGAGCACTCGATATCTCCACGTTGCCGCCGCAGGCCTGCGCTCGTTCTTTCATTCCGAGGATTCCAAGGGATTTTTGAGTCCTGGATTCCTCGAAGCCCTTGCCGTCGTCCTGAACCGTGAGCACCACGTCATCAGCCTGTGAGAATAGAGAGACGCGTACCGACTTCGCGCTGGCATGCCGGGCAACGTTGGTGAGGCATTCCTGGAAGATGCGGAACAGCGCCGTGGCTCTGTGATTG
Source organism: uncultured Acidobacteriota bacterium (assembly GCA_963832535.1). Classification (GTDB taxonomy): domain Bacteria; phylum Acidobacteriota; class Terriglobia; order Terriglobales; family Acidobacteriaceae; genus Telmatobacter. The sequence goes on from CAWHUK010000006.1 coordinate 142,038, forward strand.
TCCAAGCGCAATGGATCCTCCAGTGCAGAAACCTGGCAGGGGATTCCCGTGCGCGAGGCGAACTCGCTGCTTTGCCATTCGATGGCTGCCACCAAGCCAAGATCGTCCAGGAGACTTGGACGCAGACCGGTGTATATTTTGCGCACGGACTGCGCGCCTTCGCCGATCAGCTTGACCGCGCCTTGAAGCCGGCCGTGCACCTCGCTCTCGCCCTCTGGCACGTGCCTGCCGATCCAGGCCAGATCCATCTTCAAAGCGGTGAGGATTTGGCCGATATCGTCATGCAGGTCTCTGGCCACCCGGGTGCGTTCCTCCTCACGCGCTTTCTGCAGGCTTTCATTCAAAGCTTTCAACTGCTCGCGACGCCAGGCCAGCCGCTCGTTCTCGATCTCCTGGGCCTTCTCGCGCTCTGTGATGTCCTCGATAGCCAGCAGGATCATTGGGTGCAATTGATCGGGCTGGACGAGTCTTCGCGCGTTCAGCAGCATCGTTCTGTGGCCAAGTTTTTCAAAATCGTTCTCCGCCCGGAAGTCGGTCACGGCCTGTTCTTCGGGAAGCACTCGCTCTAGCAAACTGCACAGTGCCGGGATATTCCACTGGCCGTTGCCAAGTTCATAGAGCGGCCTGTTGACGGTCTGCTCCAACGTGACCTCGAAAGTGCGCAAAAAAGACTGGCTCGCGGCAACCACCCGCTGCTCGTGATCCAGCACCAGCAGCGGCTCCCTTACCGTATCGATGATGCCGCGGAAAAAGTTGGCCGATTTCGTCAACTGTTCGTTGGCGGATTTGACGGCGTGGATGTCCTGCAATGCCAGAACGACGCCATCGATTTTGTTTTCCTGCGTCCGGTAGGGCAGGATGCTGAACGCATGCCAGCGGCCTTTGAGGTCCCGCACTTCGCGCTCCACCGGTTGCAGGCTGTCGAGCACCTTTGCGATCTGCAGTTCGAGATCGTGCGATGTCATGTCCGACGCGTCGATATTCAGCTTGATATCGGCAAACGGCCGCCCAACGTCGGCGGGGAGCACCTTGAACAGTTTGGTGGCCGCCGGCGTGATGCGCCGGATGGAAAGCTGCAGGTCCAGCATGACGACGGGAATTCGCGTGCTGTTCAGTAAATTCAGAATGTCGTTGCTCACGCCACGGAGTTCGATGTTCTTGCTGCGCAACTCGGCATTCAGCGTGCCCAGTTCCTCATTGGCCGATTGCAGCTCTTCCTTCGAGGTTTCCAGCTCTTCGTTCGTGCTCTGCAACTCCTCATTCGCTGAAAGTATCTCTTCGTTGGCCGACTGAAATTCTTCTTTGAGCGAGTCTTCGGATTCGATAGCGGACCTCAGAGCATCGCGGGTACTGGCAAGCTCCTGCTGCAGCCGCTCAGATTCCAAACCGTTCCGTCTGCGGCTTTTGGTTTTGCCTTCAGAAGCGGCCTTGGGACGCGGCGGAGTGACTTCGTCGAACAGGATCAGGAAAAAGTCTCTATTTCGTGCCCTTTCCTTTCGCAACCGCCTGTCTCCCAACGGCGTCACCGAAAGGTTCAACACCCGCTTGTGCCCGTCCCCCTCGAACGCTATGCCGTCTTTTCGGGCAGTGCCGCCCTTTTTCGCGGCGGCGGTAATCAGCGCCCGCAGTTCGATCGCGAGGCCGTTTCGCGCCAATTTCAACACGCTGAGGCTGGGTTTGCCTGGCGCAGGCGCCAGATACGGCGTCGTCTGCCCCCGGAATTGGACCACTTCCATCTCGGTGTTAATCACCACTCCAACCGGGGAATGTTCCCGCAGCACCACACGGTCGGCCTCGGCCTGCGCATCCAGTTCATCGTTGCCAACGGCGGACGGGGATTTCAGCGCGTCGCCGGAGCCCCTGAGCATGGCCTGCGTGGGGTAATTGCTCTGCACAAAGTCGTAGTGCAGGCGCGATGTAATGGCTTTCTTGGCGTAAATCCTGTACTTCTTGTCCACCGTTGAGAACAGTTCAGGAAAAGCGGAGACGCTTTCTGAACTACCCAGCACCAGAAACCCGGAGGGCTTCAACGCATAGTGCAGAATGGGAATGATCTTCCGTTGCAGCACGGGCTGGACGTAGATGAGCAGGTTGCGGCAGACGACGATATTCATCTGCGAAAAAGGCGGATCGTTGGCCAGGTTCTGCCGGGCAAAGATGCACATGTCGCGCACTGCTTTGTTGACGCGGTAGCCCTCTTCCACCTTGACGAAGAAGCGCGCCAGGCGCTCCGGCGAGACCTCGTTCGCGATGCTTTCCCGGTATATCCCGGCGCGCGCCTTTTGAATGCCTTTTTCGTTCAGGTCGGTTCCGAAAATCTGCACCTGGAAGCTGGAGGCCCGGTCACCCAGGAACTCCAGCAGGGTCATGGCCAGCGAGTAGGTCTCCTCGCCCGTCGAGCAACCCGGCGCCCACATGCGAATGACGCCGTTGTTTCCCTTATCCTTGACAATGGCGGGATACACCTCGGTCTTCAAGGCCTCGAACACCTCGAAATCGCGAAAGAAGCTGGTCACGGAAATGAGAACGTCGTCAAATAACTTCTCTCCTTCTTCGGGATGCTCCTTCAGGTAACTGGCATAGTCTCGAAGCGAGTCGATTTTGAGAAGCACCATGCGGCGCAATGCGCGGCGGTGAACGGTGTTCGGTTTGTATTGGCTGAAATCGACGCCGCTGGACTTGCGCAGTTGAGCAAGGACCGCGCTGAAATGTTTCGTATGAATGCGGGAAGCCGCGGGAAGGACCGGCTCTTTGCCTTGCTCCTCCACGTGCGCCTCTTCGCCCAATCTCTCTGCGCCCGGTTCCTCCAGCTTTCGATATGCATCCGGTATCGAATAAGGGTGATGCTGGATGCGTTGCAACTCCTTCGCCATGTCCATTGGCGCAAGAATGAAGTCCGCGCACCCGGAATCGATGGCGCTGCGCGGCATTCCATCGTATTTGGCCGTGGCAGGGTCCTGGGCGAAGGTGATGCCCCCTTCCGCCTTGATGTCCTCCATACCGGCCGTGCCGTCCGATCCCGTGCCCGAAAGGATGATGCCAATTGCAGCGGTCTTGTGCTCGTGGGCAAGGGAGTGCATGAAGAAGTTGACCGCCAGATGCTGGCCCGGTGCTCCGCCGCGGGGCGACAATTGAAAAACGCCGCCGGCCATGGCCATCAGCGCGTTGGGGGGAATCACATAGACGCGGTCGGGCCGGATGGCGGCGCCGGCCTTAACCTCTTCGACCGGCAGCCTTGTGACCTTGGCGATTATTTCCGTCAACATGCTTTCGTGGCTCGGGTCAAGATGCTGGATCACCACGAACGCCATGCCCGTGTCCAACGGCAGCGCATGGAAGAATTCCTTATAGGCTTCGAGGCCGCCCGCAGAAGCTCCGATGGCGACTATGGGAAAAGAAACCGCCGGCACGGAGGCGCGTTCCTGCTGGGGACGTTTCTTGCGCCTGGATGCGGGTTTGGAGGATGCGGGTTTGGATCGAGGGAGATTCATCTTCGCTTTGCTCCTGCTTTTCTCGCTGCGACGATCCGGCCGTGCGACTTTCCCTCGCTGGCAAAAGGAACAAAAACCCTCAGGAACGTTGCTTCATTCCGGATCGGAAACCTTCGCTGAATACCGATTCTCCGCGAGCGGCAATCTCCTGAATGCGTGGTGATAGAGGGCCTGCAATTCTACTCAACCAACTGGCCATAAAGGCTGTGCCATATTTTACTACAACCATAATGGATGAATAACTGTTGTAGATCGCCAATTCCGGAGGGAGCCGGGAGCTTCAGCTCCCGGAAAAGGTGCAAATGCACGGGGCCTTCAGGCCCGGATTTTTGCGCGAAGACGCTGTCCGGGCAAACGCGCCCTACTGCGCGCCCTGCTTCAGAATCTGCTCAGCAAGATAGTTGCGCACCCGTGCTTCATCCAGCAGCATCTCAAGGTAGGCATTCTGCAGCAGTTGCTTGTCGTTCTCGTGAAGCAACTGGTGAATGGCCTGCCGTACGCGCGGATCGTTCAAATCCCGCTGCCCGGCAGGATCGCGCGCAATCAGCTTGTAAATAGCGTAGCCCGCGATCTTGTGTCCTGGTCCTGAGTCGTAGATCGGCAGTGGGTCGGTGAACTGGTCCGGTTTGAGCTTGCTGACTGCGTCGTACACCGCCGGATCGCTCTTGAGCTGCGATTCCCTGGCAAAACCCATATCGCCGCCCATCGACGCGGTGTTCGGCTCCTCTGAGAACTGTGCCGCAACGGATGCGAAATCCTGGCCGCTTTCCAGCCGGCTGTACAGAGCGTCGATCTTCTTCTTTGGGTCGGCATCCGAGGCCTTGTTTTGCATATTGCCGCTTTGCTGCGCGGGCGCGTTCGTCGCCACGATCTCCGCCAAATGGAATTGCGGCTCAATCAGGTCGAACTCCGCCTTGTGCGCGGAATAATAAGCGGCAATCTCCGCGTCGGTAATGTTGATCTTCGACTCGATCTCTTTGTTGATCAGCTTGGTCTGTGTCAACTGCCGGCGAATATCGCGCTTCAAGTCGTCCAGCGACATGTTGCGTTGCTTGAGCAGACTCAAGAACTGATCCTGCGTGTAGGGCGCCTTGAGCTCCGTGAGCCGCGCGTTCACGTCCTCGTCGCTGGCGGTCAAATTGAGCTTGGCGGCCCGCTGCTGCAGAATCTCATCCTGAATCATCTGGTGCAGAACATTCAGCCGCCGGATGTCGGCCTCCTGGGGTGACAGCGCTTGCGGGTTGTCACCCAGGCTGATCTGGTAATTCCGCTCCAGATCGGCCCTCAGGATCTCCTTGCCGTTGACGGTGGCCACCACATCCGATGAAGGCGAACGGTGGCAGCCGGATATGGCGGAAAAAAAGGCGCCGCCGCATAGAAGAACCAAGACAAAACGGGAACATGGACTAAAAATCGATGAGACTTGCAAACTGATCTCTCCTGGGGCTTCGCAAAACCCCTGGCATTCAAGGATAAATCCCAAACCGGCGCGGGGATAGTCCCCGCGCGTTATTTGCCTGGGCCGTTCTGCTGCCCGGCCGCGTCGGGCAAAGCCGCTGCCGCAGGCGGCATGGCCTGAGGCTGTTCGCCCTCGGCGCGCAAGGCGCGGTCAATCACGATCCAAAGCTCATTCTGAGAAACAGCGCCGCCGTTCACCCGCTCGCCGTTCACATAAACGGCCGGCGTTCCCTCAATTCCCAGATCTTGCGCCAGCTTCGTCGAGGCTCGCACCACCGTTTCGTCCTGCTTCGCAATGCAGGCGTCGAGGCTGGTTTGGTCGAGCCGGCCCACTGTGGCCTCCTGGCGAGCGATGCGATCCAGGGCGGCAATGCTCTTCGCCCTGTCGTGGTCCTGGCCCGTAATCTCCTGCTCGTGAGCGTGAAGGTAATCCACGTAGGTCCAGTAAACTTCGCCGCTCTGCGCGGCCAGGCAGTTGGCGTCCACGGCTGCGTGCATCGCCCAGGGGTGCAGCTCGGGAATCGGATCGTCCTTGTACACGAACCGCACCAGGTCCTTGTAATGGGCGAGCGTACCCGGAAACAGCTCGTGGTGCATCATCGCGCAGTAGGGACATTCTAAGTCGTCGAAGTTGACCACCGTCACCTTGGCAGCGGGGTTGCCGCGGATGGGGCGTCCGGCGATTGGAATCGCGTCGGCGGGATCTTTCGTCAGATCGAAGGTATCCAAATGAACCAGCTTGGTACTATCGGTCGAGATCAGAAAGTTGACGACCTGCGTCTTGGAAGCGTGCGTGAACGTAATGGGCAGGGTCTCATAGCCCGTAAACTGGCTCGGGCCTCGTGCGCCAATGCTCAAATCGTAATCGGGAGGCAGATCGAATTGGGACCGAACCAGCACCTCAATACGGTGGCCGAGCGCGGGGTTGGGCACTGGAGGCGGAAGGGTTTGGGCCTTGCAGCCCACGGTCAGGCCGAGAACCAGCACTCCGGCCAATAAACGAAAACGCATCAATTTGATTCCCTCTCAGAAAAGAATAACCCGGCAGGGCGCTCTGCAGCCCTACACCGTCTCGATTTGCCTGACTGTAATGGATGGACGCCGGGACTGGCAAAAAGCAAGCAGGATCGGGTTGATGGGGATCCGTTTTCCGATCTGGCAGCGAAAGCTGGCGGCTGACCCCTGACCGCTGATCTCTGACAGCTGTTCCTAATACTCCGGCGGCTGCGTGGGATCGCGGAACACCGAGTTGGTGCGCCTGACGTCGCCTACGGTACCGAAGTTCGCCAGAGTAAAGCCATAAAGCCACTCATGTTCGTTCCTGGCTGTCACCTGCACCGTTCCCAGCTCAAAGCGTTTGTAGCCCATCATGAGCCCGCAGCAACCCCAGTTGTACACGGCTTGCACTCCGCCGTATTGCAGATCTCCTGCCGCGAAATCGTAGCCGCCGTTGGCAGCCAGGTTGAAGCCCTTGCCGCTCGGCTTGCCGAACTCGAGGAACGGCAGCAACAGCTGGCTCTTAAGGGTCGAGGGGACGCTCGAACTGGTGGGGGTTTCGTCTACGGCGTTGAGCAGGGCGTGGCCGATGCCCAGCGTGGTGCGGCCAAAGCTGTAGCCCGCGAACAGATTGTCCGCCAGCAGTTCGCCACGAACGCTGTCGTAGTCCAGGTCCCACTCAATGCGCAAGTTGTCGATCGCATTAAAGACGCATGCGCGAACTGATCGGCGCAATGTTGCGCGGCGAGGTCAGAAAAGTGGCCGCCATCAAATCCAGCGTCGCGTCGAAGACGTTGCGCCGGCCGGGAATGAGCGCGCCGCCAAAATTCGGATCGATGAAATACTCCTGCGCAATCTGCCAGCTCGCCCACTCGCGAGGCGCATCCGGGCAGGTCTTCGCTGCTCGATGCCCCATCGTCCCCGTTCCCCGCGCCGGCCTCGGCGCAGGGCCGTTCGCCGGTGGGCCGCAGATAAAACCGCTGCGTGAGCGAAAAGCCGGCTTCATTCACATTCGTGGCAATGTCTGCGGTATCGAACAGAAGCACGTCCCGGGCCTTCGCGCCAATCCCGCCCACATACCGGTAGTTCAACTCAGGCTCGATCACGTGGCGCAGCTCCCGATGCCAGAAGGGGAGCTCGTAATCGCGCTCCAAAGCGGGCGGACGGATGTCGATCGAACCTTCAATGTCAGTGCGGTTCAGAGGTTCGTGGCTGATCCGTCGGAACCTCGTAGGGGCCGGTAAGTTGAGGTGTCTGGCTGATGGTGTAAGCGGTATCGCGCAGCGCAGCCTCGGGATACGAAGCTCCAACCCCCGACCGTGAATGGCATGGAAAGATGCGGATAGAAATCCATGCCTTCCCACGTTGCGGAGTGGAAGATCGGGCTCGGAGCGGTTCAGATAGCCCAGCGAGGATCCCATGCCCCAGTAGAGCGGCGAGTTCCCGAGTGGCCGGTCCAGCACGTCGTAGCGGACTAGAGGCAGGCGCAGGATCCTCACTTCGTCGCCGTTGGTGGTGCTGGCAAAGGATTCGAAGCGGTCCAGCCAGACCGACGGAATGATTCCGTTGTGGTTGTGCGTCAGCACCACGTCGCTCGCAACCTGGGAGCTGATGGCCTGTGAGTAGTTGTCGTCGAAGACCAGCCGGTAGACGTAGCTCGACAGATATTCCATGGTGCCGGAGACGCGGGTATCGGCGAAAGATCCTTGCGTCCCAGCACGCTCACATCCACCCCGCCTTGGTTCACGAGCCCGTATTCGGGCTGGCCCCGTGGACGTGGTCCCCGGTCTGTCCCTCGACGCCGCGGTCGAGCAGCGCATTCCAGCGCGCAATCAGGTGGTCGAGGCCAGGGCCTTTGTAGCGGAAGTCGCCATTCGGCGCCCAGCCGCGCTTGCTGCAATACTCTGCCCCCAACCACCATATCCATGCTGCGGTTGATCGCCCAATACACCTGTTCGCCGATCACGAAACCCTTGATGGAGGAGTTGCTGAGCACCGGGATCAGAAATCCGCTCACCCGGCCCGTTTCGTTGGCCGGATGGTGCAGATAGGGCAGGTAGAAGATCGGCATCCCGAGAAACTCGAAGAACGCATTCGACGTCGATGCCTTGTCGTTGTCCAGTTCGATGGAGTGCGCGATGATCCGCCAGTCGGGGTGGGGAAGCCGGCAGTTGGTGATCGAGCCGTCAATCATCCGGTATTTGCCCTCGCCCGTCTCGAGCAGCACCCGGCCGGAGAAGAGCAGCGGGGTCGGCGTCGAGTACACCACCGTGTGCCCCATCGCGCGCACGCCCTGCGAGCCGTTCACGTTGTAGTAGCGCGCGGTGTGCATGTTCAGCCGCATGTCGCCGTGCGTGGCGTTGATGAGCACGTCGTTGGGTCCGCCGGTGATCTGCAGATGGCCGTCGGCTTCCACTCGGTGGTTGTCCGGTTATAGACCACTTTGTCGGCGCGAATCACGTAATCGCGGTAGTGGCCCACCACATCGCCGGTAAGGGTCAAAGTATCGTCGGACCACTCCTGGCGCTTCGCCTCCCACTCGACGGGCGTTCCGGTTGCGGGCTCCGGCTCCGGCTCGGCCACGGGCACCATCTCCTGGCCGGGATCGTCGGGCAAAGCGCTCGGAGCCGGGATGCCAGTGCTCTGGCCGCTGCCGCCCCCCGCGGCTTGCGCCGAGGGTGCCGCATTGGTTAACACTTCCGGCGCCTGTGCGCCCAGTTGCAGGTGACAGACGGCAAGCAGCGTGATACATACTAAGTAACGAGGACGCATCCCAAGACCAAACCGGTGTAAGGCCCAGCATAGCAAAGCCGGCTGCAGGATCATGGGATATGCGCCACGCTGCTCTGGCAACTCGACAAGCCGGGTCGACTGCACGGTCGCGGGTTCCAAACCCTTGGTCGCGCCCGTCTTTCTCCGCGATCTCTCTCCTTGTTCAGATAGCAACGTCCGCGTTGTCCCGATTGCGCTTCGGGCTTCCCGCGGACGAATTCCGCGGCGCGAGGCTTCGCAAGCCGGCCCCGCCGCGCCGGGAGGGTCACAGGAGCTTTGAGCACATCGGCAAATTCGGCAAGTCTCTTTCCCCACATGGAAGCAGGAAGTTAATCGGCGTGTCGCCGCCCATATGCGCAGCAAGACGGCGCCGGCGAACGGAACCGCGTCGTCCTCAGAAGGCCGGCAGGCCCCCACAGGCCGCGCCGCACAGGCCGCCGCGCGCGTGGCCGAGCGGTTCGCCCATGCTCCCAGCTACAACGAAGATGCTGGCCGATGAGGCTCGCGCCGCGGTGCGCGCCGCCAAAGCCGCATCCAGGGCCGCCCAGGAGGCGCAGGCCGCCGCCCAATACGTTCTCGAGGGGCTGGAGGCCGCTTCATCCACCGAGCCTGCCGCTGAACCGGTGGGAGCCGAAAAACCAGCCTGCGCGCGTCAGTGAGCGCCATGCATCTGGGTACACGCTGCTCGGATTTCGCTTGAAGCGCCGGCGCCGGACAATCCGCCCGAGCCTCTCCTCTTTCACCAAGCCCCATTGCAAGATGCGCCCTGCCCGGCTGCTCCGGACGCCGGCGATGTTTACACGGTCGAGCCTGCCCAGCCCATTTATGCCAATCTCATCGAGTTCCCGCGCGAGATGGTCGCCACGCGCAAAATGCGTCCGCGGCTCGCCGAGGGGCCGCTGGCTGGGGCGGAATCCGGGCCGCAACTGAGCATCTTTGAGGTGGACCCCGGAAGCCATCTCCACCGAGCCTGCGGCGGCCGTTGTGGACGTGCCGGCCGCGCCGGAATGGATGCGTCGGGAGTTGACGCGCCCGGAGTCTGCCTGGACATCGAGCTGAAAGCGCAACCGCGGGAGGAGATCCTCGAGGAACCTGCGCCTCAGGCTGACGGCGGCGGCCGCTGTAGAACTGGCGCCCATGAGCCGACGCCTGCTGGCCATCGTGGTCGACTGCGCCCTCATCGCCGCGGCGCTTCTGGCGGCTGCCATTCTGGCCGCAGACCATGCCAGCCAGCTCCCCGGTCCGCGCACCGTGGAACTGGGCGCCGCGCTTGCCTTGCTGGCCATTGGCGCCGCCTATCAGAGCATTTTTCTTCACCCTTGCCAAGGCCACGCCGGGCATGAGATACGCCGGGCATCGGGCTTAGCACCCTCGACGGCTTCAACCCCAGCCGCGCACAACGCTGCAGCACGCCTGATGGCCCTGCCCCTGTCGGTCTTGCCCCTCGGCCTGGGATTGGCCTGGGCTCTCTTTGACGACAACCACCTCACCTGGCACGACCGCCTGTCGCGGACCTACCTGCGCAAGTGGTAAGGCGGCTCAGAATTCAGCTGCGTCCAGGCGGGAAGCCTGAGCAGCTTGTCGTAGCGCCTTGGCATATACTCATGTATATGCCAACTGTGCGGGAGGGCGGTATTCAGCGTATAGCAAAGATATTTATGAACAACCGGAGCCAGGCGGTACGGCTTCCGAAGGAGTTCCAATTCAAGACGCAAGGAGGTCTTTATCCGCAAGCATGGCGACGAAGTGATTCTCTCGGCGCGGCCCAAGACTTGGGCGGAGATCCTCGCGTTGGCCCCCGTTGCCTCGCAAGATTTTATGAAGGGGGTTGACGATCCCCCGCCAGAGGAGCGGGAGTTCTTCTAATGCCACGCTACATGCTCGACACGGACATATTCTCGTACATCATGGATCGCTCCAACGATTCGGTGTCGAGAAAGCTAACGGAAGTCGGCGTAGGCGACGTCTGCATCTCCGTGATCGCCAAATGCGAGTTGATGTTCGGCGTCGAAGTATCGCCGAGACGCCAAGCGAATCAGGCTGCGCTCGACTTTTATCTTAAGTACGTTGAAGTTTTGGATTATCCCGGCGATGCAGCCCTCGATTATGCACAGATACGCGCGGATCTCAAGGCGCGTGGGACGATCATTGGCTCGAACGACATGCTGATCGCCGCCCACGCCCGTTATCTGGGATTGACGCTTGTAACCAACAACACGCGCGAATACGGACACGTTCCGGGGCTTAAGATCGAGAACTGGGCTTTCCTGATCCCTCTGCTCTTTTTCCTCATTCGCCCAGCGCCCGCAGCGCGCTCACGCCTGCGCCCCCAAGAGCGCGGTTTCGTCGTCCTGTGGCAGGATCTCCAGCGAAAAGCTCTGCAACGGGCTCATTCGCACCATGGTTTCAAGGTGGCTGCGCAGCAGCGGCAGCTCCAGGAAGCCTACGTTGCACCCGGTGAAGTAAAAACGCCCCGGACCGGCCAGATGAATGAACGAAGCGGTGGCGGCAGCCAGCGCGCGGTGCCACAGGTCGACAAACTCGCGGCAGCGCGCGTCGCCCTGCTTTGGCGTTGGCGAAGACCTCTTCCGGCTCCAGATCGAGGAAGCGCATGCGCATGGCGCGATGGCCCATGATGCCCTCCAGATGGCCGACGCCGCCGCAGCCGCAGATAGCGTTCTTTGGGGTCGAGCGTCACGGTAATGTGCCCGCCCTCCCACACGCCTTCCACGTAAGGCCAGCGGCCATATCCGATGCCGTTGCCGATGGTCCACACGCGGGTCAGCTTATCGAGCCGGCCGCGCGTGGCGGCCACGCCGGCGGCAATGGCGTCGGCATCGTTGGCGATGTGGACGGGCGCCGCAATTCCAAGCCCCTCCAGCGCCTTGGCCAGCTTTTCCTCGAGCCGCATGCCCTTGATCTGCGGCAGATTGGGCGATTCCTCCACCACCCCTGAGCGCACAATCCCGGGAACCGCCACGCCGATTGCGTCAAGCTGCGTCTTGCGCGGCGTCTTGCCGCCGCCTGCCGCGCCAGAGTTTCGATGTGCCCGGCGATGATCTCAACCAGCTCGCTCTCGGGATCGCGGCCAGCGCGTCCTGCGCCTCGAGCTCTGCGCGCTTCAGGGTCGCCGGGATAGCGCAGCAGCTTGCCGGCCAGACTGCTGATCCTCAAGCCTGCCAGCCACGATATGTTCGGTGATGACGACGCCGATCGCTGTGGTCATTGACGCCCTCCTGGGGAATGGGAGAGATCGTTGCGTTATAGCCTCGGAGCTCGCGAGCGCAAGAAGCTGGCATGCTCGCTCTGTTACTCGACTGGTACTTGTGCAATCGCCCCAGCCCATTGAACGCGGCCACTTTGTAGCACTCCGCCAGCGTGGGGTAGTTGAAGACGGTGTCGATGAAATAATCCATCGTGCCGTCCAGGGTCATTACCGCCTGGCCAATGTGCACCAGCTCGCTGGCGCCCTCGCCGATAATGTGCACGCCCAGCACCTTGCGCGTGTCGCGATGGAAGATGAGCTTGAGCCTCCCGGTGGTGTCGCCGCGAATCTGGCCGCGCGCCACCTCGCGGTAGTAGGCCATGCCCACTTCGTAGGGCACGTCTTCGCCCGTCAAGTTGCTCCTCGGTCTTGCCGATGAAGCTGATCTCAGGAATGGTATAGATGCCGTAGGGATAAAAGCTGGGGTTCGAGGTGGCCGCATGGTCGCCGAAGGCGCGCACCGCCGCAATCCGTCCCTGCTCCATCGAGACCGAAGCCAGCGAAGGAAAGCCCACCACGTCGCCCGCGGCATAGATGTGCGGCACTTTGGTCTGGTAGTGTTCGTCCACGGCGATGCGGCCGCGTTTGTCCGCTTCCAGGCCGGCGGCGGCCAGGTTCAGGTCGTCCACATTGCCCTGCCGGCCCACCGCGTAGAGCAGCGCGTCACCTGAGACTTTCTTCTTGCTCTTGAGGTTGGCGACCACCGTGCCCGGCGCCGGCTCCTCCACGCTCTCCACCTCTTCGCCCAGCCGCATGGTCACGCGGGCGTCGCGCAGGTGATAGCTGAGCGCCTCGATAATCTCCCGGTCGGCGAACTCCAGCAGCCGGTTGCGCTTTTCGATCAGCGTCACGCGCACGCCCAGGACCGCGAACATGCACGTATATTCCACGCCGATCACGCCGCCGCCCACCACGATCAGCGATTTGGGCAGCGCCTCCAGGCCCAGAATCTGGTCGCTGTTGACGATGGTCTTGCCGTTCACCGGCACCTTCTCTGACACGGCGGGTTTGGTGCCGACCCCAATGACGATCCGCCCGGCCTCCAGCGTCTCTCGCCCTGCGGGCTCTCCACGTGCACCTGGTGGGGATCGACGAACCGGGCAATGCCGTGCACCACGTCAATGCCGTTGCGCGACAGTTGCGCTTCTGTTACGTCCACCTCGGTCTTGATCACTGCCTGCACGCGGAAGGCGAGATCGGCCATGGTGATCTTTTCCTTCACCCGATAGTTCACGCCGTAAATTGAGCGGTAGTTGTAGCCTGAGAGATGCAGCACCGCCTCGCGCATGGTCTTGGAAGGGATAGTGCCGGTGTTGATGCACACTCCCCCAACCACTTGCCGGGCTTCAATAACGGCCACACGTTTCCCCATTTTGGAGGCCGCCACGGCGGCTCGCTGCCCTGCGGGCCCTGAACCAATGACGACGAGGTCATACTTCACCGCGCTCATGCCAGTCTCCCTCGGGTTCGATACAGCGTCGGTTCCGGCGCGCCGCATGGCTACCGGACGGCATTCCTTGCCACAGGCCGGCTGCAAGTCCAGAATAACTGGGCGACAGCCCAGGACTCATGTCAGAGAAATGAAGTTTGAGGGGGTTTGTTCAAGAGTTGGGGAGGTTCCGAAGATGGCCGTTCCATCCGGCGTCGCGATGCCGAGGTTGGCAGGCGGGGCCCCGGCGAGGAAGCTGAGCTTCTCGCCGGGGTTTGCAGATCCGGGATTCCCGCCTAGCTCACCTGCGAAGCGCAAGACCACCATAGTACACCCGATCTGTCTAAAGCTACACCTGCGCCGACTGCAGTTTCCGCTGCGCAACCGCACTCGGCTTGCCGGTCAATATCCCTCCGCTCTGCGTCTCCCCTTCGAGCCGGAACTGGCGGATCATGCCCTCCAGATCGCTTGCTAGCGACGCCAGATTCTTCATGGTTTCAACGGCCTGCTCTGCGCCGTGGGCATTCTCGCCCGACAATTGCGAAATCTGCCCCGCCGATTCCGATATCTCGTTCGCCGCGGCCGTTTGCTCGGTGGCCGCGGTGGCAATCAGGTCAATCTGCTGCTCCACCAGCTTCGACGACTCGATGGTGGCCTCCAGGCTCCTGCGGGCGTTCGAGGTCTCCTCCATGCCGCTCTCCACCGCCGTGTGGCTGTCGGCCATCACCTGCAATGTCGCCCGCGTCTCCTCCTGGATGCTGCGGATGGTTCCCGCAATCTCCTCGGTGGCGCTCTTGGTGCGCTCGGCCAGCCGCCGCACTTCGCCGGCAACCACCGCAAACCCGCGCCCATGCTCCCCGGCGCGCGCCGCCTCAATGGCTGCGTTCAGCGCCAGCAGGTTGGTTTGCTCGCTGATCTCCTGAATCACGTTCACCACCTTGCCGATCTCCTCGGAGCGGTGGGCCAGCGACGTCATCTTGTCTGAGACCGTCTTGGTGGCGCTGGCAATCTTCTCCATCGTGGCCGCCGCGGCCTGCATCACCGCCCCGCCCTGTTCGGCCCTTTGTGCCGACTCGCGGCTGGCTCCGGCCGCGCTCTCTGCGTTGTGGCTGATCTCGCCGATGGTGGCTGTCATCTCCTGCGCCGCCGCGGCAATCTGGTTGATCTTGCTCGATTCCGCGCGCGCATTGCCGGCGCTCTGCACTGACTGCGCGCTGATCTCGGTTGTGGCCGCCGACAGTGTTTCGGCGCCCTTCGCCACCGAGCGCATCACCGCGCGAATCGACTCCATCGAGGAGTTTAATGTCGTGCCGCATTTGCCAATCTCATCGGTTCCCGTCACGACCGCATACGTGGTCAGATCCTTCGCTGCCACCTGTTCCAGCAGCCGGCTCAGGTACTCGATCCGCGGTGCCGTGACCCTTGTGAGCGTGATGCCGATCAACGCGCAAAGCATCGCGATCAGCAGGTTGGCCCCGGTGTTGATCCAGGAGGAGCGGGTGCTTTCGTTGGTGACTGCCACGGCCTTGTCCATTCCGATTTGCGCGTTGATGCGGACTCCGTTGTCCGTCGCCGTCAGAGCCTCATTCAGCCAGCCCGCCAAGGCATCCGACGAGAGAAGGTCAAGAGCATCGCTGGTCTTGCCGGCGGCCAGCAGCGCGACCCCGCGATCGCTCGCGTCCTGGTACTGCTTGATCGACCCCACAAACTTCTCGTAGTGTTCACGCTCTTCAGCGATGATGGTGGGCGCGATCTCTCTCAACGATTCCTGATAATCGGAGATGGCCTTCTGGCGCTTCTCGCTGTGGTTCGAGGTGCATGCGGGTGTCTGGCACAGCATCATCTCCAGAGTCTCGCGCCGCTCCACATTGACATTGTTGCGGATGTCGCCAATGAGAATCATGGAGGGAAGGTGTTTCCCGCTGACCTCGGCGCTTTTTGTGGCGATGTTCCTGAGAATGACATACGTGAAAGCTCCGAGCAAAACGCAGAGACCGCAAACGATACCGAATGCAAAGACGAACTTGCGCGAGATGGGGATATTGCAAAGCGTAAACATGCGGAGCCCTTTCTGAACGGAATCACTAGCTCTATCGGCGGATTCCGTCTTGCCTTGAATCGCTGCGTCTCTGACCGCCGGAGGAGGTCTATGTACGATCTGTTTGTGTGCGTGGAGGGCCCACGCCGTGACCGGCGAAAATAATCACCACATTGAATGTGCGACGGGCGCTGTGCCCGCATAGCTGCACCGTGCACCCCAGGGCCGCGCCGCACCGTGGATACGATCAGGCTTGAACACGGCGCGCTTTTGAAGAGGGAAGAAAATGAGGCGCACCAACGAAAACGGCCTCCGCTCTTGGCAGAGGCCGTCCGGTGTTTCGCGATGGCGCGCGCGTGCTAGTGCATCTGACCGGTATCGTCTATGGTGATTCCGCCCGGTCCCTGGTTTTTCTTGGCTTCGTTGGCCTTGCGAGTGCCCATGGCTTTCGACGTCCAGTCCTCGGCCATCGCCATATCCTCGTTCACGGCTTTAGCGTTGCCGTAGTCCACGTCTGCCTTGTTGCGGTAGATGAGATTCAAGTACTGCATGGCGTCATTGTAAGAGGGATTAATGGTCACGGCCATGGTGAGATACTTGAGGCCTTCCTCGATCAGCGGCGCGTTCTCCTTGGCCAACGGCTCCATGATCTTCTTGGGAGCCTTCACATTGCCCTTGCCATCGTCGTTGAGGCCAGCGGCCTGCAACGCGCTCAGCTTGTTCTCGTGCGCCTTTGTCCAGTCAATCACGCCGATGGTATAAGCCGCCTCGGGGTCGTTGGGATCCTCCGCGAGAACCTTCTTCTGCCATGCTTCAGCATTGTCCAAGTCCTTGATGCTGAAATAAATGGACCCGATCTGCTTCATGCTGTTGATATCGTGAGGATTCTTCTCCAGAAGCTCTTTGAAGATCTCAATCGCCTGATTGGCGAGCTTCAGGTTCTCGGGTGTCGTTATCCCCGGCACAACATTCTGGGACAGCGCCGTGGCCAGATAGGTCTTTGCCATGGGCAGGGTCGGATCGAGCTCCGTCGCCTTCCGGAAATACTCGATCGCCTGTTCGTAGTGAGCGCCCTTGTAAGCCTCCACTCCTCTGTTCAAATTGTCGCGGGCTTGAAGCCGGTTACAACCGCTGATGGAAATCACCATGCCAATCAAAGTAACCGCGAGCGCACAAAGACGTGCAGATCCATTCATGTTCTTATCCTTCTCTTTCAGGCAAAGGCCTCCGGCCCGCGCCTGGAATACTCTCTAACTGGCCGCGGGCGGGAGATACCGTAACCAGGGTAGAAAAATTGTACTCTTTCCCGCATCCGGATCAAGTGCTTCCGGATACGGTCGGCCTACTGGCCGATCTGAATCTTGGGCGTCATTAACCCGATGTGATCCACGTTGGCGGACCTTCCAATATCGATGACGTCGGCGATGTAGCCGAAGTTCACGTCGTCGTCGCCCCTGACGAACATCACGCGCTCGGCGCGATTGGCATAGATATCGGACAGCATCGACAGCAAATCGGCATGCGTCACGTCGGTATCGTTGATCTTGTACGCCGGGGCCTGGTGGGGGCCGGTATAGAGAACCTGAACCACGATGGTGCGGTCGTTAGGCTGCTGCTGTTGCTGCGGATTCTTGGGCGGCTGGGGGACCAGCGCATCCAGGCCCTTGGGGGTCACCGGCACGATGACCATGAAGATGATCAGCAGCACCAAAAGAATGTCAATCATCGGGGTGATATTGATCTCGGACATCGCGCCGCCCGACGTTCCCGTAGACATTGCCATAACTTAAACTCCTCGTTTCCTCAAAATCGTTTAGAGACAATCCGGGCGCCGTTTTACTGGCCGCCGGAGAGTTCGCCTCCGCGCTTCTGCACTAATAGGCCAACTTCCTTCACGCCTGCCGTGCGCACGTCGTCGATGGCGTCTTCAACCGCCCTGTACTGCGCGCGCGTATCCGCGCGGACAAAGACGGTCTTGTCGGTCCTGTCGGCCAGCTTGTCGCGCACTATGCTCCCAAGTTGGCTGGGCGGATCTACCTTGTTCTGTCCGAGATATACCGCCCCATCGCGCGTGATAGCGACGACAATCGCGTCGTCCTTGTCGGCGTCAGGCATGGCGACTGCGTTGTCCGCCTTGGCCATATCGATCTGGACCTTGTGCAGCAACATGGGAGTGATGACCATGAAGATGATGAGCAGCACCAGCATCACGTCCACCATGGGGGTGACGTTAATGTTGGAATTTACCTTTCTGCCTTCGTCGCGAACTGCAACCGCCATTTTGAAGCTCCGTACGTTTGAATTTTTTTGCCGGAACCGGCCCGGCCTTGCTGGAATTCAAGCCACCCGCGCGAGGATCAAATTGCCGGGCAGGAGGGATTCCTCTCTCCCGCCCGGCGAATCTCTCGCTCGAGCCGGCAATCCCTTCGCTTAGCGCTTGTGGCTCTGCTTGACGAAGTAGTCCACCAGCTCGCTCGAGGAGTTATCCATCTCCACATCGAAAACCTCGACACGTCCGGTGAAATAGTTGAACGCCATGACGGCGGGAATCGCCACGAGCAGGCCGAACGCTGTGGTGACCAGCGCCTCAGAGATGCCGCCCGCGACCGCGCCGATGCCCGAGGTCTTCTGGGTGGCGATGGCGTCGAAAGCGTGCAGAATGCCGACCACGGTGCCGAACAGACCCACGAACGGAGCCGTGGCGCCGATGGTCGCCAGAACCGCCAGGCCCCTCTTCAGCTTGGCGTGCACGATGGCCTCGGCCCTCTCTAGGGCGCGGCCCGCGCTGGCGATGGTTTCCTCGGTCGCCTGTCCGGCCGACGCGCGGAACTCCTGCAAACCGGCCGTGACCACTTCAGCAAGGTGCGACTTCTTGCTGCGGTCGGCGATCTTGATGGCTTCTTCCAGCTTGCTGTCCTTCAGGGCGCCAGCAACCTTGGGCGCGAACTCGCGCGACTGCTTGCGGGCGGCCGTGAAATAGAGATAACGGTCGATCATGACGGCCAGCGACCAGACCGACTCAGTGAAGAGGATGATGGCTACGGTGCGCGCCATCCATGCCATGTGCTCCCAAAGAGCCATAGGACCGAAGCCGACCGTCTGGGTCTCCTCTTGGAACAGGGCAAGACTGTTAACTGCGTGCGAAGCGACATGCGAGAACTGAGCGAGAATCACTGAATCGTTCCTCCTAAGGAGATTCTTGTGGACTGAAATGAACCCGCGTTGGCGGGTGATGCAAGGGAATGCGGTTCTTTCAGGATTCGCATTCGGGTCTAAGAGCAGTGCTCCCAGCCAAAAAAGCGGCTGGGAGCCGGAATTGGCATTACCCACCCAGGGTGAAGATTACGTTGACCGTGGTATCGACTTCCACCGGCTCGTTGTTGAGCAGGTAAGGCCTGTAGCGCCAGGTTCTCACGGCGTCCATAGCCGCCTGCTGCAGCATCGCCGGGCCGCTGACGACGTGGAGATTTTCGATGGTTCCCTGCTTGGAGATGGTGGCCTGCAACACCACCGTCCCGGAGACGCGGGCAGCTTTGGCAATGGGCGGATATTGCGGGATGGTTTTCTGGATCAACAAACCTACGGCCACGCCGGCTGAAATGTTCACTTTCTTGGGCGCGGCTGCCTTTACCTTGGGGCCCGTGTCGCCGAAGAAGTTGCCCATGCCGGAGCCGCCGCCCATGCCTTCCATGCCGGCAACGCCAAAGCTGGAGGCCGCCGTTTCCTTCTCGCCGACCATGGATATGTTGTGCGGGATCCGCGTTGGCGCCGTGAGTTGGTTATTCATCATCTCCGACTCCACATGGACCACCTTCACTTGAGGCGGTGGCGGTGGCAGAGGGGGCGGAGGCGGAGGAGGCAAAAACAGAAGCGTTTGCATCAACGCCGCTGGAAGCGCCTCAGGATAGATCAGCGGAACCAGAATCATGCCAATGAGGATCGCAGCGTCGACGGCGCCCGTCACCAGCATCCAGCGTCCGCTCTTGCTTTTCATCCCTTTCACGGTATCAAAACTTTCAAACATGACAAGCCTCGGAATCGGGGTTTGGTTACTTTTATGTTAGACACCGCGGGAAGAAGAAATGTTCCCGGGGCAAATATGGTGATTTTTGGAACTTTCCAACCTTATCAGAAATACACATCTCCTGTAAAACGTGCTGCTGCAAAACCGGTGCAAATTTCGTATCCCTGCGGCCTCGGCGGTACCACTTCGATGCGTTCCGGCGCCCGGAATTCCCATACTTACGCTTTGAACTTTCCCGCTGGCCATACTTACCCTTTTGCCCGTTTCGCGGCTGGGAGCGAAACTTGCCTGCCCTTTTTCGCGCGCCACTCCTGCCAGGCCACCAACATGGGAGCGGCCACGGCAATGGAGGAATACGTGCCAATTAAAATGCCGACCACCAGGGCAAACGAGAAACCGTTCAACACCTGGCCGCCGAAGATGAACAGCGAAAGCACGGTGATAAAGGTGAGGCCCGACGTGAGCACGGTCCGGCTCAACGTCTGGTTGATGCTGCGGTTGACCAGATCGGGTAGCGCCTCGCGGCGGCTCAGGCGCAGGTTCTCGCGGATGCGGTCGAAGACGACGATGGTGTCGTTCATCGAGTAGCCCACTAGAGTGAGGATGGCTGCGATCACGGTGAGCGAGATTTCGCGGCCGGTGAGCGCGAAGGCGCCGACGGTGATGAGCGTGTCGTGGAAGCAGGCGACCACCGCGGCGACGCCATAGATCAACTGGAATCGGAACCAGAGATAGACCAGCATTCCCGCCATGGAGTAAAGCGTGGCCAGCGTAGCCTGCTTCTCCAGTTGATGGCCCACTGTGGGACCGACCACGTCCACCTTCACTCCCGTGTCGGGGTTGAAATGATTGTTGTAGTGGGCTTGGAGCGCCGATTCAATCTGCTCGCGGCCCACGTCGAGCGCGGCCTCATTCGTCTGTTCCGGCAAGCTAATGAGCACCTGACGATTGGACGCCGGCCCAAAGGTCTGAATGACTGCGTTTTTTAGACCTGCCGCGTCAATGGCATGGCGGATCGCGGTCAGGTCGGGAGCCTGGGCAAACTGCACTTCAACCTGCGTGCCGCCGCGAAAGTCCACGCCTAGAGGAACCGGGCTGCCGATGTGCGTCATGTTCCAGCTCATCTTCACGATGCCGGCCACGCTAAAGATCATGGAAAAGGCGAGGAAGTACCATTTCCACCCCAGCCAGTTCACATTTACGCTGCGAAAAAATTCCACTTCTTTTTCTTCCCTTCAAAATCCAGGGGTCAAAGCCCCCTCTGTTCTAGTCCCTGCGTCCCTGGCCCCTGTTTTTCAAATCGACACCATCTCGCCAGGCTTCAGCTTGTTTAAATGCGCCTCGAAAATGACACGCGAGACGAAGACCGCTGTGAACAGATTGGCAGCCAGACCAACCGTCAAAGTGGTGGCAAAACCCTTGACCGGGCCGGTGCCGAACATGAACAGGATGGCCGCCGAAACGATGGTGGTGACGTGGGTATCGAAGATGGTGGTCCAGGCGTGGGCAAAGCCCTGGTCCACGGCCGCCGACGCGATTTTTCCGGCACGAATCTCTTCGCGGATCCGCTCGAAGATCAGCACGTTCGAGTCCACGCCCATACCAATGGTCAGGATCACTCCGGCAATGCCCGGCAAGGTCAGCGTAAGCGTAAGCCCTCCTCCGCCGCCTGCCGAGGACATTGCGCTGGAGAGCCCCATGATGCCGAGCAGGATGATCAGGTTCATGATCAGCGCCAGGTCGGCGTTGATTCCCGAGCCGCGGTAATAGATGAGCATAAAAGCCAACACCAGGACCATGCCCACAATGGCCGCGGTCACGCCTTCGTGAATGGAGTCGGCGCCCAGGTTGCCCCCACGGTGCTGGCCTCGATGTAGTAGAGATCGGCAGGCAGCGTGCCGGTGCTCAACAGCTTGGAGAGCTCCATCACCTCTTCCTGGCTGAATCTGCCTTCGATCACTCCGCTATCGCGGATGGCGCTCTTGATCACGGCATTGCTTCTGACGTGATCGCCCATGACTACGGCCATGTACTTGCCCACATTGGCGCTGGTGTAGTCCCAGAACTTGTCGCCGGCCTCGTCAGTGAGGGTGAAACTCACCTGCTGCTGTCCTGTATTCGAATTGGTAGTGGGGACAGCGGAGCGAAAGTCGCTGCCGGCCACGACGGGGGCGCGCTCCAGAATGAAAACCGTGCCGGGATTGTTGCCGCAGGCCATCTCTCCCAGGCAGGGCACAATGTACTGATCCGGAGGCAGAGTGCCGCCCACGCTGGCCAGGGCCGCCTGCTCATCCGGGTAACCGCTGCCGTCGCCGACGATGGGGTGAATCTCAAGCCGCGCCGTGGACTTGATGATGTTCTTCACCTGGTCCAGGTCGCTGATGCCCGGCAGCTCCACCAGAATCTGGTTGGCGCCCAGGTTGTACTCCTGAATCAGCGGCTCGCTCACGCCCAGCGTATCCACGCGGTCGCGAATGGTGTCGATCGCCTGTTCCACCGTTCGCCGTTCGAGATCGTTCTCGAAGATCGGCTTCATGGTCAGCGTCCAGTTGTTGTCGGAGCCCCCGGAAACGTCGAATTCGTTGGCATATTTATTACCCTGGAGCAGTATGCTCACGGCGTTCGATTGCGCCGGAGAAGTGCCCTGGAGCTGAATCACCTCCGGCTTGCCGGTCTCCTTGTGTGTGGTCGGATCTTCAACGAGCGGATAGGGCTTGACCACCTGGGAAAATGTCAGGTTGCCCTTTTTGAGATCCTGCCGGAGCGCTTGTTCGACGTTATCGGTTTCCGCGTCCACCGCCTGCAAAACCTGCACTTGCAGAATCAGGTGGGCGCCGCCCTGCAGGTCCAGGCCAAGGTGAATCCTCTTGGACATGGCGCTCAGCAGTGCCTTGCCGCTGATCCCCGATGGGACGCCAAAGATGCCCCACAGACAGACCAAGAGGACCGCAACGATCAGGGCAATTTTGTTCTTGAGATTCTTTTTCATTGTTCTGATTCTCTAATCCAAAACTCAGGAGGCAGAAAGTTCGTCCTGGGTGGTAACGGAGGCGATGGCGCTCTTGGCGACTTCCAATTTCACGTTGTCAGGCGCCACGCGGATGATGATCAAGTCGTCCTTGATGGACAGAATGACGCCGCGAATGCCCCCCGCCGTGGTCACCCGGTCGCCCGACTTGATGCTTCCGAGCATGGATTGCCACTGTTTCTGCTTCTTTTGTTGGGGACGGATCATGAGCAGATAGAGGAGGGGGATAAACAGCAAGATGGGCAGCAGCATGCCTAATCCGCCACCCGCTCCTGGAGCGGCGCCAGCCGCCCACATTGCAAAACTTGTCGCCAGGTTCATCCTTTGCTCGCGTCCTTTGCTCCCTTTCGGGGCGGGGTTAACCGGCCTGGGCACAGGCGCACCCGGTCATTACCGGCGGCGCCTGATGAAAATTTCGTCTCGAAATTTGTCTACGGGAAAGATCCCCAGGCCTCGATCGTCTACGGCCCAGGGCTCTGGAAGGAGGGTTCGGTTGCGCAAGCCAGGAGCACCAAATCCATCCCCTCCCGCATGCATTTCGTAACCCTACTGCCGCCTGCTTCCTGTTCGACATAGCATCCCTCTGGAATCCTGGCGAGCGGAAAGCGATTTGCCCATGCCCGTCCCGCCCTGGATTGCCAAAAGAATACCTAAAGTAGATAAGAAATGTGCGGACTATTCGGTGTCAAGGCGTGGCGCATTGATGTAGTGTCTCGATCAGAGGGCGGCGTTTCAAGGCACGACTGCTGCCGTGCAGAAAAGGGTGCAAAATGAGCGGAGCTTCACAGGCTGCGAACTCGTTGCTTTGAAAGGGCACGGCTTCAGTCGTGCCGCAAGGCCCACGGGATCCAGGCTGTTACGGAACTCTGCTGGAACTGGGTTTTGTAACAAGGGCACGGCTTCAGCCGGGCCGCCAGCCGCGCAAAATGAACGAGGACTTTAGCCCCTGCTGCGCTGCGGGCTACGGCTGCGGATCTGCCGGCTCCCAATAACTCAGTTCGGGATGGGCGCAGGAAAGGCAGAGCTTTTCGCCATTGACTTGAGCAACGCGGCCGAAGTTGACGCCTTCTCCGCAGCGAGGACAGAGAATGCGCTCGCCCATGTGGCCGGGCAACTCGGCGTCGAGTAAAGCGACGCGCACCCACTGCTCGCGGAAGAGCTGGGAATCGGGCAGTTCGCGGTAGGCCTGCATCTGCCGCTTGCCTTCGGGCTCCACTTGTGGATAGAGCCGGTCGGCCAGCTCGCGAGAGTCCTCAAGCGCAACAATTCGGATTGCGCGGCCCGATGCGAGGTCGACAAACGTGGCGGCCATTTTGCCCCAGTCGCGAAACTTGAGAGCGCGCTTGCCCAGGCGGCATCCGGTCACCAGTTCGATGGCGTCGGTGGCGCAGCGGTCGATTTCGACATAGGTGACCAGGCGCTTGCGATCGGCGCCCTGGGGAGGGCCATCGAATCCCAGCCGGTTCAATCCGAGCAGAGCCATGCGCACGCCCAGAATGATTCCCGCGCACAGGTGCCCATGCGCCGCCTCGGTCTGATTTAGAAGTTCGTCGAAGGATTGCATGCCGTCACTGTCATGTTAACTTACTGACTCGCTAACTTGCTATTTCGCAGGAGCGGCGGGCGGCGTCTCTGCTTCGTCGCCCGCGTCTTCCACCAGCACCGCCGACCCGGGAACGAGATCGTAGCTCACCGCATCCTTGCCCGCGGGATGAAAGGTAATGCGCAGCGGCTCGCGTTGCCATTCGGGCGGAGCGCAGGCCGGTGCGGGGGGAGCGGATGGGGCTGCCGGGGCCATGGGAGACGACGGCGCGGCCGACGCGTTTTTCCCGGCGGCTTCAAGTTTCTTGGCCAGGATCGGCTTGCGCGCGGCCACCTGCGCCACCACCGCATACAGGCTTTTGCCGCTGGCCGTCAGGCCGCAGTAGGCCGCGTAGTCGCGAAACCAGCTTACCTGGCTCACGCCGGGATCGTAATCGGGCAGCTTGAGGGCGGTCACGCGGCCGGTCGTGCCGTCCACCAGCAGCCACGGTCCGCGCTGCCAAACCCAGCGCTCCTGCTTGTCGCCTGGAAGCGTGTCGTTGAGCCGTATGACGCGCCGCACCACAAAGCTGCGGTCGGTTACGTCGTGCGCGTCGCCGGTGGTCCACTCCTTCATAACGCCGTCGACCAGGAGGGCGCGAATCTTGAGCGTGTCTTCGCCGGTAGCCGCGCCTGCCGGGTCGCCGGCCTTGGAGTACGGCACTTTTCTGACCGCGCCGAGAACAATCGTGCGGGTTTTGCGGGACGCGGCCTGCGCCGCCGAAGACGCGGCAAAGATCGCCGCCAGAACCAGAATTGCAATTCCAGAAAACCTGCTCATGACGCTTGCTCCCGATCAACAACCGGAAACGCGCGCGTCTGGAGAAAACGGGCCGGGACCCGTGAAAAAACCGCAATAGGAATGAGGCTTGAATCCTTGAGGAATTATAGCCTCTTAGCTGAATCGTCTGTTCCACGGCTCTCGCCACGCGGAAAGCCGTGCTTTCGCCGAGGTGCCGCGCCAACACCTGCATGCCCACCGGCAGACCGGCCTTGGTTGCGCCGCAGGGCACCGTTACGCCGCAGATGCCCGCCAGACTTGCGGTGACGGTGTAGATGTCGGCCAGATACATGGCCACCGGATCGCCGGTCTTCTCGCCCAGCTTGAAGGCCGGGAAGGGCGAAGTGGGCGTCACAATTGCGTCGACTTCGGCAAAGGCGCGCAGAAACTCCCCGGCCAGCAGACGGCGCACCTGCTGGGCTTTCAGATAGTACGCATCGTAGTAACCGGCGGAGAGCGCGTAAGTGCCGAGCAAGATGCGCCGCTTGACCTCCGCGCCGAAGCCCTCGTCGCGCGAGTGCGAGTACATGTCAGAGAGCGTGGCGGAGCGGGGCGAGCGGTAGCCGTAGCGCACGCCGTCGAAGCGCGCGAGATTGGCGCTGGCCTCGGCCGTCGCCACCAGATAGTACGTGGGAACGGCGTATTTGGTGTGGGGCAGCGAAACCGGCTTCACAGTGCATCCGGCGGCTTCGAGCGCGGCGATTCCCTTTTCGATGGCCGCGCGCACCTCGGGGTCAAGTCCCTCGGCAAAGTACTCCCCTGGCACGCCAATGCGCAGTCCATCCACAGGCTTGTCGCTCTCGCCGGCGTAGTCTTCAACAGGCGCCTGCGAGCTGGTGGCGTCTTTGGGATCGCAGCCCGCGATCGCGCCGAGCATGGTTGCGGCGTCACGCACGTTGGCGGCAAAGGGCCCCACGCGATCCAACGAAGAAGCAAAGGCAATGAGCCCGTAGCGCGAGACGCGGCCGTAGGTGGGCAGCACGCCGACGACTCCGCAAAAACTGGCGGGCTGGCGGATGGAGCCGCCGGTGTCGGACCCCAGCGTGGCCACGGCGAGATTGGAGGCGACAGCCGCGGCCGAACCGCCGCTCGATCCGCCGGGAACGCGCTCCGTATCGACGGGGTTGCGCACCGGCCCGTAGGCTGAGTTCTCATTCGACGAGCCCATGGCAAACTCGTCGCAGTTAATTTTCCCGAGCAGCACCGCGCCCGCGGCTTCAAGCCTTGCCACGGCGGTGGCGTCGTAGGGAGGCCGGTAGCCTTGCAGGATTTTGGAGCCAGCCGTAGCCGGAGCGCCCTGCATCACCAGAACGTCTTTAATGCCTACGGGAATGCCTGCCAGCGGAGGCAGCGGATCGCCTTTTGCCGCAAGCTCGTCAATGCGCGAGGCCTGCGCAAGCGCACGCTCTTTGGTCAGGCTCAGATAAACATTCAGCAGCGGATTCTTCTTTTCGATGCGCTCGTAATAGCCGGCAGCAAGGTCCACCGCCTTGGTTCGGCCCGCGCCAATCTCCGCGCGCAACTCGGCCAGAGTTTTCGGCTTCTCTACGAAGGTTTCCGCAGTCTTTGTGTCGCTCGGCAATGCTTCCCCTCTTTTTATTTCCCCAGTTCTCCAGTTCTCTGATCCCTGATCTCTGATCTCTGATCTCTATCTTTCAATCACCTTCGGCACCTTGAAAAACGCCTTGTCCGTCTCCGGTGCCTGCGACATCACAACGGCGCGATCGAGCGAGGGCTGCACCTGGTCGACGCGGATAACGCTGGCCCAGTCCCCTGGTTCGCTCAGCAACTCGCTCGCCTGCGCCAGCGGCGCCACGCCAGAGGTGTCGAGCTCGTTCAGCTCGGCCACGTAGTCCAGGATGGCATTGAGGTCGCGCAACATACTTTCGGTCTCCTCCGGCGCCAACTCCAGATGCGCCAGTTCGGCCACGCGCTCCACCTCTTGGACGGTCACTTTGGCAGGCATGCGCTGGTTTTCCTCATTCCGGCGGCTCCGCCCGATTTCATCCGGACTTTGCTCTTGATTCCCGAAGATCAAGTATAGCCGGTCGCGGATTTCTTTTTGGCCGCGCAAATCAGCTGCCCCGTTCGCTCAATCGACCGTCAAGGTCAGGTCAACCTGCTGCGAAATGCCGTTGGAAGAGACGGTGACGGGAATCGTGTAAGTGCCTGTCGGCGTGCCGGAACCGCCGCTTTGGCCGCCGGAACCGCCGGAACCGCCGGAGCCCCCGCTGCCGCCGTCGCTGATGCCGGCGCTGACGCAACTGGTGATGCCGCCGGTCATGATCGCCAGCAACGCAACGAAGAGCAGAACCTTGCGGCGCTTGCAAATGGCGAGCGGCAGCAGCAGCAGCCCGCAGGCCAGCAGCAATGCACGCCGGAAGGGGGCGCGGCCAGAACCTGATTTATTGCGTCCCGGCCCGTCGAGGCTCCGTTCCCCAGGGCACGGTTTTCCCAGGCCCGGTTTTTCAAGGCGGGCCATCGACCCGCTGCCGGTGGAGATTTCTACCACGAAATTGCCCTCGACGCCTGAGCCGAGCGTTTCGCTGGCGGGGTTGAAGAGGCAAAGCGCGTTCGAGGGCAGGGTTCCGCACGCGAAGCTGAATGTGCCGCTGGACCCGGCCGGCGTAATCACCAGCGTGTAATTCGCTTGCTCGCCGCTGGTCACGGTCTGGCTGTAAGGGCCATTGAAGGCGACGGCGAAATCGAACCCGGTTCCCGAGAGCGGCACAGTCGCCGGCGTGGCGACGGCAGAGGAGCTGACCGTTAACGCGCCGGATGCGACGCCGCCCGTGCTGGGCTGAAAGACGACCGAGGCGGTGCAGTTGGCGCCCGCCGCCAGGCTGCCTGCGCACGTGTTTTGCGTGATGCTGAACGGCGCGGTGGCCGCCAATGAGACTGATCCGATGGCGTAGCTGGAGGAGTTGGTGATGGTGACCGGCTGCGCCGTGCTCGACTGGCCCGCGTTGGTCACCGGAAACGTGAGTTGCGACGGGTTGACGCTGAACGCGCCCAGCGCCACGCCTGTTCCGCTCAGATCCACCGTCAGTTCGCCTCCGGAGACATTGGCGTAGATGGTCATGACGGCGGTCCGCTCTTGGTTGACCATCTGCGGGGTGAAGATCGCGTTGATGATGCAGGTGGACCCCAACGCGACCGGAGCGGTTGCGGCCGGGTTGAATCCGCAGGTGTCGGTTTCGCTGAAATCTCCCGGATCGGCGCCGGTCATGAGGATCGAAGTGACTGTTAGCGGCGGGTCGCCCGCTATGCCTGTATTGGTCAGCGTGACCGGGATGGGATTGCTGGGTACGCCCAATCCAGGGGTTTGGGTAAAAGCCACGCTGGAGGGGCTTACGGATGCGGTGGTCAGGCTCGAGCCCGCGCTCCACAGCCCGGTTTGCCAGAGGCCGCGGCCGTAAGTGGCCGCCACCAGAACCGGCGCGGAAGCGGTAACTGGAGCGGCGCTGAGCGCGACCACCGGGGCGTCGGGCAATCCGGAGCCGAACACCGACCAGCAATATGACAGCGGCAGCGCGCAGTTTGCCACCTCGGTGGTAAAGTACACGCCCTGGTCGGTTGCCAGATACACTGTGTTGGCGTTCTGCGGGTCCACGGCCAGGCTATTGGCCGGCGCGGCGGGAAGGTTGGTGGACGTAATGTCGCTCCAGCTCGCCCCTCCATTGGTCGAGCGGTACACGACCTGAATCTCCTGCCCCGCGCTCTCGATTCCCGCAACCGTCACGTACACCGTGCTGCCGCTGGGGTCGTGACTGTCGATGGTGATGCTGGATATGTCGAGGCCGTAATAGTTGAGCGTGTGCGCGTCGTTGGGGACGGAGTTCAGCGTCAGATCGTTCCACGTGGGCGCGGAACCGGACGACGGATTCAGGGTCGCGCTCAAAACATGGCCGGGCAGGTTGGCGCCGAAATCGGCGGCGCCGTACATGCCGAGATAAATGATTTCGCCGCCGCTCGAGAGCGGCATGGCGGCCATGGAGCGAATGAGTGCGTCGCCGTTGCAGGCGGCATCCTTCGCGCCGCTGTCCAGGATGGGGCTGATGGCGTTGCTCGCGCTCCAACTGCCGCTGACAGGGCCGCGCCACACACGGCAGGTTCCAATGAGCAACTGCGTGGCATCGAGCGGGTCCACCAGAAACGGCGCCGGCGTGGGCATGGTGTCTCCATCGCCGCCTACGTCCGCATCGGTCACTACGGGGCTTGTGCCGAAATCGGCCGGTGTGCAGGCGGAGGTTTGCGAGCAAAGATAGATGGCGACTCCCGGCTGGTTGTTTACGTACCAGTTGTTGTTGCTCGTGGGGTCGATTGCCACCGGCCCGCCATAGCCGGAAAGAATTTGCGGCCAGTCCGTGGTCACGGCGCCGCTCTTCACGCCGGCGGTTCCGTTCACGCCCAGCCCCGCCATCATGCTGTAGGGCGACATGACCGGCGACAGGCTGACCACCTCGGCCAGCGATCCCAGGCTGCCGTTCAGGTTCTGGAAGTGGCTGGAATCCGTCGTCGAGCACGCCGCTCCGGTTTCGCCGATGGCATCGGTCGAGCGCCAAAGCCCGCTGTCGTTGCCGATAAAAATCTCCAGCGGATTAGCCGCGTTCCACGCCAGCGCGTGCTGGAATTCGCCCACCTGCGCGCTCATGCAGGTGGTGGAGTTGGTGGTGTTGCGCCACGGGCAGCCCATCGCCAGGCTGCACTTCCACAGGTCGTTGGCTCCGGCCAGCAGCAGCGTGTCCTGTTGGGATGGAACCGCGGCCAGCGCCAGGTTATAGGTTCCATCGGCAATGGTCGCCGGTCCCTGCAGGGTGCTGGTTTCAAGCGCAGCCGTATTCCATTGGTTGGCAAAGGTGATCGTGGGGTTGCTGCACGCGTTGCCGCTGAGGGCGCATGCGTCCTGCCACAGACCCTGGTCCTGGTTGTTCAGGTCCACGGTCCAGGCAAAGGTGTCGCCGGTTTGCGGATTCACGGCCAGCGCGCCGCGAAAGATGGGGCAGGCGATGGAGCCGATGCTTCCCGCATCCGTGGGACAGTAGGTGATGGACAGATTAGGCACGGCTGTGGTTGAGCCAGGTTGCGCGGCCATGCGCGTCCAGTTGACACCGTCGCCCGATTGGTAATAGCCGTGATAGCGCATCGCGGCCACAAACAACCGCCGCACCGGGTTCCACACCACCGCCGTGGCGGCGTTGCCGTAGGACAACTGGAACGGACTGAGCGGGCCTTGCACGTCTCCGCCTGGCGCTGTCGGTAACGGTGGCCAGGTGCCATGTGGCGCCGCTGTCAGAGGAGTAATAGAGGCCCATGTAGCTCGAGTCGGCGCGGTCCGCATCCACCAGCGTGCCTTCATAGGCCTGCGAAACCGCGGCCACGACCGTCTGCGGATTCACCGTGCTCCAGGCAAAGCCGGCAAATCCATTGCCCACAAAGCCGTAATCGCGGTTGCTCTGGCCGTCCTCCAGGTCCATCGTTTGCGGGATCAGGCTCCACGTGTTTCCGCCGTCGGTAGAGCGCAGGATGCCGGCGCCATAGTAGGAATCGAGAACATCGTTGGGATCGCCCGTGCCGGCCAGGATCACGCCCGTCTCGCCCAGCTGCACGGTGAGCGCGCCAATACTGATGGAAGGGTCGACGGCTCCGCCGAGGGCGGTTACTGCGTCGGTGAGCGGTGTAAAGGCGATCAGGGACGTATCGGCGACGCCCGCGTTGTTCGCCAACCACACGCCGCCGCCTGTAGTTCCGATAAAGAGACGGTTGCCGGTGGTATCGGAGGGGTCGAGCGCAATCGCGGCCACGCGGCCAGTGACGAAGTTGAAATCGGGGGTTTGAACGGCGGCGGGGCCGAGAGCTGTCCAAGTTTCGTTTGTTGCCGGGCCGCTTGACCGCTTGTTAACGAGCCGGTTGTGCTTTGGGGCTGCGGACGCTGCCGGGCTCGCCAGAGCGCCTTTGCGCGCGGCCATAGCTCGCGGCGTTATGCGATGGCCCGGCGTCCATCCGCGCTGGGCGAGAAAACGCTCGGCTTCACTGACGCGAGGCGGCACGCGCGAGGTCTGCCGGGTTTGCTGTTGCGAGGATTTGGTTTGCGCAGTAAGAACGGGAGTCTGCGCCATGGCGGCCGGGCCAGGCGAGAGCAGAGCCGGCAACCACGCGGCCAGCGCCATGCGGGCCCACGCGCCGCGGCTTGTGCGCCGCAGGCGCGCGCAGTCGACGCGATTCCCTGCCCTGCCGTCAAAAACAGAGCCCCTGCAATTCGGATCGAACGATTTAGGAACGAACGATTTCGGATCGAGCATTGGGTTCGTCACGCGCATCCGGAGTCGGATTCCAGCGTCCCCTTTGATGAAAATCTTCCAATGGGGATGAGCGCGGAATCTATCGGAATAACGCTCAACGAAACACGCAGTTTCCGGGAATGAAACAGTGGCCCATTATAGGACAGGGCAAATCTGAATCCAGTGTGACCTGCGACACAGGCGTGTGGTCGCACCACGCATCCCTTATGACAGCAGCAACGATACCCTCTCAAGCAAAAGGGCCGCCCGCAGGCGGCCCACTGTTCCCTGATCCCTGTTCCCTGCTTCTTACCACCGCCCCCAGGCGCGGGTAAAGTAGTCGGTCAGCGTCATGCCGATGAGCACAAGAAACATAAAGATGCCCGCGCCTACGGTGAGCTTGGTCAGCCTGGGGCTATACTTCACGTGCATAAAGAACAGCACCACCAGAATGGCCTTGCCGGTTGCGATGGCCAGCGCGACCACCGGGTTCCAGAAAAGAGTAAGGCCCGGAGCAATGTGCCACGCGCCCAGTTCGAAATAGGACGCGGCCACGGTAGATGCCGTGCCCACCAGCAAGGCGAAGAGGATGACGACGTAGATCTTTGGACTAACAATGTGATGCTCGTGCTCGGTTTGTGCATGCTGTTCGCTCATATCCCTCAGTCCCTAGTCCCTGTCCTCTAGCCATGCCTGCTGATCAGATACAGCAGCGCAAAGAGATAGATCCAGATAATGTCGACAAAGTGCCAGTAAAGTCCGAAGTTCTCAACGAACGTCACGTGTCCTGCCGTGTAGGCCCCGGCGCGGGCGCGAACGATCATAAAGATCAGGATCCCGCAGCCAATTGCCATGTGCAGCGCGTGCATACCGGTCATGGCGAAGTAGAGGAAGAAGTACTGCTCGGTTTTCTGAGCCATGTCGTACGGCAGCGGCTTGTCGTCCGGATACTGCTTATGCACCTCCGGGTCCGAGGCGGGATCGAGAAATGCCGAGATGCTGTACTGGTGGATACCGGGTACGTGGTGCTTCTCCCATTTTTCGTGCCACTCGATGCCCTTGATGCCAAGAAAGGCAAACCCGAGCAGGAGCGTCAGGCTCAGACAAATCAGTAGCGCGCCTTTGCGCCGCACCTCGGCGGACCAGACGCCCATGGCCATGGTGAAGCTGGAGCAGATGAGCACCGCGGTGTTGGCCGTGCCCCAAAAGATGCTCAATTGATGGGAACCCTCGACGAACGCGGGGTAATACCAGTTGCGCATGATCAAGTAGGCGGTGAACAGGCCGCCGAAGAACATGACCTCCGTGACCAGAAAGAGCCACATGGCAAAGTTGGTGGCGTCGAACTGCTGGTCGACGGATTCGAAGTGATGGCGCTGATAAGCCGGATGCTCATCGTGATGAGTATCGCCATGAGCATCGCCGGCTTCCGCCGCAGCGCTCTGTGCAATTGCGGTGCTATCCGACACTCGCCACCTCTTTCTGCTGCTCGCGTTCGAGCCACTCGTAGTCGTAGGCTTCGTGATCCATGACGGGAATCTCAATGAAGTTTTCGGTCAACGGCGGCGACTGCGTCTGCCACTCCAGTCCCGTTGCCTGCCAGGGATTGTTGCCCGCGATGGCGCCGTACTTCAGTGACCAGGTGAGGTAGAGAATCGGTAGCAGGTAGCCCACGCCGAGAATGGTTGCGCCGGCGGTGGAGAAGACGTTGAGCGCCTGGAATTCCGGCGGATAAGCGGCGTAGCGCCGCGGCATGCCCAGCGTGCCCAGGATGAACTGTGGGAAAAAGGTGAAGTTGAAGCCGATGAAGGTGATTAGCGCCGCCAGTTGCGAAAGTTTTTCAGGATACATGCGGCCCGTCCATTTGGGCCACCAGAAGTGAATGCCTGAGAGAAAAGCCATCAACATGCCGCCCACCATGACGAAGTGGAAGTGAGCCACGATGAAGTAAGTTTCTGTAAGGTGAATGTCGGTGCCCGTGGAACCGAGGAAAACACCGGTCATGCCGCCGATGGTGAACAGTCCCATGAAGCCGAAGGCGTAGAGCAAGGGCGTCTCAAAGGTGATGGAGCCTTTGTAGAGGGTGAATGCCCAGTTGAAGATCTTGATGGCCGAGGGCACAGCGACGAGCATGGTGAGCAGAGAGAAAACCAGCGCCGAGTAGTTCGAGATGCCCATGATGAACATGTGGTGGGCCCAGACAAAAAATGCGAAGACCGCGATGGCCACCGAAGAGAAGGCGACGGCCGTATAGCCGAAGACGCGCTTGCGGCTGAAGGTCGAGACGACCTCGCTGATCACGGCCATGCCGGGCAGAATCATGATGTAGACGGCCGGGTGCGAGTAGAACCAAAACAGATGCTGGAACAAGAGAGGGTCGCCGCCAAATGCCGGATCAAAGACACCGATGTGTAAAATACGCTCCAAGCCGACCAGGGTCAACGTAATGGCCAGAACCGGCGTGCCCAGCACCATGAGGATGCTGGCCGCGTACATTGACCAAACGAAGAGCGGGAGCCGGAACCAGGTCATGCCGGGGCAGCGCATCTTGTGGATGGTGACGATGAAGTTGAGCCCGGTCAGGATGGAGCTGAATCCGGCCACGAAAACGCACATAGCAGCCGAGACCACGTTCGTGTTCAGATAATGCGTGGAGAGTGGTGTGGTGAAGGTCCAGCCGGTGTCAACGCCGCCGGTCGTCATCGTGTAGAGCATCATGATCCCGCCGATGACATAGAGATACCAGCTCAGCAGGTTGATCTTGGGTAACGCCAGATCCTTGGCCCCGACCATCATGGGTATGACGAAATTGCCGATGGTGGCGGGCACCGAAGGCACCAGGAAAAAGAAGACCATGATGAGGCCGTGCATCGAGAACAGCTTGTTATAGGTGTCGGCGGCCACCAGGGAAGTCTGGGGCGTGAGCAACTCCAGGCGCATGAGGCCCGCCAGGGCGCCGCCGATAAAGAAGAAGAAGGTGATCGAGATCAGGTACAGTGTAGCGATCCGCTTGTGGTCGCCGGTCAACAGCCAGCTCATAAGGCCGTTTTCCTTGGTGATGAAGTTCATCTTGGGTATTCTGGCCGTGGACTGATCGGGAAGACTGACGATAGTGGCAGCGCTCATGGGTTGACCCCCTTCTGCGCCGCGGGCACGTGCCCGGCTGCCGGCGCCTGTCCCCCGCTCACTGGGGGAATATCGGTGGTGTTCAGCGTCTGCTGGACGCGATAGTCGGAATTGAGATTCTTGATGTATTCGACCAGCTCGATCACGCCCTCTTCGCTCACCTGGCCCTGGTAGGTGGGCATGATGGGCGCGTAGCCCTGCGTGATGTGCTGCGACGGGTTCAGGATCGACTGGCGCAGATAAGCCTCGTCGGCGGTGATGGCCTGCCCGGTGGAGAGCGTCAGCCTGGAGTCGTAAACACCTGCCAGGCTGGGTCCGCGCGCGTCGGGCTGCGTGTTGTGGCATGCATTGCAGCTCAGGCTGGCGAAGAGCCGCTCGCCGTCCTGCGCCAGCGAGTTGCCGCTCGTCGAGCCTTGCAGCCATTTCTTGAAATCGTCCGGCGTCATCACGACAACTTCGCCGATCATCTGTGAGTGGTTGGTGCCGCAGTACTGTGTGCAAAAGAGGTGATAGGTGCCCGGTTCTGTGGCCTCGAACCAGACCGTGGTGTAGCGACCGGGAATCACCTCGCGTTTCACGCGGAAGGCGGGAATGGAGAAGCTGTGAAACACGTCCTGCGAGATGAGCGTCAATTGGATGGGCTGACCCGTGGGCACATGCAGAGCGTCGATTTCATGCTGCCCGCCGGGATGCTCTACCTTCCACATCCACTGCTTGCCCACCACGTAAATGTTCATGGCGTTGGCCGGCGGCGTGTAGATGCGGAAGTAAAGAAGCGCGCCCCACACAAACATGACGAGGAACAGGCCCAGCGGGATGATGGTCCAGGTGGCTTCAAGCAGCGTGGAGCCTTCGATCTGCACCGCCTTCGGATGACGCGCCTTTCTGTAGAGAATCGAGAAACTAACGATCAGCAAAACCACCAGCGTCAGTCCGATAAGGCTTACCAGCACCATGAAGAAATAGAGCGCGTCAGACTGGGCCGCAATACTCGACGCCTCCGGCGGAAACAGCGGAAAGTGCGCCAACCACTTTTGGAGAAACTGCCAAAGTACCGGGCTGATGAAGTGTTCCATTCCGTTATCCGTTCACTTTCTTTGCTGTCCCGTGAATTCCCGGTCCGGCCAAGCGTTCCTGCCGGTAGTCGCGGCGAAACATGATCCACATGAATCCGCCCAGAAGCACCACCGTGAGGAGCCCTCCCACTTGGATGACTCGCGCAATGATCAGGTCGTGCGTATTGGTCGCGGGATTGTAGTGGTAGCAGTAGGTGAGAATGTTGTCCACCGGAGATCCGATGCGGTTCGAACTGGCCTCGTCCAGGCCCAGCAGCAAATCTTTGGGCGAGTACTCGACCCCCATGTAGTACTGGGCCAGCTTGCCCTCCGGCGTGACAATTTGGATCGCGCTGGCGTGCGCATACTGCGTCAGGTTGCTGCCGGGAACTTTGAGCTTCACATAGCGAAAGCCCACAGCCTGGGTCAGCGCATCGATATTCGGCTGTGTGCCGGTCAGGAAGTGCCAGCCGTTCGCCGTCTCGGGATGGCCGTAGCGCTTCAGGTAAGTGCGCTTCTTGGCCGCGGCCAGGTCCGTGCCCTCGGATGGGTCGATGCTGACGACGACAATGTTGAAGTCTTTGCCGGGAGTAAACCGGACCATCTGCAAGGCGCTGGTAAGGCCGTTCAGTTCCTCAGAGCAAAGCATGGGGCACTGGTAATAGACCAGCGCCAGAATCGCGGGCCGCTTGCCGAAGTAGCTGCCCAGCGCCACCTGCTTGCCTGCATCGTCAGTGAATGTCAGGTTGAGCGGCAACTGCGTGTTCAAACGCTGCTCGATGCCCACGCCGTTCAGAATCGATGGCGGCTTGTCGTTGGCCGGTCCCATCTGCTTGTCGCCGTAGCTGGAAACCTGCGCGGACAGGAGCGGGACAGAGAAAGCAAGCACCATCGCGCCCGCCGTGGCCACCGCCGCCAGCCGCCAGTTTCTCCGCATTGTGCCTTTGCTTTGCATGATCGTTTACCTCCCTTATCCTCGCCGGGTGCCCCATCCTGGGCGCGTCTTTGTTGTTGCGCCTAGGGTGGGAAACCGCAAATCCCAACGCGACTTGTCACCCCTCTACCTCTGCTCTCCGCGCTGCGCCTTCACGGCTTCCGCCTGCGCCTCTGCCTGCTCAAACGCTGTGGGCGCGAAGCCGCTGGTCAGCGGCATGGCCACTGTTGGCACATTGTCGCCCGTCATCGGCGGCGCTGATTCGACCGCAGGCGCCACGGGCAATCCCCGCTGCGCAATCAACTCCATGGCCCGCTCGATGGGAATTCTTACCTTCCCTTGCGGCTCATTCACCCAGCTGTAGTAATTCAGCAGCAAATCCTCGCGCGCGTGCAGGTCGGCAATATCCTGGTCGCCGTTATCGGTCTGCACCCGAGGCGTGGGGAAGGTCTGGGTCAGTTCCGCGACTCTATTCTGCAGTTCAGGGCTTGAAGGAAAGTTCCCGAGCTGCCGCACGTCCACGGTCCTGGTCCACTTGCTGTTGGGTCCGTCTTCTTTATTCATGTGCGCGTTGAACACTTTGCCGATTCCGTAGCAGAGCAGCCCGATAACCGCAACGAAGATGCCCAGCGCGGTAATAAACACAACAATGCCCGCGATGTTGGCATCGCTGCGTTCGTAGCCGGCCGATGCGTCTACTTCGTGTTTTTCCGGTTCCTGACCCGGATTGGGTTCGCTATGCTTGGGCATGTTCAGGCTCCAGAATCTCCGCTACGTGCGGATCGTTCGTCTGCACCAGCGGCCGCGTCTTCAACTGGGCGCAGAAACTAGCTAGCCAGAAGGCAAACATAGCCACGGGCACCGCGATGTACTCGAGAATTCCCCAACTGAAGTGCAGGTTGCGCGCCGCGTCTTTGTAATTCGGCTCGATGAGCCAGAACAAGTTGAAGGCAACGGCGAAGATCATGAACTGGCATACGCGCGTGAGCCGCTTCTTGTTGCGCTTCAGATCGCGCGAAAGCAGCATGGTGAACGGAACCAGCCAGTGGAAGATGAAATCGAGCGTGATGATCACACCCCAGCCGCCGCGGATGCGGTCGAGGTACCAGTTGATCTCCTGCGGAAGGTTGCCCGACCAGATGATGAGAAACTGCCCGAACGTAAGGTAGATGTTAAGCATGACGAAAGCAAAGGTGAGCTTGCCCAGGTCATGCTGCTCGGTCTGGCGCAGGAGGGTGCGGAAAGGCTCGGCTTTGGAAAGCGCGATCGCAACAATGATGCCGAGAGCCAGCACCTGGAAGCCCTGCTCGACCAGGAAGAGCAGGCCGTAGACCGTCGAGAACCAGGTCACATCCATCGACATGACCCAGTAAATGGCAGCCGCCGTCATGGTGACGGAATAAATCACAATGCCGGGGCCCGAGATGTTCTCGAGTTTCTTGATCCAGTACGGCGTAGTTTCCGGGCCTTCGGTATCGCGCTTCAGGCCCAGGGAATTCAGGCGCCAGGTGTAGTAAGCCCAAATGGCGAAGCAGAGCAGGCATACCCAGATGAAAGCGGCGGGATTGAGCATGGGGCGCTTGAAGTTGAGACAATGGGCTTGCATCTCGTTAATGAAGCCCGCCTTCAGCGCCGCGCCGGTGTCGCCGATCGTTGTAAATTGCGCCCACAGGTAGAGCCGCTTCATGAAGATGACCACGACCAGCCAGTAGACGAAGACCACCGGCAGCGTGCGGCTCATGGCCTCAAGCGGACGCCGCAACAGCAGGCCCCACTTGCCGCCGGAGCAGTACTGCAGCATGAGCAGAGCCAGGCCGCCCACGGCAAATCCGAAGGTGACCATGAGACCCAGCACCCAGGCGCGCAATAGATGATCCCAGCCCAGACCGTCCTGCGCCTGGCCCAGCCACGCCAGAATCACGGCGACCGCGGAGAAGATCACCGCAACCATCAGCGCGCGATTCTGCCACGTGCCGACAAAGGCCGGTGCGCCTAAAACGGCGGGAAGCGTCTTGGCGTGTGTTTCGTTAGCCATTCTTGTTCGTCCTTCGTCCCTGGTCCCTATTCCCTACCCCTGGTCCCTAGTCCCTATTTCCCTACGTCCTTGCCTTTTCCCGGCTTGGTTACCGGAATCTTAATGGCGGGGGGCGCCGCTTCGGCCGGAGCCATTGCCGGAGTCCCCTCGCTTGGTTTGGGATTCGCATACACCGCCGTCTCCGGGATGGGCCACGATTCGGCGAATGCCTCAGGCAGGTTCTTCTCGCGCGCAATCTCTTTCAGGTTCCGCACGGACACGCCGCCCGGCACATCCTTGATCGTGGCCGCCTGGCTCAACTGCAACGCGCGGATGTAGGCCGCGACGGCCCAGCGGTCCGCGGGCGTGAGTTGTGCCGAGTAGTCGGGCATGGCGCCGTAACCGTGCGTCATCACATAAAAGTAGTGCGAGATAGGCTGCGACAGGTGTACTTGGTCGTGATAATTTGCGGCCGGTTTGTAGCCGCGCTGCACAATCTCGCCCAGCCCGTTGCCCACGCGCGAGTGGCAAGGTGTGCAGTAGATGTTGAACCGCTCCTGCCCCCGCTTGAGCACTTCCATCGTCACCGGGATCTCGGAGGGCATCTCGTTCAGTTCCTGGCGGTAGCCGTTAGGGCCCTGCACCACGCCTGTATAAAAGTAGCTGTCCTGGCGGAGCTGGTCGCGGGCCACGGTGTTAAGCACCTGCGGACGCGCGCCGCGATGATCGGCAAAGAAGTTCGAACCGCGCTGCGGATCCATCCTGGGCTGGTTCTGCATGTCCTGCCGGCATCCGGCGGCCAGAAGCAGCGCGGCGAGGCCTGCGGCAGCGGCGATGCGGGATTTCAGCGACTGTGCTCTTCTACCCTTTCCCCATCTTTTCTTCGAGAAGCCGCGGAAAGGGTGGGGCGCGGAGGCCTGATCACTGATCACTGACCACTGACCATTGTTCTTGAGCATCAGTACTCCACCTCCACCACCGAGTTCGGCTTGAATGTCTCCAAATAGGCCTTGGTCTTCGCGGCATCGAACTTCGGGTCCAGCGCCTCAAGGCACAGGAAGAACTTGTCCGTCGTCGCGCCGTCGCGGAAATTGGGCGCGTTGAACAGCGGATGATAGAGCGCCGGAAGTCCACACAGCGCCAGCATTCCGAACCCTGCCGAGAGGCCCGCCCATAGGATGGTCCATTCATACGCGGGCACAATGAAAGCCGGCCAGGAATACGTCGGCCGGCCCGCAATGTTGAGCGGATACGCCAGTACGGAAATCCAGACTTGCAGCGCAAACATGGCCGCGCCCCCCAGCAAACCGCCGATCAGGGTGATGAGCGGCACCTTGTTGCGGTGGAAGCCGATGGCCTCGGCCGCTTCTTCGATGGGATATGGCGTATAGCAGTCCAGGCGCCGCCAGCCGTCTTCACGCGCCTGGCGCGCGGCCCGCACCAGATCGCCCGGCGTCTCGAATTCGGCCAGCAGGCCGTAGGTTCCTTCGCGTGCGGGCATCAGTCACCTACCTCCGCTGCCGCCTTCGGCCTGATTTTGGATTGTGGCAGCAACATGCGAATCTCATTCATGGGAATCATGGGCAGGAAGCGTACAAACAGCAGGAACAGGAACACGAAGAAGCCGACGGTTCCAAAAAATGTCATGTAATCCCACTTGGTTGCGCGGTAAGTGCCCCACGCCGACGGCAGAAAGTCGCGAGTCAAACTGGTCACAATGATGACGAAGCGCTCCAACCACATGCCCGTATTGACAACGATGGAGAGGATGAACATGTAGGCGATGTTGGTACGCAGCTTGCGCGACCACAGCGTAGTGAGCGGAATCGCCAGGTTGAAGGTGATCAGGCACCAGTAGGACCACCCCATTGGACCGAACGCTCTATTCCAGAATGTGAACGCCTCCCAGTGATCGGCCGAGTACCAGGCCATGAAGGCTTCCATGGCATACCCGTAGGCCACAATGAAGCCGGTGGTGAGCATCAGTTTGCCGCAGTTGTCGATATGGCGCTCGGTTACCAGCGACTCCAGGTGATAGAACTTGCGCAGCGGAATGGCCAGCGACAGCACCATCGCGAAACCGGAGTAGATGGCGCCGGCCACAAAATAGGGCGGAAAGATGGTGGTATGCCAGCCGGGCAGGACAGCCACCGCGAAATCAAAGCTGATGACGGTGTGCACCGAGAGCACCAGCGGCGTGGCCAGGCCGGACAAAAGCAGTGCAGCCGTCTCGTATTGCATCCAATGGCGGATCGAACCGCGCCAGCCCCAACTCAGCATGCCGTAGAAATACTGCGCGATCTTCGACTGCGCGCGATCGCGAAAGGTGCCGAAGTCGGGAATCATCCCGATGTACCAGAACACCACCGAGATCGTCGCGTAGGTCGAAACCGCGAAGACATCCCACATGAGCGGCGAGCGGAACTGCGGCCACACGGTCATGGTGAAGGGCAGCGGGAACACCCAGTACGCCAGCCAGGGACGGCCCACGTGAATGAGCGGGAACAACGCGGCGCAGGCCACGGCAAAGATGGTCATGGCCTCGGCAAAGCGGCTGATGGCGTTGCGCCATTGCTGCTTGAAGAGCAGCAGAATCGCCGAAATCAGCGTCCCCGCATGGCCGATGCCGATCCACCACACAAAATTGATGATGGCGAATCCCCACGCCACCGGCTGGTCGATGCCCCAGATGCCCACGCCCTTGAGAAAGAGCCACGTGAGCGCCACCATGAGCATGGTGGCGCCGCCGCCGGCAATCGTGAAGATCCCGAACCAACCCATCGGCGTATGCGGCGTGAGCACGAGGCGCACAATCTTCTCGGTGATCGACCGGAAGGTCTGGCCGGGCGCAATCACACGGTACTCGCCGGTTGCGGGATCGATCCAATGTTCGGGCGGTTTCACTTCCCTTGTTGCCATCGTGAATTCAACCCTTTGCCGGTGCGTGTTCCACCGACGTCTCTTCAAGTTCCTGGTTCGGATTCAAAACTTCGGCCAAATACTGCGTACGCGGGCGGGCGTTAATGTCGGCGATCACCTGGTAGCTGCGTTGCTGGGCGCGAAGCTTGGAAACACGGCTCTCTTTATCGTTGATGTTGCCGAAGACGATTGCGTTGGCCGGGCAGGCCTGCTGGCACGCCGTCACAATCTCGCCGTCCCGGATAGTGCGGTTTTCCTTGTCGGCGTTGATCTTCGCTTCCTGGATGCGCTGCACACAGTAGGTGCACTTCTCCATCACGCCGCGCGAGCGCACGCTCACGTCGGGATTGCGCATCAATTTGAGGCTTTCCGTCTCGTAGTCGGAGTAGAGCAGGAAGTTGAACCGCCGCACCTTGTAGGGGCAATTGTTGGAGCAGTAGCGCGTCCCTATGCAGCGGTTGTAGATCATCATGTTCAGGCCTTCAGGCGTGTGCACGGTGGCGCCCACCGGGCAAACTTGTTCGCAGGGCGCGTTTTCGCAATGCTGGCAATTCATGGGTTGGAAGTGCGCGCGCGGCGCGGCCAGGTCGCCTTCGAAATAGGCGTCGATGCGCAGCCATTGCATGTTGCGGCCGATGCGAACCTGCTGCTTGCCCACCACGGCGATATTGTTCTCGGCATAGCAGCTCACGATGCAGGCATTGCAGCCCGTGCAACTGTTCATGTCGATCGACATGGCCCATGCGTTGGCCTCGTTGTAAGGCCAGTTCGGGAAGAGCGAGGTGTCGTACTTCGGCGTCTCGTGGGTGTCGCCTTCGTGCGCAAAATTCGGATTGGCCTTGAACTCGTCGAGAGTCGCGTAACGGATAATGCCGCGCGGACCCAGCGCCTCATCGCCTTCGAGCGAATTGTCGCCCTTACCCTCCCCCAGCAGAAATTTCGCGCGGTGGTCCTGATAGTGGCTCTTGGTGATGGCCACGCCCCACTTGCCTTCCACCTTGCGAATCGAACCGGTAGCGTAGAGCGGCGCCCATGTGTTGCGGATAAGATATGCGTTGAAGCCGGCGCCGCCGGCAACACGGCCGATTTGCCGGCCATAGCCGAGATAAACCGTAACGGAATTATCGGGGTGGCCCGGCGCAACAATCACCGGCGCCTTCACCTTGCCGTTGCCCACGGTCAACTCGACAATGTCGTCTTCTTCCAGGCCGAGCCTCGTGAGCGTCGCACCGGAAACGATGGCCGCATTGTCCCAGCTCAGGCTCGTCACCGGCTTGGGCAGTTCCTGCAGCCAGCCCACGTTCGCCCAGCGTCCGTCGTACACATTCGGATCGGGCCGGAAGATGATCTCGATGGAATCCTTGGGAGTGGGAGCAGGAATGGCGCCGTTGAAGGCAGCGCCCGCGCCGGCCTTAGCCGGCCCATTCTTGGCCGAATTCGCCTGAACCGTATCCGCAATCCATCCGTCGTGCAGCGCCTTGCGCCAGCCGGTCTCAAAGTCTCCCTTGATCACGGGTTTCCACGTCTCGCGCACCGCATCGTAGGGGCTCACCATCGGCTCGTTGAGGAGCGTTTGCAACACGTGGTGCGCGGTCCTGCCGCCGTAGAGCGGATCGATCATCGGCTGCACAATGGAGACCGTGCCGTCGTACGCGAGCGCGTCCGACCACGATTCCAGATAATGCGCGGCGGGAACGTGCCAGTGCGAAATTTGCCCCGTCTCGTCGAGATGCGCGCCCAGGTGTACGACAATATTGGCCTTGTTGAAGGCGTCGGCAAAATTGAGATCGGCGGGCGCGTCGTAGATGGGGTTGGCATTGAGAATCACCAGCCAATCCACCTTGCCCGCGTTCAAGTCGGCCACCAGCGCCTTGAAATCGCCAAGCTGGTCGCTGGGAAGCGGAATTGCCGAGTCGTTCGCCACCGTCACCGTCTTGCCCACGTTGCCGAGCGCTTTGTTGATCGCCAGCGCCAACATCGCGACCGAATCATCCTGATACAGCCCCGGAATCACCGCGCTCTTGCCGGCGTTGGCCTTCAGATCCTTAACCAAAACAGCGAGAAACTTCTTCTGCTCGTCGGTCCAGTTGTACGCGGGAGGATTGACGCCCGGAACGCCTAACGCCTTTGCCAGCTCCGCCGTAAACGCCGGAATCTCGCTCGCGCGCAGACCCAGCCGATGCTCGGCCTTCATGCCGGTGGTCGTGGGCGTGCTTTCGATGGCGTAAAGCCGGTTCATGCCGTTTTCCGGTTGCTTGCGCCGGCCGGCGTAGTCGCGCACCAGTTTGTGGAAGCCGGGATAAGCCGCGCTCGAAATAAAATCCGCATCCAGCGAAACAATCACGTCCGCGCCGGTCAGGTCGTACTGAACGTTCATCCCGCTCGCCAGAAATGTCCCGGCCAGCGCGGGATCGTATTGCACCAGCTTCGCTTTGGGCCAAGCCTTCTCGACCGCCTGCCACTGCCGCGCCAGCGTGGGCGAGGTGATGGCCGCGCTCAGGAAATAAATTCCGGTTCCGTCTTTGGTCGAGGCCACTTTGACGCGGAACGCCTCGGCAAACTCTCCCCACTCCCGGCTCTCGCCACGATAGAGCACGTGCTGCGAGCGGTCGGGATCGTAAAGGTCAAGCAGCGTGCCCTGCGAATAAGGATCGGAGCCGCCGTGGTTGTACGCGTGCTCCGGGTTGCCGTCGATCTTGATGGGCCGGAACTCGTCGCTCTTGACCAGCAGCGGCACCGCGCCGGTCGGGAACGGGTGCGCCGTAGCAAAGTACATCGGCTTGCCGAGAATCAGATCTTCCGGCGCTTTGATGTAGGGATAGATGGGCTCATCGGGCTGCTTGGTGCAACCGGCCAGGCCGGCCAGCGCCATCGAAGCGCCCATCAACTTCAGAAAACCGCGCCGCGAAACCGGGTCAACCCACTCCTGCGCCGCAGGCAGAAACTCGCGCTCTACCGCGGCCTGAAACTCCGGCGTATTGGCCAGCTCGTCCAGCGACCGCCAGTACTTTTTGCCCTTCGCGCCCTTCAGCTCTTCGCGAATTGCGGCCAGCGTCATCGGCGCCGGTGTGATGCTGATCAACTTGTTCGTCTTATTCAACTTCTCCGTC
This sequence comes from uncultured Acidobacteriota bacterium, assembly GCA_963832535.1. Lineage (GTDB taxonomy): Bacteria > Acidobacteriota > Terriglobia > Terriglobales > Acidobacteriaceae > Telmatobacter. The sequence goes on from CAWHUK010000006.1 coordinate 186,340, forward strand.
TTTTCGTTCACGGCATTGTCCATCGGCTTCTCCACCGCCGGCGAGTTCATTCTGTTTGCGCTCATCGGTGGCACGTCTCGCAACTGGTCAGGTCTTTCGGAGTGCGAATCTTGTACTGGTCGACGAGGAAGTGGCCCAACTCGTCCTGGCTGGTGAACTTCCGATAAGACACCGCGCGGGCAGCGCGCCAGCCGCCATATCGCCCGCCGCATCCGCCTTGGGCAGCCGCAACGAAGCCACCTCGACGCCGGATCGCGTCGGATCCTTCGTCGTGCAGCTCACGCTTTGCGCCGTAGGCACGCCCGACTTTTCATCGGCTGCCGCGCACCATACGGGGTGGTCGTCGGCCGGCGCCTCCCAGACCATGTTGTAGATCTCGCTGGTTGGCCGCAGATTCTTGGCCGGATTGCGATGGCAGTTCAGGCACCACTCCATCTGCAAGGTGTTCTGCGCGTACATCAGCGGCATTTCGTCCACGCGGCCGTGGCAGCTTTCGCAGCCGATGCCTTTGTTCACGTGGATCTCATGGTTGAAGTAGACGAAGTCGGGAAGGTCGTGCACCTTGATCCAGGGGATGGATTGGCCGGTCGCCCAGCTTTGCCGCACCGGCTCCAATAGCTGCGCATTCGTCCAGATCTGCGCGTGGCAGTTCATGCAGGTGCGCGTGGGAGGAATGCCGGCGTAGCTCGATTTCTCCACCGTCGTGTGGCAGTACTGGCATTGGAGCCCGAGCCCTTGCACGTGATGTTTATGGCTGAAAGGCACCGGCTGGTCGGCGCGCTGGCCCTGCCGTGTGACCCACGGCGAGCGCTGCAGTTGGTCCAGCGTGACCCCCAAAGCAATGACAAGCAACCCAGTCAACACCAGGCTCATGCGAGCCAGGGCATTGGAGCTACGGTCGAAGACTTGCGCCATGAATGCTTCCCGGTTTGACTTTCGTTGGGTATGCGCCGCGTGTGTTGGCGGTCACATAGGTGATGTACAAGAAACGAACTTCGATAGAGATTTCATTGGAGGGCGGGGAAGCCCGAAATTCCACTCAAAAATTCGATGCAGCACGGAACCGGCGCGACGCGCGAAATTTTCAAAAAACTACTACTGCCTGCCGGTTACGATCCTCTGAAAAAAACAAAAAGTCGGTTGTGACAAGCGTGCCTCCGGGGTAAAACTCACCGTTCTTCTGGTCGCTTGCGTACCAGAAGCGTGACGATGAACAAAATATCACGCCGACCGGGTCTTCGTCATCCCGCCCTGCTGTGTTCACCCTCTCCAAAATGCCATCAGCAGCCCGCCGGCCACGATGAGCCCGCCGCCCGCATAAATCGGCACAGTCGGCGCCTGGCCGAAGCGAACCCTGTTCAGAATTTGCGCCATCACAAAAAACAGCGTCACGTAAACGCCGAGCAGGCGGCCAAAGTCCCAGCGGGGCACGTTCACCGTCGATCCGTACGCGGCCAGCACGGCAGCGCCGGCCGCAAAGGCCAGCACCCGCCCCCATCCCGATGAACGATAAAAGCTGATCTGAAAAAACGAGTCGCCAAAGGCCTCAAGAAACGCCGCCAGCGTGAGCACGGCAAGCGCTCCCAGCGGATTTGACACTACTCGTGCTACGGCACTCATGCGGGGAACACCTCCGTGGAAGAGAGAAGCGTGCGGGCCTGCGTATCGTTCTATCCTTTGCCGGGGAAGGCAGGCGATTCAGGCCTGCATCACAGATCATAACAACAGGATCGTTTAGAATTCATAAGGGCGTAACAGCCGATCTGAACAAAATTCATCCGGCCCTGCGGATTTCCCGGAATGTGAACCCGCCCGCCGGCTGTCTATCCATTTGTCGCATAGCACCCCCGTGCGCGGACCAAAGGGAACGGCAAGGAAAACAAGATGAAGTACGCCGGATTGCTGGTGATGCCAGCCGGATTCTTTCTCGCCGTTGCCGCTCTGGTGCTGTTTCCTGACCCGGCGCGCCGGGCGGCCTTTGTGATTTGCGGTTTGGCCGTTGAGGGGATGGGTTTGGCCGTTGCGGTGCGCGGGCACATGCTGGCGCGCGGGGCGAGGTTGCCATGAATCCCATCGTGCCCGCGACCGTTCCGGCCTTGCCTGCTCCAGCCCTGTCCGACGCGGTTTTTGCGCTCACGCTCGCGCTTTTGTTTATTTGCCCACTTGCCATTGCCGGCGTGGCGCTCATCAATACCGGCCTGGGCCGCTCGCGCTCGGCCGCTCAGGCGCTATTGGGCAATCTGGCGATCCTGGCCGTTGCCGCCATCGTCTTTGCGCTCGTCGGCGCCTCCTTCGCCGGAACCTTGCCCGCCGGAACCCTGTCGGGCGTTTCAGGCAGCGCGGGATTTACCTTTCACGCGGCGGGCAAGCCCTGGAACTGGCTTGGCGAGGGATCGTTTCTGCTCCGCGGCCTCGGCGCCGCGGCTCCGCAATCGCAGCTTGCGTTGCTCTTCGAGTTTCTGGCGGTCGCCATGGCCGCTCTCATTCCCTGGGGCTCGGGAGCGGATCGCTGGCGTCTCGCGGCGGGCTGCGCGTCGGCCGCGGTTTTGGCGGCTTTCGTCTTTCCTCTCGTCGCACACTGGATTTGGAACAGCGGCTGGCTGGCGCAATTGGGCGTGAACTTCGGGCTCGGCGCGGGATTTCTCGATGCCGGCGGCGCAGGCACTGCGCACACTGCTCGGCGGCTTGAGCGCGCTGGCCGTGGTCTGGATCGCCGGCCCGCGCAAGGGCAAGTTTCCCAAAGAGGGCCTTTCAACCGCCATGCCCGGCCACAACGCCGTTTATGTTCTGTTCGGCTGCCTGCTGGCACTGGTGGGCTGGCTGGCCTGGAACGCCGCCGGCGCAATCCTTTGGCTGCACGCGCCGCTCGCCGCTCTGCCCGGCACGGCTATCAATACTCTGCTTTCGGCCTCCGCGGCGCTCGGCGCAACCTTCAGCATCACCCGCATCCGTTTCGGCAAACCCGACGCCAGTCTCTGCGCCAATGGCTGGCTGGCCGGCTTGGTGGCCTCAAGCGCCTGCGCTGGCATTATCTCGCCGGTTGAGTCTATTTTTGTTGGCCTCGTCGCAGGCATCTTCACGCCGCTCATGGTCGAGTTGCTTGAGCTGGCGCTCTCGATCGACGACCCCACCGGCGCCATCACCGTTCACGCCGCCGCGGGTCTCTGGGGACTCGTGGCCGCGGGCGTCTTCGCGCCGCAGCCGGGCCAGCTCATCGCCCAACTGGTCGGCATCGCCGCGCTGCTCGGCGCCGCTTTCCCGCTTGTCTATCTGCTCTTCGCGCTGCTCAACCGCATCGTTCCCTTCCGCGTTGACGCTGACGGCGAGCGCATCGGAATGGACCTGCACGAACTGGGCGGCGGAGCCTATCCGGAGTTCGTCATTCACCGCGACGAGTCGTACCGGTAAGTCAAACCGGGGTATCATCTAAGGTATGGCGACGCCCCGCATCTTTGAAACCGAAACCACCGGAATTTTTCCCATTATTGCCGCGCGTCAACCCGAATTGGCTAGACTCTGCCGGGAGTTCCACGTTACGCGGTTGGAACTTTTCGGTTCGGCGTTGAGCGGCGCCTTCGATTCCGAGCGCAGCGATCTCGATTTTTTGGTGGAGTTCGAGCCGTTGCCCGCCGGCGCTTATGCACCCGCCTTTTTTGGCTTCAAGGAAGCGCTGGAGTTGCTCTTCGGGCGGCAAGTGGATCTGGTTGTTTCCTCGGCCATCCGAAATCCGTATTTCCGCCAAAGCGTTGAGCAGGGCAAGGCCCTCCTCTATGCGGCTTGAGGCGCGGAAGTATCTCTACGACATTCAAGAGGCCGCCGGGCTTGCCGCTCAGTTCACCGCCGGCGAAGATTCGCGGAATACCAGCAGAACCCTGTGCTGCGCCTTGCCGTCGAGCGCGCATTTGCCATCATTGGCGAGGCTCTTGCGCAGCTTGCGCGCGTGGACGCCGCTCTCGCCGAGAAGATCACTGACTTCCGCGGCATCGTCGCCTTCCGCAACATTCTTGTTCATGCCTATGCGCAGATCGATGACCGCCTTGTATGGGACATCGTTCAAGCGAAGCTGCCCGTGCTCATCCGCGAAGTGGCTGCGATCATGGCTGCCGAAGACCGTCCCTGAATGACGGCCGATCGAATCGGGAGTCTCGGACAGACTCGGAATCCGTGATCCACAGCGACGAGTCGTACCGGTAGTTGCCGGATTTCCCGGAGCCGGTTATTTGGGAGTGCGGAAACGTCGTTGAGACTACCGCCGCGCCAGCAGCAGCATCACCACAAACAGCACCACGGGAACGAGCGCCAAGCCAGCGTAGAGCAGCATCCATTTGTTGCGGAACAAGCGCCCCCCGTGCAGCATAGGCCGGTGGGCGCTCTCTTCCAAGCCCACCTGGTCCTGATGCTCCAGGTCCCAGGCCATCTCGTGGGCCGTCGCGTAGCGATGGCGCGGATCGCGCTCCAGGGCTCTGAAAAGAATCTCCTCGATCGCGGGCGGAATCTCCGGGTTCAGCTCGCGTGCCGGCGTTGGATCGTTGAGTAAACGCTCGTTCATCACCGCCAGCGGATTCGATCCCGTGAACGGCGGCTGGCCGGTGAGCATCTCGTAGAGCATCGCGCCCAGCGCGTAGATGTCGCTGCGCTGGTCGCCGCGCCGGCCCTTCACCTGCTCGGGCGAGATGTAGTCAGGCGTGCCCAGGGCGGGGGTAATCGTGGCATGGGTGATGCGCCGCGCGTCCTCCTTCAAGGCGATGCCGAAGTCGATGAGCTTGATGTGGTCCTCGGCGTCGACCATCACGTTTTCCGGTTTCAGGTCGCGGTGCACCACCCCATGCTTGTGCATCGTGTCGAGGGCGCCGCAAATCTCCAACGCAAAGTGGACCGCGCGCTCCACGGGCAGCTTGCGCTTCTCATTCAAAATAGCGCGCAGCAGCCGGCCTTCGACCCACTCGATGACCATGTAAAGGCGGCTGCGCTCTTCGCCGTCGTAAGTCTTCACCACGCCGGGGTGGTTCAGTTGCTGGCCGATCTCCTCCTCGCGGCGGAAGCGCTCCAGCAAGACGGGATCCGACTCCATCTCGGGGTGCGGAACTTTGACGGCCACCTGCCGGCCGTTGCGCAGGTCGGTGGCCCGGAAGAGCGTGGACATGCCTCCGCGCCCTACCACCGCGTCCAGGCGATAGTGATCAAGCGTTTCTCCGGCTTCAACAGTTGTGGTCATAACTTCGCATAGCATCGCAATTCCGAGTGTTTCATGCAACGCATAAGAGAATTGCAAGGAAAGGCTAATAGATAACTAAGTGCCAATTCGCACCAGACGGGCATAGGGACGTTTCCCGGCTTCTTCGGCAGCTGTAGTGAGATGAATAGGCGGCGGAGCCGGAAATCATTATGATGGAGGTCAAGATGCCCCATCTGCTTCGAGTGTCTTCAGCCTGCCTGGCGCTGGCCTGCGCGATCGGTCCCGGCTTCGCCCGCGGCGCCGCGACGAAGTCTCGTGCCGCCCCGCCGGCGCCGCCGCAGGATACGGGCTTCCTGAACCGCAAAATCGAGCTGCACGGGGTGACTTATCGCTTTCAGGTCTACCTGCCCGAGGAGTGGCGGCGCGACGACGGCAAGCTATGGCCTGTCATTCTCTTTCTGCATGGGCGGGGCGAGCGCGGCTCCGAGGGCATGTGGCAAACGCAGATTGGCTTGCCCGAGGCGGTGCGCAACCATCCCGACCGCTGGCCGTTTTTGATTGTAATGCCGCAGTGCCCGCAAGACGCCCACTGGACCGATCCCGCGATGCTCGATCTGGCGATGGGCGCGCTGGACCAGGAATCGGCTGAGTTTCACGGCGACGCCCCGCGCACCTATCTCACCGGCATCTCTCTGGGGGGTTACGGCGCATGGGAGCTGGCGCGCCTGCATCCTCAGCGATGGGCCGCCATCGCGATTGCAGCGGGCGGCGTATTCTGGAGCTACGATCCGGAACGCTGGCAGGAGGCGTCGATCCTGCCCGCCGAGTATGCACGCGCCCTCGGCCGCACGCCGGTCTGGCTCTTTCACGGCAGCCTCGATACCGTAGTGTCGCCGCACCAGAGCGAACTCATGTTCGACGCCTTCAAGGCGGCCGGCGGAGACATTCGCCTGTGGATTTACCAGGGACTCCCGCACGATTGCTGGACACGCGCCTTCGACGAGCCGGAGTTGCCGCGCTGGCTGCTGGCGCACCACACTCCCGCCGCCAACGAGGCCTTTGCCGAACGCATCTTGATTCCCCTTCGCCCGCCTACCATCAACCTGTCCGCAGCGCAGCTCGACAGCCTGACCGGCGAGTACCGCGAACCCAACGGCAAAGAGATCACGACCATTTTCCGCCAGAGCGAGCAACTCTTCCAGAGGGCTCCGGGGGGCGAGGTGTCCACGCTGTTTGCCGAGTCGCCGGACGCATTCTTTTACCCCAACGGAACGAACAGCGTCATAATTCATCTGACCTTCGAGCGCGATGCGCAAGCGCGCGTGGCCGGTTACCTCTACCGCGACAACCGCCATGAGGAGCACTGGGTGAAGATCGCGGGCGCAACTGGCAAGTAGCGCAGTTCCCGGTCGCCGTGCACAGCCCCGGCCTGCCCCGGCGCAAAGCCCTCCTGCCCGCGATACGATGCCGGTACCGGGAAAAGGCGGAGAATTCGTCCCCCCTCGAACAAGTCTTCTGGAACCTTGCGCCCTGCTGTTGCGTATCCTTTTATCGACCTTGAGGAGGCGACATGTTTTGCAGCGGATGTGGTCACGCGTTAGAGCCTGGGCAAGGAATCTGCCCGCAATGCGGCCGCCCGGCGGCGCCGGCAGTGCCGCCTCCACCCGGCCTCCAGTTCCAACTGGAAAGCTACGCCGGCAAAGTGCGAGTGCTCGGCATTTTGTGGATTGCTTACGCGGGCATCTCCCTGATCCTGGGCTTCGCCGGACTGGCCTTCGTCAAGTCGATTTTCTTTGGCGGCTTTGGCCCGTGGATGCACGGCCCCATGCCGCCGGATTGGTTCGGGCCGGCCTGGCTTCACTTCGTCTGGATTCTCTTATCTGTTCGGGTCATACTCTGCGTCGTCGCCGGGTGGGGCCTGCTGGAGCGCACGCAGTGGGGACGCATCGTGGCCATTGTGGCCGCTATTCTGTGCCTCATCAGAATTCCCCTGGGCACGGCTCTTGGCATCGCCACGCTGATCATCCTGCTCGGCTACCGGAACTTCGGCATTCTACGACCAGCTGTAAAAGCAGCCTGAACGCGTCGACCTCTCGGCTCCCCGATCTCTGATCTCTGTCTTACAATCGAACTATGACTTTCCCAATCAGCCGGATGCGTCGCCTCAGGCGCACGGAATCCTTGCGGGCGCTGGTCCGCGAAACCGCACTCGAACCCGGTGACCTCATCTACCCCCTGTTCATTTGTCCAGGCGAGGGCGTGCGCAATCCGGTCAGTTCCATGCCGGGCATCTTCAATCTCTCAGTCGATGAAGCGGTGCGCGAGGCCGAGGAGGCCGCGCGTCTGGGAATCGGCGGATTGCTGCTCTTCGGCTTGCCCGAAGTAAAGGACGCGGAGGCTACCGGCGCGTGGGAGGAGAACGGCATCGTGCAGCAGGCGCTGCGCGAGCTCAAGCAATCCGAGGCGGCAAAAAAACTGGTCCTCATCGCCGACGTTTGCCTGTGCGAATACACCAGCCACGGCCACTGCGGCGTGGTGGTCAAGGGGCGGGACGGCTTCGAAGTGGACAACGATCCCACTCTCGATCTGCTCGCGCGCACGGCTGTCAGCCAGGCCAAGGCCGGCGCCGATGTGGTCGGCCCAAGCGATATGATGGACGGCCGCGTTGCCGCCATCCGCGCCGCTCTCGACGACACCGGCTTCGCGCAGACACCCATCCTCAGCTACGCTTCGAAGTTCGCGTCGGCTTTTTACGGCCCGTTCCGCGAAGCTGCCGATTCGACGCCGCAGTTCGGCGACCGCCGCAGCTATCAAATGGACGGAGCCAACCTGCGCGAGGCCCTGCGCGAGATCGAGCTCGATCTCGAAGAGGGCGCGGACATGATCCTGATGAAGCCGGCCATGCCGTATCTTGACGTGGTGCGCGCCGCCCGCGAGCGCTTCGGAGTGCCCATGGGCGCCTATCAGGTCTCCGGCGAGTACTCGATGCTGCAAGCGGCATTCGAGAAGGGTTGGCTCGACCGCGACCGCGCCATGCTTGAATCGCTCATTGGCATCCGCCGGGCCGGAGCCGAATTCATCGTGACCTACTTCGCCAAGGAAGCGGCGAAGCTGCTGGGATGATCTTTGTTCTTTGCGAGGCGGTCGAGGGCATCTTCAAGCGGTTCTCCGAAATTTCTTGCCCTTCGCGAGATTGTGGGTTGCGCAAAGAATAGCCGCGTTATCGAGGACTGTCTTTCCGCCCAAGCTGTAGGGCTTGATGTGATCCGCGTGAAAGTCCGTCCAGTCCAGCTCGCAACCGCATTCAGCGCAGACTCTTTCTTCGGAAGTGTTCCAGAGGATCCTTCGCTGCTCGGCGCTGAACAAGCGTTGTTCGTCCTTCTTTTCGAACAGCGGTTGGATGAGACCCTCAAGAATTTCGTGCCTTTTCTTTCTGTTTGATTCAGAATCCGAATCCGCTCGCACTGCGTAAAGGTATTGGCGAAAGAGCTCGTCGCGCGGGGAAAGCACCTTGAGCTCAAGTTTTTTTGACGCCAACGCCAATGCTTCCACCCCAGTTGAAAAGGCGACGAGCAGCTCCCAAGCCCGCGTGTTTCTCTTTCTGTCATTGAGGATCAGGCCCTTACTCTCAAACGCCTGGATGAGCACGGCCAGGGTATAGAAGTCCGAAACCTTGGAAAACCGGGTTGATTTGTTTAGGACAGGGAACATCCTTCTCAGTGAGTTCAGACCTTTAGCCGCATCCTTTTCCGCCTTTCGCAGCCTGGCGCCCTTGAGCTCGTCGGAGCGCATCGCTGCATCTAGGGCCCGCTTCTTATTCCCGACTCCACCCCGATCTGCTGAGTAAATCAGCTCGCTCATCAGCTCAATGTGCTTCATCCTGAGAATCTGTTGCGCCCCTAGCACTCCGATGCGCTGGAAGTAGGCCTCGTACCTCGTTGCTAACTTCTTCGATGCTTTCAAGAACTCGCTCTTGTAGAAGTTCGCGTTCCTAATTTCCTGACGCGTGAGCGCGTTTCCCGTCGAATTGATGCGAACAAATAGCTCAATAATGTCGCTGAGGCCTCCCTCAACTTCGATCGTTTGTATTTGATATTCCTCCAAAAGACTCTGCTTCTTCAGCTTCCGCAGCCGCTGCCAGTTGAGCTCCTTTGGGCTATCCCACTCAGGCAATTGGACGGGCGCGCTAAACCTGCCCTGTTTATGTCCCATGTACATAAGCAGCGATTCGATCCGCTGTTTACCGTCGATAACCTCGAACACCACTTGCCCAGTTTCCTCGTCTACGTGGCGATAGATGAATATTGATGGAATAGGGTAACCCTGAAATATCGAGCGAAGCAGAAATGTGCGCTGTTTCGATTTCCATACGCCATTTCTCTGAAATGGGGGCTCAAGCTTGAGCCGACCGCCCTGGAAAAGCTCCACGAGCTGCCGCACAGGCTGCGTGTGGGTGTGGAATTTGACCTGCTCGACCATTGTCCACCTCAGAATTCTGGGCTGCTGCTCGGAAGGCCCACGAAATAGTCTCGGGGCGGTGAAGCTGAACTGCTGAGAATCCCGCAATTTTACCATTTCGCTAAAGACCTTGCCCTACAATTTGAGCCGTTTACACAATTTCAGGGAGGTTGGTCGTGCAAGTCCGCCCGCATAAATTTCAATTGGGCACCCCATGTCGGGGCCACCGTGGAGAATCCAACCCACTCTCTGGGCTATTCTTTGAAGAGGCTCCATGTTCTCGGGAGCCGCGTAGAACAAGCGAGAAGAACGCGAGAGGTTGCAACCATGACTCACCAGGAGCTGCTCAAACAAAAACACGCGGAAATCCTCAAGATCGCGAGCAGGTATGGCGCGTTCAATGTCCGCGTTTTCGGCTCTGTCGCTCGCGCGCAAGCCAATGAGCAGAGTGACATCGACTTTCTGGTGGAGATGGAACCCGGCAGATCTCTCTTCGACTTGGGCGGTATGCAGTTGGAATTGGAGACTGCTCTTGGCTGCCCGGTCGATGTCGTGACGGAAAAGGGCCTGAAAGCTCGCATCCGCACCCGGGTGCTCCAGGAGGCAATTCCGGTTTGAGAGACCCCGCCGAGCGTCTGCGCGACATCATAGAAGCTATCGCGGCGATCGAACGCTACTTCGGCTGCGAAAAGCAAGCGTTCGAGCGGGATGAACTGCTATATCTCCCTCGCCTGCGCCGAAATCCGATGCAGTCAGTTTCTCCCGCGCCGCCTGGTTCGCCAGGTGCGCTGCCAAATTGCTCTGAGACGGCAAAAACTTTCCCGCTGCTTGCCCTGCCCGGATATACTGCCAGCATTCTTCGCCGGTTTCTTTATGGAGGTCTCGATCATGCACTTTCGCCCCGTCGGGTGCGCCATCATGTTGGCTGCCGCCCTGTTTACGCCGGCTTTGCCGGTCAAAGCCCAAGTCCCTCAAGCGACGATCAATAAGCTTGTCAGCTTGATGCAGCAAGACGGCTTCGCCTACAAAACTACGAGTTCCCCAACGGTGTTTGTGATTCACTTCACCGGCACCAACCTCAAGGACATCAAGGTTGTTATCGCCCTGGGCAGCGACGAGGACAGCGATCTGGTGGTTTTTGTCACGGTGACCCCGAAGGCGACCATGCCGCCCACGGCCGATTTCCGCGCCATGCTGCTCAGGTTTAATCACGAGTTCGACCAGGTGAAGGTCGGCTTCGATAAGGACGACGACCTTTCGGTGCGGGTCGATGGCTCAATGCGTGTGGCCGACGCAACTTATGTGAAGAATGTCATCAACCAGGTCAAGAACGCCTCGGATGAGATCTACGGCAAGATCCAGCCCCAACTGCTTCAATAAAAGCCGCTCGCCGGCGAGCCGCGCAGCGCGGACTTCATCGTCACCGGCTTTCGCCAAAAAAGAAGCGGCCAAGCCGCTGTGTTGAAGTCCCGGTCTGTTTGTTTTATTCAGGATTGTCAGTAGGCCCACCAGGGAGCGGCAGGCGCACCGGACGGCATTTTCTGCCCATCGATGGACACATAGACTTTGTTTCCATAGAAGAACGGAAGTCCCCAGTCGAAGCCGTAGCCCGTGGGATTCAGGCCGCCGAGCTGGCCCAACGCGGCGTCGGCGTCAGTACTTGCCGACGTGAAGAGGGTTTCGGCGTTCGCTACGCTGAAGCTGGTGGCTTTTGAAGTTCCATTAGCCCCGTAATTCGTGGCGGAGTAGCTCTCGGTCGAGGATGGGCAGTACCACGACGAGAGGTTTCCAGCCGGCGTGTTGGCCGGGCACGTGGGGATGACGTTTCCTGGGTCGGGGAAGTAGAGAGCGGAGGAGCCGCTGTCAATGAAGCTGGCGGGTCCCGCGCAGGCACTGTTGACGCCATAGGTGTTGTTTTCAAATTCGGTGGTGAATAGGTCGCAGGTAAGCGTGAAGACGCTAGCGCTACTGGGTAGCTGATTGTTTTGCTCGGTCCCGATGCCGAAGACGAGAGATCCGGTGACAGCGGCGGCGCTGCCCGAGACGGATGGCAGCTCGACGATCACGCCATTGTTATCGCTTGGGAAGAGGACGGCAGGGTTCGCAACCTGACCGGCTGTGCTGATGAAGGCCGGGCTGCAGGAGTTTCCGGAGCAGGTGTAATAGAACCCGGAGGGCGGGCTCGACTGACCGGAGCTTGACGAGCAAGCATCGCCGATGTCTTCAAAGAAGCAGTCTGTCGGTTCGGAGCCTACGCCAAGAATGCCATTGGCTCCAAAATTCGCCACTGTGTTCGCGTTGGTCCCACCGTTGGAGCAGGAGCTCGGGATACCGGTGTCGCTGCTGCTCACGACCTGAATAGGGAGATTGCCCGCGGTTTCTCCGCCGAGTGTCACATCGGCTTGCTGCACAGGGCCCCACAGATAGGAGCCGTCAACAAAAGCTACGCAAGCATACGCGGCTGAACCATTGGAGGCGTCGACGGTGGGAAGGCTGAGCGAGCCAATGGCAGATTGCAAAACACGGAGGCCGGTGGAGCCGGTGTCCACCAAAAGATTATTGACTGTGACGCAGTTCGTGGTGCTGCCCGGGGCGCAGATGGTTGCGCTGGCGAATGCGGCGTTGGGATAGTTTGCGGTTGGGCCGCCGTTGACAGCGATCGCCAGAACGTTGGAGCCACTTGACGAGGCTGAGCTGGAGATACCGGTGGAGCTGGAAGTACTGTTGCCGCCGCAACCAACGGCATGTACCAGGATTGCGAGCAAAATCAAAACAAAGAAACTGCGCACCGGTGACTCCTGGCAATTCATTACTGGATCTGATCCGGATTAAAACCCTGGGGCAGCAGTGAAGGTACATATACCCGGCCAAAATATTCGTGCACGTGTCCGCTTGTCTGCACTACTAACCCCGGCAGCTGGATGTTGAGCGGGTGGCGCCCGTATTGCCTCTCCTGAGATTGCAACGCGGCAGAGTACTGACTGAAGTAGGAGCCCAGGATCTGTTGCATATCGGGGAGAAAATGACCGTGCCAGGCTACGGCAAAAACTGTTCCTGTCGACGCGACGTATTCATTGACGATGGTTCCCTCAGGCACCCGAATCCGATGGATATTGTAGTGATCGTTCGAGGTCACAGAGATGCTGCCGTTCATGCGGGCGCGATCAGTCTCGACGGAGGCGGCGTTGCCGCCCAGCGAGGCAGAGGCGGGCACATTGAATGCCACAAGGCCCGCAAGGGCAACCAGCACGCGAAAACGAACCCAGCGCAGGTGAGCAGTTATTTTCATAACGCATTTAGTACCGCGACTTGGTGACTTCGTAATTGTGCCCATGAGCTTGGGTGCCCCAGGTCCGGGGCCCCCACGAATAGGTCTTCGTTCGTGGGGCGGAGGTCCCGATTTTGAAACCTGGGAAGCCACGAAAACTCACGATCGCGGTACAGTGAGCTACGCTTTAAGCCCGCTCTAATAAACCCCTCGGTTTTGCCGTTTGCTGCAAACGAAACGCGTTCGGATGTCGCCCGTTGCCCCGCCCGATTTCCCGGACCCAAACCTGAACCGCCCAGGTGCAGGACCGCTGCTACCCGAATCATTAGACGAAGCGAATCTGAATCTGTTGACGCCTGGCGATACCTGCGTAGTCTATCGGCTTTCTTCCCGATGGCGGCCGGCGATCTGGCGGGCCGCAGGTTGTGCCTACCTGCTGCTCCCCAGCGTTACTTCCTTCGTGATCTTCTCCTGAGCCCGCATGACTGTAACCATCACCTTGTCGCCGGCTTGGTGGGTGCGCAGGAGGTTAAGGAGGTCGGTTTGGTTATCGATTTCCTGGCCATCGAACTCAATCATGACGTCGCCTGATTTGAAGCCAGACTTGCCGGCAGGACTGTCGTCCTGCACGTAGCTAAGCCTCAGGCCTTCGTGCTCCTGGCCGCAATGATCGGCGCGCTCGTAGAGCCACCATTCGTTCTTGTGGAAGCGAAGGCTCACATCGCAAGTGGCGTCGCGAAACAGCAAAGGTCCGTGATCATCCTTTCCTCGGACAATGAAATACCGGTAGGAAGCGCCGTCGTCAGCGGTCCAGCTGAATAAGTCGGGATGCCAATCGAGGTCTTTGGGTACCAAAGGTGTCTTTCCTTCGCGATAGAGAACCAGTACATTTGTAGCGGTCGCGAAACCAGGGTCCACGATGCCTTCCTTTTCCGCCGCGTACCACTGCGGAAAATGGAGGAAGACTGGCGCTATCGAAACATCGCTCAATGGTCCGAATACCATCGAAACCGCCCGCTGGCCGGGCTTCATTTGCGCCAGCATCTCGCCAAACCCTCGCGCCTCTTTGTTGAACTGAGCGGCGCGCACGCAGATTACTCCAACCCAAATTAACACCAGCAGCGGTGTAACCATACGCAGGATGCCGTACAGCTTGAGTTTCCTCCGGGGCTCCAGTTGGCCGCTTCCATCGCCAGCCGGGTCAGGCGCGCTCAGCGCGCAAAGGAAGAGCGGCAAAGCGAAGATCGTGAACCTCTGGTAAAAGAAGCTTGCTGCTGACCCAGCGGTGACAAAAAGTGTCGAAGGCGCAAAAAAAAGAATCAGCAGACAGCCTGCAAACGGGACCCATGCCGTCCAGCGGCGGTTTGGCCGGCAACCTGCGATTACAGGTAACGCAAAAAGCAGCAGTCCCACTAAAGCGGAGCCAATGCCGGGCTTGAATCCAAGAAGACGCGCCATGAATCCGGCAGCACGTCCCCAGTGCCCGGCGACGGAGGCGTAGTACCACTCCCCCGTGTCTATCCAGCCGAGATCCCAAACGGTTTTAGTGTACGGCAATGTGCCATTGGATTGATTTCGTAACATCCATAGGACGATCAGCGGAGCCGTGATGAGAGCCGGCAACGCAAGGAGCAGTCCACGCTTGAGGCCCGGCGATTCGAACAGAATGTAAATGACACACACCCCGACGAAGAATCCCCAGACCAAAGCGTGACTGAAAAACAGGCCCAAGCCGGCGAGAGCTAACCCGGCCCACGTGGTGAATGTCGGCTTACGGACGTGGCGAATGGAAAGCCAGAAAAATGCGATTCCCAGGGGAGCGGCCACGAGGTAGTTCAAGAGACCCCACGCGAATGCGAAACCGTACAGCCCCGGGACTGTAACGACCGCCCACAAGGGGTCCCCGCCCAACTCGTGAATGACGACTGCCGTAAGCAGGGGCGTGCTGACGAGGGCGAGACTAACCACTAGTTTGGTGGAGACCAGGATGCCAAACAAAGGCGTGAGGGCATATATGAGGGCGTAGCCGAGCAAGTAGGGAGTGAACCAGTTCACTACCAGGGAATCCGCGAACGGGAACGATGGACTGTGCAGATTCCGGAACATGCTGACTTGCGCAGCGTGCTCCGGTAGATCGACCATTGGAGGGTAAGACGCGACCCAGACGGGAACCGTGGCCAGCATGCTGGCGGCAACGAGGAGCAGCAGCGAAGAACGCGAAAGCCCGACGACCGTATGGTTCCCGGCCGCGTCTGCTGTAGTCATCCCGTCTCCATTTTTGTTGATGAGTTGATTATAGGGGATCTCAAGAAATATTTGGCTCCCTCATCGCAAACACTTGGAATACTTGGGCGTTCGTGGCGGGCGGTCCAGGTCTTGGGTTGCAAAATTTATCACGACGGGGGTGCCCCAGGGCGAGGCTTTTGGACCTGGGAGACCGCAGGCCAACACCACCTATCCAGAGGGGTCAAATTGTGATTAAAATCACTTTCTCCATCGAAGGGCTGTCATCGAACTCTTCTGTCGCCTCACACGCCACATCCCCTCCAGATTGTGCCATTTGCTCCGCAATCGTCCATGTGAGAGAGCGTCGGCGGAACTTTCCAAATGGACGGACGAGGTGACCTCTATCACAGAGCTTCAACAAGATGTTGAATAAACTCATTTTCGATGAATGAACCGGGGGGGAGAGAAGGCGGCCACTTTCGCAGCCTGTGGCAGGACTGGCGGATCAAGCTGGGTGCGGTTCTTCTGGTCGCATTTTTTCTTTATCTCCCATCCGCGAGATATGGATTGGTCAACGATGATGCTGCGCAGATTTTGACCAATCCCAGGCTCACATCGTGGACCTACTTCCCTGGATATTTCACCCAGCATTTATGGGCTCAGGATCCGCGTGTCTCGCACACGTACTACCGCCCCCTGTTTCTGGTGTGGCTGCGCATCTCGCGCGTGGTGTTTGGCCCTACACAACCGGACTGGCATATTGCCTCGGTCCTGGCCCACATGGTTGCGATCGGCTGCGTGTTCCTGCTGCTGCTGCGATTGACAGAAAGCGCCAACGGAGCCATGCTGGGGGCGGCGCTCTTCGCCGTCCACCCCATTCAGACGGAATCGGTCGCCTGGCTCTCGGCCAGCAGTGACGTTCTGCTGGCGATCTTCCTCGTCCTGACGGTCTATTTTTTCGCGGCAAGCAAGTCGCAGGTCAGCTTCGCGCCCCTGTTGTTCGCGGCGCTGGCGATGTTTACAAAAGAGATCGGTGTCATGGCGCCGCTGCTCGTCTTTGTCTTTGCATGGACGCGAACCGGCCTGAAGGAAGCGGCGGCGAGAACGCTTCCTTATCTGGCTGTGGCGTCCGCGTATCTGGCTGTTCGAGTTCACGCACTGGGCGGGATGGGGCAGGCGATGGATAACATGCCCCTGCGGGTGGTGGTGCTTACCTGGCCCCCTGTCCTGCTCCGATATGCTCTCCACATCGTCTGGCCGGCCCGTCTGAGCCTCAGCTACGACGTTCCCATCGGGATGTCGATCTGGCCGCTGCTTTTGCTGATTGTTGCCGTTGCCGCCATCGTCTGGCTGCTGCGCAATGCGGACCGTAATGTAAAATTCGGCGCCGCGTGGGTCGCCATCATCCTGCTGCCTGCGCTCGATTTTCGCCATATGGCGTACGACGAATATGTGCCAGACCGGTATTTCTATGCCCCCATGGCCGGGCTGGCGCTGATCGCCGCAAGCCTGCTGGCAAAGGTTAAATTCAATGCGCGCACAATGGCAGTGGCAGGAGTGGTGCTGGCCGCTCTCGCCGCCCAGACCTGCCGGACGCTCCCCATCTGGGAAAACAATCTCACGCTGTTCAGCCGCGCCGTCGAGACGAACCCGAACAACCTATACGAGCTCAACGGTCTTGCTTACTCCTATCTCGAGTTTCACCGTCCCCTGGATGCGCTTCCCTTGTTGAAGCGCCTGCTCGCTGAATACCCCGATGAACCAGTGGTGAACTACAACATGGCTTGCTGCTATCAAGAGCTCGGAAACCAACAGATGGCCGCCTACTATTTTTCGATTTCGGATCGTTTGTTTGGCAGGGTTATCCGGTAAAGTCAGGCCATAGCCGCCGCAAGATGTAAACGTGGGTTGCAGCACAGCAAAAAAGAGAGCCGTCTATGTATACTTGGGGCGTCCAATGACAAAAATTCGAGCCTTCTTAAATGCCGCTGGAGGCGGCCAGCGAGGTACACAAGAGACCACCGGTTCGAGCCCGCTTCCGGTAGTGAAGAACCATCTTCCGGCGATGAGTTGGGTGCCAAGGCTCGGTCTGGTTCTGTTGTTCGCGTTCTGCCTGTTTCTCCCTTCGGCGGGGTATCGATTTGTCTCCGACGATATTTCGCAGATGGAGTACAACCCCAGGCTCACATCGTGGACCTATTTCCCCGGATATTTCACCCAAAATTTATGGGCTCAGGATCCGAATTTTCCGCACGTATACTACCGCCCTCTGTTTCTGGTGTGGCTGCGCATCTCGCGCGTGGTGTTTGGCCAGCCGCAACCGGACTGGCATATCGCCTCGATCTTCATACACCTGGTGGCGATCGGTTGCGTGTTCCTGCTGCTGCTGCGATTGACAGAAAGCGTCAACGGAGCCACGCTGGGAGCCGCGCTCTTTGCCTTCCACCCCATTCAGACAGAATCGGTGGCATGGCTCTCGGCGAGCAGTGACGTTCTGCTGGCGATCTTCCTCATCCTGACGGTCTATTTTTTCGCAGCAGGCAAATCGCAGGTCAGCTTCGCGTCCCTGTTGTTCGCGGCGATGGCGATGTTCACAAAAGAGGTCGGCATCATGGCGCCACTGCTCATCTTCGCCTTTGCGTGGACGCGGACCGGCCTGAAGGAAGCGGCGGCGAGAACGCTTCCGTATCTGGCAGTAGCGTCCGCGTATCTGGCCATTCGAGAATACGCATTGGGCGGGATGGGGAAGCCGATGCAGAACATGCCCCTGTGGGTGGTGGTGCTTACCTGGCCCCATGTCCTGCTCCGATATGCTCTCAACATCGTCTGGCCGGCCCGTCTGAGCTTCAGCTACGACGTTCCCATTGGGACATCGTTTTGGCCGCTGCTTTTGCTGATCCTTGCTGTTGCAGCCATCGTCTGGCTGCTGCGCAGTGCAGACCGTAATGTAAAATTCGGTGCCGCGTGGGTCGCCATCATCCTACTGCCTGCGCTCGATTTTCGCTATATGGCGTACGACGAATTTGTGCACGACCGGTACTTCTATACCCCCATGGCCGGGCTGGCGCTGATCGCCGCGAGCCTGCTGGCAAAGGTCAAATTCGATGCGCGCACAATGGCTGTTCCGGCACTGGTGCTGGCTGCTTTCGCCGCCCAGACCTACCGGACGCTGCCCATCTGGAAAAACAATGTCACGCTGTTCGGCCGCGCGTTTGAAACAGCCCCAAACAAGCCGAGGGTGCGCAACGATCTTGCTTACTCCTACCTCGGCGATCACCGTCCCCAGGATGCGCTTCCCTTGTTGAAACGCCTGGTCAGTGAGTATCCAGATTCTCCACTGGCAAACTTCAACACGGCTCGCTGTTATCAAATGCTCGGAGACGAACAGACGGCTGCTCATTATTTTTCGATTTCGGATCGTTTGTTCGGCAGAGTCGTCCGGTAATGGGTTGGCGGGTGGCATAGATCTTGGGAAGCAAATTTACCGCGACCGAGGGTGCCCCAGGTCTGGATTTTCAGACCTGGGGACACGGCCGCACCAGTTCCGCGAGGTTCTCTCAGAAGGGGGCGCGAAATTTCAACTGAGCATGACAGGTGTGAGCTAGATCACTTGACAGAAGCATCGTTTCAACCTATCTTTATTTCGTCTGATAATGTAATACCGCGTTTGACATTATCATACAGCGGCATTTAAACGACTTCGGTCTGCTACTGGGACCATTTTACCCCACGTTTCGTTTAGAACTGCACGTTCGAGCCTTTGAATGTTCATCCGCAGCAATATCGATACGGGTTTAAACGCGGTGAAAACCCTTGCAGAGATTGCAACCAATGCGAATGTCGGGAAACACCGCACTTGCAAAGCGACCGGGTGTAGACTGTAGCGAAAATCGGAAGCCAAAAGAGAAATTCCGGCTAATTGCTTAAGCAGTTAAGGAGCGTCGTAATGGAGCAGGTATTCAACAGTTTGACCGGCGGAGGACCGATCTCTGTCTACGTCAAGGACGGCAAGGTTGTCCGTGTCCGGCCTATGCAGGTGCCGGAAGAAGACTATAAACCTTGGGTCATCGAAGCCGACGGCAAAAAGTATTCTCCCCCCAAGGCGTTGCGCGTGGCTCCTTATATCCAGGCGGAGCGCAACCGGCTTGAGTCGAAGAATCGTATTCTCTATCCGATGAAGCGCGTTGATTTCGACCCCAAGGGCGAGCGCAATCCGCAAAATCGCGGCAAATCGGGTTATGTGCGGATCAGTTGGGACGAAGCGCTGGATATCGTATCGAGCGAGATCACGCGGCTGACCGATACCTATGGCGGTTCGGCCATCACCGGCATCACCTCGTCGCATCACAACTGGGGCATTGTCGGCTACAAAATGGGCCCCTTCCACCGCTTCATGGGCATGCTCAACTACACGCCCATCCTGGACAATCCGGATAGTTGGGAGGGTTGGCACTGGGGCGCGACGCATACATACGGCTTCCACTGGCGGCTGGGAATGCCCCCGCAGTTTGATCTGCTTGAGGACGGCCTCCAGAACACCGAGATGATCGTCTTCTGGTCCAACGATCCGGATTCAACCCGCGGCACCTACAGTGGACAGGAGTCGGCGATCTGGCGGGTATGGCTGAAGGAAAAAGGGATCAAGACGGTCTTCATCGATCCGTTCTACAACTACACGAACGCCGCGATGGACGGTGCCTGGCTGCCGCTGCGGCCGGGCTCCGATACCGCGCTGGCCATGGCCATCGCCTACGTGTGGATCACCGAAGGCACCTACGACAAGCAATATATCGCCGAAAAGACTTCCGGCTTCGACGCGTTCAAAGCCTACATTCTGGGCGAGGTGGACGACAAGTTTGCCAAGACGCCGGAGTGGGCGGAGAAGGAATCGGGCATTCCGGCACGCAAAGATCGTGGCGCTGGCCAGGGAATGGGCCAGCAAGCGCACCAGCGTGAGCTGCGGCAGCCGCGGTGGCGAGGGCAGCGCCTGCCGTACCGCTTACGGCACGGAGTGGGCGCGCATGATGGTGCTGTTGATGGCCATGCAGGGGCTGGGCAAGCCGGGAATCAACATCTGGGGCACCACTATGGGAGCTCCGGCCAATCATGACATCTGGTTCCCGGCTTATGCCGAGCCGCGCGGACAGATGGGCAGAGCGCCGATCGCCAAGCATCCGTTGGCGCTTGAAAACAAAACCAAGCAACGACTCTACCGGCTGACCCTGCCCGAGGCCATTCTCACCGGCAAGGAAGATTTCTGGGGCGACGGTTTCTGCGGCAAAACGCTCGAACAGCAATTCATTCACAACACCTATCCCATGGAGGGCCACTCGAAGGTCAAGATGTTCTACCGCTACGGCGGCTCCTTCATGGGGACGATGTTGGATACCAACAAATGGGTCAAGATGTATCAGAGCCCGGAGCTGGAGTTCGTCGTCATGCAGGACTGCTGGTTTGGCGGCGAAGCGAAGTTTCCTGACATCATACTGCCTGCTTGCACCGGCCTGGAACGGAGCGACCTCGGCGAGTGGGCGGCCTGCGGCGGCTATACGACCAACGCGCATATCGGCAACAACTACCGCGTGATTGTCCGCGAGCAGAAGTGCATTGAGCCGATGGGCGAGTCGAAATCCGACTACGAGATCCTGACCCTGATCGCCGAGCGGCTGGGGATGAAGGAGAAGTTCACCGAGGGCAACACCGAGGACGATTGGGCGCGGCTCTTCTATGAGTCGTCGGATTTAGCCAAGACTCTTAGCTGGGAAGCGTTCGAGAAGAAGGGCTATCACATCATTCCCTGCCCAGGGCCGGAGGAGTATAAGTCCGCTCCCGGTTTGCGCTGGTTTGCCGAAGGACGATCGGATGACACCGCCGATACGGGCAACCCCAAGCGCGGCACGGATAAAGACAACGAACTGGGGACGTACTCGGGCAAGATCGAGTTTGCCTCGGAGAGCCTGCGCCAGAATATGCCGGACGACACGGAGCGGCCCATTGTGCCGCACTGGATTCCCTCCTGGGAGGGATACAAGACCGGGCCGTACGAGAAGTATCCGCTGCAGATCATCACGCCACATCCGCGTTTCAGCTTCCACACGCACTACGACAACCACACTGCGTGGCTGAACGAGATACCGCTGCACCGCGTCCTGAAAGATGGCTATTACTGGTGGCCGGTGCGCATCCATCCCGACGACGCCGCAGTACGCAAGGTGAAGCAGGGCGACATCGTCGAACTCTATAATGACCGCGCTTCGGTGCTTTGTATCGCCGAAGTTACATGGCGGGTGCTGCCTGGCGTGCTGCACAGCTATGGCTGCACTGCCAGGTACGATCCGCTGGAGCCCGGCAAGCCTGGTTCCACCGACAAGGGCGGCTGCGTCAACATGCTGACCTCGTCGAGAATGTTGTCGAAGCACGCGCCGGGCATGACACCTAACTCTTGCCTCTGCGAATTGAGAAAGTGGGAGGGATAGATATGCCTCGATATGGGCTTTCGCTAGACGTGACGCGATGCACAGGATGCTACACCTGTTATCTGGCCTGCAAGGATGAATATGTCGGCAACGACTACCTGCCGGTTTCGGTGGCGCAGTCGAATGAAGGCCATGCCTGGATGCGTGTTGATGAGATCACGCACGGCTCCGGGACAAAAGTCAAAGTCGATTACACGCCCATCATGTGCCAGCATTGCGAAGAAGCGCCCTGCATCCAGCCGGACAACGGGGGAGCGGTCTACCGCCGCGCCGATGGAATCGTTGTGATCGATCCCGTCAAGGCCAAGGGCAAAAAGGAGATCGTGGGCCTCTGCCCCTACGGCGCGATCTATTGGAACGAAGGCTCGAGCGTGGCGCAGAAGTGCACCATGTGCGCGCATATGATCGATCAGGGCGAAAAGACTGTGCGCTGCGCCGAATCGTGCCCCACCCAGGCGCTGGTCTTCGGCGACCTGGACGATCCCGAAAGCAGGATCTCTCTGCTGCTCAAGGAGAAGGAGGGCCTGGCCGAGAGCTACAGAGCGGAACTGGGAACGCGGCCGGTAGTGAAGTACTTCAGCCTGCCCAAACCGTTTGTTGCTGGCGAAGTTTTGTTGGCCGGCAAGCAGGACGAATGCGCGAAGGGCGTGAAGGTTACGCTTCAATCCAAAACAGACAACAAGATTCTCGCCACGGAAACGGACTTTTTGGGAGACTTTGAATTCAAAAACCTGGCCAAGGATGCCGAGTATCTACTCCGCGCCGAGTACCAGGGCTATCTCGCAAAGGAAGTTACGGTGCGAACCGACGCCAGCCTTAACGTGGGCGAGCTAGTGCTGACCGCCAAGTGACGCCTGAAAGAATGTATGCGCGCAATTTGAAATGAACCGGCTTGGTTGGTAGTCAATCTTACAAAGCGCGGAAAGTGGAGAACAAACAATGAGATGGGGAATGGTTATTGACCTTGTGAAGTGTAGCCGATGCCATGGCTGCGTCGCTGCTTGCAGAGTCGAGCATTTTCTTCCGTTGAGCGTCACATGGGTGAAATTGATCGCCAGCGAGACCGAGGAGGGAGGGGTAGTTGACGTGAGCACCTTCCCGGTGCGGTGCAACCAGTGCAAGGAGGCGCCTTGTGTTGACGCATGCCCCACTGAAGCCAGCCATAAGAGGCCGGACGGTATCGTAGCGATCGACCACGAGAAGTGCATCGGGTGCCGGTACTGCGTCGTGGCCTGTCCCTATCAGAACCGGACTTTTTTGTCCAAGGACAAGGATCCGGGGTATTTTCCCGACTTTCCCAAAACCGGCTTCGAGAAGATGGGCGAGAAGATTTATCCGCATGAAGTCGGCACCACCATGAAGTGCAATTTCTGCATGGAGAGAATCGACGCCGGTATGGAAAAGGGGCTTAAACCCGGCATCGATCGAGATGCAACGCCGGCTTGCGTGAACACCTGTCAGCCGCGAGCCCTCACATTCGGCGACCTGGACGATCCGGAGAGCAACGTTTCCAAGCTCATCCGGGATCGAAACGCCTATGTGCTCCAGGAGGAATACGGGACCGAGCCCTCCGTCTTTTATGTGGACGGCAAAATCGGCGGTAAATCCAATATCGCTCCCGAGTGGGCTATGACCGGCAGCCATATGACCCATTTGAGCAGCGTTGAAAAAAGAGCTCGCGAGATTTTCGAACGTTCGAGCGGGAAGCAGAAGGAGAAGTAGCCATGGCGAAGATATCCCGACAAACGGCGCGTCAATGGATTGTGACCCATGAGTGGATGGTCAACCCCATGCAGCAGACCGAGTGGATCGAAGGCAAGGGCCTGCTCATCTGGCTGGCTGAGGTATTTTCAAGCTTAGGCACCGGTCTTTACCTGGTATCCCTATTCGTGAGCAACTGGTGGGGCGCTCTGGTCGGCTGGCTCATCGTAGTCGGCCTCAAACTGCCCCTGCACTTTCTCTACCTTGGAAAACCGTGGCGATTCTGGCGGGCGATGCCGCCCTTCACCGGCGCCTGGAGAACGTCATGGATTGCCAGGGGGACCTTTTTTTCCGTGGTCTTCAGCGCCCTCGGTTTGTGCCAGTTGGCGACCAGTTGGTTTATCCCGGGCAGCGCCATCGACATACTGGCAAAGGTGGTGGCCGGATTCTTCTGCATACTCACCGCCATTTACTGCGGATTTGCGATGAGCTACTGTAAGAGCCTTCCCTTCTGGAATACGGGCCTTTTGCCCATCGTCATCATGAATGCGGGGATTGCAGATGGGCTGGCCTTGCTGATCGGCCTTGGAATGATTACCGGCGGCGTCAATTCCACGCCCCTTGAAAATGTCACCCGGATCCTGCTGCTTGGCAATGTACTTCTTATTTTCGCCTACATTATGAACGGCTTTTATCGGTCCACGACCGGGTGGTTTTCGTCCCGGCAACTCATGACAGGCCGCACGGCGTTGCCCTTCTGGGTCGGCACAGTATTGCTGGGCATCGTCGTACCCATGGGGATTTCTCTCCAGACACTTTGGGGTGGTGGCGAGACCACCAACGGGTTGATGATTGTCGCGGTCGCCGCTCACACCTGTGGCGCTTTCGCGTTGAAGTACTGCATTTTGAAGGTTGGATATTACGAACCGATTCTGCCTAAGGCAAAAATCCTGGGAAAGCATGCGTGAGGAGAAGACGATGAGCGAAAAAAAGGTAGTCCTGACAACCTGTAAGAGCTGCCATGGCGGATGCGGTGTGAAAGTAACAGTCCAGGATGGCGTCCCCATTCATATTGAAGGCAACCCGGACTCTCTTACCCGAGGGACCATGTGTGCCAAGGGGTTATCCAGCATCCAGCATATCGACAACCCCTATCGGATCAAATATCCCATGAAGCGGGGCGGCGCCCGGGGGGATGGCAACTGGCAACGAATCAGCTGGGACGAGGCCCTGGGTACGATCGAGGCAAAGGTCAAGGAAGCCAAGTCCCAATATGGACCGGAAACAATAGCGATATCCCAGGGAACTGGCCGCGGCTATAACCGGTACACTCACCGTTTCGCAAGGTCCATTGGGACAGCCAACGTCATCACTCCCGGCTATGTCTGCCATAGCCCCCGGCTTGGACTCTACGGTCTCGTCACCGGTTACGGCAGGCTGTATTGCGATTATCACGGCTGGGGCGGCGAGTTTCCCAAGACCCAGATCATGTGGGCCAAGCAGCTTGAAATCAGCAGCGCCGATTCAGAAATGTGCAACTGGTTTCAGAACTCCCTCGACTATTGCAAGAATCTCATCGTCATCGATCCGCGCACCACGGCTTACGCAAGCCGGGCGACGTTGCACCTTCAGCCCCGACCCGGCTCTGACTGTGCACTCGCTATGGGCATGATGAACGTGATTTTTAGAGAAGAGCTGTGGGACAAGGAATTTGTCAACGATTGGACCTATGGATTTGAAGAGTTGAGGGAAAGAGTTGCCCCGTTTACTCCCGAGAAGGCCTCCGAGCTTACCTGGGTACCGAAGGAGAAAATCATCCAGGCGGCTAGAATGTTTGCCATCGACACGCCGGGCTGCATTCAGGTGGGCAGTTCGCTGGAAAGACAGGCCAACTGCGGTCATACTCTGAGGGCCATCATCTGCTTGATGGGAATGGCCGGCAATATCGAGAGACCGGGCAGTATGGTCAGCTGGGTCTTGCCCGATACGGGATTGATCGAAGACGTTTTCCTCGAGCTGCCGTTGACCGACGAAATGAAGAGCAAGATCATCGGTATCGATCGCTTTAAGATGGGCGCCGCGAGGACCTGCAACCCGGATACGATGGTCAAGGCGATTCTTTCCGGGGAAGCCCCGGTTCACGTGTGGATCAGTGTGGGAGGGCAGCAAATCGTTCACATGGCCAACACCAAGGAAGTCGTTGCCGCCATTGAGAAGGTGCCCTTCATGGTCCATGTGGATCTTTTTATGGGCCCCATGGCGGAAGCCTCGGATATTATCCTTCCCGCGGCCCACTGGCTTGAAATGGACGATATCTATGACATGCACCCCCGCTTCTTTATCTCCGCCCACAACAAGGCTGTCGAGCCGCCCGGTGAGGCGCAATCGGATGCATGGATATTCAACGAACTCGGCAAGCGCTGCGCGCCCGAACATTGGTTCGATACGGTCGAGCACCTCCTCGATTACGAGCTGCGAAGAGGTATGGACGGCAAAATGAAGTGGAAGGACTTCAGCGAGAAGCTGGTGAGCGGCTGCTGGGGCAAGGACCAGGTCTACTACAAGTACAAGACCAATTACTGGAAAGAGGGCGGCGGTTTCCCAACCGAAACCGGAAAATTCGAATTTAAGTCCAAGCGGCTGGAGGAATTGGGATACGACGGCCTTCCGGTTTACAGGGAACCGGGGGAGAGTCCCTACAGCACTCCCGAGCTCGCTAAGGAATATCCTCTGGTCATGAGCAGCGGTTTCCGCCAGCCTTTCTATTTCCTTGGCCAGTATCGAAATATTCCGTGGCTGAGAAGCTTCATGGAATATCCAACGGCCCAGATCCATCCGGAAACGGCTGCAAAGTATGGAATCAAGGATGGTGACTGGATTTGGATCGAATCGCCTCGCGGCCGCATCAGGCAAAAGGCCAGACTGTTCCCTGGCATCCTGAAAGGCGTTTTGATGACTACCGGCAACTGGTTCTATCCCGAAATGCCTGCCAAGGGCTATCACGGAGTTTTTGTTTCGAACCCTAATGTTTTGACAAGCAACGACCATCTGGATCCGATGTATGGCTCGCCGGATTTAACCTGCCTTTTGTGCAAGGCCTATCCCTGCGCGGAAGAGGATTTGCAGGAAGAGGTGTTCAGAACGGAAGAGTTCGGTTTCGTTCCCGAATTCAAGGCTAAGTAGGAGTGTTTAACGACGGCGGCTTAGGAAGCGTTTTGCCAACCTCAGCCCGAGCATCTTTTTTTATAAGCACAGACGATCACCCGGCTTCACTTTAGTGGATGATGCGTGAGAAGCGTGGCCACATACGAAGTCTTCGAAGGAGAGTAAGCAATATGGCAGACGAAAAATCGAAAAAAGTAGACGTGAAGCCGGACAAGACGGTATTCAAGTCTCTTGCATTGGGTGGCCTCCTCGGCGGCGGCGGCGAGGTCTGCGTAGATGTCAAGGATGGAAAGGCGGTCAGAATCCGGCCGTTCAAATACGACTTGAAGTACGACCCCAAGACACTCAACCCGTGGAAGATCAAAAGGAACGGCAAGACGCTGGAGCCGCTGATGAAGGCGCTGCCCGGCACCTTCTCGCTGGCCTATAAGAAACGGACTTTTTCTTCTAACCGGATCAAATATCCTCTCATCCGCGTCGACTGGGATCCCAATGGCGAGCGCAATCCGCAGAACCGCGGCAAGAGCAAGTACCGCCGGGCCTCCTGGGACGAAGCTACGACCATCATCGCCAACGAAATCACGCGCCTCCACAAAAAGTATGGCCCACTGACCATCCTCGCGCAGGGCGACGGTCACGGCGAATGCAAGACCATCCACACCCCGCACGGACACCAGGCAAGGCTCCTCGATATGATGGGCGGCTTTACCCAGCAGGTAAGGCAGCCTGATAGTTGGGAAGGCTGGTACTGGGGATCGAAGCACGTTTGGGGTCAGGGCTTCCAGGGCATGATGTCGCCGGCGGCGAACGTGCTCAAGGATATCTCGGAAAACACGGAGTTGGCCCTGTTCTGGGGCGGCGACCCCGAGACCACCCCCTGGGGCTTCACCGGCCAGTACGCCACCCGCATCTGCTACTTCTGGACACAGGCCGGAATCAAGCAGGTCTACATTTGCCCCGAGTTGAACTACGGCGCCGCCGTCCACGCGGACAAATGGATACCGGTATTGCCCAATACCGACGCCGCCCTACAGCTCGCCATCATCTACACGTGGCTGAAGGAAGGCACTTGGAACAAGGAATATGTCAGGACCCACGCTGTGGGCATGGATCATGTCGAAAACTATGTGATGGGCAAGGAAGATGGCATACCGAAGTCGCCCGCATGGGCCTCGCCGAAGTGCGGGGTGCCGGAATGGACAATTAAAGCCCTGGCCAGGGAGTTCGCTAAGAAAGTGACGTCCATTATCCATTACTTTGGCGGCTCGTTTATCAGAGGTCCTTTCTCGCATGAGCCGGGCCGCCTGGAATGCGTCCTGCTCGGCATGCAGGGACTCGGCGGTCCGGGCGTGCACCAATGCCAGATATCCTACTTCGGCATGCCGCGGGCCGAAGGACTCCATAGCATCCGTTTTTTCAATCCGAATTTGAGCGACCGTCTCAAGATGCCTTGCCGGACAACCATCGACGCCTGGGGCCCGCAGTTGATCCCCAAGACGCTGATTCAAGACGCCATCATCAAACCTCCGCTTGTCTTTTACGGAAACGGCGGACAGGAAGGCCTGACGGAAGACCAGTTCATCCGATACACCTATCCCAATGAAAAAGACGGTGCCCTGGTGCACATGATCTGGACGGATACGCCTTGCCGTATTACCTGCTGGAACCATGGCAACTGGACGATCGACGCCTTCCAGCACGAGTCGATCGAATGTATCGTTGCTCAGCATCCGTGGCTCGAGAACGAGTGTATCTACGCCGATATCATCCTGCCGGCCAACACCACGCTGGAAGTCGAAGACATCGTCACCAACACCCGGCAGGGCCCCCACTTCCAGAGCGTCACCCTGCAGGAGCGGGCCATCCATCCCATCGGTGAATCGAAGAGCGATTACGAGATCGTTCTTGCCATAGCCGAGAAACTGGGATACGGAGAACAATTCTCCGAAGGCAAGACGACCCTGGATTTGCAAAAAGAATGTTGGCGAACCATGGAATTGGAACCTTTGATTTCCTGGGATGAGTTCTACGACAAGAAGTGCTACGTTTTCTCCACCGCGAAAGACTGGGAATCCGATCCGCCCGGCTTCAGAAAGTTCTATGAAGACCCGGATAATAACCCGCTGCAAACGCCCACGGGCAAGCTGGAGTTCTACTCCGAGCGGCTGGCCAAGCACTTCCCGGACGACAAGGAACGGCCGCCCATTCCCAAGTGGATCGAGAAGAGCGAAACGCACGACGAGCGTCTCTCCAGCGAACGGGCTGCCATGTTCCCGCTGCTGTGCATGTCTAACCACGGACGGTGGCGCACACACGCCCAGGGAGACGATATCTCCTGGACGCGTGAGATCGTCACCTGTAAGGTGCTGGCCTCGGACGGCTACCGGTACGAACCCGTGTGGATCAATCCCACGGACGCCGCCGAGCGTGGAATTAAAGACGGCGATATTGTCAAAGTCTTTAACGAGAGAGGCGTCGTCCTGTGCGGGGCGCGCGTATGGGAGCGCATGAGTCAGCGCGTCGTCTACGTCGACCACGGAGCACGCCACGACCCCATCATCAACGATGTCGACCGCGGCGGCGCTATCAACACCATCGCACCCAACGGCATTACCTCAAGGAACGCCGTCGGTCAAGCCACCAGCGGCTACCTGGTCGATGTGCAGAAGCTTACGGAAAGTGATTATCAGAAATGGCGCGCGAAAGATCCGGTATCGTTCGACGATGCTTTTAGCAGAGATTACGATCCGGGGTACGGTCAGCGCTTTAACGGCTGGGTCGTAGGAGGTATGGAATGAAGGCTTTTGTAATCGATGTAGGAATTTGTAATGGCTGCTTCGCCTGCCAGATTGCCTGTAAGGACGAGCATGTCGGCAACGATTGGTCTCCAATTGCCAAGCCCCAGCCCGATACCGGTCAGTTCTGGATGAAATTGAACGAGTATATCTGTGGGACTGTGCCCAAGGTCAAGATGCACTATGTCCCACTCATGTGCCAGCACTGCGACGACGCGCCATGCATACCCGCCTGCCCTGTCGAAGGCGCGCTTTACAAGAGAGAAGATGGGCTGGTCATCATCGACTCGGTGAAGTGCACCGGCTGCCAAGCCTGCGTGGATGCCTGCCCTTACGACGTCATCTATTTTAATGAGAGCCTGAATATCGCTCAGAAATGTACCGGTTGCGCCCATCTGTTGGATGGCGGCGAATGGAAGATACCCCGTTGCGCCGATACCTGCCCAACCGAGGCGTTGAAGTTCGGCGAGGAATCGGAGTTCGCAGACCTGATTGCCAAAGCCGAGATTCTGAAGCCGGAAGCGAAGACGAAGCCGCGGGTATATTTCCTTAACATACCCAAGAAATTCATCGCCGGCACGGTGTATGACCCTGTCGAGAAAGAGGTCATCATCGGGGCCACCTGCACGCTGAAGGGACCCAAGGCGGGCGATGTAAAGACCGTTGGCACGGACGTCTTCGGCGACTTCTGGTTCCAAAACCTGGCTGAAGGCGACTATGACTTGACCATTGAAGCCAATGGGTTCGCGGCCAAGTCCTTCGCCAAGCTGAACACGGAAAAAGACATTAACCTGGGGGACATTCCGCTGGCCAATTAAAACAGAAGAAAGAATAGGAAGAAGTCGGACTGGAGCGGTTCCGCAAATGGCGCCCCTATCTGTTGCGGCATTCCACCCTTGCAACAGAAAAAACTCGCAAGGATGGGCGCGGGGATTTGGGTACAGCAACTCTGGAACCGCTCTAAAATTTGACCCGAGGACCGGGGCCAGCCCGATCAGCGGAGGTTATGTGGGAAGAAGGGCTAGATCAGAACCAGAATCATGGGCCCAAGTGAAGAGTCCGCAAGGTGGCTCTTACTTCTACCCAAAGGAGCCTCCGCAAAATAACTTGAACATCTGACGTGAGTAACATGATTTGACAAGCGCCGGTACCTTTTGAAAGTCAAAGTCACAGATGACCAGATGCGCTTGCTAAATATTGATTCCCCTTTAATTTCGTGGCGAATGGAGCTATATCATAGTTCCCAGAAAGCAGACGCCCCAAGCGGTAAAGTTGTTCAAGCTATTTTGCGGAGGCTCCTAAGGACAAAGACCTATCCTTGAGGAACCCCTGAGGGAAAGCCACTCAGAGAATGTGCCTTTGGCACAGCTATTCTGGTTCTGCTGTAGTCGGGCCCTTACGTATTCGAAGCGCATGCCATGGTGATCCAGTCTGTAGAACGAGCGACGTCCATCATTTCGTTGTTCACCTCGTCGCGCTCCGCGCTCGGCATTAGCGAGATTGCGTCGGCGCTGAACCTGAACAAGGCGACGGCGTGGGGTCTGGTCACTACGCTGGAAAAGCAGCGCTTTCTGCAACAAGATCCGGACACGCGCAAATACGCGGTTGGTCCCAAGCTGCTTGAGCTGGGCATCGTTTACGTGAGCAACCTGGAACTGAACGCCCGCGCCGCGCGGCGGGTGCGGACGCTCGCCACCCGCACGCGTACGGACGCGCGCGTGGGGATTTGGGAAGAAGGCGCGGTGCTAATCACTCTTCTGGCCCTGCCGCGAGCGGCAGCTACACTCTCGCATCAGATAGGCCCGCGGGTTCCCGCCCATTGCTCAGGGGTGGGCAAAGCACTGCTGGCGTTTTTGGAACCCGATGAGTTGGAGAAGTATTTGAGTTCCATGCCGCTCGATCGTCACACGCGGCACACGATTACCAGTGCGGACAAACTGCGGAAAGACCTGGAGCAGACCCGCGAGCGCGGTTATTCGATTTCGCGCGAGGAGATGATTCCGGGTCTGGCTGCCTTGGGTGCTCCCATTTTTGGCAAGAAACGGCAACTCGAGGGCGCGGTCGGCATTTCCAACATGGATACGCCGGAAAGATACGCCGGTTGGCGTATGGAGAAACTCGCCGACGATCTGTTGCGTACGGCATCGCTGATTTCTCAGGACATGGGATTTCACGGGCCTTAGTCTCGCCCTGATCCGCAGATAATTCACCGGATCTGTCTGTTGTATTGAGAGGAACCAGCAGTCTTTTCCAATCGAAGGATGAGCCTGAAGGAAGCGAAGGGTCGGCGAAGCGGGTTTTTGTCCTTTCGTGTTTTCAAATTGATTCATGCTAGCAGGCGGGGCGGAGGGAATGTGGAAATCGCTCCCGAGGAACTTTCTTCCCCGATGCACGCGGCGAGCGATTTCCAAGGTTTGTGGAAAGGGCGGGAAACGGCACGATCGTTTTCCGGGCTTTCCATAAACCGCCATTTCCTCGGCCCTGTTTTGCGGGCGGCGGCCTACGCGCCGAGCCGTAGCGTTTCGAACAGCTTTGCTTTTGCCTGTTTCATGCGCCGCGCCGCATCGGTGTCGCTGAGGGCCGCGGCGACTCTTTTCAGTGCGTTGATGCTGAGCCCGTCGCGCAGGTACTGTGCCGGCTTGTGCAACAACGACAGGGTCTCCAGCGGAGTTTGATAGCGCTTGTAAGTTACGCGCTTGCGGCCTTTCTCGTCGATGCTTGCCTCGGCCTGGGCGCAGGGGCGATGGTAGTTCAGGTAGGGATTCAGGTGCTCCACATAGAAGCTGTTGATGGCATCGGAGTGTTTGGCGTCGATGTATCCATAGCCGATGTGTTTGCGGATGACCGCGCCGTTTTTGCTCTCCACCAGGCCGTTGTCTCCGCTCTGCCGGGGACGGCTCTTGGTCTGCTCGATGAGCAGTTTTTCCAGCAGCTGAGCAACGGTTTTGTTGATAAACTCACTGCCGTTGTCGGAGTGGAAGCCGAGGATGCGAAAGGGAAACTGGCGCAGCATGTGCTCTAAAAGCGGCTCCAGATAGGCCTCCGAGATGCGCGGCGTTGAGCCCACCACCTCCCACTGCGTGACCTCATCGACGGCGTTGATGTGATAGACGCCCTTGGCATCCGGCTGGCCGCCCTGATGCACCGTGTCCAGGCGCAGAAAGCCCGGCCGGGCCTGCGGATCGGGCTTGCGCCGCTCGCCGATAGACGCCGCTGCGGGCCGCGTTTTGGCGTAGTTGAGAAGCCGCTCGCGGTAGCGCGCATGCTGGCGCAGGTTGTAGAGGTGAGCCACGGAAATGGTAGCCAGCCGCTTGTACTGCTGCTTGCCGTAGAGCTGAACCTCGCGCTCCAGGATGCGCCGTGTCGCCGGACCGCTCAGCGTCTCATGCGCTTCATCGACCGCGGCCAGCAGCTCGATGTCGGCGCGCGTGTAGCGCCGGGGGAAACGGCGCCGCCTGTAGACGGTTTCCTCAACCCGTCCGCTGGCCGCGTAGCGAGCGATCAGCCGCGTCACCTGCGCCCGGCTCAGCCCGCTCATCCTCTCGACGTAGCGCCGCAGAAGGCCCCGCGCCGCCTTGCCCTGACGGGCGTACTCCTGCTCCACCAGCACCCGCTCCACCCAGCCATAAAGCTGCTGGCGGTTATGGGCCTCAAACAGAATCTCTTCGCTGGCCCCGACAAACCGGCCCATCGCTTCCAAGCTCAACTTCTCTGTTCCAACCATGCGGATGTTCACTACCCAGCATGACCGCCCCTTCAGGCTCATCTTGTATTGGAATCAGTTCCCCCCTTCAGGCTCATCTTGTATTGGAAGAGAGTCCCACTCGACAGCCATGTTATCCGGATGATAGCCTTGCCCTTGGCAATTTCGCTGGAGTTTTCGAGGGCCGTACTGGAGCCGCCTGTCGTTCGGCATCAATCA
Source organism: uncultured Acidobacteriota bacterium (assembly GCA_963832535.1). Taxonomy (GTDB): domain Bacteria; phylum Acidobacteriota; class Terriglobia; order Terriglobales; family Acidobacteriaceae; genus Telmatobacter. The sequence goes on from CAWHUK010000006.1 coordinate 219,527, forward strand.
AAACAATGAATTGGTAGGATTTGTTACAGTACAGTATTGGGTGTGTTTCTTTTTTAGACGTAAGCGTCATTTCGCCCATTATGGCTGTGTTTTCCGCACAGCGGTGATCAGACCAGATTGTGGCGAGGCGAACATGCGGAAGATTTCCGCCCAAATCAAACGAACGGGCAATGGAGAGAGTATGAAGAGCGATTTATTTTCGCGGCAGTGGGGGAGATTCGCCAGCGTGATTGCCACGCTGATCCTTTTCGGTAATGGCGCAGCTTTTGCGGCACCTGTGGCGCCAGCTGGAGGCGAAGCCAATCTGAAGCTCCCGGATTTGACTCAGGTCCATTTCTTTGGGCAGGCGGGCATCGATGGCCATACCCTGCTCATGTACGGACCGCTGTTTTGCATTTTGGGAATGATCTTCGGTCTCTTCATGTACGTTCACCTGAAGGGCCTGCCGGCGCATCGATCGATGCTGGAGGTGTCGCAGTTGATCTGGGAGACTTGCAAAACCTATCTGATCAACCAGGGCAAATTCCTGCTCCTGCTCTGGTGCTTCATTGCGGTCGTTATCCTGGCGTATTTCGCTGTGTTGCTTCACTTCAGCGCGATGCGGGTGATCATCATTCTTGCCTTCAGCGTGCTGGGGATGGCGGGCAGCTACTTTGTGGCATGGTTTGGCATCCGCTTGAACACGCTGGCGAATTCGCGCACCGCCTATGCTTCGCTGGGCGGCAATCCGTATCGCTGCTTCAGCGTTCCGATGAAGTCGGGCATGAGCATCGGCATGATGCTGATCTCGATCGAGCTGCTGATGATGTTCAGCATCATTCTCTTCGTTCCCGGAGACTATGCCGGGCCGTGTTTCATCGGCTTTGCCATCGGCGAATCGCTCGGCGCCGCGGTGCTCCGTCTCGCCGGCGGCATCTTCACCAAGATTGCCGACATCGGCGCCGACCTGATGAAAATTGTGTTCCATGTCAAAGAGGACGATGCCCGCAATCCGGGCGTGATCGCGGACTGCACCGGCGACAATGCCGGCGATTCGGTCGGTCCCACGGCCGACGGTTTCGAGACTTACGGCGTGGTCCAAGTCGCCCTCATCGCATTCATCATGCTGGGCGCGAAGAGCTCTGTCGTCGGAGTGCAATTGATCGTATGGCTGTTTGCGGTGCGCGTGGCCATGCTGGTGGCGGCGGTTCTGGGCTATTACATCAACGAGGCGATCGCCAGGGCGAAGTACGGCAAAGCGCGCGAATTTAACTTTGAAGCGCCGCTCACCTCGCTGGTGTGGATCACTTCCATCGTGACCATTGCGGTAACCTATCCGGTGACCTGGGCCCTGCTATCCAATCTGGGTGGAGACCCCACACTGTGGTGGAAACTCGCGACCATTACTTCCTGCGGGACCATTGCGGGCGCTCTCATTCCCGAGCTGGTCAAGGTGTTTACTTCAACCGAGGCACGCCACGTGAAAGAGGTGGTGGCTTCGGCAAGGGAGGGTGGCGCTGCTCTCGGTCTCCTGTCCGGATTTGTCTCGGGGAATTTCTCCGCCTATTACCTGGGATTGGCGGTCACCATTCTGATGGCCCTCGGATACGCAGTCAGCACGCTGGGATTCGCCAATGTGGTTCTGGCGGCGCCCATGTTTGCCTTTGGCCTGGTCGCTTTCGGCTTCCTGGGCATGGGACCGGTGACCATCGCCGTGGATTCTTTTGGACCGGTGACGGACAACGCGCAATCCATCTACGAGCTGTCGCTCATCGAGAACGAGCCGGATGTGCGTGCGGAAGTGAAACGGGACTTCGGCGTGGAGGTGGATTTCGAGCGCGCCAAGCGGATGCTGGAGGCGGGCGACGGCGCCGGCAATACCTTCAAAGCCAGCGCCAAGCCGGTGCTGATTGGCACGGCCGTGGTGGGCGCCACTACCCTGATCTTCGCCACCATTATGGCGCTAACCAACTCGCTTACCGAAAATGTCGACAAGCTCTCGCTTCTCAACGCTCCCTTCCTGCTCGGCCTGATCACGGGGGGTGCGGTGATTTACTGGTTTACCGGCGCTTCCACCCAGGCGGTGACCACCGGCGCCTACCGCGCTGTGGAGTTCATCAAGAGGAATATTCACATCGAAGGAACCGAGAAAGCTTCTACCGAAGACACCAAGAAGGTGGTGGCCATTTGCACCCGTTATGCGCAAAGCGGGATGTTGACCATCTTCATCTCGCTGTTTTTTGCCGCCTTGGCTTTCGCGTTTCTGGATCCTTTCTTCTTCGTCGGCTACCTGATCTCGATTGCGATCTTCGGCCTGTACCAGGCCATCTTCATGGCCAACGCGGGCGGAGCGTGGGACAACGCCAAAAAGATCGTCGAAGTCGACTTGCACGAGAAAGGAACGCCTCTGCATGAGGCGACGGTGGTGGGCGACCTGGTGGGCGATCCATTCAAGGACACAGCCGCCGTGGCTCTCAATCCGGTGATCAAATTCACCACACTCTTCGGCTTGCTCGCCGTCGAGTTAGCGGTTCAAATGTCTGCTACCAGCGGCGTGTTTTGGACGCACGTGCTGTCGGCGGTGTTCTTTGCCATCTCGTTCATTTTCGTCTACCGTTCGTTCTACAGCATGCGCATCGGGAGCGACAAGCCAGCCGGAACGCCCCAGTCCGAGCGGGAGCTCGATAAGACTGCCGTTGGATGAACGGACGCCGGCGGCACAGTTAGCTAGGAGGCTGTGGTGAAAGCAGCTCAGTAACGAAAACCATCCCTCAGGGGCTAAAGCCCAGAGTCTTATGCGCCTGTTTCGGCACGGCTAAAGCCGTGCCCTTTCAAGGCTGTGCTTTCAAAGGCAGCCAGAGCAAATCGCTCAGGGGCTGAAGCCCCGTTGATTTCACGGGTGTTACGGCACGGCTAAAGCCGTGCCCTTTCAAAACACGACGTTCACCACAGGCTGCTAGTGGGGAAGCGAAAGGCGCTGACTGAGGCTATCCTTCAGGTAAAGACGCGGTCCGAGTGCTATTCATCTTCGTCTTCGCCGCTGTCCTTGCCGTCGTTCTCCGGGTCGTAATCGGGACAGGTTTTCTCATATTTGCAGCCTACACAGATGTCGAGTCCGTTGCAGACGCGGAGCTCGGGGGCAAGCTCGTCGCCTTCTTTGGATTGGGTCATCGATTCCACCGAATCGACGCCGACATCGCGGAATTGGTCCTTGGTATGCTGCGAGGCAATCTGCAAGCCGTAGAGGAGCCGGCCCGCGAGCTTGCCGTCGATGCGGCCGGTGAGCATCCCGTCGAAGATCCGCGAGATGGCTATCTGAATGGCGGCGGGGTCCTCGGGAACAGGGAGCGAGACGGGACCGAACCTGGCGGCATCGTCGCTGGTCCGGTTGTGGAGCTTGGCGTGGAAGTAGCAGAAGCTGTGGCCGCGCATGGCGGGGGACTTGCAGCGGAGACCGTTGGGTTTGATGTGCCGACATGCCATGTACATTTGAGTTACCCCTCCCCCCATACCCCTTCGAGAGGCAAAGGGCTTTGTTTGCAATGAGTTGCCCCTTGATCTCCGCCGGTAAGGCGTTGAAAAGAAAGGGGCTATTTCGTAGAATCCGGCGGATAGAGAACTTAAGGGCCATTTTCGCGTTCATTGCACCTCCTTGAGGGCAAATCCGCAGAAGAAACGGTGCGGGCTGCGAAAAGGGCAGCTTCAACAAAAGGGCGGCGCGGGAGTCTCCGGGCCCATCCGGGTCTCACCGCGCCGCCCAACCGTCATGTTCACTTCTTCAGCTTGAGACTAGTGTAGCAATTCGCAGGAGGTAGGTATCTGCTTGACTCAGGTAGGCCCAACAGGTTGTGGTTTCACTTTTGCCCTTGCATCGGGATGAATCATCTGATCCAGGGTTACAGGATCGACGGCCACGGCTTGCTGCGCGAGCCGGAAGAAGAGCTTGCCACGGCTCTTTGATCGCCGCCGATTGAAGCGGAAGGTGAATTCGTCCAGATAGTAATCGAGATGCTTATGGCTGATCGCGCCCTGATGTGTCCCCATCATCCACCGTTTCAGGTGCGAAATCACCAGATGAACACGCGGCAACAGTTCGGACGCAGCCTTCTTGTTGCCCTTCAAATAAGTGACCTCGTGCTGATAACCACTGCTCTTCAGGGGCAGATAGCCCAGCCATCCGTCGGTATGCACAGTGCTTCCGGCCACGACCGACTCCCGCACAAAGGGAAGCAAGCTTTCCGCCGACGCATCCACAACCTGGCGCAGGCGAATTCTGCCGATGCCCGCCCCATCCTCCTGTGCGGCAACAACCACCAGAGCCTTCTCCAGGTTGAGCCGTCCCGGCAAACCTTCCTCCGGTCCGCCCACATAGCACTCATCCACTTCGACCCTGCCCGTGAGCAGGTCACGCCCCGGCCGAACCATGGCGCGGCGAAATTTGTGCAGCCACGCCCAAGCCGTTTCATAGCTTTTCAGCCCCAGCACTCGCTGCAACCCCAACGCGCTGGCGCCGTTTTTCTGGGTTGTTACCCACCACATGGCGCGAAACCAAACCGGCAACGGCGTCCGCGTGTCCTGAAAGATCGTTCCGGCAGTCACAGAGGTCTGGTAGCCGCACGCTGCACACTGAAACAGTACACTTCGCACAGGCCATGACTTGACGCCGCCACAGTGAGGGCAGCGAAATCCATCCGGCCAGCGCAACCGGGCCAAGTATTCCCTACAGGCTGCTTCCGTAGAAAAGTTGGCCTCCAACTCTATCAGATCCTGTGGGTATTCCTCGATCACGACCGCATACTAAATCTAGCGGTTACCTGAGTCAAGCAGATACCTACCTCGCAGGAAATTCTCTGCGAGTCTGGCTTGACGCGTAAGAGCCATGGAATGAGTTAGATGTTGCGGGACGGCGCTGTGCTTAGGCGCGGCTCTTCGACAACTGGGATTCGCGTCAACTTGCTCACGGCAACAAACGCCAAAGCCGATGCGCCGTACGCAATCAGCAACCCCAAATCCACGTTGAACCAGGCAGTCCTCCAACCCACCGCCCCCACCAGCAGCGAGGCCACTGCCACTGCTCCGCCTACGAACATGGAGGCGAAAGCGCCTTTGGTAGTTCCGCCCCTCCAAAGCACTCCCAGCAGCAATGGGATCAGCATGCTTCCCATGTAGGGGTAGTTGAATAAGATCATGGTCGGCAGAATACCTTTGGCGCTGAAGGCGAGCAGGGTAGCCACCACTAGGGCGATCACGATGGTGGCACGCGACACCAGCCGCCCATACTTAAGCTCATCCAGAGCTTTCTTAGGTTGCAGCACCATATTGTAGAAATCTCGGGACATGGAGCCGGCCAAGCCGAGTAATATGCTGCTGCCGGCGTTCATGGCCGCGCCCAGCAGGCCCGCCACTACGATTCCCCCCATGATCTGCGGCAATACGGACGAAACCGTATGCGGCAGCACTGAAGCATAGGCCACCGCCGGATACAGAACATGGCCCGCAGCTCCTAACAACGCGGCGCAGAAGCTGATAAAAAGGACGATGCAGCCGGCGAAAATGGAGCCCCATTGAGCAATCTCGGCAGTACGCGCCGATTGATAGCGCATAAACGCGTTCTGCGACACAGAAATCGCGAACAGGAACGGCACAATCAGGAAGACGGCCTTGGAAGCCATTCCCGGCGGAACAAATGGCGTCGCCAGAAGCGAAGAAACGGAATGCATCGAACCCAGCTTGAACAGGGTCACGACGGTGGCTGCCACCAGGCCAATGACGATGATGACCACTTGGACGAGGTCAACCAGTACCACGCCCCACATGCCGGCCATCACACTGTAGAACAGAAGCACCACGGCGATTAGAATCACGCCGTGCCTGAAATCCATCCCAAGCCCCGCCAGCACCGAACCCGCAGCCAGCAACTGTGCAATCAGGATTCCCATCATGCTGGGGATATTCGATATCCAGGCCCAGATGCGCGCCCAGCGCCGTTCTCCGAAGCGCTGGCCGAAGAAATCAAGGGGCACCACTCCGCCCAGGCGGCGCAAACGCGCCGCTACAAGCAAGCCGGCCAAGATCAATCCGCCGCCGCAGCCGATGCCATACCAAACGCCCGGCCATAAGCCACTGGTCGCCGCCACTTCGGCGCCACCTAGAACTACCCCGGCGCCGATCTGCACGGCAGACATAGTGGCAGTACTCAGCCCCAAACCTAGCTGGCGCCCGGCTATGAGGAAGTCAGTGGCACTCTTGGCCCGTCCACGCGTGTAGAAGCCTATGCCGAGCGATAGGGCCAAATAGAAAATGAGGACTGCTGTTAGCACAATGCTCCTGTTCTCAGCGTCCAAACACCCGAATTCATTTCACAACCTGAAGTAAGCTCTTTTTATGCTGGCACAGGAAAAATGTCAACTCGCATTTCCGTTCAGCTAACACTTCCCCTTGCTGGGTGTGTAGGGGACTTGCACCCCCAAGTGAGTGCGCCCTGCCGGGCGCACCAGTAAGAAAGGTATTTACGAATACCTTTTGACTGGCAAAGAAAAAACTTTGAGCTTGCGCGCCTTCGACGAAAAGACGAAGGTCAAAATATACGAGCAGCAGAAAGGTATTTGCCCCGACTGCAAAAAACACTACGAAATAGGCGCAATGGAAGCCGACCATATCGTCCCGTGGAGCAAGGGAGGAAAGACAGTGCCTGATAATTGCCACATGCTCTGCAAGTTAGATAACAGAACAAAGAGCGGGAAGTAGACAGGCGGGCTCCGAGCCCCAGGAACTTCACAACCGCAACCCGGGCACAACCCAATTCCCGCAAAACGCCGATATGAAAAGGCAAGACCTGCCTCAGGTCTGCGCCACGCCACGCAGCCTTCAGCCCCGCCCCCGCCTTGTCAAGCGCTCTCACGCCTCGGGCTGGAAATCGGCGAATTTCCTGCCTCAGGAGCGGCAACTGTTCGGGCTTCCCGGCGGCTTGCTCAATGATTGGCGGCTGATGACGACGTTTCCCGGATTGTTTGTTGCCGGTGACGCCTTGTTTGCGTCGGATTCCGTGGGGCATGCCGCGGCCACCGGGCATTATGCCGGGCGCTGGGCGGCGGCCTATGCCCAAAGCATTCCGGAAAGTACCTTAGATGAGGAGCAAATCACCTGCGAAAACAAGCGGCTCGAGGCCATTCTAACGCGCCGTACAGGCATCACCTGGGCCGAATTGAATTCCGCCATTTGCCGTGCCATGCAGAGTTATTGTGGGGGCATCAAGAGTAATAGCTTGCTCGAAACCGGTCTGCAGATCCTTGCGCAGCTGCAGGATAATGAAGCGGAAAGTCTCATCGCTCGAAATCCTCACGAACTGGTGCATGCGTTTGGAAGTGCAAAACATCTTAACTATGGCCACTATAGTCGTCCATGCCTGCCAGGCAAGAAAGGCAAGTTCCCGTGAATTGCATTTCGAGCGCCTCGACTACCCGCAAATGGATCCGCCGGAATGGAACAAGTTCATAACCGTAGCCAACGAAAGCGGGCAGGTTAGAGTAGACGAACTGCCCCTAAATTATTACGGTAACTTAGTCTCTGAGTATGAGCATTTGAATGGCGGATATATACGGCAAAATGGGAAGTCAAAAAAGCCGAGTGACGGTGTTGCGAAGCAAACGAGACGGTAATGTGTGAGGAGAGTTGGAGGATCAGGTGGGAAAATCGAGCGGACGGAAAACGAGAAACAATCAGCTTTTTTCAATGCCTATACCCTGGGACCGATGAGCTTTGACGTGACGCGTTGCACGACACATCCCAGGGAGAGAACTGCCGATGGCTACCATTGATTTCCACAATCATTTTTATCCGCCCGCATACCTGGAAGCGCTCGAGCGGGGTCCCAGTGCGGTGCATATCAGCCACGATGCTGCCGGTAATCCCCGAGTGCATTATCCCGGCGATTACAACATCGTTGTGCGGGGCCAGCGTGACATTGACTACCGTGAAGAAGTCTTGCGGGAAGCCGGCGTGGACACGCAGGTTATCACGTTGACTACTCCCGGCACGCACGTGGAAGAGCCGGCGACGGGGGCACGCTTGGCGAGCTTGGTCAACGACGCTTTTGCCGGCATCGTGGCCGGCAAGGGCGGCCGCTTTGCCGCCTTGGCGACTCTGCCGCTCAACGATCCCGCCGCCAGTTTGGCCGAGTTTCGCCGGGCGATGGAACAACTGCACCTCCCGGGGCAATGCTCTTCCCTGGACCGGGGCTACGCCGCTTTTGAAGAGTGCCGCCAGAATATCAGCCAAGCACCGAGCGTCTACTTGAAACGCAGCTTCTATTACGATACGGTCAATTTTGATTCGCACGCGATCGAGTTTGCGATCTCCTTCGCCGGCGCCGATCACCTCGTCGCTGGCAGCGACTACCCGCACCAGATCGGCAGCATCTCGAAGATGCTTTCGAGCTTGCAGGCGCTCTCTATTTCCGAAGACGATAGGTTGAAGATTCTCGGTGGCAACGCCGCTCGCTTGCTCGGCTGTTCTGCTCCGGATAGGAAGAAGCAACTCACCTCTTGCGCCCGCCGGCCAGACGGCGCGCCAAAATCTGACGGCGGATGAGAGTCGAGAGCACGATCGAGGTCGAAGTGGTGCCGATGGGCGTCAGCTTGTCGATCAGCTTCTCCCGATGTTCGATGCTCTCCACGGCCACCTTCAGGGTGAAGGAGTCGGCGCCCGTGCCGCGATGGCATTCCAGAACCTCGGGCATCTCGCGCACCGTTCGGGTGATGCGCGCCAGCACGTCGCCCGCCACGCTGATGCGGATGAAGGCGGCGATGGGCAGGCCGATCTTGGCCGGATCGATCTCGGCGCGGTAGCCGGTGATGACGCCCGCATCCTCCATCTTGCGCACGCGCTCGGCCACGGCGGGCAGCGTGAGTCCCACGCGGCGGCCCAATTCGGCAAACGAGATGCGGCCGTTCTGCTGCAGCTCCGCGATAATCTTCCAGTTTGTCTCGTCAAGTGCTGAAGAATCGAAAGTCATAATTCATTCTATCTTGAGAAACAATGGAGAAAACATAATTGTTCTTCCCATCTTGTATTTACGAAAAGCGCGCGCGGCTCAAGAATAATGCAGCACATCTTTTGCAGTCTGGCGGTGAACGCGAGATGACATTTGAAAGCATCGAGTGGACCTGGATGAACGGCAGTTTTGTGCCCTGGGCGAGGAGCCATGTGCCTTTGGCCACGCACGGGCTCCACTATGGCACCGGTGTCTTTGAGGGGATACGCAGCTATGCGGTCCACGGCGAGCCGGCGATCTTTCGCCTGGACGCGCATCTGGAGCGCTTCTACAAGTCGGCCGCAATCTATGGAATGACAATTCCCTTCACTGCCGAGGGGCTGACCGAGGCTATCTGCGAGCTCTTGCGGCGCAACGGTCTGACGGAATCTTACATCCGGCCCATTGCTTACCTGGGCGCGGACACGCTGGGCTTGCGCGCGGAGTGCTCCACGCAGACGGCGATACTGGCCTGGGGCAATATCGCGCACGTCAGCGAGGAGAGCCGCGATCGCGGCGCGCGCGTGACCATCTCGCCCTACCGCAAGTTCGACTCAAGTATGATGCCCACGACGGCCAAGGCCTGCGGCCAGTACTTGAACTCGCGCCTGGCCACTATGGAAGCGCTACGGCGCGGCTACGACGAGGCGCTGCTGCTGAACACGGCCGGCAACCTGGCCGAAGCGGCGGTCGCCAATCTCTTTGTGGTGAGCGGCCGCACGGTGCGCACCAACGACGAGCGAGCCTCGATTCTTATGGGCATCACGCGCGACTCGGTTTTGCAGCTGGCCGCCGCCGAAGGCTTCAATGTGGAAGTGGGTACGATCACGGTTGCGGATTTGCGTTCGGCCGACGAGGCCTTTCTCTGCGGGACGGCATGCGAGATTCTTCCCCTGGCCGGGCTCGACTCAGTCCTATCGGCCAGGGCAAGCCAGGCCCGGTGACGGTGTGCATTCGCGATGCCTTCAATCGCGCCAAGACGGGCGCGGCAAGCGAGTGGGCGCATTGGCTGCATCCCGTTCCCGCAATGTCCGCCGTGGTTTGAGGGGAGGGCGGGTTGAAAGCGGCCTGACGCGATAGAGAGCGCTTGTTTCGGAATGAATTCCGCTGGATTCGCTCCATCCTTTCCAGTTGTCACGATGTTCTGTGACTCGCCGTGCCTTGCCAGAACACTATCGATGGCGATGGTGCAACCATCATAAATTCCGTCCGCGCGGACGCTGTGATCGACGATACAAAGGAGCGAATCACTCTCATCACGATACGCGTTGAGACAGGGTGCACACAGATTTGGCATTGCATCGTTACCCTATGCCGGCAGCTACTGGGCATGGCCATTCCAGAGAGACCTCAAGAGTCATCAGACGTTCAGGATTACCGTGACTGATTTCGCTACTCTGAACTGGCCCCTTTCGATGGTCTGATTTGGCCCCACCTGAAGGCGGAGCCCGTTAACTTGTTTCTGGGGTTTTGCCCCGGAAGCGAGGACGGCTTGGCCACAAGGAGGAGCAAGGTGGAATTATACGAGCAGATCCGGCGGGAGTACGAGCATGGGGCCGGAACGGTCCGCGCGGTAGCGCGGAGATTGGGAGTACATCGTCGCGAGGTGCGTCGGGCCCTGGCCAGCGCAGTGCCTCCGGAGCGGAAGAAGCCGGAGCGGGAGCGGCCGAAGCTTGCGCTGGCGCTACCGGTGATCGACGCGATTCTGGAAGCCGATCGCCGGGCCCCGCGCAAGCAGCGGCACACGGCGCATCGCATCTGGACGCGGTTGCGGCAGGAGAAGCCGGAGATCGTTGTCGGCGAGTCCACGGTGCGCGAGTACGTGCGTCAGCGCAAGGCCGCGGTGGGACTTCTGGGCCACGAGGTCTTCGTGCCGCAGTCGTACCAGTTTGGCGGCGAGGCGCAGGTGGACTGGTACGAGATTTGGGCGGAGTTTGATGGTCTGCCGCGCAAGGTCTACATCTTCTACATGCGCGCGATGGCCTCGGGCGCGGCCTATCACCGGGCCTATCCGCACGCCACGCAACAGGCGTTTCTCGAAGCCCATGAGTTGGCATTTCGCTGGTTTGGAGGCGTTTTTTCTACCCTGCGCTACGACAACCTGACCAGTGCGGTGAAGAAGATCCTGCGCGGCCATCAGCGCGTGGAGACAACGCGGTTCATCGCCTTTCGCTCGCACTGGGGTCTTCGCGCGGAGTTCTGCACGCCGGGCGAAGGTCACGAGAAGGGGGGCGTGGAGGGCGAGGGCGGGCAGTTCAGGCGCAACTATCTGGTTCCCATGCCGAAGGTGCGCAACCTGGAGGAGCTGAATCAGCTTCTGGCGTCCGGCGCAAACGAGGAGCAAAACCGCCTGATCACTGGCCGTAGCCAGACGATCGGGGCGGCGATGCTGGCCGAGCGCGAGCATCTTCTGCCGCTGGCCGCCGAAGGCTTCGATCTGGCCGCGTTGCATTTTCCCCAGGTCAACCAGAGCGGCTGTGTGAAGGTGCTGACCAACTTCTACTCGACGCCGCTGCCGGTGGGCACAACGGCCGAAGCCAAGGTCTACTCGGCCTACGTGGAGATCTGGCACGGAGGAGGTTGCGTGGCTCGGCATGAACGCTGCTACGGGCGCCATCGGCAGGTTCTGGAACTGGACCACTACCTGGATGTGCTCGTGAAGAAGCCGGGCGCCATGGCCGGCTCAACGGCCCTGGAACAGTGCCGCACTCAAGGCCGCTGGCCAGCCAGTTACGACCGCTTCTGGTCCATAGTCAGTGAGCGGGAAGGCCGACAGGTCGGAACGCGGGCGATGATCGAGGTGCTGCTGCTGAGCCGCACCTATGGCGCGGCCCGTGTACGCCAGGCAGTGGAAGAGGCGCTGGAGATGGGAACTTCGAGCCTGAGCGCGATCCGCTATTTGCTCAACGTGGACTGTCGGGAGGCCTCTTCAGAAGCGGCGATCGTGGAAGTAGGCGAGTTGCGCCGCTACGACCGGCCACAACCGAGCATGGAGGCCTACGAACAACTGCGGCCGAACTGGACAGAGACTGCACAGACAGACTCCGGTTCGCGGATGGCGAGCTGGCCAGTGGCGACGGAGGTGGTCCAGTGAGCACATTGCAACCCATCGAACAGGCCACCATTCAGCAGTACGCCCGGCAACTCTATCTGACCACCGTAGCTGACCAGTTCGCCAACCTGGCCGAAGAAGCGGTGCGCAAGAAGCAGTCGCACCTGAGTTATCTGGAGGCGTTGCTCGAAGCCGAGATCGAGGAACGCGATCGCCGGGCCGTAATCCGGCGCATCAAGGAGGCCCACTTCCCGGCGGTCAAGACACTGGAGGAGTTCGATTTTCCGGCAGCGCCGCACATCCCCGTGGCCCTGGTGAAAAAGTTGAGCGAGGGCGAGTATCTGGAGCGCAAGGAGCCCGTCGTTCTAATCGGTGAAACAGGCACGGGCAAGAGCCACTTGGCCGTCGCTTTGGCTGTCGCCGCCTGCCGGCAGCGCAAGCGGGTGCGCTTTACCACGGCTGCGGAGCTGGTGACGGAGATGATCGAAGCGCAGAGCCAACTGCAACTGACGCGAGTGCGCAACCGCTGGATGCGCTACGATCTCGTCGTTCTTGACGAGCTTGGCTACGTCGTCATGCCGGACGCCGCGGCGGAGCTGCTCTTCCAGGTGATCGCCGGACGCACCGAGCAGGCGGCGATCGTCGTAACAACCAACTTGCCATTTTCCGAATGGCCTACCAAGATCCCCAACGCGCGGCTGTGCAAAGCGATGCTGGATCGCTTAACCGACCGGGCACACATCATCGAGACTGGAACCGAAAGCTACCGCTTTCGCAGAACCATGGCCAGGAAAGGCGGCAAAGGCATGACAGATAAACAGTGGTATCACGCGCAACTGCGCTGGGCGGTGATGGTGGAAGGCAAAGAGGGGCCGCGGGAGTGGAAAGAGGCAGTCCACATCTTCCGCAGCGAAGATGAGCAGGCGGCCTTCCAGCAAGCTCTGGAGATCGGACGCCTGGGCGAGGATGTCCACACCGAAGGCCGGCGGGAGGTGGAGACCAGACTGGCAGAGGTCGTAAGACTCGATTGCCTGGGCAGCAACCAAACCCAGTTCGAAGTCAGGCTCGGCTCGAGCAAGGCCCAGGAGCGCTTGCCGTTCGAGCATATCTTCCATCCCGAGGAGAACATGCCCGAATCGCCCTTTTAACGCCGCCTGACTACGCCAGCGGCGCCGCCCCGTGTTGGCCTTGGCTCCAGTCGCCCTTCGGGCTTCTTCCGCCAAGGCCAACACGGAATGACAAATCACATGCCTTCAGGTGGGGCCAAATCAGACCATCAAAAGGGGCCAGTTCAAGTTGACGAATTCAGTGACAGGTCAGAGTTACTCGGCGGGGCTTCTTTCGCCTGTGCCCGGCTTGCCGCCGTGGCCGGATGATACTGTCCGATACCCTGGTAGCTCGAAGACAACCGGCACTCAAGGACACGTCATGAGCGGCGCCACTAGACATGCCAGATTGATTTCGCCACGGGGTTGGAGCCGCCAACGCTACAGGGAACCTCTGTCGCTCGCTTCACAAGATCGCCCGTTTTCAGATCCATTCGGCCGGAGAGTGGCATTTCTACCGGGCGCGATACCGATATCAGCCAGAGCCAATTGCAATCCAACCATCGAGCACGGACCCTGTTGCCCGTCCTTCAAGATTCTGCCTGCCATTCAATGCCCATAGGCCCGACATCTTCGGGCGGTTCA